>JBGCDV010000072.1:0-31700 GCA_045105735.1 Sulfitobacter sp. | reverse complement strand
CGGCCAGCCGAGCGCCACACAAGTCAGGATCACCTCATCCTCGGGGATTTGTGCATGTTCGCGCACCACCGGGCTTTGCATGATCCCCTGTCCGTTGATCACCGCACCAAGGCCCCGCGACCACGCCGCCAGCACCAGACCATAGGTCACAGCACCCAGATCGAAATGCGCGATCGTGCCGCCGTCCAGCGATTTGTCAAAGGTCACCACAATCGACACCGGCGCGTCAAACTGGCGAAAGCCACGCATCACCCAGTCCTGCCGCATCTCCTTGTCTTCCCGCGCGATCCCCATCGCCGCGAACAACTGCTTGGCGATCTCCACCTGACGGTCCCGGTGCGGCCCCTCATATGCGCCGTGATCCACGATCTCGCGCACCGGCGGCACCCCCGACATCATCCGCGTCGAATTGCCCTCCCGCACCCGCTCCAGTGGCTCGCCCGTCAACACATGCAGATGCCAGGGCTGCGTGTTCATCGAAGACGGCGCGCGATTGGCCAGCGCAATGATCTCCTCCAGCAGCGCACGTGGCACCGGCTTGTCCTGAAATCCCCGGATGGAACGCCGCTCGCGCATGGCCTGATCTAGTTGCATGTGATGCCTCCTTGTCACTCCCCCAGACGCTAGCGGCCCCCTCCCCCAAGGACCACCCCGGGCCACCCCCTGTGACGCACCGTCAAAATCCAGACGCACACACGAAAAAACCCGGACACATCACTGCGCCCGGGCCTCTCCCGATCAAAATCAATCAATCCTTAGCTTGCGACAACCCGCGTCATCGCACCGGACGGTTTGCCCAGCAGGTCATCCAGACCAAAAGCCGTCCGTCGTTGACACACTTTTTCGGGGTTCGGCCGATCACAAGGGTCCCCTTTGAACGCATCAAAGACCTCGCCCTTGAGGTCACCGATCCGCTGTTCCAATACGTTGGAAACTTTCATCTTCTTCTCCCTTAACTCTTGTAAACTCAAACACGCCAATGCATGCGCTGCGCTCAGCTTGCGACAACCCGTGTCATCGCGCCAGACGGTTTGCCCAGCAGGTCATCCAGACCAAAGGTCGTCCGGCTGCCAGCACACTGTGTGTCTCGGGTCGGTCGATCACAGGGGTCCCCTTTGAACGCATCAAAGACCTCGCCCTTGATGCCGCCGATCCGCTGTTCCAATACGTTGGATACTTTCATCATCTTCTCCTTCAATTCCCATAAACTCAGGCACGCCAAAGCATGCGCTGCGCTTAGCTTGCGACAACCCGTATCATCGCGCCGGATGCTTTGCCCAAAAGCTCGTCCAGACCGACGATCTTACGGTCCGGGCATCCCCTGTCCCCACAAGGGATCTGCTTTACCGGTTCCCCTTTGAACGCATCAAAGACCTCGCCCTTGATGCCCCCAATCCGCTGTTCCAATACGTTGGAAACTTTCATCATCTTCTCCCTCAATTCCTATAACTCAGGCACGCCAAAGCATGCGCTGCGCTCAGCTTGCAACGACCCGCGTCATGGCACCCGACGGCTTACCCAGCAGATCATCAAGGCCAAATCTTTCACGGCAAGGATTTTGCGGGTCTCCGCAGTTGAAATCGGGCTTTTTGATCGGCTCACCTTTGAGAATTCCAAAAAATTCGCCTTTGCCGATTTGCTGTTCCAATACGTTGGAGGTCTTCATTTTAATCACCTAGTGTCTAATTTACATAACGAAGAAAGTGTTAACCCGTTTTAACCAATATTCAAAAGGGTTTTTCAATCTTTCCACCTCTGCGAGAACCCATTGAGGACGACACCCGCCCTACCCCCGTTCCAGTTTCTCCTGAATGTCACGCATCAGCATCTCCATCAGCTCATGCGAAAGCCCCTTGCCACTGAACCGAATGAGGTAACCATTGCTGTCGCTTTCCTTGCGCATCGTCACCCCGGTGGAAGTTTGCAAAGTGTCGTTGCCTGCCCATCCGGCCTTGGGGATCGATACGCGTGGCCGCCCGCCGCGTTTGGGGTCTTTGGGCGCGTCTGACTGCTCTGCCAGCACCGCGTCAATCAGCGCCCATTCGCTTTTTGCGTCCACCCCCTGCCCCGTGCCCAGCACCTCGCGCAACCGCGCTTCTGCGCCCGTCCGCAGCGCCGCCGCCAGCCGTAGCCCGTCTTTCTCTCGCATCCCTTCGGGAAACTGCAACATGTCGCCCAGTTCCTCGAAAATCATCGCGAAGGATCTGATTTTGCTGCGTTTTGCTTTTGACGCAGCCGCAAACATTTCTGCCACCGCTTCTTCGGTGTTGTGAAATGCGCCCTGTTGCGCCGCAATAACTGCAATCCGGCCACGCTCATAATGGCTCAGGTCCTGCCGGAT
Organism: Sulfitobacter sp.; assembly: GCA_045105735.1. Lineage (GTDB taxonomy): Bacteria > Pseudomonadota > Alphaproteobacteria > Rhodobacterales > Rhodobacteraceae > Sulfitobacter. The sequence continues at coordinate 29,359 of JBGCDV010000072.1, read as the reverse complement.
TTCGTTTTCCTCGACCATCGCGACAAAGGCACCGCCCATCTGTTCGGGGTCGCGCACCACCGCCCTGATCCGGCCAAGGTGTTCCGCCCCGGTTCGGGCATAGACATTCTGCTGTGCCAGCAACCGCCGATAGCCCGAAATCAGGCCAAAGCGTTTGCCGCCCTGCGGCTCATTCAGCGGGTGCACTTCGATCGGCAGGCGCACCCCGTGCAGCCCGATGGAATATTCCAGTTCCTCCAGCGCGTCCTTGTCCAGCACCGTGCGGTCACGCTGCATCGACATTGGCTCGATCTCATCCAGCGGAATTTCGAGAATGATCCGCCCCGCCTCTTCTGCCGCTCTGAATGCCGTCGCCTGCGCCTCATCGCGGCGTTGCTCCGGGCTGCCCGGCGCATGGGCTTCGGCCGCATCTGCCGCCACCTGAGCGATCGGTGCGGTCATGTTTCGTAAAGGGGTTTCGCGGCGAAACTCATCCTCAATCCGCCCCAGATCCTCCGCCGACGGCGTCTCCAGCTTACGTCTCTTGGCCATCTGCCTGCTCCTTTGCCTTTCGATCCTGCAGGTCGCGCCACCATGTGCCCAGCAACACTTCCTTCACTTCCGCCCACGTCCGGTCAAAGGCCTCCCTGCCCCGCACGTATGTATCCCGGTTGAACTCCCGGTAATCGGCTTCATAGATGCCGTTCACCTGCTCTCCGGCCTGCCCCACCATCGCCGTGACTTCCTGCCGGTACGTCGTCATGAAATCCCCGAAGTAGGCCTGAATGACATTCGCCAGATCGGTCTGCTGGCTCGCGTCAAACCGCGTGATCAGCGCGCGCACCGCGTCCCATTCGAACTTCATCTCCGGCAGCCCGTCCTGTCGCCTGATCCGGTTCTCACCCTCCTCGATGCTGGCGAAAGTCGAATACAGCATGTCAAAGAAACGGCCCGTGGAATCAAACTCCAGAAACGATGCGCCCAGCGGCACCAGCAGGATATCCGCCGCCGCCAAAGCGTTGATCGTTAAGTATCCGAGCGCTGGCGGCGTATCGAGCAACACAATGTCATATTCGTCCAAAATTCCTTCTGATTCCAACGCATTGGTCAGCGCATCCCACAACGGCCAGGACCGCACCTGCATCCGCCAGACGGGCACCTGAAACTCCGCCCAGTAAAGGTTTAGCTGCGCGCCGATCAGGTCAATATTCGGCCAATGCGTTCCTTGAATCAGGTTTCGCGGCGAAACCTCCAGGCTCTCGGTCAGGGTCTCGTCAAACGGTATTTCCGCCGCCCCCCGCGCCGCTCTCACCGCATTTTCCCCCTGCAAATGCCGCGCGAAATCCTTGGCCAAAAGCGGGAAGGCCGTCGACCATTCGTCCGCCACCTCCCCCCCCATAATCGACGTAAGAGACCCCTGGCTGTCCAGATCAATAACCAGCACCCGGTACCCGTCCAACGCTGCCGACATTGCCAAATGAGCACAAGTTGAGGTCTTGCCGCCCCCGCCTTTGAAATTCGCCACGGAGATCACTTTCGCCGGCAATCCTTCGGGCCGCCAGGATTTGTACTGTTTATTCGAGGCACCTTCGCTCGCAAAATGCTCCCTCAACAGGAGCACTTCTTCCAGAGTAAACCACTTCGATCCAGCCTCCCCATCACCCTGGGGCAGATCAGGGTTTGACTTCAAAACCCGCCGCAAATGCGCCGGAGCCACGTCGATTAGATACCGGCATACCTCCCACGTCGAAAACCGCCGGAGCCGTTTTTTACCGTCGGGGGCATATCCCCTTTTCGCAAGATCGTCGCGACCCCTGCCAGCAAAAGCCGCGGCTTTTGCGAATCGGGCAGTATCGATAGGATCCGATAGACGGGAGGCTGCAGCCTCAGGATCAATGTTGAAATACGGAGGCGGTGGGGCTTTGGGAGTTGACGACATAAATCCTCAGACATGTACGCAATAAAGGCGCGTGTTCGCGAATTTATCGCACATCTGCGAGGAATTGTGAATCACTAAGACCAGCTGCGCATCTTGGATTTCCTAATCCTAAAAATGGCAGACTACATTGTATAATTCTTTAGGACTTTTAGGATGTTTGCCTCAAATAAGTGACGCCTTTCCAATCGGTTACTTCACCTCAGGGACCTTGTTACAGGAAGAGAGGGACCCAAATGCAGGACAAGGGAGACCAGAATACAGGATCAAAGGCGCCGATTCGCATGTTTTGAGGTGCCCGAATCCGGGAAAGCCCATATTAGGGCCTTGTTGGGGTCTGATACCGTCCCCCAATGACAGATCGGGCGCAATGCCATCCCGTAAATTGGTACCCTTAGACACACCAAGCCCGATATCATTAAGGAACCCGGAGACCGCTTGATCGTGGGTGCCTTTTGGCGCATGATGCTCCTAACAGATCGGGGATCACCCCGGCACGGGCAGTGAGACATCAATAATGGGCAATCAAGCAGATATCCCGAAAGATCAACTGACAGGTGCGTTGCGCCGAGGGTCAGTAAAGAAGCATGTGGCGGCGATCCATGTGTCAGGCAAGCTGACGCTGTTGCAGCGCAAGCTCAGCAATGTGCTGTTGCTGAACGCCTATGACACGCTGATCACCAATCAGGTACACATGATCGATGCGCGCACGCTCTGCATGATGATCGGATATAATTCCAACGATATGGACACCCTGAAAGCGTCTCTACGCGGTCTTGCAGAGACGGTTGCGGAGTGGGACATGCTGGACGATCAGGGACAGCAGGAATGGGGCGTGTCGAGCCTTTTGAGTTATGCGAAACTCAAAGGGGGCGTGTGTGAATATGCCTATTCCCCGGCGCTGGCAGCCAAGCTGAATGACCCTAAGGCCTTTGCTCTGATCAATCTCAACATTCAGCGCAAGTTCACCAGTGGCCATGCGCTTGCGCTTTATGAGAACTGCTATCGGTTTGTGCGGACGGGCAGCACCGGATGGTGGCCGCTGGACCTGTTTCGGCGGCTCATGGGGGTTGAGGGGTCGGAGTATTACGCGGTCTACAAACACCTGAACGCCAAGATCATCAAACCGGCGGTGGCGGAGGTGAACAGGACGTCAAACATCGTTGTTGAGCCAGAAATCCGCAAGCGGGGCAGGGCGGTCACGGATATACGCTTTAAAATCTCTGAAAACCCCCAGCTTGCCATTCTGGATCTGGACGATGGAGAGGGTGTGCGGCGGTCCGACGTGTACGCGCAGTTACAAAGGCTGGGCGTCAGCGACCGGCTGGCGCGGCAATGGATTGCGGAGCATGGGGAGGACCATGTAGCGGCCAAGATCGCTTATGTCGGGACGCAGCGCGGCGTGAAAAACCCGGTTGGATATTTGTCCGCAGCCCTGCGACAGGATTATGCGCGGGGGCCTGCAACGCCGCCTGTTTCGTCGACGAGAGCCAAGGTGCTGGCAACCGTGCAGAGACTGGTGAGCGCCCGGACACCAACGCAACGGGATGCAGACCGACGTTTGTTTTTGTCGATGATAGAAGACGCAGATGCGCGGGCAGATTTTGAGCGCCATGGCTGGATGTCCGCGCTCAATACAGGCTCTATCAAGGCGTTTTGGCGCGATCTGGAGCCTGAGGCCTTTGAGGACTGAGGTTTTGCACCAGACGCCCCGCTTGCCTTGTGGGTGCCATATCGGTAGCCAACTGCCATGAAACCATTTCTCATTCTGCAACTGCGCCCTGAAACGGACGCCTCTGACGACGAATATGCGGCGATCCTTGATAAATGTGGGCTGACCCCTGAACAGACGCGGCGCATTCGCGTTGACCGCGAAAACATCCCTCAGGACCTTGATGTCACTGAGTTTGCCGGAGTGATTGTCGGCGGGGGGCCGGGGTGTGTCAGTGACGCGCCGGACGAAAAGAGCGCCCAGGATGCGCGAAGTGAGAGCCAGATTATGGCGCTGATGCCGCAAATCACAGCGCGCGATCACCCGTTTATGGGCTGCTGCTATGGCCTTGGTATTCTGGCGCATCACCTTGGCGCTGAGGTGAGCAAGGCGCGATACGGCGAGCCGGTGGGCCCCACGGTTTGCGAGGCAACTCAAGCTGCGGCGACAGACCCGCTTTTGGCTGGGTTAGAGACCCAATTTGAGGTTTTTGTGGGCCATAAGGAAGCGGTTCAGGCCGTGCCCGATGGTGCGGTGCATTTGCTCCGCTCAAAGGGATGTCCGGTGCAGATGATCCGGCATGGGCACAACGTCTATGCAACACAGTTTCACCCCGAAGCGGATGCACATGACTTTGAACGGCGCATTCAGGTTTATCGCAACCACGGGTATTTCCCGCCCCAAGATGTGGAGCGGTTGATCGAGGCGTGTCATGCCTCAGATGTGCATGTGCCGGGGGTGATATTGCGGCGTTTTGCGCAGCGGTATGGCGGTTAGCCAGCGGCGAGAATGTTTGGGATGTTCTGAATGGCGGCCTTGGTTGCGGGGCCAAAGCGGTTCATCAAATCCGCTTTTTCCGCATCATTAGGGTCGAATCCGGGCAGGAGATGGTTCATCGCCTGTAGCCGCGTCCGTTCCATCCATTCGCGAACAGGCGGCACCTTGGACCATGCCGCCTGGTTCATCATCGCGGGCACTTGTTCAGCTACATATTGCGCGGGCGTGTCATGGAAATTGACCGTATGCGTGCAGGCGGCGCGGGTTGCGTGATCGGGGACGTGGGCCTCAAGAAAGGCGATGAGGCCGGCACCGAACAGGGGCTGAAACGGGCGGATGAGATTGAGATTGATGGTATCGCCATCGAACACGGGCGGTGTGTCTTTTGGCATGACGACACCGGCGGTGGCGGTGCAGTCGATATAGAGCGTGTTGTCAGGCGTATCCTGGGTGCCGTTCTGGAGGATGATCTGCGTTGGCGTCAGGCGGGTGACGTGACCCATGCGGATGACATTCTTGATGCTGGCGAGCAATGCAACCTCACGCGGGGAGCAGACGGCGGCGTGGAATTTGGTCGGGGTGACGGCGGGATCGATGCGGTGCCAATTGCCTGCCTGCTCCATCGCGGTGCAGTAGTCGGCGATATTGGTGACGGATCCAAGGATCTCAAACTCGCGCAGGAAGGTGCCGATGGTGGTGGTGAACAGGGCAGGGTGGTTGAGAATGCGCTCGCGGTTGAAAAGCCAGTAGTCATTGGGGCGCACCCATGTGATGCGGTCGGGGTCAACGCCCTGTTCGAGCAGCCAGACGGCGGCGTCCATGCCTGTTTTGCCCGCTCCGATGACGGTGAAATTGCGATGCTCGGATGCGCGGCGTGGCAGGTCGTTGATGGGGACGCAGGCGGTGCCTTCGGCGATCTCAAACTTGGGCGTATGCGTGGCAGGGATGGACCCTTTGTCGCCCCAGATGCCCGCGTTTACGACCTTTTTGGCAACATCAACCTGCGTTTCTGCGCCGGTGATCAGGTGGCGCACACGCCCGCCGCCCAGATGTTCAGCATTGCGCAGATAGGTCACGCGGCCGGTGGGCAGATAGGTGTTTTCCATCAGGTCGTGGAAATAATGCAGGATCTCGGACTTGGTGGAGAGCTCATACTTGGCGTCCATGAAATCCTGATCGGGGGTTCGTTTGGCCCCGAGATGGCGTGAGTTGACGCCGTAAAAGCTGGCTGATTGGTGCAGGCGGACGAAGGGGTATGCGTCATTCCAGTGGCCGCCCGGTGCATCGCGGCGATCCACAATGACGACATGCGCGTCGGTTTCCTCCAAAAGCACATCAAGAAAGGACAGCGCGGTCGCCCCGGCGCCAGAGATCAGATAGTCGGTTTGCATGGCACGTTGTCCTTTGGTTTTGTGATAAAAAGGTAGTGCAGCGACCAAGGAGCCGCCAGTGATGAAACGTAACGTCAGCGCGCTGTTGCCGTTAGTTCGCGCGAGGCGGGTGGCAGCGATCGTCAGAATTCCGAGCAATAGAGCCTAAAATCGTGTAGTCTGTGCCCATTATTAACGATTCGTTATGCCCTCAATTACCGTGGGAAAAGCATTTGGTCTGTGGAGACTAAGCTGCGCATTTGATTGGAACCTGCTTTGCCAGCGGCGCGCGCGCCTTGGCACAATGGGGTATCGACGGTGTGATCTTGTGAATGTGAAGGCGAATTTTGACTGGGGTGTGACCCGTTCAGCGTAAGGGTTTGGCCTAGTTTCAATCCACTCCCGCCTTGGCCTGCGCACTTTCAGCCTGACAGGAACATGCGCCCTTTGACCTCGATGGACCCTTCTTGAATGGGGTTTTTATGTCTGGAATTAAGTACGGGGATTGCAGCCCCGACGTCGAAAACCTGCAGAAACTGCTCAATCGACAGTTTGGCTACAAGGTCAAAGCGACGGGTGAAATGGATGACGCCACCGTACAGGCGGTGAATGATCTCAAGGGTAAGATCGGCATTCAGAACAGCTCAAGAGACGTAAACAACGCGACACTGCTGGCGATTGAGGATGCGGCGATCCCGCGGACGTTGGTGGAGGTCAATGGCAAGAAAGCTTGGGTCACGCCGAACCAGCTCCGGCAGTTGAAAGCCAAGGCGGGTGCGCAGGCGGCAGCGGCGATACAGCCTTATGTCTCAATGGCCAATGAGGTCAAAATACTCTGGAAGGCGCATGAAACGGCCCGCAAGGACAACTGGTTCTGGAGCACGGCGGTTGATTTCGCAACAAAGGCCAAGTTTCCGTCAAAAGGCGAGATTGGCGGGGCTGTCATGGCGGCCAAGAAAATGCAGAAGGACGCCAAGAACCTGACGCTTGACCCGGCGCAGCTTAGCACGCAATCGAAACCCATCAGAGACGCCTTTGCCGCGATGGACCAGTACCGTGAGACGGTGTTTGGCGGGGGCAAGGAACTCGTCAAGAATCTCACGATCATCAGGGACACGGCGGCTGCCACGCTGTCCATTACGGCAGGGATCGCAACAGCCGGGGCAAGCTGGCAGGTGCAGGTGGGGGTCGGGGCAGGGGTCGCGGCCTATGACCAGACGCTGAAGGAAGTCGACCGGGCCTCCACCACGGCGAATTACAGCGTCGGCGGTGGCGTGTCGCGGGTGTTTGTCACGGCGGCGGTGGACGGCACGATCGGCCTGTTGATGAAGGGCGGCAAGCTGGGCGATTATCTTGATGATGTTGCGAAGAAAGCGGTGGAAAAATACGGCTCAAAACTCCTGTTGCAGTACGCGATCAAGGCGGCCAATGGCGGGGTGCAGAGTGTCATTGAAAACAGTCTCAAACGGATCAGCGGCTTTGGTACGACAGGTAAGAAATTGGACTTTGACGCTTTGGTGAACGGGGTCATTGACGATTTTATCAAGGGGGCGGGCCTGAAAATCCTTGGGCCATTGTCCAAGAAGTATGCCAAAGGAGCGGGTGCCCATTTTGATCTTAAAGATTTCAAGGGGTTGGGTAAAATTGATCTTGATAAGACAGGGGAGGAGGCGGTCAAAACAGTGATTAGTGCGGTGGCCCCGACGGTGTTCAAGGCCACCTTGGAACCGTTTAAACCCGGCCCCAGCCCCAAGGATTTCGAGCCGAAGTTGCGCAAGGCGATATTGGCCCATCCTAAGGTCAAGGCGGCCCTGAAGAAGGCCGCCAAGAAGAAGTAACATTGCGGGTCAGTCCTTGAAGATCGCGAGGCCCAGCCATTCCGCGACCAAGGCGGGGGTTTCGTTGCCCTCAATCTCAATCGTGAGCGTGTTGGTGCGCAGCATCGATGTGGCGTCCCGCGCGCTGACATCCATCAGCGTGAACCGCCCGCGCAGCCTGCTGCCTGCTTTCACGGGCATCAGAAAGCGCAGTTTGTTCATGCCGTAATTGATGCCCATGACCTGACCGTCCATCATCGCAAAGCAATCATAGGCAAAGCGGCTGGCAAGCGAGAGCGTGAGGAAACCATGTGCGATGGCCCCGCCAAAGGGCGTTTCGCGGGCGGCCCGTTCTGGATCGACGTGAATCCATTGCTCATCATGGGTGGTCTTGGCAAATTCGTCGATCATCTGCTGATCAACAGTGATCCAGTTGGAGACGCCCACTTCGGTCCCGATGAGGGTCTTGGAATGGGCGATGGCGTTTTCGAGGGATGACATAAGCGGTTTCCTTTAGCTGGGGTCGGTGCCGACACGGACGAGGCGTTTGCCTTTGTTATCACCGGCAAGCAGACCGATGAGCGCTTGCGGCGCGTTTTCGAGGCCCTCAACGATGTCCTCGTGCACTTTGATCTGCCCGGTGGAGACCCAATGCTGCATGGCGCGGACGCATTTGGCGTCGTTATGGGCGAAATCCATCACGATGAAGCCTTCCATCTTGAGGCGTTTCACCACCAGCACACCGGGCAGGTTGCGCGGCCCTGTGGGGTTGTCGGTGTCATATTGGCTGATCGCGCCACAGCAGACGACGCGGCCTTTTTCATTCATGAAATTGAGGGAGGATTCGAGGATTTTGCCGCCGACATTGTCGAAATAGACGTCAACGCCGTTGGGGCAGGCCTGGCTGAGTTTCTTGGAAAGCCCAGCCTCGCGGTAGTCGATGCAGGCGTCGAAGCCCAGTTCGTCCTGCACCCATTTGCATTTCTCAGGCCCGCCCGCGATGCCGACGACGCGGCAGCCCAAGGCTTTGGCGATTTGACCGACATAGCCACCGACAGAGCCCGCGGCGGCGGAGACAAGAACGGTTTCGCCTGCCACCGGGTTCCCGATGGACATCAGCCCGTGATAGGCGGTTTTGCCTGCGATGCCGTAGACCGACATGAGGTGGGAAAGCGTCTCTACTTTGGGGAGTTTTTGCACTTTGTGGGCAGGCGCGGTGATGTAATCGGCCCAGACCGCTTCGGCCGCCACGATGTCCCCGGTGGCGATTTTTGGGCTGTTGGAGGCCATCACTTCGCAAATGGCGTAGGTGGGCATGGGGTCTCCGGCCTGTACGGCGGCGCGGTAGGTGGCCCCTTTCATCCACGATCTGTTGGCGGCATCAATGGACATCAGGATCACTCGCAAGAGCAGCTCGCCGTCGCCGGGGGTGGGCATATCAGTCTCTGACAAGGCGAAATGCTCAGGGGTGAGCGCATCTGTGGGCAGTTCAGCGATGGTGATCTGGCGGTTTTGCATGGGATATGTCCTATTGCGAGGGATGAGAGGGAGATAGGTTATGAAAGAAGCGCGGCAACATCGGTTTCAGCCCCCAAAGGGCGCGGCGGACCTGCTGCTGATCCGGCATGGAGAGACGCAGGCAGCGGTGCGCGGCGAAAGCTTTGCGATGGTCGAGGGGCAGGGCGATCCTGCGCTGCATCCCGACGGCGAGCGGCAAGCGCTGGCGGTGGGGGAGCGGCTGAAAACAGAGCCTATCAAGGCGATTTACGTCACTACAATGCAGCGCACACATCAGACAGCCGCCCCTTTGGCCAGGCATCTGGGCGTGCAGCCACGGGTGGAGCGCGACCTGCGGGAGGTGTTTCTGGGCGATTGGGACGGAGGCGAGTTTCGGTTCCGCGCGGCTGAGAACGATCCGGCCATTGTGCGCGCCAGAGAGCGGCATGAATGGGGCGAGTTGCCCGGTGCGGAAACAACGGCGCAATTGCAAGAACGGGTGCGGCGCGGATTGCTGCGGATCGCGGCGGCCCATGCGGATGAGCTGGTTGCCGTGGTGGTGCATGGTGGCGTGGTGGGTGCCGCGCTGTCGATTGCCACGGGCGCGCGGGGATTCGCGTTCAGCGGGGCGGCAAACGGGTCGATTTCCCGGTTGGTGGTGCAGGGCGAAGAGATGATCGTGCGCGGGTTCAATGATGTGAGCCATCTGTGAGGCGGACGGTCTGAGTTGATCGCACCGCGCCTGGGCACCACGGACATCGCCCTCCTTCCCGCAGGAGGGCGATTTTGACCTCGGCTTGTCCCATTTACGTCTCATGTTTGGTGTGGTCCCGCGCAAAAGTTCAGGTGTGCCGCCCTCAAGGAAGGGCGATGCCCTTCGCGCGCCTCAATCCACCGTGACCACAACCTTGCCCAGCACCTTGCGGTCTGAGAGCAGTTGCAGCGCATCGCCTGCTTGCTCCAGCGGATAGCTGGCGGAGACGCGGGGTTTGACCTTGCCTTCGCCGTACATGCGGAAAAGATCGCCCATGTTTTCGGCGTGGTTGGCTGGTTCGCGCATGGTGTGCGCGCCCCAGAACACGCCGACGATCTGGCAGCCTTTCAAAAGCGTTAGATTGAGCGGGATTTTGGGGATGCCAGCGGGGAAACCAACGACAAGAAAGCGGCCTTTCCACGCAAGCGCGCGCACGGCGGGTTCGGCGTAGTCGCCGCCAACGGCGTCATAGACCACATCGACACCTTCACCACCCGACAGCTTCTTGATCTGGGTGGAAAACTCTTTTTGCACCGCGCGGTCAGACATGTCGCGGGCGTAGATCAGGGTCTCATCCGCGCCAAGGTCGCGGCAGAACTGCGCTTTTTCCTCTGACGAGACGGCGGCGATGACCCGCGCGCCCGCGGCTTTGCCAAGTTCAATCGCGGCGGCGCCGACACCACCTGCTGCACCCAGCACCAGTAGGCTTTCGCCCGGCTGGAGTGCTGCGCGGTCTTTGAGCGCGTGATGGGAGGTCCCGTAGGTCAGCACGAAGCAGGCCGCTTCTTCATACGGCATGGCATCGGGGATTTTGATCACTTTCACAGCGTCAATCACAACATGGGTGGCAAAACCACCAAAGCCGGACATGCCCAGCACACGGTCGCCCACGGCGAGGCCCTCGACCCCGTCGCCAAGCGCCTCAACCACGCCAGCAATTTCACCACCCGGCGCAAAGGGGCGCGGCGGCTTCATCTGGTACATGTCGCGGATGATCAGGGTATCGGGAAAGTTGACGCCTGCGGCATGCACGCGGATGCGCACTTGTTTCTTGCCCGGCTCCGGTGTTGGCAATTCTTCCAACACAAGTGTTTCCGGTCCACCGACCTCTTTGCTCAGCATTGCTTTCATTTTTGCATCCTCCCGATTGCATCCGGCAAAATTGAGACGTGGCGTCGTATCTTGTCAATCGCAATTCGGGTCGCCATTCTGCACAGCGGAATAGATGTCCGCAAAATGACGCGACGTTTCGGGGCGCAGACCCCAAGGGAGGATGATCTGATGAGTGATGCAGGCCTGACAGGCTTTCGCAGTGAATTGCGTGAGTGGTTGGAAGAGAACTGTCCACAGGAAATGCGCGACGGGCTGAGGACCGAAGAGGGCATTTGCTGGGGCGGCAAGGATTGGGTTTTCACCTCTGACGCGCAAAAGCTGTGGCTGGATCGCTGTGCGGCCAAGGGCTACACCGTGCCGAAATGGCCGGTCGAATACGGCGGTGCGGGGCTGAACCGGGATCAGGAAAAGATTTTCCACGAAGAAATGGCGCGCATTGATGCACGTTCCCCGCTGGAAAGCTTTGGCATCTGGATGCTGGGGCCTGCATTGCTGCACTTTGGCAGCCATGAGCAAAAGCTGCATTACCTGCCGCCAATTGCGCGCGGTGAGGTGCGTTGGTGTCAGGGATATTCGGAACCCGGTGCGGGTTCTGATCTGGCCAATGTGCAGACCAAGGGCGAGGACAAGGGCGATCACTGGCTGATCAACGGGCAGAAAATCTGGACCTCTTATGCGGACAAGGCGGATTGGATTTTCGCACTGGTGCGCACGGACCGCGATGCGCCCAAGCACAAGGGTATATCGTTTTTGCTGTGCGACATGGAGCAGGATGGCGTTGAGACGCGGCCGATCAAGATGATCAGCGGCATTTCCCCGTTTTGCGAGACGTTTTTCACCGATGCGGTGATTCCCAAGCATCAGATTGTGGGGGAAGAGAACAAAGGCTGGGACGTGGCGAAATACCTGCTGACCCATGAGCGCGAGATGATCTCTGGCGGGGCTGGTGGCCTTGCGGGTGGTGGTCGTGCGCTGGGAGCGGTGTTGTCGGATACGATGGAAGAGATGGGCGCGACGCTGCGCGCGGATGCGATGGCTTGTGAGATTGATACGCTGGCGATTGGTCTGACGCTGGAACGCTACAAGGACCAGTCCGAGGCGGGGCAGGGTGCGGGTGATGCCTCTGCCATGCTGAAATACATGGGTACGGAGCTGAACAAGCAGCGGCATGAGCTGATGATGACGGCGGGCGGGTCTGACGCGCTGGAATGGGACGGGCCACTGGGCAACCGCGCGGGCGACTGGCTGCGCACCAAGGCGAATTCGATTGAGGGTGGTACGTCTGAGGTGATGCTGAGCATTGTGTCGCGGCGTGTGCTTGGGCTTCCGGGGTAAGAGGCGGGAAAAGAGACATGGCAAAACTGGTGAAGACAGAAGAAGAAGTGATGCTTGGCGATATGGCGCGGGGGTTCCTTGATGGGGCGGCGCCGGTGACCAAGCTGCGCGAGATGCGTGATGCAGGGCAGACGCATGATGCGGCGTTGTGGTCCGAGATGGCCGAGATGGGCTGGGCCGGGGTGCTGGTGCCCGAAGACGCTGGCGGTTCGGACATGGGGTTTGCTGCGGCCAATGTGATCGCGGGTGAGATGGGCAAGACGCTGGCCGTGTCGCCGTTCATCTCAACGGCTGTGATTGCGGCGACGGCGCTGCGGCAGGTGTCGGATGCGCGGGCCAAGGAGGCGCTGGGTCGGATTGCATCGGGTGCGGCGACCTATGCGTTGGCGGTGGATGAGGGGATCAAGTTTGACCCGGAGGCCACGCAGATGGAGGCGCGCGCAGATGGCAATGGATTCCGGTTGAACGGGTCCAAGCAGTTTGTTGTCGATGGGGCGCTGGCCGACCGGTTGCTGGTGCTGGCGCGCACGGCAGATGGGCTGACGCTGTTTGATATTCCGGCGGACCGGGCCGGGGTTGAGCGCACGGCATCTAACATGATCGACGCGCGGGATACCGCGCGGATTGAGTTCACGGATGTGGAGGCGACGGGCGACGATGTGCTGGGCACGGTGGATCAGGCGATGAGCGTGCTGAAACCGGCGCTGGAAGCAGGGCAGGCGGCACTGGCGGCTGAGATGGCGGGGCTTTCTGCCGGGGCGTTTGAGATGACGGTCGGATACCTCAAGGAGCGCAAGCAATTTGGGGTTGAGATCGGACGCTTTCAGGCGTTGCAGCACCGCGCGGCACATTTGTGGTGCGAGACAGAAGTCACGGCAAGCGCGATCCTGAATGCGGGCCGGATGCTGGACGAAGACCCGGAGAATGCCTCGCTCGCGGTATCGCTGGCCAAGGCAAAGGCCACGGCGACGGCAAAGCTCGCGGTGATCGAAGGGGTGCAGATGCACGGGGGCATCGGGATGACCGATGCGTATGATATGGGATTTTACATGAAACGCGCGCGGGTCGGGGCGGAATGGCTGGGTGACTACAGCTATCACGCCGAAAAGGTCGCCGCAGCGAGAGGGTTTTAAGACATGGATATTCAGTCTTTGTTTGGGTTGGACGGCAAGGTGGCCTTGGTCACTGGCGGAGCGACCGGTATCGGACGGATGGCCGCCGAAGGCTTGGTGCGCGCGGGCGCGACGGTCCTGATGGCGAGCCGCAAAGAGGGCGCCTGCGAGGCGGTTGCGGCAGAGCTGAACGCGCTGGGGGCCTCCGGCAAAGCGATCGGATTTGTCGGGGACGTGGGCACCGAAGAAGGCATTGATGCGCTGGTGGCAGCGGTTAAGGAACGCGCCGACAGCCTGCACATTTTGATGAACAACGCGGGCATCACCTGGGGCGCGCCGTTGGGGCAGTTCCCGCATCAGGCTTGGGAAAAGGTGATGAACGTCAATGTGGCAGGGATGTTTGACCTCACACAAAAGCTGTTGCCGATGCTGATCGCCTCCACCTCTGCCGATGATCCGGCGCGGGTGGTCAATGTCGGCTCTGTCATGGGAGAGCGGGAGATGGGCGATGGGGCCTATTCCTATTCCATGTCAAAAGCGGCAGTGCACCACATGACGCGGATTCTGGGCAAGGAGCTTGCCGGGCAGCACGTCACGGTCAACGCACTGGCCCCGGGGCCGTTTGTGAGCCGGATGACAGCCTTTGCCACAGCGAAGGAGGACACACGCGACAAGGTGGGCGAGGATGTGCCGCTGAAACGTGTGGGCCGGGATGAGGATATCGCGGGCTGTGTGTTGTTTTTGTGCGGCAAGGGCGGGGCCTATGTTACGGGGTCCATCGTGCCGGTCTCTGGCGGCATCAACGTGATGTCGGGTCCCAACATTTTTGAACAGGCGCTGCACTGATGACTGACATTCGATTTGATAACCGGGTGGCGATTGTCACGGGTGCGGGCACCGGGCTGGGGCGGTCACACGCACTGGGCCTGGCCGCACGTGGTGCGAAAGTTGTGGTGAATGACCTTGGCGTGGGCCGTGATGGATCGGGGTCTTCCTCAGAAGCGGCGGAGGCTGTGGTCGAAGAGATCAAGGCGATGGGTGGCGATGCGATGGCGCATGGCTGCGATGTGTCGGATGAGGATGGCGTGATCGACATGGTATCCCAAGCCGTGGCCGCATGGGGACGCATCGACATCGTTGTGAACAACGCAGGCATCCTGCGCGACAAGACATTTGCCAAGATGGCGATGGAGGATTTCCGCAAGGTCGTCGATGTGCATCTGATTGGGTCCGCGAATGTGGCCCACGCCTGCTGGCCGATCATGCGGGAGCAAAAATACGGGCGGATCGTGTTCACCTCCTCTGCCTCGGGCCTTTATGGCAACTTTGGGCAATCCAACTATGGCGCGGCCAAGGCGGCGATGATGGGGCTGATGAACGTGCTGCATCTGGAAGGGGCGCGCGACAACATCCGGGTCAATACGCTCGCCCCCACCGCGGCGACACGTATGACCGAAGAGCTGCTGCCTGCGGAGGCGGCGGAACTGCTGGCGCCTGAGACGATCACGCCCGGCCTGCTGTATCTGGTGAGCGAGGACGCGCCGAGCCGCACGATCCTTGGGGCTGGGGCAGGCAGTTTTGCGGTGACCAAGGTCTATGAAACCCCCGGCATCACATTGATGGACGCAGACAACACACCCGAAGCCGTGGCCGCACGGTTTGCAGAAATTGCGGCGGCAGAGGGTCAGGAAGAGCTGACCGATGCCTTTAGCCAGACCAAGAAATACGCCCTCAGTGCAGCGCAGGCCCGTGGCCTGAAGCTGGATTGGTAAACGAGATAACAAAGGAGAGACACCATGCGTGACGCAGTCATCGTTTCAACAGCCCGGACCCCAATTGGCAAAGCCTACCGAGGGGCCTTTAACAACACCACGCCGCAGGAATTGGCAGGCCATGCCATTGCCCATGCGGTGCAGCGCGCGGGCCTTGAAGGCGGTCAGGTGCAGGATGTTGTGCTGGGTGCCGCCCTGCAGCAGGGCCACGGCTCTGGCAACATCGCGCGGCAGGCGGCGGTGCGGGGTGGGTTGCCCGTGACCGTGGCGGGCATGTCGCTGGACCGGCAGTGTGCGTCGGGCATGATGGCGATTGCGACAGCGGCCAAACAGGTTGTGATGGACGGCATGGATGTGGTTGTCGGCGGTGGTGTCGAGAGCATTTCGATGATCCAGACCCCCGAGATGCGGGTCAAGGCCGATCCGTGGCTGATGGAGCATAAGCCCGCGATGTATATGTCGATGCTGGAGACGGCAGAGACGGTGGCCGCGCGCTATAACGTGAGCCGCGAGGAGCAGGACGCCTATGCCGCGCAGTCGCAGGAGCGCACCCATCAGGCGCAGCAGGCGGGCAAGTTTGACGATGAGATTGTGCCGCTGGCGTCCACCATGCTGATGCAGGACAGGGAGACCAAGGAGATCTCAAGCCACGAGGTGACGCTGGAGAAGGATGAGGGCAACCGCCCCGGTACCTCCGCCGAGAGCCTTGGCGGCTTGCAGCCGGTGTTCAAGGACGGGATGGTCATCAAGGAAGGCAAGTTCATCACCGCTGGCAATGCCTCGCAGTTGAGCGATGGCGCGTCGGCAAGTGTGGTGATGGAGGCCAAGGCGGCCGAGAAAGCCGGGCTGCAGCCGCTGGGCCGCTATGTGGGTGTGATGGCCGCCGGGCTGGAGCCTGATGAGATGGGCATCGGCCCGATCTATGCGGTGCCGCCGTTGCTGAAAGCGCATGGGCTTACGATGGATGACATCGGGCTGTGGGAGCTGAACGAGGCGTTTGCGGTGCAGGTGCTGCATTCGGCCAATGTGCTGGGCATCCCTTATGAGAACCTGAATGTGAATGGCGGTGCGATTTCCATCGGGCATCCTTATGGCATGTCGGGCGCGCGGATGGTTGGTCATGCGCTGATCGAGGGCAAGCGGCGCGGCGTGAAATACGTGGTCTGCACGATGTGTGTGGGCGGCGGCATGGGTGCTGCGGGTCTCTTTGAGGTTCTGTGATCACGCCTGCTCATCGCGGCGCTGACGCGCGCTCTTCGCCATGGTGAGCTTTGCCAACAAGCGGGGCGGATTTGTCCGCCCCCTGAACGTGAATATGAACGCTTTTGGAGGCTTTATGGCCCGTGACGATACCCACCTTCCCAAGGCCCTCCAGGGGTTGCGCATTCCGCTGATTGCCTCACCGCTGTTTATCATCTCCGTGCCGGAGCTGGTGATTGCGCAGTGCAAGGCGGGGATTGTCGGGTCGTTCCCGGCGCTGAACGCGCGGGAAGGCGAGGGAGAGCATCCGCTGCTGGATACCTGGCTGACCCAGATCAAAGAAGAGCTGGACCGGCACAATCAGGCAAACCCGGACCGGCCTGCGGCCCCCTATGCGGTGAACCAGATTGTGCACCGCTCAAACGGGCGGCTGGACCGGGATCTGGAGATTTGTGTGAAACATGAGGTGCCGATCTGGATCACCTCACTGGGCGCGCGGGTGGAGGTCAACGATGCAGCGCACAGCTGCGGTGGGATCGTGCTGCATGACATCATCAACAACAAGTTTGCGCGCAAGGCGATTGAGAAGGGTGCGGACGGGCTGGTTGCTGTGGCAGCAGGAGCGGGCGGACATGCGGGGCAGCAGTCTCCTTTCGCTTTGGTGCGCGAGATACGGGAATGGTTTGACGGGCCGATTGCGCTTTCGGGGGCGATTGCCACGGGTGAATCGCTCTTGGCCGCACGGGCAGTCGGGGCTGATCTGGGCTATACCGGGTCGCCGTTCATTGCCACGGATGAGGCGAACGCGGATCAAGGCTACAAGGACATGATCGTGGACAGCGGGGCAGATGACATCGTGTATTCATCGCTCTTTACCGGGGTCTGGGGCAATTACCTGAAAGGATCGGTAGAGGCGGCAGGGATGGACCCGGACAACCTGCCCACGGCGGATGCGTCGTCAATGAACTTTGGGCAGGACCGGGAAAAGCCCAAAGCGTGGAAAACCATCTGGGGCTCTGGTCAGGGGATCGGGGCGATCAAGTCGGTCGGGCCTGCGGGCGCGATCGTGGACCGGATGGAGGCGGAATACCTCGCAGCGGGCAAGAAGCTGGCGGCGGAGTTTTTGTGAGCATGGCATCTGAACTGGTGAGGGGTCGGGTACGCGCCCGCAAGCGGACGCTGCCACCCGCGCGGCGCACGCAACAGGTGCGCAGTGGCTGAGCTTCTTGTCATCAGGCATGGGCAGGCGTCTTTTGGGCAGGACGACTATGATGTGTTGTCCGATCTGGGGCATCGGCAATCGGAAGCAGTTGGACAATTGCTCAGGGAGATGGACTGGCAGCCGGACCGGCTGGTGACAGGGACGCTCAAACGGCAGAAAGACACGCTGGCGTCGATGGGGTTTGACGCGGCGCCCGAGGAACATGCGGGTTTCAACGAATATGACTTTGGTGATCTGCTGCATGCGCGGTTCAAGGGCGCGGTGCCCGAATTGGTCAAAGGCGACCGTAAGACGCATTTCAGGGCGCTGCGCGAAACGGTGTTTGAATGGCAGGACGCCGCATTTGATGGCGCGTCTGAGACCTTTTCAGAGTTTGAGGCGCGCACGGAAGCGGCGCGCGCCTTTGCCTGCGAGACGGATGCCAAGCGCGTGCTTGTGATCTCTTCCGGTGGGGTGATCGGGCAGATGACGCGGGCGGCGCTTGGTGCGGGCAAACGGCATATGATGGAGCTGAACTTGCAGATCAAGAATACCGCGATGACTCGCTTTATGTTCAAGGGCGCGCGGTGCTCCTTGCATGAATTCAACGCCACGCCGCATTTTATGACGCCGAATGGCGCGCAACTGCTAAGCTATAGCTGAGGGGGACATCGATGAGCGCTGATACACAAACACTCGATGAGGCGGCGGTCAGCGCGTACCTCAAGGAAAACCTGCCGGGGTTTGAAGGCCCGATGGAGGTGACGAAGTTTCAGACCGGGCAGTCGAACCCGACGTTTATGCTCAAGACGCCTGCGCATAACTACGTGCTGCGGCGCAAACCGCCCGGACAACTGTTGAAATCTGCCCATGCGGTCGACCGGGAGTTTCGGGTGCAGCGCGCGCTGGCCGATACGGATGTGCCGGTGAGCAAGATGCACCTGCTGTGCGAAGATGACGATGTGATCGGGTCGATGTTTTACATCATGGACCATGTGCCGGGGCGCAATTTCTATGAGCCTGCGATGCCGGATGTGTCAAAGGAAGATCGCGGGGCGATTGTGGATGAGATGGGCCGCGTGCTGGCCGCGCTGCATCAGGTGGACATCGATGCCGTCGGGCTGAGTGATTACGGACCCGAGGGGAACTACTTTGAGCGGCAGGTGGGGCGCTGGTCCAAGCAATACAAGGCGTCCGAGACCCAGAACATTCCGGCGATGGATGAACTGATGCGCGCGCTGGTGGAGCAGCAGCCAGAAGATGACGGGCAGCGTACGCTGGTGCATGGGGATTACCGGATCGACAACATGATCTTTGACGCCACGGGGACACAATGCCGCGCGGTGCTGGATTGGGAATTGTCCACCATTGGCCACCCCTTTGCCGATCTGGCCGCCGTGATCATGCAGTGGCAATTGCCCGCTGGCACCGAAGGGCGCGGGATGGGCGGCCTTGACCGCGCCGCCCTTGGCCTGCCTTCGGATCAGGAATTTATCGCCCGGTATTGCGAACGGCGGGGCCTGCCGGAGATTGACCATTTTGGTTATTACCTTGGCTTTTGCTTTTTCCGCATGGCGGGGATCATTCAGGGCGTTCTGAAACGCGCGCTGGATGGCAATGCCTCCAACCCTGAGCGGGCGATTAAGGTGGGTGAGTTTGTACCTGTCTTTGCCCAGCATGGGCTTGATGCGCTGAAGCGGGGCTGAGGCATGATGGATGATCTTCATCCCGCGAGCGAGGGCAAGGACCGCAACTTTGTCACGGCGCTGGCGCGCGGATTGGAGATCTTGCGGTGTTTTCGCGATGGTGAGGTGACGCTGTCCAACAGCGATTTCTCGGATCGGACGGGGTTGCCGAAGGCCACGATTTCGC
The DNA here is from genome assembly GCA_045105735.1 of Sulfitobacter sp. Lineage (GTDB taxonomy): Bacteria > Pseudomonadota > Alphaproteobacteria > Rhodobacterales > Rhodobacteraceae > Sulfitobacter. Next base: position 9,913 of record JBGCDV010000072.1, on the reverse strand, counting down.
GGCTGACGCATACGCTGGTGGAGCTGGACTATCTGGTGGCGGACCCCGGCGCGGGCACCTATCGGCTGAGTGCGGGTGTGCTGCATCTGGGGTTTGGCGTGCTGTCGGCGATGGACATTGGCGACCGGGCGGAGCCGGAAATGCGGCGGCTGCGGGATGGGCCGAACACCTATATCACCTCCGCGTTGGGTGAGGTGCATGAGCTTGATGTTGTCTATCTTGCGACCTGCAACAGCCGCGAAGGTGTGGCGCTGGCCATTCGGGTCGGGACGCGGTTGCCGGTGTTTCATTCGGGCATTGGACAAGCGATCCTGATGGGGATGCGTGAGGACGCGCGGGAAGCGATTTTTGAGCGGGCCGGGCGCAAAGGCGCAGAGGTCGAGGCGGACGGGCGCGCCAGATATGCGGAGGCGCGGGCGGTCTATGAGGACAAGGGGTTTTGCACAGGGTACGGCAGCTGGCGCGCGGATGTGAACGGGATTGCGGTGCCTGTGACCTCATTGGGGGGGGCGCGGGTTTACGGGTTGAACGTGGGCGGTCCGTCGTTTCGGGTGAAACCCCGGCAGCTGGAAAGCGTCTATGGTCCGATGTTGATCAAGGCGGGTCAACGGCTGAGCGTTCCGTCAGGAAAGTAACACCACGACGCGCAGCAACGATGCGCACCCGACCTGCAAGCGCAGGTATGGTCGCGCACAGTGACCCCATTTGGTCGCACAACCTGGAGCGGGGCCTGTCCCTTGCGGAGAGTTATTCCGCAGAGCGGAACGAAACCGGCCTTCCTCTCTGACACAAATGCTGAATGCTGTTAGAAAGTTGATAGCAGTTTTTTCGGTTTGTGCTGTGGATAGGCCCCTGTGCGAGATCATGGTGGGGCAGATCATCCCGCAGCAAGATGGCGAGTTAAATCACAATATAACAGATGTTTATCGGATTTCTGCCATTGACCGAAGCACAGGCGGAGGGTGACTTTTGCGCTGATCAGGGGGGTCTGCGCGTGGAAAGTGACGCTAGGGCACAAGCCCATGCGGCCCTTGACTTTGACAGGGGGTGTGCAAGTCTTTCGCTACAGCTCAGGACCCCGAAATCATCAAAGTGGGGCGCAGCTCATCCTAGGGAGGAATACATGAAAAGTATCACTAAACTCGGCGCGGTTTCCGCGCTTTCTTTGATCATCGGCGCGAGTGCCGCTTTTGCCGAAAATATCAAGGTGGCGTTCATTGACCCGCTGTCTGGCCCCTTTGCCAGCACCGGCACCAACGGCCTGCACCAGTTTGAATTTGCGGCGGACTATCTGATCAATCAGAACGGTGGCGTTCTGGGCGGCACAAATTTTGAGATTGTCCCCTTCGACAACAAAATCAGCCCCAAAGAATCGTTGATCCAGCTTCAGGTCGCAATTGACCAGGGCATCCGCTTTATCGCGCAGGGCAACTCTTCGGGTGTTGCGAACGCGATCACCGAAGCCGTTGACAAGCACAACCGTCGCAACCCTGATGACCGGGTGCTGTTCCTGAACTACGCGGCGGTTGATCCCGCATTGACCAACGACAAGTGCAACTTCTGGCACTTCCGTTTTGACGCCAACGCGGACATCAAAATGGACGCGATGACCGATTCCATTGCCGCTGATGACAGCATCAAGAAGGTGTACATCATCGGTCAAGACTATTCCTTTGGTAAGGCTGTTGCCGCTGCTGCGGTGCGTTTCCTTGGCGAAAAGCGTCCGGACATCGAGATTGTGGGCAACGAGCTACACCCGATTGGCAAGGTGAAAGACTTTACCCCTTATTCACGCAAGATTGTCGCCTCTGAGGCGCAGGCCGTGATCACGGGTAACTGGGGCGCGGACATGCTGGGTCTGGGCAAATCCATTGTCGAGAACGGCTATAGCGGCCCGATCTACACTTATTACGCGGCGGGCTCCGGCATCACGGCGGCGTTTGGCGAATCCGGCAAGGGTGCCATCCGTTTGGTTGGCGAAGGTCAGATCAACCCACCGGTCAGCGATGCGGCCTCTGCGTACTACACCGCTTACAAGGCAAAGTATCCTGACGGGAACGTCGATCAGGGTCGGATCACCAACGTGATCGGCATGCTGGCACAGGCGATTGACGCCGCTGGCACCGCGGATGACGTGGTCAAGATCGCCTATGAGCTGGAAGGCATGGAGTACGACAGCATCTGGGGTTCCAAGGTGATGATGCGTGCAAAAGATCACCAGGCGATCCAGGATGTTCACATCCAGGAGCACACAGACGAAGATGTGCCTTTCCCATATGACAACTCTCCTTATGGGGTGAAGGTGATCAAGACGGTGAGCATGGCATCTGCGGACAGTGCGACCACCTGCGAGATGAAGCGCCCCTAAGCGCAGCGTCTGACGGGGCTGCCCTGCTGGGTGGCGGGGCGGCCCCTTTTCCTATCATTTACCGCTAACCCTTCAGGGGGGACCGATGGAACTCATCCTCGTCAATCTGATCGACGGGCTGGTGACCGGACTTTTGCTCTTTATGCTGTCCGCCGGCCTGACGCTTATTTTCTCCATGATGGGCGTTCTAAACTTCGCCCATGCCAGCTTTTATATGCTGGGGGCGTATTTCGCCTATCAGATCAGCATCGCGCTGGGGTTCTGGATGGGCCTGCTGATTGCGCCGCTGGTTGTGGGCATCATGGGTGCCGGGGTTGAACGGTATGGGTTAAGGCGGGTCCACCAATATGGTCACGTGCCAGAGCTGATTTTCACATTCGGTCTGGCGCTGCTGATTGAGGAGCTGGTGCAATTTGAATGGGGAAAAAACCAGATGCCTTATGATGTGCCGGATATCCTGAACTTCACGGCCTTTTCCATCGCGAACAATTCGATCCCTGCCTACAAGATCTTTATGATCTTTATCTCCATCGCGATCTTTATCGGGCTGTTGTACATCCTGACCAAGACACGCGTGGGCATGATCATTCAGGCGGCCCTGAGTTATCCGCGCACGGTTGAGGCGCTGGGGCATAATGTGCCGCTGATCTTTATGGGTGTCTTTGGCGTGGGCACGGCGCTGGCCGGTGTGGCGGGTGTGATTGCGGGTCCGGTGCTGGGCACCTTCCCCGGCATGGCCTTTGTGCTTGGCTCCATCGTGTTTGTGACCATTGTGATTGGCGGGCTGGGCAGTCTCTGGGGTGCGCTTGTTGCCTCACTGCTGATCGGCTGGATCACGACCTTTGCCAAATCCTACAACATAGCGATGTCCGATATCCTGAACGGGATCGGTATCGCGACCCCTGAGAACCTCAGCGACAATGTGTTCCGCGACCTCTGGACGGTTACTTCGCCCCAGATTGCGGATATTCTGCCCTATATCCTGATGGTGCTCATCCTGATCTTCCGCCCTGCGGGCCTTTTCGGAAAGCGTGAATCATGACCGATCAGTTGACCACAGACCCTAGCAAGCCAGCGCAGCGGATGCGCGCCGGTTCCATGTCGCTCAAGGTGGGACCTTGGATCGTGGCGGCGGTGCTGCTGGCGATCCTGCCCTTTATCTTTACGTCGAATTCGGCGCTGACGATCATGAACCAGATGTGGATCACGGTGGTGTTTGCGCTGGCGTATAACATGCTGCTGGGCCAGGGCGGGATGCTGTCCTTTGGCCATGCGGTTTATGCTGGTGTGGGCGGGTTCGCCTGTATGCACATCATGAACAACTCTGACTTTTTCGCCAGCTTCCCGCTGCCGCTGCTGCCGATCTTTGGCGGTCTGTTTGGCATGGGGCTGGCGCTGATTGTCGGTGCCTTTTCCACGCGGAGCGCGGGCACGGTTTTTGCCATGATCTCGCTTGGTGTGGGTGAGTTGATTGCGGCCTGTTCGGTGATTATCGTCGCGTTCTTTGGCGGCGAAGAAGGCGTATCGGGTGACCGGACCTATGCGATGCCGTTCTTTGGCAATGAGTTCCTGCAGCAGATTGATGTCTATTATCTGACATCGTTCTGGGTGCTGTTGTCTGCGGCGCTCATGTATCTGTGGTCGCGCACCCCTGTGGGCCGGATGGCGAATGCGGTCCGTGACAACCCGGAGCGCGCCGAGTTTCTGGGCTATTCCGCGCGTTGGGTGCGGTTCTACAGCTTTGTCGCCTCGGGTTTCTTTGCCGGTGTTTCCGGTGCGCTCTTTGCCATCAACTATGAGATTTTGACCGAAGAGAACCTGAATGCGGCCTCCTCTGGTGTGATCTTGCTGGTGACCTTTTTGGGTGGTGTCGGGTTCTTCTTCGGTCCGATCCTGGGGGCGATTGTGTTCACGCTGGTGCAAACCGTGCTGAGCCTTGAGACAGAGCTTTGGGCGTTTTATGCAGGCACGCTTTTCGTGGCCACGGTGATGTTCTTTCCCGGTGGTCTGGCGGGGCTGATCATGATGCATGTGCCGCCCCTGCGATTGGGCAAGCTAGGGCTGCTGACGATGCCCTATGTCAAAACGCTGATCCCGGCGGCGATTGGCATACTGGGGCTGTGCGCATTGGTTGAGATGACATTCCATTACCGCCATGCGGCGACGGGGGACCATGAGATGACGCTGTTCTGGACAACCTTTGACAGCCATACGATTTTACCGTGGTTGGTTGCCATCGCGGTCACAGTTGTCGGGCTTGGCATCGCGCGGGCCTCGGCACCGGCGCTGAAAGACGCCTGGAACGAGGCGAACACGCCGGGAGGTGCATCATGAGCGTTCCCGCACTGGAGCTGTCGGGCCTCAAGAAGAGCTTCGGCAAGGCCGAGATCATTCGCGGCATCGATCTGGATATCGGCAAAGCGGAGCGGCATGCGATCATCGGGCCAAACGGCGCGGGGAAATCCACGCTGTTTAACCTGATCACCGCGCGCTTTCCGGCCACCGAAGGGACGGTGAAACTGCACGGCGAAGACCTTGCCGGGTTGCAGCCGTTTCAGATCAACCGCAAAGGGCTGAGCCGGTCTTTCCAGATCACCAACATTTTTCCCAAGATGACGGTGTTTGAGAATGTGCGCTGTGCGCTTTTGTGGGCGCAGGGGTACAAGTACTCCTTCTGGAACCTTGTGAACCGCTCGCGGCAGCTGACCGAAGGGGCGGATGCCATTCTGGAACAGATCAATCTGGCGGCACGTCGCGATCTGCCCGCCGGCACGCTTTCCTATGCAGAACAACGCGCGCTTGAGATCGGGATCACCATCGCAGGTGGGGCGGATGTGATCATGCTGGATGAACCCACTGCGGGTATGAGCCATTCGGAGACCGACTATATCACCGACCTGATCCTCAAGGTGACCGAAGGCAAAACCCTGATCATGGTGGAACACGACATGGGCGTTGTCTTTAACCTCGCGGATCGCATCTCGGTGCTGGTCTACGGAGAGATTATCGCCACGGGCGCACCTGCGGATGTGCGCGCCGATCCCAAGGTGCAAGAGGCCTATCTGGGTGCCGCATTGGAGGCAGAACATTGATCGAAGTCAACAACATGCACGCCTATTACGGCAAATCCCACATCCTGCAAGGGGTCACGATGAATGTGCAGGAGGGTGAAATTGTCGCGCTTCGGGGCCGCAATGGGGTGGGGCGTGCAACCACCTGCAAGGCCATCATGGGCGAGGTGCCGCCGCATGGGTCCGTCAAGTTCAAGGGCAAGGAAATCGCCGGGCGCAAAGCCTATGAGATTGCGAATATGGGGATCGGGTATGTGCCCGAAAACCGCGACATCTTTCCCGGCCTGACAACACGGCAGAACCTGACGCTGGGCCTCAAGCCGGGCCAAAAGGACGGCGCGGGACGCTGGTCCATGCAGGCGATGTTCGAGATGTTCGAAAACCTCGACCGCCGTGCGGATGTGGAGGCCTCCGTGCTGTCGGGCGGGGAACAGCAGATGCTGACCATGTGCCGCACGCTGATGGGTGATCCGGATTTTGTGATGATCGATGAGCCAACCGAAGGGCTCTCACCGCAGATGGTGCAAAAGGTCGCTGAGGTGCTCAAGGCGATTGCGGAGAAAGGCATCTCGACCCTGCTGGTCGAGCAGAAACTCTCCATCGCGATGGACATCGCGCACCGGGTCTATGTCATGGGACACGGGCAGGTCGTCTTTGAGGGCACCCCAGCCGAGTTGAAAGAGCGTGAAGATGTGCGCAAGGAATGGCTCGAAGTCTAGGCAAGACACCACACCAAACGCAGCTCTTTCTTCTCTTTTTGGCCTTAAATACCGCGGGGAGTCGATCTTTGATCGACGGGGCAGAGCCCCTGCACCATCACAACACAGGACCGGCTCTGGCCGCAGAAGCGCTGGTCCAGTCCAACAGGAGGGCCCGCGATGGCGACGTTTGACACAGATCGGCTCAGCCGTATTGCCACATGGATGCAAAGTTATGTGGATCAACAGCGGTTTGCAGGCTGCTCCGTCCTGATCGCAGAGCAAGGGGCGGAGGTCTACTACCACCACTGCGGCCTGCGCGATCTTGAGGCGGGCACGCCGTGGGAGCGCGATACCGTGGCGCGCATCTATTCGATGACCAAACCGATCACATCCGTGGCGCTGATGATTCTGGCCGAGCGTGGGCTGTTTCATCTTGAGGCTCCGGTGTCGGAGTTCATTCCCTCTTTTGCTAATGCGCGGTGTCTGGTGCCGGGGGCTACCAGCCTTGATCAGACGGAACCCTGCGCGCCGCCGACGCTGCATCAGTTGCTGACCCATACCTCTGGCCTCAGCTATCCCTTCAACCCCGGTGTGCTGTCGCAGGAGATGGACGTGCAAAAGCTGGTCTTTGGGCCGGGCAAGGGCACGCTGGCCGCGATGACGGATCAGGTGGCGGCGTTGCCGCTGGCGTTCCGGCCGGGCAGCCGCTGGGAATACTCCGTGGGGATTGATGTGATTGGCCGCGTGGTTGAGGTGGTCTCTGGCCAGAGCCTTGGCGATTTCTTCCAGTCCGAGATTTTTGATCCGCTAGGCATGGATGAGACGCGCTTTACTGTGCCTGAGCAGGCGCGCGACAGGTTTGCCGCGCTTTACACCCCGCTGGCGGGCGACGCGATGGCGCTGAATGCGGCCAAGGAGGGGGGCGAGACCTTGCGCCTCACCGACGCGCCGGGAGACTCGCCCTATCACACCACCACGATGCACTCCGGTGGTGGCGGGCTGGTCGGCACGATTGATGATTATCTCAAGTTCACCGAAATGCTGCGCACGGGCGGGCAGGGGCTGCTTTCGCCGGCCACGCTGTCGTTTATGATGCGCAATCATCTGCCCGGTGACATCGCCTCCATGGGGCCGCAAAGCTTTGCCGAGCAGCCGATGGAGGGCATGGGGTTTGGCCTTGGCGGGGCTGTGGTGCTCGACCCCGGCCGCGCGCGCTCACCGGGGTCGGTGGGGGATTTCTCTTGGGGTGGTATGGCTTCCACCTTTTTCTGGGTGGATCCAGTGCGTGACCTCAGTGTGGTGTTCTTTACGCAATTGTCGCCGAGCAGTTCCTACCCCGCGCGCCCGCAGCTCAAGCAACTGCTGCACGGAGCGATGATGTGAGCGGCAAGGTTCTGTGGACGCCAAGTGCAGCGCGCTATGACGCCTCCACCATGGCGCAGTTTGAGCGGTTTCTTGCGGCGGAACGCGGCCTCGCGTTTGAAGACTACAACGCCATGTGGCGCTGGAGCATTGATGATCTCGATGGCTTTTGGTCTGCAATCTGGGAATTCTTTGACGTGCGCGCCAGCGTGAAGCCGGAGGTGATGATCGCCAAACGCCAGATGCCTGGGATGGCATGGTGCCCGGGTGCGATGCTGAATTACACCGACAACATCCTCAAACACGCTGAAGGGCGCGAAGATGAGACTGCACTGATTGTGCAGTCCGAGACCTTTGGCCGGTCGGAGATGACATGGGGGGCCTTGCGTGCGCAGGTGGCCAGCGTGGCCGGACGGCTGAGCGCGATGGGTGTGGTGCAGGGCGACCGGGTGGTCGCGATCCTGCCCAATGGGGAGGCGGCGCTGGTGGCCTTTCTGGCGGCGGCAAGCCTTGGGGCCACATGGTCGCTGTGCGCACCTGATATGGGGCATGTGGCCATTCTGGATCGCTTTCAGCAGATCGCGCCCAAGGTGCTGATCACGCAGGATGGCTATGTCCATGCAGGCAAGATGATTGACCGTCGTGAGGTGCTGGCACAGATCGAGGCGGGGTTGCCCTCGCTCAGCCATGTCATCAGCGTGGCCGTCGCCGGGCCATTGGCTGACGGGCATGTCGCGTGGGACAGTCTGACCGGGGACGCCGTGCCTTACGCTGCCACGCAGGTCCCGTTCGAACATCCGCTGTGGATCGTCTATTCCTCCGGCACCACGGGCAATCCCAAACCGATTGTGCATGGCCATGGCGGTATCATTCTGGAGGCGAGCAAGCAATCGCTGCACAAGGATGTCACGCAAAAGGACCGCTATTGCTGGCTGACGTCCTCGGGCTGGATCATGTGGAATTCGCAGTGGATGGCGCTGGGGCAGGGGGCCTGTGTCGCGATCTATGACGGCGCGCCGAACCACCCCGATATGGGCGTGATCTGGCGTTTTGTGGCCGATGAAAAGCTGACGTATTTCGGGGCGGGAGCGGCCTATTTCAGCACCTGCATGAAGGCAGGCATCGCACCGGGCAAGGACGTGGACCTCAGCGCGCTGCGCTCGCTTGGGGCCACCGGATCACCGCTTTCTGGCGATACCTACGACTGGATTTACCGGGATGTGAAGGCGGATCAATGGTTGGCCCCGATCTCCGGCGGGACAGACCTTGCCGGGGCCTTTGTGCTGGGCCATCCGGGGATGCCCGTCAAGGCGGGGGAGATGCAATGCCGCGCGCTGGGGAACGCCGTGCGCGCCTTTGACGGGGCGGGCAATGAACTGGTGGGCGAGGTGGGCGAGCTGGTCTGTACCGAACCGCTGCCCTCCATGCCGCTCTACTTCTGGGGCGACGATGATGGGTCGCGCCTGCAAAGCAGTTATTTTGACGACTACCCCGGCGTCTGGCGGCATGGCGACTGGATCAGCATTGCCGAGGACGGCTCAAGCGTGATTTACGGCCGCTCAGACGCCACGATCAATCGCAAAGGCCTTCGCCTTGGCTCGGCTGAGATTTATCAGGCGGTGGAAGGGCTGGACACAGTGATGGACAGCCTTGTTGTCGATCTGGAGTTTCTGGGGCGCGAAAGCTTCATGCCGCTTTTTGTGGTGCCCGCCGCTGGAATTGCTGTGGATGACACGCTGAAAGAGCAGATCAACGCGGCCATCCGCGCGCAGGTGTCGGCGCGGTTTGTGCCCAATGAGATCATCGAGATCAAGGAGGTGCCGCGCACGCTCTCGGGTAAAAAGCTGGAGGTGCCGGTGAAAAAGCTGCTGCTGGGTCAAGATGCCGCCCGCGTGGTGAACCGCGACAGCATGGCGAACCCGGAGAGTTTTGATTTCTTCGTGGACTATGCGGAGAGGCGGGGGACGGGGTGAGTGAACCGAAGGGCTGGTTTGAGCCCAATCCGTCCATTGTTATTTTGTGCTGCGCGCGCACGCAGCGTAAGAAATACCGCGTGGGCAGAAAAAATAGTGTCGCTTTGCAGCAAGCGGAGCGGTCATTCATGAGAACCGCAGCGGTAAACAAATGCCGAATTAAATAATCGCGATCAAAGCCGCACTTCTTCAGCACAACTACCACTCACGCTGCGTTCACTCGCAGCTACAGCATAACTGACCGAGCTGTCCTTGACCAAGACACAGAACTTAAGATCCAATCACTGTAGCTCTGGATGTGAGAGCCTTGGCCGCATCGTATTGCGACAGAAAGACCCGACCATTCAGGTCACGAACAAGATGCGATGTCTTTAGGCGATCCATGACAGGCCCCTTCACCTCTGACAGATGAAACCCAACATCCATATCTTTTAGCCG
>JBGCDV010000071.1:0-2803 GCA_045105735.1 Sulfitobacter sp. | reverse complement strand
ATCCTCCTATGCGTTGGTCATAACGATTTGTGTCTTCAAATCGCCCGGCCGGTCCCTGAACGTGTCGAATGCGTTTTGAATGTCGTCCAATGGATACTCTGAACCGAGGAAAGGCTCGGGGTTGATGCGGCCATGTACCAGCAGTGTGAGCGCGTCATGCATGTCCTGCCCCGAACCCGCCACCGAGCCCTTGATCGAATTTTCCTGCAGAATCGTCGTCAGAATATCGAGCGGCAAGGCCGTATCAGGCCCGGTCAACCCAAACGCCGCAACGTGACCACCCTTGCGGATCAGCGTCATGGCCTGCTGGTAGAGCTGGGGCAGTCCGACGCTTTCAATAACAACGTCAGCGCCACGGCCACCGGTGGCTTGGGTCACGGCAGCCTCCAAATCCCCGTCCGTGACGCCAACGTCAGCCCCATTGTCCAGCGCAAGCTGCACCCGTTCAGGGGAAATATCAGCCACGATGATCGGAGCAACACCAATGGCGCGCATCAGTTGTACGTGCAGATGGCCGATCGGTCCGGCACCCAGCACGACAACAGACTGTCCAAAGGTGATATCGGCCTTGCGCGCGGCGCGCACCACACAGGCCAGCGGCTCTGTCAGGGCGAGCACTTCAAACGGGATATGATCCGGGGCAAGAATCACCAAGCGCGCCGGAACAACAATATATTCCGCAAAAGCGCCATCCATAGTGATGCCCATCTGCTGCATATCGGGGCAGTTGAGGATTTCATTGCGGCGGCACCAGAAACACACACCGCACCCGATGTTCATATCGACAACAACCTTTGCGCCAAGAGGCAACTGCACGTCCTTGCCCACCGCCTCGAGCGTTCCCGTAAACTCATGACCCGGGATCATCGGCAGGCTGTCAGCAGCATAGTGCCCGTTGAATATATGCAAATCAGTGCCGCAAATACCGACACGCACAATGCGTATGAGGGCTTGGCCCGGGCCGGGCGTCGGGATCGGACGTTCCTCTATTTCAAACCGGCCGGGTGCGGCTAAAACCGCCGCGCGCATCATTTGACTGTACCCATTTTCGTGCGGTCAATTGTCAGGGCAATAGCCACGATCAAGATCACTCCAAACACCATTTGCTGCATTGTTGCATCCACCTGAAGGTAGACCATCGCAGATCGGATGACGACCACAATCAAAGTGCCGACAAGCGTGTTCATCATACCACCCACCCCACCGGTCAGCGGCGTGCCGCCGACCAATACCGCGACAATCGCAAGGATCAGAAACCCATTGGCAAGGTTGGCATCCCCACCTGACAACTTGACCGAAAACATCAACCCGGCAATGGCCGCAAACAGCCCCGAAAGCGCAAAGGCCAAAATCTTGATCTTGTTGACATTAAGGCCGGAGGACACCGCTGCAAGCTCGCCTGCACCAACCGCCTTGAGCGCCCGCCCAAACGTGGTACGCGTCTGCAGGAACCACGCGATAGCCAACAATATACCTGCAATGACCAACTCATGCGGGACGCCACCTGTGTTGCCAAACATCCAGCCAAAGGACGCATCCCGCGCCTCTGCGTTCATCGACAAGGCTCGCTCACCTGACAGATACCGCGCGCCCGACAAGGCAATGAAACCTGTCGCCAAAGTGGATACAAAAGACGGCACAAACTGCTTGGTTGTGATCCAGCCAGACACACCGCCAATGACAAAGCCACACAACATACACATCAGTGCGACACCGATCCCGAACTGCGCCAGATAGGCCGTCGCAACCACCGTGACCAGGTTGGCGACTTGCTGCACACTCAGATCAATACCACCGATGTAAATGGCAAAGGTCATGCCCAGCGCCATAATGAACAGCGGCACAATGTCAGCCACCAGCGTGACCATGCTGCCAAGGTTGAAGAAATCAGGGTTGATCGCCCCGACAATCAGGACCAGCGAGATCAATGTGATCCACGGAAAATACGGCTTTAGTATCTCAAGCGACATGGCCACCCCTTCAAATCATGTGATGGACAAGGTCAAACAGCGAGGGTTTGTCCCCCGGAGCCCCGTCAAAACGTCTTTGGAATTCACCGTCTTTGATAACGATGATTGTATGGCTTAGGCCAATCGCTTCTTCCAGCGTATCAGCCACCAGAATGATGCCTGCCCCGTCTTCGCACATCTCGCGGACCATATCGTAGACGTCTTCTTTTGCCCCGATATCAAGACCGCGCGTCGGGTGGTCCAGCAAGATCACATCCGACCCGCCAGAGCGCCATTTGGCCAGAACGACCTTTTGTTGATTGCCGCCCGACAGCCCGCCACAGTCTTTATAAACATCTGGCGTTTTGATCGCGAGCCGGTCAATCCAGTGCCGCGCCAGCGCTTTCTCGTCATCAATGCGCAGCACCCCGTTCGACGCGTAGTTTCCCATCTGGCTCAGCGTCATGTTCTCATAGACATTCATGCCATTGACGATGCCTTCGATCTTACGTTCGCGCGGCACATAGCCCACACCGCGGCTCACCGCGACTTGCGCATTGCGTTTGGTGTAGGGCGACCCTTTGACCTGCACGGCGCCGTCGCTGGGCTTTTCCAGCCCAAAGACTGTCCGCAGGATCGCCTCGCGACCCGACCCCTCGGTACCGACAAGACAGAGAACCTCACCTGCATGAAGGTCAAAAGTGATGTCCTTGTAAGCGCCCGGGAGGGACACGGCATCGAAACTGACCAGCGTCGTGGACGGGTCATAGGGGCGCTGCTTTTGCTCCCGGTAGTACTCCTTGTCGACATCCCGCCCGACCATCTTGTGCTGAATGGCATCTACCTGAGCCTCA
>JBGCDV010000070.1:0-57505 GCA_045105735.1 Sulfitobacter sp. | reverse complement strand
TCGCATCCTCGCGATATTTCTTGAGGGTCGGGAAGAGGGTCTGGTTGACGAAGGTGATCAGGTCTTCGCCGGTCAACACATCCTTGCGGTCGGTGCCGTCGTCGTTCTTGGCCGACGCCCATGTTTTCCAGCGCATGTCAGGGGGCAGGGTTGGGGCATAGTCGCGCCCCTCCAATTCCGCTTCGTCCTGCCTGTCCTGTTCCATGTCGTCGAGGTACTTGAGGAACAGAATCCAAGAGGTTTGCTCCGCATAATCCAGCTCGGACGCCAACCCCTCTTCATTGCGAAGCTCGCGGTCGATGCTGTTAAAGGCGTTTTCAAACATTGGGAATCCTGCTGTTTTTCTTCAGAGTAGTTTCGGCTTGGGGTGGGGACAACTACCGATTGTTCTCACGATTGGGTTTGCGACGTTCATGTTTTTGGCAGGGTTTTCTACGTGAAGCCTGTGGCAGTACCACGATAGTGTCGGGGCGCACAGACAGGGTGGGGAACATTAAAAACTTCTGTGGAGATCGATACATCGGGGTGCTGCGTGCCCGCAAAGGGTAAAATTGCCTTGGAGGGACCCAGAGACATCTTTAGGTCCAACTTCCATTCGGATGCTTTGGCCGGGCAACAAAACACGCTTACATCCCGAGTTGCACCGGATCAAGCTGTGCGCCGTGAATGGCCAAAAGACCCAAGCGCGCGAAACAGTATCACGACGTACTTCACAGCCTTCAGCGAGTTGGTGGTCGGGCGGCCTGCAACCGAGATTCGCTTATCTCGCCTAAGCACATGGATTTTGCCCACCATATGCCCACCAGTGCCTACGCTGATAAGCTGCGCACAATGCTACAAGCATGTATGATACTGATTTTATTCGGTTTCAGTGGTGAGCCGTGCAGGGTTCGAACCTGCGACCCACTGATTAAAAGTCAGTTGCTCTACCAACTGAGCTAACGGCCCACATCCGGTGCTTCTAGAAAGGAGTCTCCAAGGGGTCAAGCCCATAAAACGTTAAATGACAGGCACATGCTGGATATGTCGCGGCAGGGCGGTTATATGGCCGCCATGAGCCGCGAATTGTCAGATGGTTTGCCCTTTATGAAGATGCATGGGCTGGGAAACGACTTTGTCGTGTTGGACGCGCGCGCGCACAACCTGACAGTCACCCCTCAGATGGCGCAAAGAATCGGCCATCGTCAATTTGGGGTGGGCTTTGACCAACTTGCAGTCATCAGCAAGGACACGCATGCCGACGCGCACCTGACGTTTTTCAACGCTGACGGCTCAACGTCCGCTGCTTGTGGAAATGCGACCCGCTGCATCGCACGACACTTGATGGATGAAACAGGCCAAGCTCACCTGCACCTGACCACAGATCGCGGTGATCTTGCGGCCGAGGATATGGGCGCAGGCATCACAGCGGTGAACATGGGGCATCCGCAGCTTTTGTGGCATGAAGTACCGCTGGCAGAAGACATCGATACGCTGGAACTGCCCATCAAAGGCGCGCCAACAGCAACTGGTATGGGCAATCCGCATTGCACGTTTTTTGTCGATGATGTCGATGCGATTGAACTGAGCGCGCGCGGCCCCGAAATTGAAAACCATCCACTTTACCCGCAGCGGACCAATGTTCAGTTTGCGCAGATTGTCGGCCCAGATCATATCCGCATGCGGGTTTGGGAACGCGGGGTTGGTGTAACCCTCGCCTCCGGCTCGTCCTCCTGTGCAACCGCCGTTGCGGCCAACCGCAGGGGCCTCACGGCACGCGAGGTCCAGATTGATCTTGATGGCGGCACCTTGCACATCGATTGGCGCGATGACGGCGTCTGGATGATTGGACCCACCATGCACGTGTTCAGCGGCATGTTAACGCCTAGCTTTCTGGCCAGTACAAGATGAGCGTACCTGTCTTTTCCAATCACGGTTGTCGCCTCAACGCGTATGAAGTTGAGGCGATGAAAGACCTGGCGGGCCAAGCGGGCCTTGAGGACGCTGTTGTCGTCAATACCTGCGCTGTTACCGCAGAGGCCGTGCGCAAAGCGCGGCAGGACATCCGCAAGTTGCGCAAGGCCAATCCGAAAGCCCGCCTGATCGTGACCGGGTGCGCCGCCCAGACGGAGCCTGAAACCTTTGCTAAGATGGCAGAAGTTGATGCGGTCATCGGCAATACTGAGAAGATGCAGGCTGACACATGGCGTGGCCTTGCCGCCGATTTCATTGGTGATACGGAAAAAATCCAAGTCGACGACATCATGTCTGTGACAGAGACGGCGGGGCATCTGATTGATGGTTTCGGCACCCGCAGCAGGGCCTACGTGCAGGTTCAAAACGGATGTGACCATCGTTGCACGTTTTGCATTATCCCTTACGGGCGTGGAAATTCACGGTCGGTGCCCGCAGGTGTTGTTGTGGATCAGATCAAGCGCCTTGTGGACAAAGGATTTAACGAAGTTGTTCTCACCGGCGTAGATTTGACCTCATGGGGTGCGGATCTTCCTGCCGCGCCCAAGCTCGGCGATCTGGTGATGCGCATACTGCGACTGGTGCCCGACCTCCCCCGCCTCCGGATCAGCTCCATCGACAGCATTGAGGTGGATGAAAACCTGATGACAGCCATCGCAACGGAGCCGCGACTGATGCCACATCTGCATCTGTCACTGCAGCATGGTGATGACATGATCCTCAAGCGGATGAAGCGTCGGCATCTCCGGGACGATGCCATCCGCTTTTGCCAGGATGCGCGAAAGCTGCGGCCAGATATGACCTTTGGCGCTGATATCATTGCTGGCTTCCCGACTGAGACGGAGGCTATGTTTGAAAACTCGCTGAAGCTGGTGTCGGAGTGTGATCTGACGTGGTTGCATGTCTTCCCCTATTCCGCGCGCCAAGGCACGCCAGCCGCACGCATGCCTGCGGTTCATGGGTCCGTGGTCAAGGAGCGGGCGGCGCACCTTCGCGCGACGGGCGAGGCGCAAGTTGCCCGGCATTTGGCGGCGCAGGTTGGGCGTACCCATCAGGTATTGATGGAAAACCCAACGATGGGTCGGACAGCTCAGTTCACTGAGACCGTTTTTGCAAAGCCGCAGCTTGAGGGCTCTATCGTTTCGGCGGAAATTGTCTCTGTTTCAGGTTCACAACTGGCAGCTTCCGCGCTCTGACTTGCAGATCCCGCTTTGTGGAGCAGCATTCGTGCAATACGCTCTCCCTTTTTAGGGAGAGAAATCATGAGCGATGTCATAGAATGGGTGCTGGAAATGCGCGTGCAGGAAGGGCAAGCCGATAACGTACAGCCGTTGCTCGACGAAATGGTTGCCGCGACGCAAGCCGATGAACCCGGTGCGCTGCACTATGAATACTATATGCCCGAGGATCGCAGTACCTGCACGGTGCTTGAGCGCTATGCAGACAACGCGGCCGTGATGGCCCATCTGGGAAACTTCGGGGCGAAATTTGCGGAACGGTTCCTCGCCGCCTTCGCACCAGAGCGCTTTGTCGTTTACGGACCTGCCAATGAAGAGGTCCAAGCCGCTTTGGCCGGGTTCGGCGCAACCCATCAGCACTTGGTCGCAGGCTTTCACCGCTAGGCCGACAAACGAAACCGGCCCCCGAAGTATCACTTCGAGGGCCGGCTCAATGTGTTGTAGTTGGATCAGTCTAGTGATCTTTGCGCTTCACCGGCGCCCAGATGCGCTTGTTTGTCAGATAGAGCATCACAGCCAGCAGGGTGAGGAAAACCACACCGGCAAAACCTGCCTGCTTACGCGCCATCATCTTTGGCTCTGCTGTCCACATCAAGAATGCCGAAACATCCTCGGAAAGATGGTGCAGGTCGGCCGAATGGCCATCCACAAACTCAACATCGTCACCATCAAGCGGCGGTGCCATGGCGATCCAGCCGCCGGGGAATGCGGTGTTCTCATAGAACGTGACACCCGCCTGCTCTTTCTCTTCACCTGTGTAGCCGGTCAAAAGAGAGGCGATGTATTCTGGTCCACCAATACCTTTGAGGAACTGGTTGATACCAAGCCCGTAAGGGCCGTGGAATCCCGCACGCTTTTTCGCCATCAAGGACAGATCAGGCGCTGTTTCAAGGTTTGATTCAGGGAAATGGTCCGTCGGGCTGGCCTCACGGAAATCATCCAGATCAGGATCAAACACCTCAAACTGCTTGGCGAATTCAATCACCTGCTCCTCCGGGAGCATCGGACCACCGTCATCGCCCAACGTGCGGATCGGCACAAACTTCAGACCGTGACACGCCGCGCAAATCTCAGTGTAGACTTGCAGTCCACGCTGAAGCTGGTTGACGTCGTAAGATCCAAACGGTCCCTCAAAAGAGAAGTCAAAATCTTCGATGTGCGTGTCGTAGGACCCCGCAGCCAAAGCACCAGAGGTGCTCAGGCCAAAGGCGATCAGCGCGGAAGCGGTTAGTTTTTTGAACATCTTCATTTCCATTACTCCGCTGGCGTTGCCGATGTGGCACCGGACGCTTTGGACCCACCGTGGTCCGCTGCATAGGCTTCTTCGATAGTTGCCGGTTGAGGCAGCGGTTTCTCGATCACTCCCAAAAGCGGCAGGATCACGAGGAAGTACGCAAACCAGTAGGCCGAAGCGATGAGCGAGAACGTTGCATATGGCTCCTCCGCTGGCATCGCCCCCAGCCACATCAGGGCAAAGAAATCGATCACCAGCAGCCAGAACCACCATTAGAACATCAGGCGATACCGACCGGAACGAACGTTGGACGTGTCCAGCCATGGCACAGCCGCCATCACCGCGATCGCACCAAACATCGCCAGAACACCAAAGAACTTCGCATCAATGATGCCACCTGTCAGCGTCTCGGCGATGATCACCACCCAAACGTCAGAGGTGAAGGCCCGCAGGATCGCGTAGAACGGCAGGAAGTACCATTCCGGCACGATGTGCGCCGGGGTCGCCAGCGGGTTCGCCTCAATGTAGTTGTCAGGGTGACCCAGATAGTTCGGCATAAAGCCAACCACCGCAAAGAAAACGACCAGAATTACCGCAAGGGCAAAGAGGTCTTTCATCACGAAGTAGGGCAGAACGGCCGCGTGTCTTTCTCTGCGTCTTCCTTGGAGGTGCGGCGCACTTCAACACCTGTCGGGTTGTTATTGCCCGTAGTGTGGAAGGCCCAGATGTGCAGCGCCACAAGGGCTGCAATCACGAAGGGCAGCAGGTAGTGCAGGCTGAAGAAACGTGTCAGCGTCGCATTGTCCACCGCAGGTCCGCCCAGCAGGAAGGTTTGCAGCGTTTCACCCACAAAAGGGATTGCGCCAAAGAGGCCGGTGATCACGGTCGCACCCCAGAAGGACATTTGCCCCCAAGGCAGCACGTACCCCATGAACGCGGTCGCCATCATCAGCAGGTAAATCAACATGCCGATGATCCATGTGACCTCACGCGGAGCCTTGTAAGACCCATAGTAGAGGCCGCGGAAAATGTGTGCATAGACCGCGATAAAGAACAGCGACGCGCCGTTGGCGTGCATGTAACGCAGCATATGACCGCCGTTCACGTTGCGCATGATGTGCTCAACAGAAGCAAACGCGAGAGATGTGTCAGGCGTGTAATGCATCACCAGGACGATGCCGGTGATGATCTGCAACGCGAGACAAAAGGTCAGAACGATGCCCCAGATCCACATCCAGTTCAGGTTCTTGGGTGTGGGGATCATCAGTGTGTCATACATCAGGCCGACAATGGGCAGGCGGCTGTGCAGCCACTTTTCGCCCGAAGATTTCGGCTCGTAATGGTCGTGAGGAATTCCAGACATTTCTCTCTCCCTTAACCCAGTTTGATCGTGGTTTCGTCCACGAACTCGGCTGGCGGTACCGGCAAGTTGGTTGGGGCCGGACCTTTGCGAATGCGGCCTGCGGTGTCGTAGTGTGAACCATGGCACGGGCAGAACCAGCCGCCAAAGTCACCCGCATCGCCCAAAGGAACGCAACCAAGGTGCGTACACACGCCCATCATCACCAGCCATTCGCCCGCTTCGTCCAGCGTGCGGTTTTCATCAATCGCGGTTGAGCCTGTCGCGATGTTTTCGTTCTCTGCGCCTTGGTCGGGCAGTTCCGAAAGCTCGACCGCGCGGGCCGCTTCGATCTCTTCTTCGGTCCGACGGCGGATGAAAACCGGTTTACCCAGCCATTTCACCGTCAATTGCGAGCCCGGCTCAAGATCACCAACGTTCACACGGATGGAGGACAAGGCCAAAACATCTGCTGACGGGTTCATCTGATTGATCAGCGGCCATACTGCGCCGCCTACTGCCACAGCACCTGTGCCAGCCGTTGCATAATACAGGAAATCCCTACGGGTGCCTGCGTGATCTTCTGCGTTGGACACGTGTTTTCTCCAATCGTTTCGGTCAGGAATGACCATTGGGTATTAAGGCAATACCAAAGCATTACCACAGTTAACGCGGTATCTAGCCCGATGACCCCTGAGCGTCTAGATGCCAAAGACGCACAAAGGGTCGCAGTAAGCCCTTAAGAACAGAAGAATCGATCTATTCTGCAGCAGTTATCCAGCAGGAGGCTGCGTTTCCTGCATTGAAGCGCGCGAATCGAAAGACGCGTACCAACCGGCCAGCGCATCGTTTCCGCGCCTCCAGCCACGCGCGTCATGCCGGAAATCCACGTACCCCAGCGCGCAGGCCACCGCGATTTGTCCCATGTCCAACGGGCCAGACAGATGGCTCATCCAGCGGGTATTCAAAGCCGCACAGGCGCGCGCAATCTTGTCCCATTGAGCATCTGTCCAATCGCTCATCTGCTTTTCCTCAGGCCGCATGCGCGCCTCGTAGGTCATCAACAGGGCAGCATCGAGGATGCCGTCCGCCGTCGCCTCCAGCGTCAGGATATCCCAGTGCCGTGCGCCCTTACCATAGAGCGACGCCTGAGCGCGGTCGTTGAGATAGGCACAAATTACCCGGCTGTCATACAGCGCTGGCCCCTCGGGGCGCTGCAACGCAGGAACCTTGCCCAAGGGGTTGCTGGGCAACAGTCCATCTGCCGGAGCAAACGGGGTGGTGGCCAGGTTTTCGAGTTCCACATCATCAATCTGCCCTGTTTCATGCAGGACAATCATCACCTTGCGCACATAAGGAGAGGTCGGGGAATAGGCGAGTTTCATTAGATTGCTCCAATTTGGGTTGGGATAAGTATCGCTTTGCCGGCGCGGCGGTGCAATCGCCGCATTGTACCAATCTCAGCCGCTCCCTTTGGCACCGTGCATCAGCGCGGCCAGCAGGCCCGTTTCCGCGCCAAAACCATAGGCTTGCACATGTTCTGCTGCTGACAGGCGCACCGGATCAGGTTTGTTCTGGTTGAGTTTCCACGTACCGTCGACCGCTGTAATCTGCATTCTGCAGGGCACAATCATGCGCATCATCTTGTCCATGACCCCCTCTGTCATCTTGGCCGTTTTCCAAGGCGGCTTGGGAACCAGCCGATCTTCATAGGCCGCTGACTGCCGATCCAGCAGATCGTGCAACTCTTCTTGTGGGCGCATTTCCAAGACACCTGTCAGATGAACAGCGACATAATTCCAGGTCGGCACCTGATCTGTCACACCGTACCAATCAGGCGAAATATAGCTATCTGGCCCAGAAATCGCGATTTTTGCCTTGAGCGGTTCCTTGAGCGCGCGTGCAATGGGATTTGAACGCACAAGATGCAGTTCCGCCAGCGTACCGTCAGCATTGAGCAAAAAGGGGACATGGCTCAATATTGGAAAATCCGCGCCTTGCACGGCCAGCACGCCAAACCCACGTTCGCGGGCAAAGCCAAGGTTCCGGGCATGATCGGCGTCGTGATAAACGGGGTTTGGATGCATGACATTTTCTTTCGTGACGGGACGTCCAGCCTTGCACAGACCACAGACAAGAGGCACTCTGCAACCATTCTCAGGGCGGGGTGAAATTCCCCACCGGCGGTAGGGGGCTTCGGCCTTAAGCCCGCGAGCGGCCTTTTCGAAGGTGCCAGCAGACTCGGTCAAAGTCCGGGGCCGACGGTCATAGTCCGGATGAAAGAGAATGCACGCAAGGCCGTTGCCCTCACGGGACCGGTTCTGTGTGTGATCGCCTTGGGTGGACGTGTCTGAACCAAAGGAGATCACCATGACACACACACCCCGTTTCGCATTTATCAAAGCGCAGTGGCACGCCGATATCGTGGACCGCAGCCTTGATGGGTTTCAGGAAACCGTTTCGCACAATCAGATTGACGTGGTCGATGTGCCGGGCGCGTTTGAGTTGCCGCTGATGGCAAAGAAACTAGCCCAAACCGGAAAGTATGACGCGATCATTTGCGCCGCCTTTGTGGTGGATGGCGGTATTTACCGTCACGACTTTGTCGCGAGCGCCGTTGTGGATGGCCTGATGCGCGTGGGGCTTGAGACGGGCGTGCCTGTCTTGTCCGTATCCCTGACGCCGCATCACTATCAAGAGACGGAGCATCATAACGCGATCTATCGCGCGCATTTTGTTGAGAAAGGACGCGAAGCTGCCGCGGCGGCCCTTGGGACTCTCAAGGCGTACGATACCTTTGCGGCATAGAACGCCTTAGTCACCGAGGTAAGCACGTAACTCCGGCGGCGGGTTGTCCATCAATGCCGCCGCCGGTTGCGGGGCCTCCGCGCGCCCTGATCCGACAAAGATCACCTGATCAGCAATGCGGCGCACGTCCTCTGGTGCATGTGTCACCATGATCAACCCGGCACCTGTGTCAGCAACCAGCATCTGCACCAGATCAAGCATCTCGTATCTGAGCGCGGGGCCAAGCGCGGCAAAAGGTTCATCCAGCAGCACCCAGGGCCGCGCCTGTACCAGAACCCGCGCCAGTGCGGCGCGGCTCTGCTGACCCCCTGACAATGCACCGGGCTTCTTGTCCATCTGATCGGCCAGCCCCACCCGCGTGAGCGCTTCAGCGACCTGCACTTTTTCTGCCGCGCTCAACCGCATGTCCGGTCTGATCCCAAGTCCTACGTTTTGCGTTACGGTAAGATGCGGGAACAGATTGTTGTCCTGAAAGAGCATCGTCATTGGCCGGGCACCGGGATCAGCATTCGTGAGGTTCGCCGCGCCATTCGATATCTCACCGCTCACCAAAGGAACGAAACCGCATAACGCGCCCAGCAGCGTGGACTTGCCCGCCCCCGACGGACCAATCACCGCATATTTTTGCCCCTGCTCCAGCGTCATGTCGGCAAACAACTCAAAACCACCCTGCACGATCCGTGCATCTTCAAGTTTCAGCAAAGCGGCGTCCTCCTGCATCACAGGTCCAAAAAATCAGCAGTGCGAGGATCAGCAGCAAAAGAGCTGCCCCTGCTGCGGCCTCCATCTGATAGGCCCCCATCAAGCGGTACATCTGCAAGGGCAAGGTTGCGCGCTCCGCATTGGCAAAAAGCGCGATCACCCCGAGGTCTCCGATGGAGAGCGCGCCCGTGAGCCCTGTGGCAAACCCCAGTTGCGGAGCCAGTCGCGGCAGGATGAGCCACCGCCACAACGCCCAACCGCTGAGACCAAGCGTTTGCGCTTGCCTGCCAAATACCTGCAGCGTGTCGCGCAAAGGCGGCACAAGAATGCGCAGGCAAAACGGCAGCGCCATCAATGCGTTGACCACAGCCGTCACTGGCAATGATACCGCCGCAGGGTCCAGTACCGGGTTGATTAGGATGAACCATCCCGTGCCAATCATCAGCGGTGACGCGGACAGTCCCAGAAGGCCAATCGCTTCTACGCCGCCGGCGCGACGTGATGCGATCCACCCTGCCATCGGCAGCGCGATGGCACAAAGAACCAGAACGGAGATCAGCGCCACCCAAAGCGATGCCCCTGCCGCCTGCCAAACCACCGAAGGCATCACAGAGAAGCCTGCAAGGCCCCGCAGCAGAACAGCGACAAGCGGCAAAAGCAAGAATGCCGCAGCGCAAGTGATGACCACCGTATCCAGCCAGCGCTGAGCCCCTCCGCGCGCATCCCAGCGCAAAAGCGGACGATCCTGGCCACCACCCAAAGAGATCGCAGGAATGATCCAAAGTGCGACCAACGCCGCGCCTCCGGCCAAAAGCAGCTGTCCGACCGACAACAGCGCCGCACGGCCCAGATCAAAATCAAACCGAAATGCCTGATATATCGCCAATTCAATCGTGGTCGCACGCGGCCCGCCACCAAGCGTCAGAGCCACAGCGAAACTGGTGAGGCAAATGACAAAGATCAATGCCGCAACCCCCGGCACAACCTGACGCAACAGTGGCCATTCCATCGTGCGAAAAAACGCCCAAGGCGTCAGGCGCAGCTGGGCCGCCAGTCGAAACCGCTCTGCCGGGAGGGTCTGCCAACCCTGCAACAACAAGCGCGTGGCCAACGGCAGGTTAAAAAACACATGCGCCAGCACAACGCCGTGCAACCCGTAGATCGAAACGGCGGGCAACTCCATCGCGCCAAGGACAACATTCAGCCATCCGTTCCTGCCAAAAACTGTCAGCAACCCAAGCACCGCAACGATCACCGGCAAGATGAAAGGTGCGCCTAATAGGGTCACTAATACACTGCGACCGATGAACCTCCGTCGTGCCAACGCACGTGCCACAGGAATGGCCAACACCACCGAGATGAGCGACGACAGCACCGCCTGCCAGATTGTAAAACGGAACGCGGCCCAGTCCGACGCAGCAAACCCTGCACCCAGCTCTGCCCGGCTTATCACGGCCAGCAGCGCACCAAGGATCAGCACCACGACCAAAGCCGCCGCGCTGATCCCTGATCTGTCGCTTATTGAGAGAGTGCGTCCAGCCACTCGGCCAGCGCCTCATCTCGCAGAGCAGGCACTTTGTCCGCGTCAATCAATCGTGCCTTATCGGGTTCAATCAACTTTTCAAAACCTTGCGGCAGGCCACCCGAGGGCGTCACAGCTGGATACATCCAGTTGGTTGTGGGCAATATGGATTGAGCGGTATCCGAAACCATGAACTGCATGAACTTTGCCGCAAGCTCCGGTTGGTCGGAACCTTTCAGGCGTCCTACAACCTCAACCTGCATATAGTGCCCTTCCTCGAACACGGCTGCAGCTTTGCTGTCATCCTCTTCTGCGATGATGTGATACGCGGGCGAGGTGGTGTAACTCAGCACCATGTCGGCCTCTCCTTCGAGAAACAGGCCATATGCCTCCGACCAGCCTTTGGTCACGGTCACGACATTATCCGCCATCGCGCTCCAGATTGCAGGTGCCTCATCGCCATAAGCATCCTTGACCCACAGCAGCAACCCCAGCCCTGGGGTGGAGGACCGGGGGTCCTGAATGACAATCTTGAGATCGCTTTCGCCCAGCGCCTTGAAGGTGGCCGGGGGTGTTACGTCCTTGTTGTGTACAAAGGCAAAGTAGCCCCAGTCATAGGGCGCAAAAGTCGCATCGGTCCAGTCAATTGGCAGCGCAAAATCAGCGGTGACCGCTGTGTCCGCAAACAGACCTGTGTCCTTGGCTGCTGCAATCAGGCTTGTGTCCAGCCCCAGCACCAGATCAGCATCCGACCGCGCACCCTCCAGCTTGAGCCGCGCAAGTAATTCAGCGCCATCGCCGTTGGCCACAAATTTCAAATCACAGGCGCAGCTTTCCTCAAACGCTTTTTCAATCTGCGGCCCCGGACCCCAATCAGAGACGAAGCTGTCATAGGTATAAACGACAAGTTCAGGTGTTTCCGCTGCGGCTGCTGTCGCGGCGAGTGTTGTTGTAGCAGCAAGTGCAAGAGCCTTCATGGCATCCTCCAAAATGCGGCGTTGAGAAGTGCAGGAGAATTGCCCAGACCTTCCCTCCGCCGGTGTTAACCGGTTCAGGTTCAACGGGTCAGCTTGCGCAATCTCAACTCTTTCGAGTCCCCCGAGGTGAGAACAGACATAGGCGGATGCAGGTGAGAGCGCAAGGCGATTGAAAAGCGCTGGATGCCGCCCGAGGCACGCAGCCGGCGCAGGCTTCTCGGATGGGCTTCAGGACACCTTGATCAGTTGCCCCGATCTTCGATGCGCTCAGACACCTTGCACTATTCGTTGACGGTGAAAGGCAGCTTGAAGGTGGCAGATTTGTCGGAATTCTGATCCCGAAGCCGGAAGTTTGAGATATAGTCCCCAGCCGGAAACCCCGTAAGGTTTACCGTCAGATTCAGAAAAAACTCCCGGTTCTTGTACCGCAGGGGTGACGAAACTTTCGCAAAATCTTCCTTGGAGAACATCGTTTTGTTGTCCGTGTCGGTCAGGATGAAATCAACATCAAAGCCAACAGCCAGATTACCAACCCCATTGCGTCCGTACCCGTAGCCAACAGGCTCTACATAAATCAGCAGCTTTTCACCCTGCTTGAAGGTAGATCCTGCCTCCCGCTCAACATAGAGGCCGTATCCGGTGGCAGATTCGGCAAACAGCGCCTTTTGAACAATCAGCGGTGAGGCATTCCAGACGAGTTCAGTGGCCTTGCTCAATCGCTCCAATGCGGCGGCTGCGTCGCCGTCCTCCAGCAACTGCTCCGCCTCTGACGCGAAATCCGTGATCGGTCCGGCTTGGGATGAAAACGGAAACAGAAATGTCGAAAGCGCAAGACCAAGCGCCATTGTCTTTGCATTCACCTTAGGCATTGCCCCCATCCCCCACTGGAAATGTGTCACATGACACTAACCCATGTGGCGTGACGATAGCAGCGAGAAATGAAAAAGGGTAGGGTCGGCTCCACACATTCCCACTGTCGCGTAACGGCGGTAAGTCCGCCTTGTGCCTGTGCCTAAGGGGCAAAACCGTGCCCGGGATGGGCAAAATCGAAACAAAGATACCTGTCAGCTCGTATTCTTTGACTTGAGACACCTCGCCCACACCGCTAATGCTCTGCCTTAACAGGAGCACCACGCATGTCGATCAACAGCTTTGGCCATCTTTTCCGTGTCACAACTTGGGGTGAAAGCCACGGACCGGCGTTGGGTGCAACCGTTGACGGCTGCCCGCCGGGCGTGCCGGTTGATGCCGCCATGATCCAACAATGGCTGGACAAACGAAAACCTGGGCAAAACAAATTCACGACGCAACGCCGTGAAGCCGATGAGGTGCGCATTCTGTCCGGCGTGTTTGAGGGCGTGACTACGGGCACACCCGTCCAACTGATGATTGAGAACACCGACCAGCGCTCAAAAGACTACGGCGACATTAAGGACAAGTTCCGCCCCGGTCATGCTGACATCACCTATTTCCAGAAATACGGCGTACGCGACTATCGGGGTGGTGGGCGATCTTCTGCACGGGAAACCGCCAGCCGGGTGGCCGCCGGGGGCCTCGCGCGCGAAGCGATCAAAGCGCTGGCACCCGATCTGCGCATCACGGGCTATATGGTTCAGATGGGACCGCATCAAATTGATCGCGCCGCATTCGATTGGAACCAGATTGAGCAAAATCCGTTTTGGGTGCCTGATGCTCAGGCCGCAGACGACTGGGCAAGCTATCTGGATGGGTTGCGCAAATCAGGTTCTTCTGTTGGTGCAATCATCGAAGTGACAGCGCGCGGTGTGCCCGCTGGGCTCGGCGCGCCTGTCTACGGGAAGCTCGATACCGATCTGGCCGCGGCGATGATGAGCATCAATGCCGTTAAGGGTGTCGAAATCGGCGAAGGCATGTCCGCCGCGATGCTGACCGGAGAGCTGAACGCAGATGAGATCTTCATGGGGAACGACGGGCAACCACGATATTCTTCCAATCACGCCGGTGGCATTCTGGGTGGGATCAGCACCGGACAGGATGTCGTTGTCCGCTTTGCTGTGAAGCCCACTTCCTCCATTTTGACCACGCGCAAGACAATCACCAAAACCGGCGAAGAGACGGAGATCATCACCAAGGGCCGCCACGACCCTTGTGTCGGCATCCGTGCCGTCCCCGTGGGCGAAGCAATGATGGCCTGCGTTCTGCTGGATCATCTGTTGCTGCACCGTGGACAGGTAGGCGGCAATCAAGGGATCATCGGCTAAGACCCATCAGCGCCTTTATGCATTATAAAGCATGCACTTAACTCTTGACGGTAACCGCTGTGGGCCGTCAGGGTGAGCGCCATTGCAATGCAAAAGGGTCGATCGTGGATTTCATCAAACACAAAGTGAAGAAGGGTGAATCCCTTTCCGTCATTGCCAAGAAATACGGCATCCCGGCGCGGGATTGGAAAAAACTCTACGATCATCCCAAGAACGCCGCCTTTCGCAAGCTACGGCCGGATCCATCGCTGATTGAACCTAAGGACGAGATATTTGTTCCAAAGGTGTCAGGCAAAGACATCGATGACGAGATGAAAGCCCTGCAATCCATGCTGGACCAGCTACGCAGCATGCCTCCGTCTATCAAGAGCCTGGTCATGGAAGCCAAGAGAATGGGCAAAGAAGCGCAGAGGATCACCAAGAATGGCGCAGTCATTCAGGCCGATATCAAAAAATTGCGCGGGATGGCAGCGGTGCACAAGTCGGAGGTTAAAACCATGGACGCCATGTCCACTCGGGTGGACAGAGACGCCAAGGCCTCCCCCGCAGACAGCCCGAAATCCTTTGCGCAATTTCAAAAACGTCAGGCTGCGCTGGCCAGTCTGATCAATACTCTCAAGACCATCGACGAGGCCGACAAGCATTTGCGCAAGGATCCGAACAAAGCGATGTTTGCAGTCGGAGCGCTGGGAAAGGACATGGCAAAGATTGAAAAGCTAACAAATGACTGGACCAAAGCGCATGCCGACGCGATCAAGGAAATCGAAGCTCAAATGAAAAAGCTCCAGTCGGAACGCAAGCAGACGATTTAGGTTAGCGCGCGGCCCCTCGTAAAATATCTCCAACCCCTTCAACGGCATGCCCCAACACGCCCATTGGTAACCGTGAGCGTGCCAACATCCGCACACCGATGTATTGTGTCAGGAGGGTATCCGCCAGACGCAGACGTGTGCCGTTTGGCAATCCGTCAAAATCAGGCGTATCGCGCAACGCCTGCAAAAATCCACCCTGAAGCTTTGCCAAACCTGTATGCACCATTTCCGCAATCTCAGGGTCATTTGCCGCCGACCCTGCTGCGGCAGTACACAAAAGACAACCGCGATGGTCCCCCCCTTCAACCGCCGCAATCAGACCTTTGAACATCAGCAAAACCCTGTCTTTGCCATCTGGGATATCGGGGTTGGTCAATAACACAACACCGGCATCAACGGCGGCGGCCTCGTACCGGTCAAGAACAAGAAGAAAGAGGTTCTTTTTGTCCTTAAACGCCTTGTAGAGGCTGCCACGCGTAAGCCCCATCCCCTCCAGCAAATCAGGCAATGAGGCGTCCTCATACCCGTGTTGCCAGAACACCTGCATGGCTTTCTCAATGGCCGCATCGGGCTCAAATTCTCTGGGACGTCCCATCTCATACTCCTTTTGGTGTCCTCTTATAGTTCGGAACTGATTGTTACACAACTCACGGAACTGTGTATTGTACCAAATGGTTCCTAAATGTATCTCTGCTTCATCGAAACGAACAACACGTCCAACCGAACAAGGAACGAACCCATGAAAAACCTCCTCACCGCAGCCGTCACCGCCTTTCTGATCGTTGGTCCGGTCTCCGCCGTTTTCGCAGATGTCAGCGGCACCTTCACCGGCGCGAGCGACCACATCACGACCGGTGGTGTGACAGTGACCCAAAACGCGGACGGCACAGCGACCGTCACATTCGACGCGAGTTTTTCCCTTGATGGGGCACCTGATCCGCATGTCGGTTTCGGCAAAGACGGGCAATACATCGACACCGCTGATCTGGGTGTGCTGAAAAACAAGGACGGCTCACAAAGCTATGTTGTCCCTGCGAACCTGAACATTGATGACTTCAATGAATTGTACATCTGGTGCCTGAAATTCGGTGTCCCGCTTGGCGTTGCCGAACTGGGCTAAGGCCCCCTTGCACTTTGCCGGGCATAGGCGCAAGACAGCGTCATGTCCGGCCCCCGCACACAGCATCAACCCGGCCGCGCCATCGCATTGAAGATTGGCGCGGTCTTTTTGTTTATGGTCATGGCGGCGTTGATCAAAGGCGCGTCTGGTCACGTGCCGCCGGGGCAGGCCGTATTTTTCCGCTCCCTTTTTGCCATTCCCATCATCGGTCTGTGGCTCTGGCAGTCGGGGCATCTGCATGACGGACTAAAGGCGAACAACGTCATGGGCCATGTCTGGCGCGGGTTGATCGGGACCAGCGCCATGGGCCTGACCTTTGCAGGTCTGGCACTGCTGCCCCTACCGGAAGTCACGGCCATTGGATACGCCACCCCGATGTTCACGGTCATTTTCGCAGCAATATTTCTGGGTGAACGGGTGCGCCTCTTCCGCCTGTCGGCTGTCGCCTTGGGCCTCATCGGGGTCATGATCGTCATCGCGCCCCGGCTCTCGATGAACACCAGCTATTCAAACGCTGCCACTTACGGCGCGTTAATGGTCTTGATGGCCTCAATCCTGCGCGCTCTGGTTCAGATCCACGTGCGACGTCTCGTGCAGACAGAAACCACCAGCGCGATCGTCTTTTACTTCTCGCTCACGGCAACTTGCGTGGCACTGCTGACGCTGCCTCTGGGCTGGATGCTTCCACATGCCTCGCTCAGCTGGACATCTCCGGGAATGAACGTCTTGGGCCTGATCATCTGTGCAGGCCTTATCGGCGGAATTGCGCAGATCATGGTCACCTCATCCTACCGGTTTGGCGGGGCGTCCATGCTTGCACCCTTTGATTATTCCTCGATGATCTTTGCCACATTGATTGGCTGGGTCGTCTTTGATGAAATCCCGACGCTGACCATTCTGATCGGTGCGGCTCTTGTCATTGCCGGCGGTGTGCTCATTATCTGGCGGGAGCGCCAGTTGGGCGTGGACCGTAGCAAATCGAAACCAATCAATGCGCCTTCGGGCACACCAAACTAGGGGGCTGGCCATGTCAGACGACCACAAGACCAAAATGCAGGAACGCCAAACCGCCCAGCGCAAGAAAGTCGCAGAGCTGCAGGATCCTGAAAAGGGTCTGGTGCTGATTCACACAGGTGCAGGCAAGGGGAAATCGTCTTCTGCATTCGGGGTCATAGTTCGCGCCTTGGGTTGGAAACAAAAAGTCGGCGTTGTTCAGTTCATCAAAGGCAAATGGAAAACGGGCGAGCAGCAGTTCTTTGACCGTCTGGGTGACGTGACCTGGCACACGATGGGCGAAGGGTTCACTTGGGACACGCAAGACAAAGACCGCGACATTGCCGCCGCTCAAGCCGCCTTTGCCAAGGGCCGCGAGATGATGGAAAGCGGCGACTATGATCTCATCGTAATGGATGAGATCAACATCGCCATGCGCTATGACTATTTGTCAGTCGAAGACGTGATTGCGGGCCTAGATGCCCGCGACAAACGCACAGGCGTGATCCTGACCGGTCGCGATGCCAAGCCCGAACTCTGCGACTATGCTGATCTGGTAACCGAAATGACCGAAGTGAAACATCCGTTCAAAGCCGGGATCAAAGCGCAGCGCGGGGTCGACTACTGATGTCTGCCAAGGTCGCCTTGGTCACGGGGGCCGCGCGCGGCATTGGGTTGGCCACCGCACATCTGCTGATTGACGCAGGTTGGCGTGTGGCCCTGCTGGACAGGGATGCCGAGGCGCTGACAGAAGCAATGAGCGGCTTTGACGACCGCGCACTCCGTCTCGAATATGACATCTCAAACCCACAAACTGCATCCTTGGCAATCAAGGATTGCAAGGCGGCATTTGGCCAGATTAATGCGCTCGTGAACAACGCAGGCGTGGCTGACTTTGGCCCGATCGAAGACACGGATTTTGCCCGTTGGCGCCGTGTGATGGAAACCAACCTCGACGGCACCTTCTTGATGTCGCAAGCCGCCATCCCGGCCCTGAGCGAGAGCAAAGGCGCCATTGTGAACATCGCCTCGATCTCAGGTCTGCGCGGCTCCACCCTGCGTGTGGCGTACGGCACATCAAAAGCCGCTGTGATCCACCTGACCAAGCAACAGGCAGCAGAGCTGGGCGAATATGGCATCCGCGCCAACTGTGTCTGTCCCGGTCCTGTAAGGACCAAACTGGCGATGGCGGTACACACCCAAGACATCATCGACGCCTATCATGATGCGATCCCGCTGAACCGATATGGGTCTGAGGATGAGATTGCCGAGGTCATCGCCTATCTGTGCAGCGACAAAGCAAGCTACGTCACCGGGCAAGTCATTGCAGCGGACGGCGGATTTGAAAGCACGGGCGTTGGCCTGCCGTCCTTGCGACGCGCCGACGGCGATGCCTAGGGCAACAAACGGCGCATTGCGCAAAGAGACTCCCGCAATCCGAGAAGTGTGTTAGCCTGAACCTCTTTAGGGAGGAAAATCATGAACAGAAAACACATTTTTGGCACGGCCACCGCGCTCATGCTGGGGGCAACCGGCGCGTTTGCACAAGATTGCGCACCGTCCAAGTGGGGGGCAGACGATACCATCGGTTCGGCCAATCTGGTGACGCCGGAGCGCACGCTTGCGGCCACAAAACTGATCAAGCAGGGCAAGTCTATGCCATTGGGGATCACCATCGGCTCCGACACGCCCGCCTTTCCACCCCGTTCGCTGAACCTTCAGGTGGTCCAACCCAACCAGCAGGGCGGTCAAAAGCTCTCTGGCTTTGGGTATGAGGGCAACTACAACGACGATATCCTGCAAACATGGATCGGCATCGGCTCACAACTCGATGGTTTGGGGCACCTGGGTGAGAACGGGCACTACTACAATTGTCTTGATGAAAAGGAGATCAGCGTCATCACCGGGTTGACCAAGTTGGGCACGCACGATGTGCCACCGCTGGTGGGCCGCGGCGTTGTGCTGGATATGGCCGCCCAAGCCGGTGTCGAAGTGATGGAAGCGGGACAGAGCTTTGGTTCTGCTGAGATCAAGGCCGCCGCAGAGGCGCAGGGCGTGACACTTGGTGAAGGCGATATCGTTCTGTTCTATACCGGTTGGACCGACGGCATGTTCACCGAAAACCCAACTCTCTGGGGCTCTGCCGAGCCGGGCATTACCAACGAAGGCGCGGTCTACATGGCGTCGCTGAACCCGATCGCGGTCGGAGCTGACACCTGGGGTCTGGACGCAGTGCCGCCCGCCGAGGGGGACAAAGTCTTTTACGGCCACGTCACTCTGCTCAAGGAAAATGGCATCTACATTCTTGAGACCATGAATGTCGGCCCCTTGGTCAAGGAAGGTGTGAGCGAATTCATGTTTGTCCTCGGCCAGCCCCGGATCAGGGGCACGGTGCAGGCGATGATCAACCCTGTAGCGTTGTACTAGGTTGAGTTGCTGGCCCCGGCACGGTTCTCGGGGCCAGCAGCCGTTCACGTCTTCCAATCACCCGACTTATTCCACCACCGATGCGGGTTGTCGCTGTCATCCAATCCTTTGCCAGCGCTGCGCAGCACCTCCTGCACGATGATCACAGGCTCATAATAGGAATGAACTACATAGATCGCCTCAATCACAGCCTCTAGCTGCGCGGTGTCACGGGGCAGGAATAGGCGCATTTCATCAACACCGGGCCGCTTGCGTATCTCATCCTCAGCGCCCGTCGGTGTTCCCTCAAGCGGGCGGTAGTATTCAAACCCACCGGGTGCGCGATATCCGTTGCCATCCGTCTTGCCGTGCACCAGTGGTGCCACAGCCAAAACAGCATCGAATATCCGGTCAACGTCTTCCGCCGGAGACTGATATGTGAGCAGCCACATCGGCTCAAGCTTCAGCGGTCGCGTGTCAAAACCTGTCTCTAGAATGTCTTTCATCTGATGGTCTCCTTGAAGTTCGGACACCCGAATAGCAAAAGGCTGCTGACATCAGCGTGTCAGCAGCCTTTTTAGTTTGTTCAAACGGGAGGAGGTTACTCGCGAACCAGCTTCTCGTAGCTCTCCGCGATGTCACGGGTAATGCTGCCAACCTCGAAGTTGTAGTCACCAATCTGCCCCACAGGTGTGACTTCTGCCGCCGTGCCGGTCAGCCAGCATTGCTCAAACCCTTCGAGCTCTTCTGGCATGATGTGGCGCTCGTGGACTTTGATCTGCTTGTCTTTGAGCATCCCCACAACCGTCTGCCGCGTGATCCCATTGAGAAAGCAATCGGGGTCAGGCGTGTGCACTTCGCCGTCTTTGACGAAAAAGATATTCGCGCCTGTCGCTTCGGCCACATAGCCGCGATAGTCGAACATCATTGCATCAGAGCACCCCTTGGCCTCTGCCGCGTGTTTCGACATTGTGCAAATCATATAAAGGCCCGCCGCCTTGGCATGGCTTGGGATTGTCTCTGGCGAAGGACGCTTCCATTTGGAAATGTCGAGCTTGGCACCCTTCATCTTGGCGTCGCCATAATAGGCACCCCATTCCCACGCCGCGATGGCCAAGCGCACGGGGTTCTTGGCGGAGGCCACCCCCATATCCTCGCCCGCGCCGCGCCAGGCAATCGCGCGCACATAGGCATCTTGCAGACCGGAGGCCGCGAGCACTTCAACCTTCGCCGCCTCAATCTCATCAATCGTCCATGGGATTTCAAAATCGATCATCTGGGCAGACCGTTTCAGACGTTCCGAATGTTCACGGCTTTTGAAGATTTTGCCGTTATACGCCCGCTCCCCCTCAAAGACGGAGGAGGCATAATGCATTGCATGGGTCAGAATGTGCACATTCGCATCGCGCCAATCGACCATTTTACCATCCAGCCAAATGTGGCCGTCCCGATCATCATATGCACCTGCCATGTTTACGCCCTTTCACGGTGATTTTTGCGATTGTTGCGCTGATAGGTCCACATCGGACACATCCTGTCGCAAAAGCTGCGAGTCTCTAGCCATTCTCTCTTGGAGTGTCAACAAGGCTGACATAAACTGCCCCAAACAATGCAAAGAGGCAAAGCATGGCCGAAGGGCGTTCACCTTCCGCGATCCGGGGCGAAAGCCTGCTGTTCTTAACAGACGAACAACTGCGCCAAGGCAGTGAAGCGATGTTTTTGGCCTACCGCGGCTTTACCGCAGACCCTGACCGCATTCTGGCCAACATGGCCTATGGCCGCGCGCATCACCGAGCGATCCATTTCATAGGGCGTGCACCGGGCACAACGGTCAATAACCTGCTCAACATTCTGGGGGTCACGAAACAATCGCTCAATCGTGTGTTGCGCACGCTGATTTCGGATGGTCTGGTCCAAAGCGAGGTGGGCCGGAACGACAAACGCGAGCGGCATTTGCACCTGACAGACGCGGGACGGGCATTGGAACAACAGCTTTCTGACGCGCAGCGCGCCCGGCTGCGCGCGGCATTCCGGGAAGCGGGCCCAGAGGCCGTGGCGGGCTTTCGCACAGTACTTGAAGCGATGATGGATCCCGAAATGCGCGCAAGCTATGCCAGATTGAGGGAAACAGGTATTTGAAAGAGAACACAGCATGAATGAGATGGACGCCCATCTGCTGATCGTTGACGACGATGAGCGTATCCGCACGCTGCTGCAGAAATTCCTGATGCGCCATGGGTTTTTGGTGACTGCGGCCCGCGATGCGGCCCATGCGCGGCGCATCCTGTCGGGTTTAGATTTCGATATGATCGTGCTGGACGTCATGATGCCAGGCGAAGATGGTATCGCGCTGACCGCCAGTTTGCGGCAAACCATGCAGACGCCGATCCTGCTGCTCACCGCAAAGGGCGAAACCGACAACCGGATTGAGGGGCTGGAGGCGGGGGCGGATGACTATCTGGCCAAACCCTTTGAACCCAAAGAGCTCCTCCTTAGGATCAATGCGATCCTGCGTCGGATGCCAGAAACCAGCATGGAGGACACCGTGCCCAAAGTCCTGTCGCTTGGGCCGATCCGCTACGATATGGAACGCGGCGAAATGTGGCAGGGGGACGATCTGGTGCGGCTGACCGCAACAGAAATCCAGCTGATGAAGATATTTTCTGCACAACCCGGCGCGCCGCTGAGCCGCGCCAAGCTGGTTGAAGAGTTGGGCCGCGACAGAGGTCAGGCGCAGGAACGGGCCGTGGACGTACAGATCACGCGATTGCGGCGCAAGATCGAGGAAAACCCCAAGCAGCCGCGCTATCTGCAAACGGTGCGGGGAGCCGGGTATATGCTGGCACCTGATTAATGGGGGCCTGTGCGGGCTGAGAGTGCGGACGGTATTTAAGGCCAAAAAGAGAAGCGGCATCTGGCGACTGCTGTGCTTACACAGTATCGTGGCGCGGAACCCGAGACCTGAAAGGCGCTGTGATGGCTGATACCCCAATTGAAGAGATGAGCTTTGAAACCGCCATGGCGGAGCTTGAGACTGTTTTGGGTCAGCTTGAAAGTGGCAACGTGGAACTGGATGCATCTATCGCGCTTTATGAACGGGGTGCGGCGCTCAAGGCGCGCTGTGAGGCAAAGCTGAAAGAAGCAGAGGAAAAAGTGGCGGCAATCACATTGGAT
Source organism: Sulfitobacter sp. (assembly GCA_045105735.1). Taxonomy (GTDB): domain Bacteria; phylum Pseudomonadota; class Alphaproteobacteria; order Rhodobacterales; family Rhodobacteraceae; genus Sulfitobacter. The sequence goes on along the minus strand of JBGCDV010000070.1, from coordinate 34,987 downwards.
GGGGACGGTGCGCCAACAGGGCTGAAACCTGTCGAAGGGCTGTAGGCGCGCATGTTTCGCGAAAGGTTGGATCAGGCCGCAGCGGCGGTTACCGCGCACTTTGATCATGTGTTAGCGCAGTTGGATGACCTGCCCGTGGTGCGGGCCATGGCCCATGCCACCAATGGGGGCAAACGATTGCGTGGCTTTTTGGTCCTGGAGACTGCGCGTTTGCATGGCATTGACCCGGCAGCCGCGATCTGGCCTGCGACTGCGATCGAAGCACTGCATGCGTACTCTCTTGTGCATGATGATCTGCCCTGCATGGACGATGACGATCTGCGCCGCGGCCAGCCTACGATACATCGCAAATGGGATGACGCCACAGCGGTGCTGGCCGGAGACGCCTTGCAGACGCTTGCGTTTGAATTGGTGACCGCGGCGGAGACCGGGAACGCAGAGGTGCGCAGCAAACTCGCACGCACGCTTGCCATTGCCTCCGGCGCGCAGGGCATGGTGCTGGGTCAGGCGCTCGACATTGCAGCGGAAACCGCAGATGCCCCTTTGACGCTGGAGCAGATCACCGCCTTGCAACAAGGAAAGACAGGCGCTTTGATCGGCTGGGCCGCCATGGCCGGGCCGCGCATGGCTGGGGCAGACACCGCGCCGCTGGCGGCTTACGCCCGCGCACTGGGGCTTGCCTTTCAAATCGCTGATGACATCCTTGATATTGAAGGGGACGCCGCAACCGTCGGCAAGGCCCTGGGCAAAGATGCGGATGCAGGCAAAGCCACATTCGTGTCGCTTCTGGGTCTTGATGGGGCCAAACGTCGCGCTCAAAACCTCGTGCAATCTGCCTGTGACGCCCTAGATACATATGGTGCGGGCGGTGACACCCTGCGCGAGGCTGCGCGTTTTGTTGTGGCCCGCAAAAGCTAAGGTACTGCGATGACGGAACGACCCAAAACCCCGCTGCTCGATACTGTGGATCGCCCCGCTGATCTCAAGCGTTTCTCAGACACGGAGCTGACGGCGTTGGCGCATGAGGTGCGGTCCGAGACTGTTTCCGCCGTTTCCGTCACGGGGGGCCATCTGGGCGCTGGCCTTGGTGTGGTTGAGTTGACCGTCGCACTTCATGCCGTCTTTGACACGCCCAAGGACAAGATCGTCTGGGACGTTGGCCACCAGTGCTATCCGCATAAACTCCTCACCGAGCGCCGTGACCGTATCCGCACGCTGCGGCAAAAGGACGGGCTGTCCGGTTTCACCAAGCGCAGCGAATCTCCCTATGATCCCTTTGGGGCGGCGCATTCGTCCACCTCAGTCTCAGCTGCGCTTGGCTTTGCTGTGGCGCGTGATCTGGGGGGCAACGTGCCCGAAGGGCTGGGCGATGCGATTGCGGTGATCGGCGATGGGTCAATGTCGGCTGGCATGGCCTATGAGGCGATGAACAACGCAGGCCACCTTGGTAAACGCCTGATCGTCATTCTGAATGACAACGAGATGTCCATCGCCCCTCCCGTCGGCGCGATGTCCAGTTATCTGAGCAAGCTCTATGCCGAAGAACCCTTTCAGGATTTCAAAGCCGCCGCCAAAGGGGCGGTGAGCCTGCTGCCTGAACCATTTAGGGAAGGGGCAAAGCGCGCCAAGGACATGCTCAAAGGGATGGCCGTGGGGGGCACGCTTTTCGAACAGCTTGGGTTTTCCTATCTTGGTCCCATTGATGGGCATGACATGAACCAGTTGTTGCCCGTACTGCGCACCGTGAAACACCGGGCCACCGGGCCGATCCTGATCCATGTGCTTACCAAAAAGGGCAAAGGGTACGGCCCTGCGGAAAACGCGCGCGACAAGGGGCACGGGGTGTCCAAATTCAACGTGGTGACGGGGGAGCAGAAAAAGGCGCCCTCAAATGCGCCCAGCTACACTTCTGTTTTTGCCAAGAGCCTGCTGGAAGAAGCGGCCGACGATAACAAGATTTGTGCGGTGACAGCCGCCATGCCGGATGGTACGGGCCTCAACCTCTTTGCTGAACGCTATCCCTCGCGTTGCTTTGATGTCGGCATCGCAGAACAGCATGGCGTGACGTTTTCAGCCGCGCTGGCTGCGGGTGGCATGAAACCCTTCTGCGCGATGTATTCTACCTTTCTGCAACGCGGCTACGATCAGGTCGTGCACGATGTGGCGATCCAGCGGTTGCCTGTGCGTTTTGCCATCGACCGCGCGGGACTGGTCGGCGCGGATGGTGCCACCCATGCGGGGGCCTTTGATGTCGCCTACCTTGCCAATCTGCCCGGCTTTGTGGTCATGGCCGCCGCCGATGAGGCGGAGCTGAAACACATGGTCGCCACGGCGGTCGCACATAACGATGGCCCTATTGCCTTTCGGTTTCCACGCGGAGAAGGCAACGGCGTGGACATGCCAGAGCGCGGGACAGCGCTTGAGATTGGTAAGGGCCGCTTGATAGCGAAAGGCAGCCGGGTTGCGCTGTTATCCTTTGGGACAAGGCTCTCCGAGGTGGAAAAAGCTGGCGAAGCGCTTGCCGCGCGGGGCATTACACCAACAATTGCGGATGCACGTTTTGCCAAACCACTCGACCGGGATTTGATCCTGTCCCTTGCTGCAGAACATGAGGCGCTGATCACCATCGAAGAAGGCAGTGTCGGTGGTTTCGGCTCCCATGTGGCGCAGCTTTTGGCGGAGGAAGGGGTATTTGATCAGGGGCTGAAGTATCGCTCCATGGTGCTTCCCGATATCTTCATTGATCAGGCCTCCCCAGCCGATATGTATGCAGTTGCCGGAATGAATGCGGCTGATATCGAGGCTAAAGTGCTGAATGTTCTGGGCATTGGGCAGATCGGTCAGCAAACCGCGTAAGGTCGCCCAGCTTTACCGTTTCTCTTGCTTGTCGATCAGCGCATCCAGTCGCTTTTCGATCGCGCTCAACCGGGCTGAAACGTCGTCACGGTAGGCATCTGTCTCGGCATCGCTCTCTTCGGAGTGCACATCTTGCATGGAGTTCACAATCAGACCCACCAACAAGTTCACCACCGCAAATGAAGTCACCATGATAAACGGCACAAAGAACACCCAGGCGTAGGGAAATACCTCCATCACCGGGCGCACGATCCCCATCGACCAGCTTTCCAGTGTCATAATCTGGAACAGCGAATACCCCGACCGCCCCATCGTGCCGAACCAATCGGGAAAGGTATCCCCAAACAGTTTTGTCGCGATCACCGAACCGATGTAGAAAATCAACGCCATCAGGACAAAAACGGACGCCATTCCGGGCAGTGATGTAATGAACCCCTCTACCACACGGCGCAGGCGAGGTGCGGTAGAGACAAGTCGCAGCACCCGCAAAATCCGCAATGCCCGCAGCGCAGACAGCCCTTGGGTGGCCGGCACAAGCGATATCCCGACAATCAAGAAGTCAAAGACGTTCCATCCGTCACGAAAAAACCGAAACCGGTAGACAAAAAGCTTGAGCAACAGCTCCACCACAAAGATGCCAAGGCAGACGTTGTCGAGCATACCCACCACTGGCCCCGTCATATTGACGAATGTTTCGGAGGTTTCCAAACCAAGCAAGATCGCGTTCAGCACGATAATCGACAGAACAAAATTGCCAAATCGGCGAGATTCTAAAAACGTCTTGAGAGTATGATGCACGAGAAATTCCGGCTAAAGGCTCACCCCTTTATGCGCAGCATAGGCCCCTGGGACAAGCGCCGCGCAACCATTGAGCCAAAAACTTTGGCCCTACGCATCGTCTTTGAGCATGGCTGCAAGCCCGGTGCGGTAGTCTGGATAGGCTGGTTTCCATCCCAATTCCTGTTTTATCCGATCATTCCGCACCTTTTTGCTTTCGGCATAAAAGCTGCGCGCCATCGGTGTCATATCGGCGGTTTCAAAATCCATTGCAGGCGGCAAAGGCAGCCCCAGAAGTTCAGCGGCATGGCCAATCACATCCTGCGGTGGGGCCGGATCATCGTCACACAAGTTGTAAATCGCTCCCGGCATAGGACGCGCCATCGACAGTTCCACCGCCTGCGCAATGTCTTCGACATGGATCCGGCTGAAAACCTGGTCTTTCTTGATGATCCGCCGCGCCGTCCCTGCGCGCACCTTGGCAAAAGGGCCGCGCCCGGGCCCATATATGCCCGCCAAACGAAAGATATGCAGCGGAAGATCAGGAATGCTGCGCCAAGCAGCCTCCGCGTCCACCCGAAGCTGCCCCCGCTTTGTTGCAGGCGTCAGGTCGGTGTCCTCATCCACCCAAGCGCCTTGATGATCGCCATAGACCCCTGTGGTAGAAAGGTAACCCACCCAGCGCAGATGCGGTGCAACCTGCGCAAGCTTCTCCGCCATGGCATTTAGCACCGGGTCGCCGTCAGGCCCCGGCCCGGCGGAGATCAGCAGGTACGGTGCTTGAGCCAAAAGCGAGGTGAGATCCGCACCGGGCCAAAGCACCGGCTCCACACCAGTGGCCGCGATGCCGTCCATCTTGTCCGCACTGCGCGTCGTTCCGATGATGCGCCAACCTTGAGGGATCAACCGCTCTGCCAATGCACGTGCGCTGAATCCGTGTCCAAATGAGAGAAGTGTTTTTTCCATAGACCAAAGGTGGCCCGCTCCCCCTCGGTGGGCAAGCGCAAAACCCAAAAATCAGCCCATGGTGATGCGTTTTTTCTCAGGCACCAACGCATTGATCTGGGCGATGTGTTCAGGCAGGCACTTGGTCAGGAAATCGTACTCCTTAACGACATGATCACGGGCTGCAGCACCGAGATGCGCAAAGGATGCCGGTTCCTGCAGTACCTTGATGACCTGTGCTGCCAAGGCCTCAGGATCAAAAAAATCCACCAACAGCCCGGTTTCATTGTCCGTGATCGCCTCACGCACTGGTGCCACATCCGACGCCACAATCGTTGCACCCATCGACATCGCCTCAATCAGCGACCAGGACAACACAAAGGGCATCGTCAGATACACGTGACAGCGGCTCAGCTGCACCAGCTTTTGGTAGTCTGGATAGGGTATGCGCCCCAGAAAATGGAGCCGGTTCCAGTCAAGCCTGTCACCCACTTCGCGCTCCATCTCACCGCGCAACCCACGGGGGTCTTTGCTTTTGCCGCCGTAAGACACCTCATTGCCACCGACGATTAACACGCGGGCGTTTGGACGTTCTTCCATGATCCGGGGCAAGGCGCGCATGAATTGATGAAACCCCCGCGCCCGCTCAAGGTTGCGTGCCACATAAGTCAGGACCTCATCGCCGTGACTGATCGGTGTCTCAAGCCGCCCCAGCCGCAACTGCGCCTTTGAGTTGGGGCGCAGCATGTCGGTGCGGATGCCATCATGACAAACATACATCCGGTTATGAAAGCTCTCTGGAAAGCGATCACGCTGCCAGAGCGTTGGCGTGTGACCCTGATCCACCGTTTCGATATTTACGAGCGGTATCGCATTGCGCGCCTGCATCAGGAACGGCGCATGGTCCGAAATCGGTTCCTCCGGATCAAAGCCCACAAGGCCACCTTCGAGGTTATAAAAATATTCAAAAAAACCGATGATCGGAACGTCGGGCCAGACCTGTTTGAAGAACGTCAATTCCCCCCAGCCTGCATGTCCGATGATAATGTCCGGTTTGAACCCCTCGTCCTGTTCCAGGGCCCGCCCAGCAAGGGCCGCGCCAAATCCAGCGCCTGTGCCCTCTTCCCAAACCTTGGACAGGCCATAGGCATCCTTCGACGGGGTGCGGTGCGCCTTGTAAATGCGGGTCTCAACGCCGGGCAATTGCGGTGCATTCTGCTTTTGCGTCAGAAACACAATGCGATGTTCACCCGTCGCCGCGAGCCATTGCACAAGCTCCCGATATTGGCCCGGCATGTTTTGATGCACAAAGAGGATGTTCATAGCGCCTGACCTATCGCGTTAACCTTGCCGCGCAGTTAATCCAAGCACACCGCAAGGTGCAACGCATCACGCCCGTTTGCGCGCAGCCAACCGCTCCCGCATCCGCGCTTTGCCCTCTTGCGTGCCATCATGGAACGATCCAAAAAGCTTGTCCCATGGAATCTCCAGACTGCCATAATTCACCTCGAAATAGCGGTGGTGGATCTGGTGATGAAACGTGCCAAGGCTCAGCCGTTTCACGTTTTGCAACCAAAGCCCTTCAAACCCCGTATGGGTGGTGACCGCAAAAACTGCGTAGTACATCAAATGAAAGATCAGGTGGATCGGATGCGTTGGCAGAACCAGATGCACAATCACTGTGCCAAAGAACATCACGTGTTCCACAGGATGCATCGACAAGCCAGACCAAGGCCCCACATCCGTGTTGCGATGGTGCAACGCATGAAACCGATAAAGCGCATTGCTGTGCAACAGACGGTGTATCCAATAAAAATAGAAGCTTTCCCAGATCGGGATCAGAAAGAAAAACGCGACAAACCAAACAGGCGTCTGCGCAAAGGTGGTGGCAGGTGCCATATCATTGGCGATCAACCACCAGAACAAAATCTCAAACGCTGACCAGACCGTCACACCGCTCGCCAGTGTCCAGAACATGTTGTCGCGCACCTGCGATTGGAAGCTGAACATCCGCCCCTTACGGGGGAAGGGGCGCGGATCGTATTTCTTGTCCGTGCCTTGCATTCCGTAACTGTGAAACCACAGATGCAACCCACCAGCGACCAAGCTGATCAGGACAAAATTGCGCACGAAAACCAGAGCGACCCAGCCCGGCGCAAATTCTGCTGCCTGCACAAGTGTTGGTGACAGCCACAGATAGCTTGCCCCCGCCAGCGCGAGTATCGCCATGTTGATCGTCACAAAAAACCACGCATCTGCGTACCACTTCAATACAGCCAACGGCCGTGGTGGCCACTGCCAAACCGGTGACACCGCTATGGGTAACTCAGGCGTGTGGTTCCATTCTTTGCGTTCGCTCATTTGGTATACATCTGCTTTTTAAAGGCGCGGGTGCGCGTCGTGGCTTCTTCTGATCCATCATGGAACGAACCGAACCACTTGTCCCACGGCATCTCAACCGTACCATAGTTGCACTCGAAATACCGATGATGCAGCTGGTGAAAGAAATCCCCCATCTTGGCCCGGTTCTGATCCCGCACAACAAGCTGATCAAATCCGGAGTGTGAGAACACCGGATGCACCGACTGCACATAGCCGTGAAACAGCACATGTATCGGATGGCTCGGCACAATCAGGTGATTAAGGAAATTGGTGTAGAACAGCACATGTTCAAGCGGATGCATGGAAATCCCGGACCACGGCCCGACGTTGACATTCCGGTGGTGCAGGGCATGGGCGCGTTTGTAGATCGCAGGCACATGCAACAACCGATGCACCCAATAGAAATGGAACGACGACCAGATCACCAGAAACGGGAACATCAGCACAAACCACACCGGGTTGTCCGGGAACAGCATCGCCGGCGCATACCCGTTCGCCATCATCCAGAACACGCCCCATTGCGCCACGGTCCAAAGCGTCACACCGCTGGCGAGGGTCCAGAACATATTGTCCCAGACCTGATTGCCAAAGGTGTAGGACCCATTCCCGCGCGCCAGATCGCGGGCGTCATACTTCGTGGCTTTGCCTTGCGCGCTCCAATGATAGAGCCACATGTGCAACCCGCCCGCGCAGATCACCTGTGGGATCAGATTGGCCAGCCAGACCCGCGTCATCCATCCGGGGGCAAAGCTCTGCATGGCCTCAAGCGGCGGCAACAGAACAAAATAGATCGCAACCGAGAAAACTGCCGTCACGGTGATGGTTGAGATGGCCAGCCAATAAGCCGAATACCAGCGCAGCACCGCCAAGGGGCGCGGCGGCCAGTCAAAAAGCGGGTTATTCTGCACCTGCCCGGGGTGGTGATGCCAGCGCTGTTCTTCTGCGCCAGCGTCGAAGTCAGTGGGCATAGTCGGACCCTTCAGCGTCCAAAATCGCCTTGAGTTCCGCCAGGTGGCGCAGATCCTGCTCAGGGTAGTTTTCCAGTTCCAGCGCGGTTTTCTCCGCGATGTCATCAGGGATGCGGCGCAAGGGCAATCCGGTTTGCAGCGCCTTGATATAGGTCTCTGCTGCACGCTCAAAGTAATACAGCCGGTTGAAAGTATCCGCGACCGTATCGCCGATCACCATCACCCCATGGGACCCCATGACCATCACCTTGCACTTGGGATCGGTCAGCAGCGCCGCACAGCGGTCGCCTTCATCCTCAAAGGCCAGCCCGCCGTAATCCTCATCGATCACGATCCGATTGAAAAACATGCAGGCGTTTTGATCTACCGGCGGCAGGCGGCTGTCTTGCAGGCACGCCAGCACCGTGGCGTAGATCGAATGCACATGCATCACACAGCGCGCATGTTTGCAGGCCCGGTGCACGCCACCATGTAACCCCCATGCGGTCGGGTCCGGCGCATCCGGCCCTTGCAGCGTCTCTGGATCATTAGCGTCAATCAACAGCAGGTTGGACGCTTTGATCCGGCTGAAATGCATCTGGTTGGGGTTCATCAGAAATTGCGAGCCGTCGTCATTCACCGCAAAGGAAAAATGGTTCGCCACGCTTTCATGCATGTTGAGCCGCTCTGTCCAGCGAAAGGCGGCAGCAAGGTCCACACGCTCCTGCCAGTGATCCATGTTCGGTTTCATTTGTGTGACGGTCATGTGTTTCTCCCAACCAAATTCTGCGTTCTGCAAATGCCTCTTATTCCCGTGTTGCCCGGAGATATGGTGGCTTCAGGTCTCATCCTTCACCCGGCTCGGCACCCAAGCATATCCGTTTTCACACAAGATATACGCTTCGCGCAGGCCGTGTGGCTTGTCTGTTGGCGACTGCAAAATCGTCGCCCCTGCACTTTCTGCCCGCGCACAGGCGTCTTCAGGGTCGGTGTCATAGAGCCTGATTTCAATCCCTGCCCCGCGCGGTGGGTTTTCGGGCAGCAACCCCAGCAGCGGGTTCGAATGATAGGTCCCGTCGGAATGCAGCTGAAAAACCTGCGTCCCATAGGTCATGATCGCGAAATCCGCCGTCGGTTGAAACACCTTCATCTCGAACACATCATGCAGAAACGCCACCTCTGCGGCCACATCCCGCACCAGCAGGTTCAGCCCGATCCCCCGTAAGGACGCGCCAAAATCCTCGGCGCCTATTGTCTCATAATCCATTTCTCGCCTCCTGCGCGTCCACCTGCTTGAACCTCCTCAGACACTGTGTCACCCTTGGCCATGACGCAAGAACCTTTCCCCACATGGGCCGACACGGCCACCCAATTGGTCAACACCGCTGCCGGGCGCAGCCCCGCTGACATGATCATCACCGGCGGTATCTGGGTCAACGTGCACACGCGCGAAGCGCTTCCTGACCATGACATCGCCATCACCGCAGGGCGCATTGCCTTTGTCGGGCCGGATGCCTCCCACTGCAAAGGGCCGGACACGCAGATCATCGACGCCAAGGGCCGCTACATGGTTCCCGGCCTGTGCGACGGGCATATGCACATCGAGAGCGGCATGCTGACCCCGGCAGAATTTGCCCGCGCTGTGATCCCGCATGGCACAACCTCCATGTTCACTGACCCGCATGAGATCGCCAATGTGCTTGGCCTCGAAGGCGTGCGCATGATGCATGATGAGGCGCTGATGCAGCCGATCAACATCTTCACGCAGATGCCCTCTTGCGCGCCGTCTGCCCCGGGGATGGAAACCACCGGATTTGAGATCAGCGCAGAGGATGTGGCCGAAGCGATGACATGGCCCGGCATCATCGGGCTGGGGGAGATGATGAATTTTCCCGGCGTCTCAAACGCCGATCCTCAGATGCTGGCAGAGATCGCGGCCACCCAGCGCGCGGGCAAAACCGTGGGCGGGCACTATGCCTCCCCCGATCTTGGCCCCGCCTTCGCAGCTTACGTCGCGGGTGGTCCTGCGGACGATCACGAAGGGACCTGTGAGGCCGATGCTGTCATGCGAATGCGGCAAGGGATGCGCTCCATGATCCGCCTTGGCTCTGCGTGGTATGATATCGAAACCCAGATCACCGCGATCACGCAAAAGGGCCTTGATCCGCGCAACATGATCTTGTGCACGGATGATTGCCACTCCGGTACGCTGGTCAATGACGGGCACATGAACCGCGTTGTCCGTCATGCGATTGACTGCGGGTGTGATCCGCTCATTGCGCTGCAGATGGCGACAATAAACACCGCAACGCATTTTGGGCTGGAACGCGACATCGGGTCTCTCACACCGGGACGGCGCGCTGATGTGATCTTGTCATCTGACCTCAAGACCTTGCCAATTGAAACCGTGATCGCCCGGGGCAAAATCGTGGCGCAGGATGGCGAATGCCTTGTCGATTGCCCGCACTACAACTGGCCCGATGCCGCCCGCAAAACCGTCAACATGGCGGGTGATCTGACGGGTGAAGACTTCACCATCCAAGCCCCACATGGCGCGAATGCCGTCACCGCGAATGTAATTGGGGTTGTGGAAAATCAGGCCCCTACACGCGCGCTGCAATTTGAACTGCCCGTTACAGATGGCCGCGTGCAAGCCACTGGTGAGGTCGCGCAGATCGCACTTGTCGAACGGCATCGTGCAACGGGCACTGTGGTCAATGCCTTTGTCTCCGGGTTTGGGTATGAAGGGCGTATGGCGATGGCCTCTACCGTCGCGCATGATAGCCACCACATGATTGTCGTGGGCACCGACCGCGATCAGATGGCGATGGCCGCGACCAGATTGCGCGAAGTGGGCGGAGGCATCACGATTTTCCGTGAAGGCGAAGAATTGGCACTGGTGGAGCTCCCCATTGCGGGGCTTATGTCTGACAGCCCCGCATCAGAGGTTGCCGCGGCGACCGAAAACATGATGCAGGCCATGCGAGACTGCGGCTGCACCCTCAACAACGCGTATATGCAGCATTCACTGCTGGCCCTTGTTGTGATCCCCGAACTCAGGATCAGCGACCTCGGCCTCGTTGATGTGCGTACGTTTGAATTTACCGATGTGATCGTCAAATAGATGACACCAAAACGGGCACGCGTTTTCATGCGCGCCGCCGGGCAAGACCGCCCCAAAAAGAAAAGAAGGATAACACATGAAAATACTGACACCCGATGCCCCCGAACCGCAGGCATTCACCGACGCCACAGCGGCTGTGGACCGCCTGACGGACCTTTATATGCAGGCCACAGGGTTTCTGCGTGACCATTTCGCGAAAGTGCTGAGCACGCCACCAGTTGAGACCCGTATCCGCGCCTTTTATCCCGAAGTGCGTTTTCGCACCTCCAGCTATGCTCAGGTGGATAGCCGCCTCGCGTTTGGCCATGTCTCCTCCCCCGGTACGTTCGCCGCGACGATCACCCGGCCTGATCTCTTTCGTCACTACCTGATCCAGCAAATTGGCCTTTTGATCGAAAACCACGGGCAACCAGTCACTATTGGTGCGTCTGATACCCCGATCCCAGTGCATTTTGCCGTTACAGGCGAAAGCGCTGCGTCGATCCCGCAGGATGGTGCCGCTGACTTCACCCTGCGCGACATCTTTGACGTACCAGACCTTTCCACCACCAACGATGACATCGTGAACGGCACGTTCGACACGCCCGACGGCGTGCGCCCGCTTGCCCCGTTTACCGCGCAGCGCGTGGACTATTCGCTCGCGCGATTGTCGCACTACACCGCAACAGACGCGGAGCATTTCCAATGCCACGTCCTGTTCACCAACTATCAGTTCTATGTCACCGAGTTCGAAGACTACGCCCGCGCGCAACTGAGTGATCTCAACAGCGGTTACACCTCCTTTGTCTCCACCGGGAATGTGGAGATTACAGACGGCAACACACCAATCCCTGAGACGGTGAAGATGCCGCAAATGCCCACCTATCACCTCAAACGCGCGGACGGATCGGGCATCACGCTGGTGAACATCGGCGTTGGCCCTTCCAACGCCAAAACCGCGACCGATCACATCGCCGTCCTGCGCCCCCATGCGTGGTTGATGGTGGGGCATTGCGCCGGCCTGCGGAACACGCAGGCGTTGGGTGATTTTGTGCTTGCCCATGCGTATCTGCGTGAAGATCACGTGCTGGACGATGATCTGCCCGTCTGGACCCCGATCCCGGCACTTGCGGAGATTCAGATTGCGTTGGAACAATCGGTTGCACAGGTGACGCAGCTTGAGGGGTACGAGCTCAAACGCATCATGCGCACCGGCACCGTTGCGACCATCGACAACCGCAACTGGGAATTGCGTGATCAGTCCGGCCCGGTGCAACGTCTTAGCCAATCGCGTTCCATCGCGCTCGACATGGAAAGCGCCACAATCGCCGCCAACGGCTACCGGTTTCGCGTGCCCTACGGCACCCTGCTATGTGTTTCAGACAAGCCATTGCACGGCGAACTGAAGCTGCCGGGCATGGCCTCAGACTTCTACAAAACGCAAGTTGCGCGCCATTTGATGATTGGAATCCGTGCAATGGAACTGTTGCGCTCAACCCCGTTGGAACGCATCCACAGTCGGAAATTACGCTCATTTGACGAAACAGCCTTCCTTTGAGGTCCCAAAAGCCAACAAAATAAGCGAAAAACAGCTATTTTCCGGGTTTTTCGTCTCAAAATTCATTGTGTTACCCCACAACATACCGTTAGTTTCTGCGCAGGAGGCCCAACATCGGGCGGTCTAAGGAGAAAATAAAATGGCAAAACCAATGACAAAGACTCAGCTCGTTGCAGCACTTGCAGATGAAATGGGCGCTGACAAGAAATCCGCAGGCGCAGCCCTTGAGGCTGTCTGCAACCTGATCACACGCGAAGTCTCCGGCGGCGGTGCCGTCACGCTTCCCGGTGTGGGCAAGATCTACTGCCGCGAGCGTCCCGAGCGTATGGTGCGCAACCCCGCGACAGGCGAGCAGTTCAAGAAAGAGGCGGACAAGGTCGTAAAAATGACCATCGCCAAAGCGCTCAAAGACAGCGTTAACGGCTAAGCCTTGTGGCATAGACATCTAAAAGGGTCGCCAAAGGGCGGCCCTTTTTTGTGGCAAAGGATCGTGCGAGACCCGGTTCTTCAAATCACTCACTTTCACAATATGCACAATGTGCGCACCCTTTTTGAAAGCATCCGATGGCAAATCTTAACCGCGAGCCCCGTAAACTGATCGAAGGCCGCGCCGCCCTGATTGTCATCGACATACAGGCCAGCACGTTCATTGATGCCTCTGACATGCGTGCGATCGACAACATGCCGGGCTATCGCGACCGGATGTTGCTGGCCCGCACCGCCATCGACAAGGCGCGTGCGTCAGGCATCCCTGTGATCTTTATCCAGGAGGTGCATCACCCCTCCATGGTTGATTTTGGTCGCGAGTTGGACGGCGACGAAGACGTCCATTGCCTTGAGGACAACCCCAAAACAGCGATTGCGGTAGAGCAGATGGACTTCAGACCCGATGACTATCTGATCCGCAAGCGTCGGTATTCCGCCTTCTTTGGCACAGACTTCGAAATTCTGCTCAAAGGTCTTAAGATCGACACGCTGCTGCTCGTGGGGGGGCTCACGGATGTTTGCGTGCACTACACCTTTGTCGATGGCCATCAGAGCGACTATTTCTGCCGCGTTATCGAGGATTGTGTCGCAGGCTCCAGCATCGCGGCGCATGACGCTTCGCTCAAGGCAATGGAGTATCTGCAAACCGGTGCGGTCCGGTCGCTGGACGACGTGTTAAGTGCGATGGAGGCGGCAGGCTGATCCCCTTGCCCTTGCCCGCAATCTGGGAAATGGTCCGCCCAAATCAGTAAGGGCCTCGAACATGGACATCCGCGCAATTCTTCTCGGCCTCGCCTTTGCGCTGATGTGGTCTTCGGCCTTTACCTCTGCGCGGATCATCGTGGCGGACATGTCCCCGTTTTTTGCGCTTTCGCTGCGCTATCTGATCTCTGGCTTGTTGGGCGTTGGCTTCGCGCTGGCCATGGGGCAGTCGATGCGGCTGACCTCTGCGCAATGGCGCGCGACAATCATCTTTGGCATCTTGCAAAACGCCGTTTATCTCGGCCTGAACTTCTATGCCATGCAAACTGTTGAAGCCTCCCTTGCTGCGATCATTGCCTCGACGATGCCGCTGCTGGTGGGATTGGCGGCATGGGTGTTTCTGGGGGAAAAACTCAAACCGCTTGGGATTGCAGGTCTGGTTGCAGGCGTCATAGGCGTTGGTATCATCATGGGTGCGCGGCTTTCTGGCGGCGTGGACATGATCGGAATTGCCCTCTGCGTGGTGGCTGTCATTGCGTTGACAGCTGCCACCCTGCTTGTGCGTGGGGCCACATCAGGTGGCAATTTTCTGATGATTGTGGGCTTGCAGATGCTGGTAGGGTGTGTGGCGCTGGCGGTGGCTACACTCGCATTTGAAACGCCGCGACTGGACCCAAGCTGGCCACTGCTCTTTGCCTTCACCTACACCTGTCTGGTGCCGGGCCTTGCTGCGACGATCATCTGGTTCTGGCTGGTCAACCGGATCGGAGCCACACGCGCCGCAACCTTCCACTTTCTCAACCCGTTTTTTGGCGTCGCCATCGCCTCATTGTTGCTATCCGAAGCATTGGGGCCTCGCGATATCATCGGCGTGCTCATTGTCACCGCAGGTATCCTTGCAGTCCAACTTTCCCGGCAGGGCAAGGGCTGAACACGACATGACATGCCGCAGATCAGCGGCACGGCCAATACCCGGCAGCCCTAAGCTGCGCCTATGATGACCGCGACCGACCCTGCACCACGCCGATATGCGTTTTTGCTGCTGCCTGGCTTTTCCACGCTGGGGTTCTCTTGCGCGCTCGACTGTCTGTCGCTGGCCAACCACCATCCCTCCGGACGGCAATTCTACCAATGGCGGTTGATCTCGGAGGATGGCGCGCCAGTCACCGCCTACAACAACATCCGTATCGAAGTGGACGCCGCCTTGCCGGAGCTTGACCGCAACGAGACGCTGATTGTCTGCGCGGGCGAACGGGCGGGGGAGAGCAGCACCAAGGCGGTGCTGAACTGGCTGCGCCGCGAGACCCGAAAAGGCATGGACTACGGTGCATTGTCATCCGGCACCTATACGCTTGCGCTGGCTGGGTTGATCGGCGGCAAGCGCGTGACAACCCATTGGGAGTACAAGACCGCGCTGGCTGAAATGCTCCCAGATGTGATCATGGAAGACACGCTCTATTCTGTCGATGGCCGGCTTTTTACCACCGCTGGCGGTGCCGCATCCATGGACCTGATGCTCTACCGTGTGCGCGAGGACTACGGCAGAGACATCGCCACCTGGGTCGCGGATCAAATGGTCTATACCGTGCCACGCGCCCATTCGCAGGGGCAACGCATGTCGCTGCAATCCCGGCCCGAGGTACGGAACCCAAAGCTGTTGCTGGCCTTGCAGATCATGGAAAACAACCTCGAAGATCCGCTGCGCCCGGATGAAATTGCAAATGTGGTCCATCTCTCTACTCGGCAGTTGGAGCGGCTCTTTGCCAGATATCTCAGCTCCTCACCCAAGCGGTACTATCTGCAACTGAGGTTAGAAAAAGCGCGCAACCTTCTGCGTCAAACAGATTTGAGCGTGACCGATGTCAGTGTAGCCTGCGGCTTTCACTCCTTGTCGCATTTCTCCAAGAGTTACCGGGCGGCTTTTGGCAATCCACCGGGGATGGAGGCGTCAGACGGCAAGGTTTTGTGGTCAGACGCTGGCCAGCGCTGAGCCGCAGCACTGCGTCAGTCTGCATCTGACCCAGCCATCCCCAAAACCTCAAGCCCGGCTTCAAGATGGTCCGGAAAATGCGGCGTACCGATCAAGTAGTCCGCAGTGGGGGTGTTTGCTTCTTGTCGTGCAGTGGCGAGCGCTTCTTGCAGCTCATCGGGCGAAAAGCTCTCACGGCCGATCCACATGATTGCGATCAGGCTGACGCATTCATCCTCATTGAGTGTCTCCAGAAACCCGCGCAACTCTCCTTCGGCACGCTCAATTTCATGTCCAAACTCAATGACCTGAGTGACCTTTCTGGTGGGAATGTCCAACATCGAACCGCCTCCTCTTAAGGGTTTGCGGAACCACCCTCACAGGTTCAGCACAAAGGCGATATGATTTAGATCAACGCTTGTGGAAAATGACGATATGCGCCTGATCGTCCTTGTACGCGGCATCTGTGGCCTGACCGTAGATGTTGACCATCCGGTGCTCGAGCCCGTCGATATGCGCCTCAAGTTCTGCAAACTTCGCGGCAAATCCACGGGCTTCAAAATGTTCTGAATTGATCGACAACACAAACACGGCACCAGACCGGCCCACCCGCAGCAACTCATTCAGCGCATCAGGCCCTACATGTCCGTGGGTGAACGTACCGGAACTTACAATCGCCCCATAGGCACCATCTGCAATTTGCAGTCCCCCGGTCAGATCACCAATGATGCATGCACGGTAGAGCCCTTTTCCGCGCGCGACGTCCAACATATCGGGCGAAATATCGAGTGCATCCATCAGCGCTACAGACCGGAGCGGAAAGTGCGCGGCAACCAGCCCTGTTCCGGCACCAACGTCCAGCACTGGCCCGGTGCCCTGCATCACTTCTGCCAGAACCAATGCCACCAGCTGCGGCAGACGGTAATCCATGTCGCTGGCAAACCCAGCGTCATAGGTCTGCGCCCAACTTTCATAGGGCGTGCGGTTATCCTCAGGGGTTTCCAACGCATAGGCCGCGTTCAGATCAGGTGTTTGGTCAGGCATGGCTTGGCTCCCTTTTCCGGGCAGCCTATGCAGGGCGGATCAATCCAGCAATGCCTCGATCACCTTGGTGATGCTGCGCGAGGTCGGCTTTGTCGTAGATCCCCAGGTTCCGGCAACCGCCCCATCCGGGCCGATCAGCACCTTGTTGAAATTCCACTTTGGCGCAAATCCCGTCTCCGCCTTGACCGCCTTGTAAAACGGATGCGCATCCGGGCCTTTGATGTCAGTGATATCTGTCATTGGCAGATCAAGCCCAAAAGTGATCTCGCAGAAATCCTTGACCGCCTCGGCGCTCTCAAGCTCCTGATTGAAATCATCCGACGGCACCGCCAAAACCACTAGCCCGCGATCCCGGTAACGCTCATAGAGTTCCTGCAAACCACTGTACTGACGCGTGAAACCGCATTGTGAAGCAGTGTTCACAACCAGCACAGGCTGCCCCGCCCACTGGCTCAATTCCAATGTGCCGCCATCAATGCTTGCAAAACTCATGTCCTTTGGTGCCGCCATTGCGGTGCCCCCTATCGTCAGGGCCATCAGCCCGGCCAAGATCAAACGCATCGTCATCTCCCTCATATAGGTATCAAACGCGCCAGATACGAGGTTGGTTCACATTACGTTGCGCCGCCCGCAGAAACCCTTTGAAATTTGCCCCGCCGCCCCATCTAATGCATCAGACCCACCGATAGGAGGACCGCATGTCAACTTATGAAAAACGCGCCGAAGCCGTGGCAGCGCTTTCGCCCGAGGAATACTATGTCACGCAGGAAAGCGGAACAGAGCGTCCCGGCACCGGGAAGCTGTTGAACAACAAAGAACCGGGCATCTACGTCGATATCGTCAGCGGGGAGCCGCTTTTTGCCTCTGCCGACAAATATGAGAGCGGCTGCGGCTGGCCGAGCTTTACCAAAGCCATTGAAAACGTGACCGAACACCGCGATGCATCCCTGGGCATGGTCCGTACGGAAGTCCGTTCCAAACACGGCGACAGCCACCTTGGACATGTCTTTCCTGATGGCCCCCCGGACCGCGGCGGGCTGCGCTATTGCATCAACTCCGCCTCGCTGCGCTTCATCCATCGCGATGACATGGCAGACGAAGGCTATGGCGACTATCTGGATCAAGTGGAGGACGTGGCATGAGCACCGAACGCGCTGTACTGGCAGGGGGATGTTTTTGGGGCATGCAGGACCTGATCCGCAAACGCCCCGGCGTGATTTCAACCCGTGTGGGATACACTGGCGGAGACGTGCCAAATGCGACCTACCGCAATCATGGCACCCATGCAGAAGGGATCGAGGTCATCTTTGACCCAACGATCACATCGTTTCGCGAGCAATTGGAGTTCTTCTTTCAAATCCACGATCCCACCACAATGAACCGTCAGGGAAATGACCGCGGAATGAGCTACCGCTCCGCGATCTACTACGTCGACGAGACACAAAAAGCCGTGGCCGAAGATACGATCGCAGATGTCGAAGCATCCGGCCTGTGGCCCGGCAAGGTCGTGACCGAAGTTGAACCGGTAGGTGATTTCTGGGAAGCGGAGCCGGAGCATCAGGACTATCTGGAACGCATTCCGCACGGATATACCTGCCATTTTGCACGGGCGGACTGGGTCCTGCCAAAGCGGGCAGCGGCCGAGTGAAATGGGTTAAGCCCTAAAATGCCGAGGACCAAACGCGTGTCGGGGACCCGCATCGCAAAATCAACCGTGCCAGCCCCTCGTCGAGGCTGGCACAGTAAATTCTGATGTAGCAGTCGCCAAAGCAAAGCAGGCTGGGCGGCTATTTTGATCTAATGGAGCGCCAGCCTTAAACCCCAACCCGAGGACGCCCAGACGCCTCCACGGTCACCGTTGCCTCCACAAACACCTCACGCGCTTCGACACCCGCTGTGCGCACATCTCGCGAGACACTTACCTGAATATCTTCCGCCCCCGCCGCCTGCGCCTCGCCAAGAGCGGCCTCCCGCAACACCGCCTCAAGTGAGGCCAAGGCGCTCTCCTGATCCCCGAAATCCAGCGGCCCCTCTACCAGATGCACCCGGTACTTGCCTTCTGACGGGGCCGTGACCGTCCCGCTTTGACGCATCGTCACGCGCCCCACAACAGCACCGATGGCATTCGCAACCCCGGCGTGTTCGGGCAAAATCATCTCACACCCCAACCGCGCGCCCACCGCAGGGTAATAGCTTGCGGCAGAAGCCCCAAGCCCCACCACAGGCACATTTAACCCTGTCTGCACCCGGACAAGCCCCGCCGCGCCGCGCATTCCGCGCTGCATTACTTCATGCCGCGCCAGCGCCTCAGGCGTCGCTTCAAACGGCTGCTCTTCTTCGTCAAATGCTGTTTCAAGCAAGGCCAGCACCGTCTGATGTGTCAGCTGATCGACGATCATTTGTGCAACGTCCACCTCCAAATTCGACAGCACATTCCCTGATCCTGTACGTTTGCGCCCCAAAAGCCGCAGCGCCTTTCGCGCAGCCCCGGTATCCCATTCCAACACCCGACCAAGAACATGGCTCGCATCAGACGGGGTCACACCCGCGATCTGAACCAGCCCACGCTCCACCAATCGCTTTATCGCGCCATGCTCAATCCGGGCGCGCAGCACGTCACCAAGTGGATGGACATCTCCCCCGATCCGTTCCAGCAAGTCCGCCTCTCGTCCGCTGATCCCTTCTTGACCGACGCCCTCCACGGCGCGCACAAACCGCGCGTCATGTTCTCCCGGTGCGACCGCACGCAGTTGTGCGTCAAGGGCGGCATGCACAACGTGAGGTGCTTCCACTGCAATCAGCGATACAGGCAATAACCGCCGCGGGCCCAGGGACACGCCCCCCTGCAAGCCTTCGGCCACAAAATGCACCTCGCTGTCGCCACCCAAACCGGTGGTGCGCATCGCAACCGCCTCAACCATTGTCCGATAAGGGCCTACTCGTGCGCCTGCAGGATCAATCTTGGGGCGTCCGTCTTTCAGCACCGCCACATCTGTGGTCGTCCCGCCAATGTCACTGACCAGAGCCAGCTCCGCTCCGGTCATCCACCGCGCTCCAACGATCGAGGCAGCAGGCCCGCTCAGGATCGTCTCGATGGGTCGTTCACGAGCTTGCGCGGCTGAGATCAGCGCGCCATCACCGCGCACCACCATCAAAGGAGCCGTTACGCCCATGTTTTCCAGCGTTTCCTCTGCCCGCCCAATCAATCGTTGCGTCATCCCGATGAGCCGCGCGTTCAACACAGCTGTCATCGCGCGCTTTGGTCCGTTCAGTTTCGCCGAAAGCTGATGTGACGATGACACAGGCCGTCCGGTGATCTGGCGCACCAACTCTGCCGCGCGCAGCTCATGCGCCGGGTTGCGCGTTGCAAACTGGCTTGCCACAGCAAAACCGCTGACGTCTGCTTTATGCCTTTCCAGAAACTGCACCAGTCCAGCTTCGTCCAGCGCCACAGCCTCTGCGCCCGCGTGGGTATGCCCGCCGGCCAACACAATCGCCGGGTCACCCTTGAGCGCTTCAGCCAGTCCATGTGCCTCCAGGTCCCGCGCCTTGAACCCGATGTATATCAGCGCGACGCGCCCGCCCTGCCCCTCGACCAGCGCATTTGTTGCCAGCGTCGTGGACAGCGATGCCAGCGCGATTTCCTCAGGTGCCACGGCGGCTTGCGCCAGCACCGCGCCTACCGCCGCCCCCACGCCAATCGCCAGATCATGCCGTGTCGTCAGCGCCTTGGCGGAGGCGATTACCGCCTCCTCATCCTGCATCAGCACCGCATCGGTATACGTGCCGCCCGTATCCACACCCAAAAGCAACGCCATGGTGGTCTCCCCTTTGTCTTGAAGGACAGGTGTAAGGATCAGCAGCCCATGGTCCAGCCTGATTGCGTCATAAGGCGCGCAGTTGCGCCACCGCCCAGCGTGCGGCATCCCGCACACCCGCGTCCGGATCCTCACACAAGCCCTGCGCCACGTCACACAAGGACGCCAGCCCAGAGTTCCCAATCGCATAGAGGACATTGCGCACAAACCGATCCCGCCCAATCCGCTTGATCGCAGAGCCGGAAAACCGCGCCCGAAACCCTGTATCATCAAGCACAGCGAGGTCCGCCAAATCCGCCGCGTTCACCGCCGGCCCATGATACCGCGCGTCGCTGGCAGCAACCGCAAACTTGTTCCACGGACAGATTGCAAGACAATCATCGCAGCCATAAATGCGGTTGCCCATTTTGCTCCGCAACTCCAGATCAACAGGGCCCTTGTGCTCAATCGTGAGATAGGAAATGCACCGCCGCGCGTCCAACTGGTACGGCGCGGGAAAGGCATCGGTCGGACAGATATCCTGACAGGCCGTGCAAGACCCGCAATGATCTGCCTCTGGCGTGTCCACCTCCAGATCAAGCGTTGTGAACACCGCGCCCAGAAACCCCCAATTGCCCCAGTCCCGGCTTAAAACGTTGGTATGTTTGCCCTGCCACCCCAGCCCTGCCGCTTGTGCCAGCGCCTTTTCCGGCACGGGAGCCGTATCGACAAAGACTTTCACCTCGCAAGGTTCCTGCTCAATCAACCAGCGTGCAAACCGCTTCAGCCGTTTCTTGACAATATCATGGTAGTCCCGCCCTTGCGCATAGACCGAAACTGCGCCTTTCTCCGGCCGCTCTAACACCAAGAGCGGATCATGCTCGGGCGCATAGCTTTCTGCCAACATGATCACGGAGCGCGCCTCAGGCCAGAGCGCTGCGGGGTTCCCGCGCCACGCCATCCGCTCCTCCATCCAGGACATCTGCCCATGATACCCCGCCTTCACAAAGGCCTCCAAGCGTGCAGGCACCTGAGGCACATCCCACGGGCGACAGACCCGGGCTGCAACAAAGCCTTCGTTCAGCGCCTGTGAAACCAACCTCTGCTTCAGGTCCATTCTCTTTTTGGCCTTAAATACCGTCCGAACCCTCAACACCCACAGGTGCAAGCGTTCAGCCGCTCAAAAATCCAGATCGTTGTAGTGACGCGGCGGAGGAAAACCGGGCACCTGATCTGCCAACAACGCACGAAACGCCGGGCGTGACTTGATCTTGGCGTACCAATCCTTAACCGCTTCGGACCTGTTCCAGTCCACATCCGAGATATAATCCAATGCCGACAAATGCGCAGCGGCGGCAAAATCTGCCAGCGTCATCTTGTCCCCCGCCAGCCAGCGGCGATGATCCAGGAGCCATGTCATGTAATCGAGGTGATATTTGATCGCCTTGGCCCCTGCCTTGACGTTCTTGCTGTCGGGATAGCCCTCTTTCATCACCTTCTTGTTCACCCGCTCATAGAGCAGTTTGGAGGTTACCTCAGTGTGAAATTTGTCATCAAACCAGTTTACCAGCCGCCGCACTTCCAGCCGCTCTATCGGGCCGGCAGGCAACAGTGAAGGTTCGGGGCGCGTCTCTTCTATGTATTCGCAGATTGCTGCGCTCTCGGACATCATGATGCCGTCCAGCCGCAGCACGGGTACTTTACCTGCCGGGTTGCGCCGCATGAAATCCGGGTCCTGTTCCCAATACCGCTCTTCAACCAGCTCAACCTCGATCTTCTTTTCCGCAAGGCTCAGCCGCACCTTGCGACAAAACGGGGAGAGGGGGACGTGGAACAGACGCGCCATCAAGGAATACCGAAATTGATCAAACTGTGATCTTCAATGCCCGCTAACGCGCCAATGATCAACTCTCGAAACAAGCGGCACGCCCATCCCTGCTGATTGTCGCCGCTCCGTCGCGCACTTGCGATGCCCGTTTGCGCACAGAATTGCTGGGATTGGAGGCTGAGCGCGTTTTGGGCGACGGCAGGATCGACGCCAATCGTGCGGCCTGCGTGGCACTCAAATCCGCGGCTGCCACACCAAAATAATGCTGTGCCGCCGCCTCAACCCCGAAAACGCCTTCATCGAATTCTGCGATATTGAGATACACTTCAACGATCCGCCGCTTGGTCCAGACCGCCTCGACAAGAGGTGTGATCAGCGCTTCCAGCGCTTTGCGCACCCACAACCGCCCGTGCCATAGATAGACGTTCTTGACCGTCTGCTGGCTGATGGTTGAAGCCCCACGCGCGCCGCCTTGCTCTATCGCCAGACGGATGGCGGCCATGTCAAACCCCCAATGCTGGCAAAAATTCGCATCCTCGGCGGCAACCGCAGATCGTGCCATCACTGGTGCGATCTCTTCCAGCGGGGTCCATGTCTGCGCCACTCCGCCCAGCCTGCGTCCTTCGGAGAACATATAAGCGGTGGTGGGCGGGTTTATGAACGTGCCAAGTACAACCAACGCCACAGCAATCAAAAACAACACCGAAATCGTGCGCAACACCCAACGGCGCAGCCACCGGCCCAGATCAAAATACCGACCCTTCTTGGGGTTCGCGCCCTTTTTTGTGCTCTTGGGTGAATTCTTTTTTGCCTGCGCCATGGCTCAGCTATAGGGCGCACGGCCCGTTTTGTGAACGGCCAAGCGTCATAGGCTGAGAAGCGCCGCCTCGCGTGAGGCTACAACCGGGCATGCCAGATGGGTCGGCAGCTCAATGTGCTGCTCCAACTCGGGGAACAGTGTTACCAACTCATCACGTGTATCCTCACAGATGTCGTTCAGAGCCGCATGAGGATAGTAGCTTTCCGAGGGGGCACCCTGGCCCCAGATGATCTGATGTGTGTCAAACAGCAGATGGATGTAACGCACTATGCCACCTTCGACCTGCCGAATTGTATCGCCATTTACCAAATGTTTGGCCGCAACCAGCACTTCGTCTTCACCAAAGTAGAGCTCTGCCTGCCAGCCGGTGATCAGCATCCTGTGCTGTGGTGACACGATAAGCGGCGCTGTATTTCCAATCGTACCTTTGGCAAAACGGATCGGGGCCACAGCGCCAACCGCGCGGAAGGTATCATCTGCGATCATCCGTACAGGTTGTGCACCATGATCCAAAGTTAAGACTAGGTCATCAACTCGCAAAGTTTCAATAGGGCATGGCCCATTGGGCGTTTCAATCACCGTGCCAGGGGTAAAGCAGGTCGGCCCGAAATTGCCCACTGGGGTCTGCGTTGCGGTGGTCACAAAGGTGGAACTGACAAATGTGCCGTTTTGCAGAACCTGACCATCTGTCGGCGTAAAGACCGGCGGATCTCCGTTAACAAAGTAGAACGTTACGCCAGTGTACGTAATATTCCCGACACCGGGCACGTTCACTGTGAGCGTATCGCCCGGCCAGACCTGGCCAATGGCATTGCCATTCCAGGTATCACCGGTGTTGGTCTCAATGTTTCCGTCATCGTCTTCGTCAATGAACTCGACCCGCGCAAACGTCAGCGCGGTACCCGCCGCAGGCGGGCTTCCCGGATCGACAGTAAAAAACTGATCTTTGTACGCAGTGGGCAAGGAAAGTATCCGATATGATTTCATCGGTTACATGCCCGGCAAATCCGGTGCGTTTATGACAAAAGTTTAGTCAATTGTGTCTAAAATGCTCAGCGGTTGAGCGGCTCACCCGGAATTGGGGTGCCGCTCAACCAGTCTATTCTGCAGGCACGGCAGACACATCCGCACTGAGCGGCACCGGAATATGCACCAGCATTTCCTTGGGGCAAATCTGTAAAAAGTGCTGCTTTTCACTATCCCAATGCTGCAGGATATCTGCGGCTTTGCGACTACCTGTCTCCTCCAAATGCCGCTCCAGCAGCTCTTCCAACTGACCCAGCCAATGGTCCATCGTCACCGGGCAGGTTACAAGGGTTTCATGATTGATCATGTCTTCTGCGTTGCCGTCCGGGTCATATAGATACGCCATCCCCCCGGTCATCCCAGCGCCAAAGTTTGCGCCGATCTCACCCAGTATGACAGCCACACCGCCGGTCATATATTCACATCCGTTTGAGCCGCAGCCCTCAATCACAACCTTTGCGCCAGAGTTGCGCACAGCAAAGCGTTCGCCAGCACGTCCAGCCGCAAAAAGATAACCATCGGTCGCGCCATAAAGCACGGTGTTGCCGATGATCGTATTCTCCGAGGCGACCACCGGGCTTGCCATTGGTGGACGCACGACAATCATCCCACCAGAGAGCCCCTTGCCCACGTAGTCATTGGCATCCCCCGACACCTCCAGCTTGAGACCTGGTGCCGCAAAGGCCCCGAGCGATTGCCCTGCAGACCCCGTCAGCTTCACCGTCAGGTGATCAGGTTGCAGGCTGTTGCGCATCCCGAACTGCTTGACGATATGGCTGCTGACACGTGTTCCCACTGTCCGGTGCGTGTTTTGCACCGCATAGCTCAGCTGCATCTTCTCGCCATCCTCAAGGAACCGCGCGGCGTCGCGCACGATCTGCGCATCCAGCGTATCGGGCACCGCATTGCGCGGCTTGTCCCGGTCATAGACGTTGTCATGTGCCCCATCCACGGTGATCAACAGCGGGTTCAGGTCCAGATCGTCCAGATGCGCCGACCCACGGCTGACCTGCGTGAGCAGATCCGCCCGGCCGATCACATCATCCAGTGACCGCGCCCCAATGCTCGCCAGAATTTCCCGCACTTCGTTGGCGTAGAAGGTAATGAGGTTCACGACCTTGTCCGCATTGCCGGTGAATTTCTCGCGCAGGCTCTCATCCTGCGTACAGACCCCCACAGGACAGGTATTGCTCTGACACTGGCGCACCATGATGCAGCCCATCGCGATCAGGGCCGCTGTGCCGATGCCGTATTCTTCAGCACCCAACATCGCCGCCATCACAATGTCGCGGCCCGTGCGCAACCCTCCATCGGTGCGCAATGTCACCCGGTCGCGCAGGTTGTTCATGCTGAGCACCTGATGCGCCTCGGTCAGGCCCATTTCCCACGGCAGACCCGCGTACTTGATCGAGGTTGCAGGTGAAGCGCCTGTGCCCCCGTTATGGCCAGAGATCAAAATCACATCTGCCTTGGCCTTGGCCACACCAGCAGCGATCGTGCCCACACCAGAGGAGGCCACCAGCTTTACCGTCACCTTACAACGTGGGTTGATCTGTTTCAGATCATAGATCAGCTGCGCCAGATCTTCGATGGAATAGATATCGTGGTGCGGCGGCGGCGAAATCAATGTCACGCCTTTGGTCGAATGCCGCAAACGGGCGATCAGGTCGGTGACCTTCATCCCCGGTAGCTGACCACCTTCACCGGGCTTGGCACCCTGTGCGACCTTGATCTCCAACTCTTCGCATTGGTTCAGGTATTCCGCTGTCACACCAAAGCGGCCCGAGGCGACCTGCTTGATCTTGGCGCTTGGGTTATCCCCGTTCGGTTCCGGTACAAAATGTGCGGGGTCTTCGCCGCCCTCGCCACTGTCAGATTTCGCGCCAATCCGGTTCATCGCCACATTCAGCGTTTTGTGCGCCTCAGGTGACAGCGCCCCCAGCGACATGCCCGGCGTCACAAAGCGTTTGCGGATTGAGGTGATGCTTTCCACCTCCTCCAGCCCAATCGCCTCACCCAGCGGCTTGATATCCAGCAGATCGCGCAGATGAATGGGCGGATTGCTCTGCATCTTCTGGGAATACTGTTGCCACATGGCATAGGACGCGCGGTTGCAGGCCATCTGCATCATGTGCATGGAGGACGCTTCCCAGGCGTGGGTCTCTCCAGATTGCCGCGCCTTGTAGAAGCCGCCAATGGGCAGCACAACGCCGTCGCCTTCCCAGCCTTTCGCGTGCACCTGCTCAGCTTTGCGCTGAATGCCCGTCACGCCAATACCGCTGATGCGGCTGGTCATGCCCGGGAAATACTCCGCGCACATTGCCCGTGACAGACCCACCGCCTCAAAATTCAGCCCCCCGCGATAAGAGGACACAACGCTGATCCCCATCTTCGCCATGATCTTGAGCAAACCCTGATCAATGGCCTCGCGGTAGCGCCCGACGGCTTGCGTCAGCGTCTGGTCCAGCAGCCCGCGTTCGATCCGGTCTGCAAGGGAATCCTCCGCCAGATAGGCGTTCACCACGGTCGCACCACAACCAATCAGCACGGCGAAGTAATGCGGGTCCACGCATTCAGCGGAGCGCACATTAAGCGAGGTGAACGTCCGCAACCCCTTGCGTGTCAGATGGCTGTGTACCGCCGAGGTGGCCAAGATCATCGGCATCGCGACCTTGTCCACATCCGACAAATGATCAGTCAGCACCAGATGCCCGGCACCCGACCGCACGGCGTCTTCCGCTTCTGCCCTGATGCGCGCCAAGCCATCATTAAGGTTGGTGCCCCCGGCATCAAAAGTGCAATCAATCGTCACAACATCGCTGTCGAAATGCTTGAACAAAGCATCGAACTGCGCGTTGCCCACAAAGGGCGAATCCAGCACCAGAATCTCGGTTTGGCTGCTGTCTTCGTCCAGCACGTTCTTGAGGTTTCCGAACCGGGTCTTGAGGCTCATCACCCGAAATTCACGCAAGCTGTCAATGGGAGGGTTCGTCACCTGAGAGAAATTCTGCCGGAAGAAATGGCTCAAAGGGCGATACTGTTTTGAGAGGACGGCCGATGGCGTGTCATCTCCCATTGAGGCCAGCGATTCCTTTGCGTCCTCTGCCATCGGGGCCAAAATCTGTTCCAGATCCTCGATGGAGTACCCCGCCGCAACCTGACGGCGGCGCAATTCATTGCCTGCAAAAACCGCAGTTTCGGTCACCTCTGCCAGTGGCGTATCCAGCTCAACGATCTTGCCGACCCACTCGCCAAAGGGCAGGGCCTCTGCCATCTTGTCCTTGATCCGCCGGTCATGGAACAGCTTGCCCTTTTTCATGTCGACCGCGATCATCTGACCGGGGCCAAGCGCGCCTTTCTCAACGACGTTTGCCTCGTCCAGCGGCACCATCCCCGCCTCTGAGCCCGCGATCAGCATGCCATCACCTGTCACCACGAACCGCATGGGGCGCAGCCCGTTCCGGTCCAGCCCGGCACAGACCCAGCGTCCGTCGGTCATCGCCAGCGCTGCCGGTCCGTCCCAAGGCTCCATCACGGAGTTGCAGTAGGAATACATATCCCGCCAAGCCTGCGGCAGTTCTACTGTCTGTTTTGACCAGCTTTCGGGGACCAGCATTGTCTTGGCCATCGGCGCGGAACGACCCGCGCGCACCAGCACCTCAAACACAGAATCCAGTGCCGCAGAATCCGAGGAGCCGGAGGCGACGATCGGCTTGATATCTTCCGCCATGTCCTCAAACGCCGAAGACGCCATGCGGATCTCATGGGACTTCATCCAGTTTAGGTTGCCCTTCAGCGTGTTGATCTCACCGTTGTGCGCGAGCATGCGGAACGGCTGCGCCAGCCACCATTGTGGGAAGGTGTTTGTGGAATAGCGTTGGTGATAGATCGCAAAGGCGCTCTCAAAGCGTTCATCCATCAGATCGGGGTAAAACTCCGCCACCTGTTCAGCTAGCATCATGCCTTTGTAGATGATAGACCGACAGCTCAGCGACGCGATGTAGAGTTCCGGCACCTGTGCTGCAATCGCGGCCTTCTCAATCCGGCGGCGGATCACATAAAGCTCGCGTTCAAACACATCCTCATCCACCCCTTTGGAGTTGGAGATCAGGATTTGCTCAATCTCGGGCCGGGTCGCATTCGCCTTCTCCCCAAGACAGGACACATCAACCGGTACATGCCGCCAGCCATAGATGTAGTAGCCCATGCGCAACACTTCGGTTTCCACAATCGTCCGGCAGGTTTCCTGCGCGCCGAAATCCGTGCGCGGCAAAAACACCTGCCCCACAGCGATCAGTTCATCCTCACGCGGGGTATGCCCTGTACGGCGCACCTGATCGTAGAAAAACGACACCGGAATTTGCACATGAATGCCTGCCCCATCGCCGGTTTTGCCATCGGCATCCACAGCACCGCGGTGCCAAATCGCCTTGAGCGCTTTGATCCCGTTTTCAACCACTTCGCGGCTGCGGGTGCCATCGATATTGACCACCAGACCGACACCGCAGGAAGAATGCTCTTCCTCAGGAGAGTAGAGGCCCTTTTCGGCCATCATCGCGCGCTTGGCCTGCTCTCGTGCGACCCATTCTGCATCATACTTGGTCATGGGTTGTCTCCTTCGATATGAAATTCGGTGCTTTCGTATTCCGCGCGCGTTTTGCGGCGGTGGTTCCCGGCAAGCGGGACATAATTTGGTGCGCGATCTGTGTAGATTTCTGACAAGAGCGGCCAATCATTCGCCGCATCAAAGAGCCCCGGAAAGAGCTCAATATGTTCCACATCAGGCCCGGTATTTCGCAAAAATACATGGCTGCCACAGGCTGTGCAAAACGCCCGCTCTGAAAACGTGGATGAGGTATAGCGCGTTACGTCCCCGGTAATCGTCACCGCATCGGCATTTGCAACAAACCCGCCGAACAAAGTGCCATTCCAGCGTTGACACATCTTACAATGGCAGGCCCCTACAGCGGCAATGTAGTCTCCTGCTATCTCAATCTGGACAGCACCACACAAGCACCGGCCTGACAGTTCTCCGGTGCGGCGATGCGGGGCGATGAGCGCTTCGCGGTTCTCTTCTTCGCTCATGCGCCTTCATCCTCATCAGGCGCAAAGAGGGCAATGGTCTCTGCGGTTGTCATCTTGCGGTGGTCCCCGGCAAGCGCATAACCCTGTGGGCATTGATCTGCGAAAAACTCGAGTTTGAGCGGTGCACCCCCGGCATTGTCAAACAGACCCGCCGACAGGTTCCGCGCCCCGTCATGTACCGTCCCGTACCAAAGCGTCGAGCCGCAGGTCTCGCAAAATCCGCGCTCGGCCCATTCAGAAGACCGAAAACTCTTGGTCGGACCTTTGACGACAATACTGTCTGGGTCCGCAGCAATGGAAAAAAATGCACCCGAGGTGTGTTGACGGCACATGTTACAATGACAGGCACGCAGCATCGGTTTTGACATGCGCGCCGTTACCGTCACAGCGCCGCACAGGCATTGTCCACTAAGCTCGATCACATCCTGCATTTGCATACTTCCTATAGGTTCAAATCAGCGATCCTGATCTGTCAAAATCCCGACTATTCAGCGGCCATCACATCCTTGCTGTTCATCCGCTCAAGGATCGCTTCGGCACAGTCCCGTCCGTCCTTGATCGCCCAGACCACCAGACTGGCACCGCGCACGATGTCGCCAACCGCATAGACCCCTTCGAGCGCGGTCGCCCCCGTGACATACTCCGTCTTGATGGTGCCCCAACGGGTGACCGGCAAATCTGCCTCACCCCAAAGTGTTGGCAAATCTTCGGGCTCAAACCCCAGCGCCATGATCACCAGATCGGCGTCCTCGACATAGTCAGCCCCTTCGATCACCTCAGGGGCTTGCCGTCCGGTTGCATCGGGCTGGCCCAGCCGCATTTTCTGGACCATCACACCCGTAACCGGATCGCCCACGAACCCCTTGGGCGCGGTCAGCCACTCAAACTGCACGCCCTCTTCTTCGGCATTTGCAACCTCACGCTGGCTCCCTGGCATGTTAGCCCGGTCACGCCGGTAGAGGCATTTGACACTTTCAGCGCCCTGCCGGATTGAGGTCCGCACACAATCCATTGCCGTGTCGCCGCCGCCGATGACAACCACCCGTTTGCCTGCCGCATTCAGTCGCCCGCTGTCGAACTCTTCTACCGCATCGCCAAAGCTTTTGCGGTTGCTTGCCGTCAGAAAATCAATCGCGCGTTCCAACCCCGGCACACCGACACCGGGGGCCTGAATTTCTCTTGATTTATAAACACCTGTGGCGATGATCACCGCATCATGTTTCGCGCGAATATCGGCAAAGCTGATATCCTCGCCCACGTTGCAATTCTGGACGAATCTCACACCGCCCAGCTCAAGCTGTTCGTTGCGGCGCATGACTACGTCTTTCTCCAGCTTGAAGCCCGGAATACCGTAGGTCAGCAGCCCGCCCGCCCGGTCATAGCGGTCATAGATCGTGACCTGCACCCCTTGCCGACGCAGCACATCTGCCGCGGCCAGACCACCGGGTCCTGCACCAATGATGCCCACGCTTTCAGTGCGCTCGGCCGCTGGTTTGATCGGCTGAACCCAGCCTTCTTCCCATGCCGTATCGGTAATGTATTTCTCAACCGATCCAATGGTAACGGTGCCGTGGCCCGACTGCTCAATCACGCAATTGCCTTCGCACAAGCGATCTTGCGGGCAAATCCGGCCGCAAATCTCTGGGAAGGTATTGGTCGCCTGAGACACTTCGTAAGCCTCTTGCAACCGGCCTTCTGCCGTCAGGCGCAGCCAATCGGGGATGTTGTTGTGCAGCGGACAATGGCTCTGGCAATAGGGGACGCCACACTGCGAACAGCGGCTTGACTGCTCTTTGGCCTTGGCGTCTGCGTATTCTGCGTAAATCTCGTTGAAATCCGTCCGGCGCAAATCTGGCGGACGTTTCTCAGGCATGTCCCGGTCGATCTTTACAAACTTCAGCATTGGCTGCTCTGCCATGGTCCATCCTCCGGGTAAAAACTGCCAGAAGCACCGCCTATCGCAGCTAGAGGAGGAATAAAAGACAGCATTGCTGACCTTTATTCAGAAAATGTCCATACGATGAGATTTTCCGTTCGCATCCTTGATGATTTTACGTCCGATTCGGACCTAAGGCTACAATCCGCTCAACAATGCCACCAGTGCCACGCCCCCAACGACGATTCGCCACCAGCCAAAAAGCGCATAACCATGCTTGCTCACGTAGTTCAAAAGCCACCGCACAACGAGCACTGCTGAAATAAACGCAAACACAAATCCCACTGCGATTTCGTTCAGCGCCGCCGCGTCCAGTACATCACGGTTCTTGTACAAATCATACGCAAACGCCCCCGCCATCGTGGGCATCGACAAAAAGAACGAGAACTCCGCCGCCGCGCGCTTGCTGGCCCCCAGCAGCAGCGCCCCCACAATCGTAGAGCCAGACCGCGAGGTCCCCGGTATCATCGCAAGACACTGAATAAAGCCGATTTTCAACGCCATCGAAATTGGAAATGTCATCGCGTCATCATGGCTTGGTTCCGGAGCGACACGCTCAACCACCAACAAGATCACCCCGCCGACAATAAGCATGATGGCAATCAACATGGGCGTTTCAAACAAAACCGTCTTGATAAAATCATGCGCCAGTACGCCGATCACCACAGCCGGCAGAAACGCAATCAGCACCGACCAGATAAAACGCCGCGCCTGCGGGTCATGAGGTGCAGCGGAGAACACAGCCCACAGTCGTGCCGCATAGACCGTCAAAATAGCCAGAACCGCACCAAGCTGGATCACCACCTCAAATGCGTTGCCCGCGCTTTCAAACCCAAGAAAGTGTCCCGCCAGCAGCAAATGCCCGGTGGAAGAAACAGGAATGAACTCCGTCAGCCCTTCCAGCAATCCAAGAAAGGCGGCAACCAACGTGGTCGAGCTGTCCATCAGCTATTGCGCAGATTCTGCGCTGAATCCTTGATTGCATCGTACTGACCAGACGGACGGAACCGCCACAGATAGTCTGGCAGCACAGATCCCATCGCAACTGGCTTGATCCCCAGATAATCAAAAGACTTCGCCTCATCGCTCACGATGTTGTCGTTGGCCAGATTTTTGACCTGGTCGCAGGTGATCATCACATTGGGCACCAGCCCAAAGGTCACGGCCTGCACCATATCAAAGAAAAACGCCATGATCCGGGCGATCCACATCGGCATGTTGAGGATCAGACGGCGGCGATGGATAACATCCAGCATCCGCTGCATCAGCCCGCGGAAAGTATCAGTTTCAGGTCCGCCCAGTTCGTAAATCCCGCCGTCGGCTTCACCCTGCACACCCATTACGGCGGCCTGCGCCACATCATCGACATAGACCGGCTGGAACCGGGTATCTGCACCCACCACAGGCAAAATCGGGCTCATCCGCGTCATACCGGCAAAGCGATTAAAGAACTCATCTTCTGTACCAAAGATGATCGACGGGCGCAGGATCATGGCGTTGGGCATGTGTTTGAGCACCGCTGCTTCGCCCTCGCCCTTGCTGGCTGCATATTCACTTTCCGCTTCCATATCAGCGCCGATGGCTGAAATCTGGACCATCCGGGCAACACCATTCTCTGCCGCGATCCGCGCGACACGCTCTGCTCCTTCGGCCTGAACCGCATCAAACTTGTTCTTGCCGCTCTCCGCCAGAATACCAACACAGTTCACAACCGCATCCGCCCCCATCAAGGCGGCCTGCACGGAGGCATCATCACGGATATTGCACAATACCGGCTCAACCTGCCCAACCACGCCGTAAGGCTTGACGAAGAGCGCCTCATTCGGGCGTCGCACCGCAACGCGCACCCGCCATCCCGCCTTGGCCATTCGCCGCGCGACATAGCGGCCCACAAAACCGGACCCACCGTAGATTGTAACAAGCTTGGACATATCACGCCTCATCGGATGCTTACCCAAGTGGATGTACCCCCCGCGGCCAAGTGAGACAAGCCGCAACTACATTGGAATCGACCCGTGAGAACGATAGAGAACCGAGGCCAGGCGAAATTGATCCCGTTCAAAACCAAAACGCGCCCCTTTGTACGCCGCTGGGGCGACACACCGTCGAATGCCCATAGTTGCGGGTATCCGTGTGATTTGGTGCCACCACCTCTTGGGAAATGCTTCAAAAAGACCTCCAATTTCCGTTTGACACCCTCCAACCATCGGCTTAAACGCACCGCACGTGACCTGCCCAGGTGGCGGAATGGTAGACGCGCTAGCTTCAGGTGCTAGTACTGGCAACGGTGTGGAGGTTCGAGTCCTCTCCTGGGCACCAATTTTCCCGAACATAGATGACTATAAGAGCTCAAAATCATTGAGTTTTTCGCCGTTTTGCGGTATCAATCTGAACATAGCAGAACACTCGATACCCCCGAAAACCTGACGATTGGGGGTATCAAATGGGGGTCAATACCCCCAGCGCGAGGTTGATACCCCCAATGGCTCTGACAGACCTGAAGATCAAGAAAGCAGCGAGTCGCGAGAAGCCATACAAGCTAAGCGACGGAGGCGGCCTGTTCCTGCTCGTGAAGACGAACGGGTCAAAGCTCTGGCAACAGAAGTATCGTCACTTTGGCAAGGAACGTCTGCTTTCGCATGGAGCCTATCCAGATGTGACATTGCAGCGTGCGCGACGAAAGCGTGACGAGGCACGAGAGTTGATCGCGCAAGGTGGTGATCCAGCCGTCGAGAAACGTCTGGCGCAGATCGAAGCGGAAACCCAAGCCCGCAATACCTTCTTGTTAGTTGGTGAAGAGCTCATCCAGCAAGCCTACGACCGTGAGCTGGCTGACGCTACTATTCGGAAGAAGATATGGCACATCCATACATTGGCGGAAGCGCTGCATCATCGGCCCATCAACGAGATCACGTCGGCTGAGATCCTGCACCTACTAAAGAAGGTAGAGCACAGTGGAAGACGCGAGACCGCTAAGAAATTGCGCGGTACGCTATCTGCGGTCTTCCGGTTGGCGATTGTGACTTTGCGGGCAGAAAACGATCCAACACAAGCCGTCAAAGGGGCGTTGCTCCCGGTAAAGGTGACCAACCGCGCGGCCATCACCGACGAGAAGGTGTTCGGGCAGTTTTTGCGCGATCTAGACGCTTACACAGGCGCTGGTGTTATAAAGGACGCTCTGTTGTTCCAAATTCTGACCATGGCCCGCCCTGGCGAAGTTCGTGGTGCCAAACAGGCAGAATTTGATCTAGAGAATGCCACTTGGACTATCCCGGCTGAACGTATGAAGATGCGCCGTGATCATATGGTGCCGCTATCCACGCAGGCGCTGGAACTGGCTCACCGCAACTGGATCGACATCGAAGGCATAGAACTGATATTCCCCTCCCTCAACTCCAATCGGAAGTGGCTGTCTGAGAACGCCTTCAACTCGGCGATGCGTCGGATGGGGTACTCTAAGGCAGAAGTGACGGCTCACGGGTTTCGTGCGACGGCTAGTACGATCCTAAACACGCATGGTTATGAGGCCGATGTCATTGAGGCGGCACTGGCCCATCAAGATCAGAACGCTATCCGGCGCACGTATAATCGGGCAACCTACTGGGACCAACGGGTGTGAGCTACCCCCCGAAA
Organism: Sulfitobacter sp.; assembly: GCA_045105735.1. Classification (GTDB taxonomy): domain Bacteria; phylum Pseudomonadota; class Alphaproteobacteria; order Rhodobacterales; family Rhodobacteraceae; genus Sulfitobacter. The sequence goes on along the minus strand of JBGCDV010000070.1, from coordinate 93 downwards.
TTCGGACACTGACGTAAGCTGCGATTTGTAGTCTGCTGATCTTCAATACGAAGGAGATCGGAAATGTCGAAACGGAAGCAACATCACCCAGAG
>JBGCDV010000069.1:0-15044 GCA_045105735.1 Sulfitobacter sp. | reverse complement strand
ATGAGGTTCGGCATGTCCAGCACTTCGCGGATTTTGCCATAATATTTACGGAGACGCTTCTGGCCAAGGAAGGTTTGTGCCATGTGTCGTAATACCTTTCGTATCTCTTGCCTGAACGCCGCCACCGGGGCCGTGGCGCGCTCATCAGAGCGGATCAATCCGGTCAATGCTGGCACACGTCCCACCGTGCACCTTCCGACCTATGGACCTTTCCAGAAGGGGGCTCTTATTCAAAAGCACCCTTCAAGACAGGTTTGGCTGGACAAGGATTCCCCCCCATCCAGCCAATGTTTTGTTCGGGAAAATCGGAAATTTTCAAAATTTCCGACCGCTTTCTTTGAAAGAAAGCGATCCCTGTAGCGACCGACTTAGGCCAGCTCGACTTCCGCGCCAGCTGCTTCCAGCTTCGCTTTGACGTCTTCTGCTTCGGCTTTGTCCACGCCTTCTTTGATTTTGCCGCCGGCTTCCACCAGATCTTTGGCTTCTTTCAGGCCCAGACCTGTGATGCCGCGTACTTCCTTGATCACGTTGATCTTGGATGCGCCTGCGTTCTTGAGAACGACGTCAAATTCAGTTTTCTCTTCTTCGGCACCACCGGCACCGTCCGCTGGACCCGCCATCATCACAGCGCCGCCTGCGGCGGGCTCGATGCCGTACTCGTCCTTGAGGATTGTCTTCAGTTCTTGTGCTTCAAGCAGTGTCAGACCAACGATCTCTTCTGCCAGTTTCTTCAGATCAGCCATGTTTAGCTCTTTCCGTTAACGATATGTGTGTTCCAACGCGTTGCATTTCAACACGTCGATATGACGATTGCTTACGCAGCCTTGTCCTCGATCGTGGACAGGATGGATGCGATGTTGCTTGCAGGTGCGCCAATGGAGCCCGCGATGTTGGAAGCAGGTGCGCCCAGCATGCCCGCGATGGTGGAGATAAGCTCCTCCCGCGAAGGCATCTTGGACACGGCTTCAACACCGGCGACATCCAGAGCGTTCTCACCCATTGCACCACCAAGGATCACCAGTTTCTGGTTTTCTTTGGCGTACTCCTGAGCAACCTTGGCCGCAGCCACAGGATCCTCAGAATAGGTCAGAACGGTCATGCCCGTCAGCAGATCACCAATGCTTTCGCATGGGCGACCCTGAAGGGCGATTTTGGCGAGCCTGTTTTTTGCAACACGTACAGCACCACCCGCGTCACGTGCACGTGCGCGAAGGTCCTGCATTTCAGCGACTGTCATACCGACGTAGTGGGCAACCACAACGACGCCAGAGCTTTCAAAGATCTGGCCGAGCTCTTCGACCAGCTGTTCTTTTTGTGCTCTATCCACAGTTTCACTCCAGTAAGGGAGGGTTTCCCCTCCGGCTCAGTTTTGCCGGGACTTTTGGGTACCGACATTTCGGGTCCTTACGGGGTCCTGCGCATCGCTGCGGATGGCCCGTGATCGGGTACATCCGAAGAAAATCTGCCGCCTCCCGTCTCAGGCAGGAATTATGTTGACATAAACGCCAACACCCACCGTCTCGGACGAAAAGCACAAAAGCGCGACGAATCGCGCTTTGGTACTTGAAGCAGGCATTACGCCCTTGAGATCAGATTTCCAACCCCTGTGAGGCGATTTTTTGGTCGATTTTCCCGTCAAAGGCCTTGCCGCTCTTTACAGCGTGTAGCGCACCGCAACGGTCTGCGTCCCCTCGATCTTCGGAAACGTCCGCGCCGTCAACGCCTCGACATCCAGCTGCACTTCCAAAAGCGCGCCATGCTGCGCCAAGAGCGCGCGCCGCTCAGCGTCGAAAACGTGCAGGATTTCGTAAACCGCGCGCAACTTTGGCTCCGGGTCCGGCCCCTCAAGCAGCGGCAGCAACACGCCCCGCGCGCGCGGCGTAAAGCCAGAGGACGACAACCGCCAAGGCAGTTTGGCCCGCCAGACATCGTACCCTTGATCAAAGAAATGCAGCAGGTAGGCACCCTCCTCCGGTCCGATAATCCGGTCCATAATCTTGGTGCCGTCCATTTGCTGCAGGAAATGCTGGCGCATGATCACCCCGGTGATACCTGCGCGATTGGCGGTCTTGCCGACCGTATGCCCGCTTAAACCCTGCCGCCGGATCATCATACCAGCGTGATCGCCGTAGACCTCTTGCGTGGCGTCCCGGCTCATCGGGGTGCGAAAAACGCGGACCCCCTCCATGCCGGGTGCCTGAACATTCTCAGCGGGCAGGATCGTGACGGATCGCACTTCAGCAGGGGCATCAGCCAATTCAGTCACCAGCCTGCGCCCTTTGAGATAGATCAGCTCATCCCCATCGACATTCAGGAACCAACCGCCGCGCAGGCTTTCGTAGATAAACTGCATCGCCCGGTTTTGCCGCTTGGGAAAACGCGCTGATGCTGCCACCCCGACACCACGCCAAAAGCCCACCGTACAGGGCAGGCAAACCACCGACGGATGGTCCTGCAACACCGCAATTGCCGGATCATCGGGATCGTCAAAACAGATCACAACGCGGTCCGCGCCTTCACGCAGATACCAGCTTACGAAAGCGAGCGTTGTGCCCAGTGTCTCACGCATGACGGCACCCACAATCAGGCCGTCCGCAGGCAGGCCCGCTAAAATGTCCTTCACACTTGGCATCGCGTTCCTCAGCTGACCTGACGGAGTTTCGCGCTCCCCATTTTCTGGACCAGCGCCTTGAGCTGCGTGGTTGAGATATTCTCCGTCCGCGGGAGATAGAGAACATCGCACAGGTCAGACAGGTGATCAAACTCGCCTTTCCAGTCATCCCCCATCGCAAAGAGATCAACGCCGTATTTCACGATATCATGCGGTTTTTGCTCCCAGTTGTGCTCCGGGATCACGCGGTCGACATAACGGCAGCTTCTCAGCATTTCGGCGCGCTGTTTGTAAGGCACAACGGTTGTCTTGCCTTTGACGCTGTTAAACTCATCCGTTGAGCAAGCCACGATAAGGGTCGTGCTCAGCGCAGACAGTCGTTGCAGCAGCCGCACATGTCCGACATGCAGCAAATCAAACGTCCCGTAGGTCAAAACGACCTTTTCTTCACGGCTTAGCATGGCAATCCTATCTCGGCTCAAATGCGTCGGGGTCAGCGTAAATCGCCGTTCTGAAATCTTTAAAATGTGCGTTGGACGCTTTCCAATCAAAGGTGAAACTGGGGTCCGGGACCTGCCACTGCGCACCATAGTTCAACTCAAGAAAGGCTTCCGGGTTTTGCGGAACGGGCAAGCCGCTCGCCCGGCACGCCCCAAACGGCAGCAGATCATCCCTTTGCAACGCGCCCGCCGTATGCGGATAAACAAACACCCGGTCGCCCTGCATCCACGCCGGAAAGAGATCAATTTTCACATCATTGCCCACCACTTTGATCACCCGCTTGTCACGCGCGGGGACATGCAGGGCCAACCCGCTGGCGCTCAATTTATGATAGGCGTTGATCCAGGAGGCCGCGACCTCCTGATGCGTGTCTCCTTGCAGCAAGACGGCAAGGTCAACGTCGTCATCATGGCCGATGAATGCCCCTTCACGCACGCTGCCCAAAAGCGTTCCAGAGTTGAGCCAGCAGGGGCCGACATGTGTGGCGACATGATGCATCATCACGCGGGTCTGGTCCCAGAGCGCTGCGTGATCCAGATCGGCCAACGTGGTATGAAAAACCAGATCTCCCGCCAGCTTGCCTTGCGCGCTCACGTCTTCAAGGTGCTCTCTGAACCGCTCAAACGCCGCTGCTTCGCCGCGTGCACATTGAGCATAATATAATCGTTGCAATGGACGTTTCACGCGGCGCGGCGGGGCCCCGCCAATGAGCCGGGTCAGGATCATCGCCTCAAGGTACTCAGGATCATCATCGAGATTGATACGGGCCTTGATGGCCTCCATTGCACGCCGCGACCGTCGCCCGTCAAAGCCGTGACTGTCATCCAGCTGGTGCTTCATTGCGGCATCACGAATGCCAAGTATCTCAGCCCGATCATCACGATCGAGCACGTCATTGTCTGTCACTGCTGCCTCCTGCGCCGTCATTCCTCCCGGCTTAAGCCGATGTGATGCAACGCTATTTTGTCCGAACGTGAATCAATCAGAGCGACAGATCAAGATTTTTAACAAAAAACGGCGACCCCAAAGGGCCGCCGTTACAATTTTGCACTGCTGTGATCAGATCAGGAGCTTACCGCATCCTCAACCGCAACAGACACCCCTGGACCCATAGTAGAGCTCAGGTTGATTTTCTTCATGTAGGTGCCTTTGGACCCGCTTGGCTTGGCTTTGGCGACTGCGCTGACAAAAGCGCGAACGTTCTCAACTAGCTTGGCCTCGTCAAAGGACAGTTTGCCGACGCCAGCATGCACAACGCCGCCTTTTTCCGCCTTGAACTGAACTTCGCCACCTTTGGCCGCTTTAACAGCGTCCGCCACGTCCATTGTCACTGTGCCAACCTTGGGGTTCGGCATCAGGTTACGTGGACCCAGCACTTTACCCAAACGCCCAACGATGGGCATCATGTCAGGTGTTGCGATGCAGCGGTCAAATTCGATCTTGCCGGACTGCACGGTTTCCATCAGATCCTCAGCGCCGACAATGTCAGCACCTGCGGCCTGAGCTTCCTCAGCCTTGGGGCCACGGGCAAAGACTGCAACGCGCATTGTCTTGCCTGTACCGTTGGGCAGGCCAACAACGCCGCGCACCATCTGGTCCGCGTGACGGGGGTCAACACCAAGGTTCACGGCGATCTCAATGGTTTCATCAAACTTGACGTTTGTGTTGCCTTTGATCAGCGCCACGGCCTCTTCGATCGTGACGTCTTCTTTGCCGGCGAATGCTTCGCGTGCGGCGCGGGTGCGTTTTCCAAGTTTTGCCATCTTACTTCACCTCGATGCCCATGGACTTTGCAGAGCCCAGAATGATCTTCATGGCCTGATCCACATCATTTGCAGACAGGTCAGCCATCTTTGCTTCTGCGATCTCACGCAGCTGCTTGGTGGTCACGGAGCCGACGGTTTCACGGCTCGGCGTGTTGGCACCGGATTTCACCTTGGCGGCTTTCTTCAGGTAGTAGGACGCAGGCGGCGTCTTGATGTCCATGGTAAAGGACTTGTCCTGATAATACGTGATCACGGTCGGGCATGGGGCACCGGGCTCCATGTCGCCTGTCTTGGCGTTGAACGCCTTACAGAATTCCATGATGTTGATCCCGCGCTGACCCAACGCAGGGCCTACGGGTGGGGATGGGTTTGCTTGTCCCGCAGGGATCTGCAACTTCATCGTACCGACGAGTTTCTTGGCCATTGGCCTTCTCCTATTCCAACGCCCCTTGGTCGCGACCGCAGGGCTATGTGTTGTGTGGTCCGGGTTGCGTGCCGCGGCGCGCGCACCTCCCACAAAGTGAATCGCTTTTCGGGCGACTGGTGCGACCTATAGCGGGTGCAGAGTTTTTGCAAGGACTGTGTAAGCACACGGATGAGCACGGCTTGCCGCTCGCCACCGGGTTTCACCACCGCCAAAAGATGCGGCTTTCTCCGAATTGGGGTGCCGGCAAGACCTCCCTTGTCGGCCGCACGCGCAATTTCACGCCAAGGTAGAAAAACGACATTTTGGAAAGGTTTGCCCGTCATATTGGCCTAGAATCATTGCCTTCCCGCGCAACTCACTGGTTCAATTGCGACATGCGGATCAATTTAAAGGGTACCACGATGTTCAATGTTCGAGGGGTCGTAATGTCGGCCTTGGTCGTTTTTGCACCTATTGCAGGTTTGGCACAAAACTCAGAAGTCGTTTGCGGGCAGTCTTACACGGTTGCGCCGGGCGATACACTCAGCAAGATCAGCACGAAGGCTTACGGCGTAAGCGCTTTTGAAGTCTTGATTGAGGCCAACAAAGAAGCGCTGGCGGACAATCCGAACCTGCTTTTTGTGGGACAAAAACTTGCCATCCCCTGCCGGGACAATACGCAAACCGCTGCCGCCACAACGAAACCCGTTGCCAAGCCTGACGCAACACCAGACGGCCCGGTTGTATTGACCTTTAACAAAGCATCAGACCCGCGTTTCGTCATCAACTCCGGCATCATTGACCCATTCCTGGAAAGGGTCGAAAGCCTTACGGAAGGTCGTGTAAAGTTTATCGATCCGCCTGAGATGAACAGAGATCCAAGCGCGCAATTTGATCTGGTCACTTCCGGGCAGGTTGACGCGACATATGTGCTCAACAGCTATCTGGCCGACACACACCCTTTGCTGCAAATCCCTATGATTCCTCTGATGGGCGGCTCTGCCCAACAGACTGCGATCTCGCTTTGGAACCTGCATGATCGCTATCTGTCTGAAACAGACTACTTCGATGATGCGCATCTCGTTGGCTTTATCGCCGCGCCCGCGGCACATGTCTGGCACGATCTGAACGATCCTGTCACTGCGGGGGAGAACATTCTCAATCAAAATGACTATCCGGTGCCCTATTTTGAGGGGCTCGATACCATTGGACCAAAACGTGTTCAGGCGCAAAATGCACAGACTTATGGCGCGCAGGATACCGCCACAGACGGCCCGATGACATTTATGATGGCGCATGGTGCGGCGCGCGGGGCGGGCATCTGGAACGACGAACGCGGTGTGACAGAGGTCGAGAATGGCATCTATACGCCGACCTTTTCAGTCATAATATCCAATGACGCTTGGGCGCGTATTTCGCCCAAGGATCAGAATGTCATCAATGTCCTGTCCGGGCTGACCTTGGCGCAACGCTCAGGTGCGTGGGATGATTTTGACAATGGCCACCGGCAGATCATGCTCGATACCGGGCTGGAAGTTGAATACCCCGATGGCCCATTGCTGCGCGAAATTGAAGAAAACGCTCAGCTCCAGCTCGCCTCCTGGTCGCGGGCTGCAACAGACATTGGCATTCCGGCGGAACAAGCCATTGCGGCCTATCGTGCTGATTTGGCGTCGCTGCGGTATCTGCTGATCTTCCGCTAATTCACACCTGCCGTCATTGGATAGATGACGGCAGATGCTCACGCGAGTGTTTGTTGCCCTCATGACATGTGGCGCTACCCTGACTGGTTAGAAGCAATCAGCAAAGGTTCCCGCCATGAAACTCACACGACGCCAAGCTCTCATTTCCGGTTCTGCACTGCCGCTGGCCGCCGCACCCTCTCTCGTGCTTGCCGACGGGCACAGCGCCACATCCATGCCGACGCACCGGGATTTCACATTGGGGGATTTCAAAGTCACCACCTTGCTGGTCGGTAGCCGCAGCGTCGAAAACCCACACGCAATCTTTGGCATGAACGTTGATGACGAAACATTCAGCGAGGTCAGCGCAGCGAACTTCCTCAGCACAGAGGCCGCGCAGTTCTTCTTTACTCCGACGGTCGTGAACACCGGTTCCGAAGTCATTCTGTTTGATACAGGCCTGAACGCTGAAGGCACAACAAAAGCGCTGGCTGCGGCCGGTTATGAAACCTCTGACATCTCGCATGTGGTGATCACACATATGCACGGCGATCACATCGGTGGCCTGACCAAGGCCGACGGGAGCGAAACCTTCGACGGCGCGGAATACGTAACGGGTCAGGTTGAGTTCGACGCTTGGGCCAAGGCCGGAAACGATGGCTTTGATGCCAAGGTGCGCCCCTTGGCAGAGAAATTCAAATTCATCGGAGGCGGCAACGATGTACGCTCAGGCATCACTGCGGTGGAGAGCTTTGGCCACACGCCCGGCCACCTGACCTACATGCTGGAAAGTGGCGGCAAGCAACTGTTGCTGATGGCGGACACGGCCAACCACTACGTCTGGTCCGTGGCCTACCCAGAGTGGGAAGTGAAGTTTGACATGGACAAAGCCGCAGCGGCAGCGACCCGCAAAAAGCTGATGGACATGGCCGCAGCGGATCGCTTTCCTTTGATCGGCTACCACATGCCCTTCCCCGGTATGGGGTTCATTGAGACACGCGGCGAAGGCGGCTATCGCTATGTACCCCACAGCTATCAGCTGATCTGAAGGTAAAAAAAGGCGGGGATCAGCCTTGTCTGCTGATCCCCGCCCCAAATCTCTGCCAGATCGAATGATCAGGTCTGCTTGATCACCTGAGTGAATTCCAGTTCAACCGGGGTTTCACGGCCAAAGATCGATACGGATACCTTCAGACGCTGGTTCTCGTCGTCGACCTCTTCGATCATGCCGTCAAAGTCCTCAAACGGCCCGTCGCCAACCTTGACCTTTTCGCCCACTTCAAAGTGGATGAGCGTGCGTGGCGCATCTTCGCCCTCTTGCACGCGGCCAAGGATACCCTGCACCTCGGCATCGCGCATTGGCATCGGACGGCCCTGCGGACCGAGAAAGCCGGTGACGCGGTTGATGGAATTGACCAGATGATACCCCTGATCGGACATTTCCATATGCACCAGAACATAACCGGGCATGAACCGCCGCTCTGTCGTGACCTTCTTGCCGCGACGGACTTCAATCACTTCTTCGGTCGGGACCAGCACTTCGTCGATTTGGTCCTCAAGCCCCTGCTCCTCAACGGACGTGCGAATCTGCTCTGCGATCTTTTTCTCAAAATTGGACAGGACACTGACTGAATACCAACGCTTTGCCATCTGAACTTAGGTCCCTGTCTTGTGATGCGCATGACCTGCGCGATCTGATCTGTTAAGGCAGAGCGGGGGCATCCCGGTCTGCCGGATAGAAAACGGGGCGCGGGCTTGATTCGCCACGCGCCCTGTCATGTTAGAATGGTGACTAGCCCCTGAGCCGTCCGGATTCAAGCCTGTGGGTTGATTTTTGAAAGGATCGGCGGCGCGGCCGTCCTGTTCAGCCGAACATCCCCAAAACACTGTTCAACCCGCCACGGATGATAATATCCACAATGGCAAAGAAGACAGCCGTCAATGCCGCAAGGATAAAGACCATCACGGTGGTCAACATCACCTCGCGCCGCGTGGGCCACACCACTTTCGCAACCTCAGCGCGCACCTGCTGAATAAACTGAAGTGGATTGGTCATGGCCATGTCACGGTCCCATCTAGAAATGCCTGTCCCCGGCATCTAACGGCTGCGCTCAGGTGTTTCAAGCCCGCAGGTGCGCAGCGGCTCAGGCTTCGCCTTCCCGCAGATTGGCAAAGCGCCGATCCAAGGCCTCATCATGGCGCACATCAGCTGTCGCCATGTCGCCAAAATCCGGGAGATAGAGGCCATCGACGGACCCTTCGGGGAAACGGTCAAGGACGGCATCCCACTTCATTGCAATGCTGTCGAGCTTGCGATGCAACTCCGCCGCGCGGCTTGGACGACGGCGAGCATACCAACGGCCCAGCCCCATCGCACGCCGCCAAAATCCGTCATATCCAAGGATCAAAAACACGCCGACCATCACAAACACGCTGAAAAAGAGTATCCCGATCACCAGCCAGGGACGCAGCAGAACCAACAGCGCAAGGCTACCCAAAATGAGGTGCTTGGGTTTGGGGCGATACCCGGTCACGCGCATTTTGATGCGGTCAACAAAGCTTGCATCGGATGCCGCGGCCTGATGCCTTTGGGACGTTTGGTGTGACGTCTCGCGGGGGGGTGCCGATGGCCGTTCTGCGCGCACGCGCGTAGGCTGTGCAAGAGGCTCTGGCGCAGCAGTCTGCGGTGCAGCACCGCGCGCCGCTGTTGGTGCCGCCTGAGGTTCCGGCACCACCTCGGTCTCTGTCTCAGTTTCCAGAAGGTTGCGGATGGCTGCCAGCGCGTTGGGGTCCAAATCTTTGGACACTTGCGCCTCCGGCTGCTGTTGCCGCTGGGTTTTCATCTCAGTCGTCATCTGTCTCTGTCCCCGATTTACCACCTTGAGTGGCAAAGGTTTTTGGCCCCGTCGGGGCGCAAATATGGCAAAATCAGGGCAGACGGCGTTGGGAATGCACCACTGCAATGATTATGATCGCCCCGCCAATGATAACTTGCGGTGTGGGCCTTTCCGCCAGAATGAGCAACGCCAGCACCGGTGCCAGCGGCATCTCAAGGATCGACAAAAGCGCGGTCTCAGAGGGGGCCAACCGCCGCGCCCCTTCTGAAAGCGTGACGGATGCCACCGCAAAAACGAGCCCAAAGAGCATCAGCACCGGCAGGTCCGCTGTTGGAACCGCCAGCGGATCGCCAAAGGCAAACGCAAAGGGCAAGAGCACAACAGACGACAGCGCCGCAGGCAACGCCGCCGTGGTTTCAGGCCGCGCACGGTAGACGACCATCGTGCCCGCCATCATCACCGTCATAAAAAGCGCCAGCAGATCACCGCGCAGCGCAATGCCGCCCAATGAACCGGACAGGATCACGCCCACCCCGCCAAATGCGGCGACACTGGCCAAAGCGACCCTGCGGCTGGGCAATTCCCTCAAAAACATCCACCCAAGTGCTGCTGCAATGAACGGTGCCGCGCCGTAAATCAGGGCCACATGCGCAACTGAACTGAACTTGAACGCTGGAATGAACGCCGCGGTACCTGCCCCCATCATCAGCGTGACAAACAGCGCAGTTGTACCAAAGGCGCGCAGCTCTGCCTGTAACGTGCCACGCAGTGCCAGATAGGCGACCGTAAATCCCGAAGCCGCGACCCCGCGCCAAAAGATGATGTCCCACGCCGCAGTCTCCACGCCTTTGGTGAAAATCCCCGCTGTGCTGAACACAAACGCCGAGATTACAACAAGGGCCACGCCCGTTTGCCTGCTGTCCATTTTCCCTCCAATAACTTGCCTTGTCGGGGACACCTAGAACATCACTGCTGCCATCAGGGTGCCAGCAGTGGTATGGTTGAATGCGAAAACCATCTCTGAGGGCTTATGGTAAAATCTTTTCGCCTGTTTGAAATCATCCAGATGCTGCGCGCCGCCAAGTCACCGCTGTTGGCGCAGCAGATGGCCGACGCGCTTGAGGTCTCCAAGCGCACGATCTACCGCGACATCGCAACGCTCCAAGCGATGCAGACCCCGATCTATGGCGAAGCAGGCATCGGCTACGTGATGCGCAAAGGCTACGACCTGCCGCCGCTTAATCTGGATGTAGAGGAAGCAGAGGCCATCGCCATTGGCCTGAGCCTCATTGCGCGTACCGGTGATGTGGGTTTGTGGCGTGCAGCGGGGCGTGCAGCACGCAAGCTGAATGAGACCGCGCCCGGCACCCGCCGCCTTGTCGCGTCAAGCTGGGGGCTGGACGACATTCAAACGATGGATCTGGGCCGGCTGCGCCAAGCCATCCGAGAAGAGCAAAAAGTCAATCTACGCTACAGCGATGCCGCCGGGCGGATAACGCGCCGGGTGATCTGGCCGCTGGTGCTGATCTACTACGTTGATGCCGCGACTGTTGCCGCGTGGTGCGAACTGCGACAAGCGCTGCGGCACTTCCGGCTTGACCGGGTGGAAGGTTGGTCCGTGGAGGATGCCTACTTCAAAGGCCAGAGCGCCAAACTTCTCGCTGACTGGGAGGAGACCCAGAAATCAGAGGCGGTCACAACGCGAGAGTTTTGGAACGCGGCAGCGCATTCTGCGCATGTCACCAAATCGCCAACACCAGCCCAAGGTCGGGACTGGGCGAATACACATCTTTCTGGAAATCTGGCAGGGGCTGAGGGACTCGAACCCACGACCCTCGGTTTTGGAGACCGATGCTCTACCAACTGAGCTAAACCCCTATGCCGTGGCGTTGGGTAGTCGCAATTTCCACCGCAATCAAGAGCAGATCGCGCCAAACCCCGGATTTTCGCACGATACCAGTGTCATCCGCGCTGTTCTGCCCAACTTACGCGACGCGCGACACGCCGTAGTTTGGGCTTTGTACAACTCCGGTGTCAAAAAGACGCGCAATCTCGGTGTCAGTCATGCCAACAACATCACCCAAAATCTCTTCGGTATCTGCTCCGAGCAAAGGCGCTTTGGCGGCCGGTTTGCGTGGATGGGCCGAGAATGTCATTGGTGCGCTTGGCACAGGAAATGTGCCCAGACCCGGCTGATGCAATGTCTCAAACATCGGGTTGTCAGGCGTGAGGTCTGCGTCCTGCGCCACGGCCTCTTTGACGGTACGAAAATGGGACCACGTCGCACCCGCCTGATCCAGCTTGCGACCAGCGACCACAGCAGTTTGCCCAGCGAACCAAGGTTTGAAAATCTCCGTGATCTGCTCGCGCAGCTGCCAACGGACGCCCTCGTCCCTGAGATCCTGACCAGTGTTCGCGCTCAAACTCTCAATCGCTTCTGCCGTTCCTGTGACTTTGACAAGGATCCCCCATTGCCGCGCCGTCAGGCCGATTACCATCACCCTCCCGCCATCTGCACAGACAAAATCCTGCCCGTAGGCACCATAAAGCGCGTTGCCAGCCTTGCCGCGCGCGTCCTCGTTGACCACTGCGTCACCGATCATCCCAAGATGCCCCATCGTCGCCGCTGCCACATCTTTGAGCGCAAGCTCAACATCTTGCCCTTCACCCGTGCGCAACCTGTGACGCTCCGCTGCCAACAAGGAGGAAACGACCATGTTGCCTGCCACCAGATCCCAGGCGGGCAAGGCATTTGCAACGGGTCCGTCATGCCCCTCCGGTCCTGTGATGTCGGGAATACCAAGCGCAGGGTTCACCGTATAATCAACCTGCGGCCGCCCCTGCCTGTCCCCGGTCAGCGTGACCATGATCAGATCGCGGCGATGCGTGCTGAGGGTTTCGTGATCCATCCAGCCGCGCACCCGCAGATTGGTCAGAAACATCCCCGCATCCTCCCCCGGTGCGGTGATCACCCGCGTGATCAGCTCCCGACCTTTTGGCGATTTCATATCGACGGCGATTGAGCGTTTGCCCTTGTTCATCCCGGCCCAGAACAGGCTTTGTCTGGAGGGTGCCAGAGGCCAGCGCCCGGCATCAAGGCCGCCACCAATCCGGTCGAACCGGATCACATCCGCGCCCATCTGCGCCAAAGTCATACCCGCAAGCGGCACCGCGACAAAAGCTGAGCCTTCAACAACGCGCATTCCTTTCAAAATCTGGCTCATCCCTTAAATCTCCCACATGGCGTTGGCTTGCATTGTCTGGTGACCCTCGTTCGCGACAGTGCTGAGCGCCCATTCGGACGTTGTCTTTTTAACGGCACAAAGCTCCACCGCATCGCTCGCGAAAAGCGGATGCACACCACGATAGGCAAACAGCTTGGGGGCAGCACCACGTTCGCGAGTGGCCATATTCATCAACAACTGCGCTTGGAGCGGGCCGTGCACCACAAGGTCGGGATAATGCTCAACCGACTGCGTATAAGGCAGATCATAATGGATGCGATGCGCATTGAACGTGATCGCGGAATATCGGAACAAGAGCGGTGTGCCGATCTGCTGCGCGACGCGAAAGGCCGGGCTTTGCGGACCAGGTGTTTTCTTTGGCGGCACAAAGCTATCAGGGATTTGCAGGTAGACGACGTCCTGCCTTTCCACCACGGCCAGCCCTTGCGCGCCGTGAATCTCATGATCCAGCCGGACGACAACGATGTCGCCCGCAGCGCCCGTTTTTTCAGAAATATCTGCGATGGTCGTGCGGCGGCGTAGAGGTTCGCCAACATGCAAGGGCTTGATGAACTCGATATTCCCGCCTGCCCACATCCGTCGATTCAGGCGCACCGGCGGCATGAAGTTACCCAGTCGCGGATGCCCGTCCTCTCCCAACTCGTCCATACCCGCAGTCGGCGGGAACGCGTACCAGTGCCACAGGTGGGGCATGATTTCCCCATGTTGCGGAGCTGGCTGTCCGGGCGCACCCAAAACCGCATGTACCATGTTGGCCTGCTGCTGAGAGACCTGACCCTCGCCAAGGTCACTGCGTTCTATCCACGCCTGCAAGTTGATCTGATCCATGTGCTTCCTCCGGTCCATCCTCACCTAGATATGTCGAGGGATTGGAAAAAATCAAATGATTTTAATGTGTTAACTGTCCACCATTGTATACCGAAAGATGATGCTGCAACTGCACCAATGCCACTATGACTTGAATCTGCTGGACCTTTTCAGCTTCATGCTGCGCTTGCGAAAAACGGAATGCTGCGCAAAGTTTTTCAGCATGCAATTGTACGCATTCTATTGGGCGGGCAAACAGCGCTCCAACGCGGCTAAATCTGCTGCCATGATCTCGGCTTCATGGGCGAGAATCCAGTCGATTGGCCAATCCCACCATGCAAGTGTGTTCAGTCGTGCAACTGTCGTGCGATCAAACCGGACCTTAACCGGCCGGGCCGGATTGCCCGCCACAATCGTGTAGTCCGGCACAGTCCCGGCCACCACTGCCCCCGCGCCGACAATCACCCCATTGCCCAACTGCGCGCCCGGCAGGATCACGGCACCCTGCCCGATCCAAACGTCATGCCCAACGGTTGTATCAGGGCCAGCTTCGGGCATGGATGCCCTCCCCTCCCGCGTGCCGCCCCCAAAAATCGCGAAGGGAAAGCTGGATATGCCGTCATAGCGGTGATTTGCAGAGGCAGTGACAAAGGTAGCGCCATCCGCGATCTGGCAGAATTTCCCGATGATCAGCCGCTCTGGGCTAAAGTCAAAGAGGTATGGTGCAAGGCGCGCGGCCCAGTCTTCGGGCGGATCAAACGCACTGGCATAGGTATACACGCCGACGTCCATTCGCGGATGTGAAACTGCGGGCTTGAGAAAGACGGTTCCCGTAAAAGGCGTGCCATCTGGTGCCTTTACTGGATGTTTGTCAGACGGGTCCGCAAACGGAAGGGTGCCAAGATCAGCCATCGATATCTTCTCCAGGTCAAGTCAAACGCAGGCATAGTTGAAACCGTTCCGTCGATTTTCACAACCTCGGATCAGCCCCATGCATTCTCCCAACTGCCCACCGTGCGTTGCGGTGGCGGCGGGCGGCATCTGTGGCGGGCATGCAAAAGGCCGCTCCGGGTGGAGCGGCCTTCTGATTTGCGGTGCGCAGGCAGGGCGAACCCCGCCGTGCGCTGTCGCGCTTACTCGGTGATTTTACTCACCACGCCAGCGCCAACTGTCCGGCCACCTTCGCGGA
>JBGCDV010000068.1:0-5746 GCA_045105735.1 Sulfitobacter sp. | reverse complement strand
TGCACATTCATCCCGAGATCGAATCATTCTTTGACCCGCAGACCAACACGATCAGCTATGTTGTGATGGACCCGGGCTCACCCGCCTGCGCCGTGATCGATTCCGTGATGGACATCAATTATGCTGCTGGGCGTATCACATATGAGCATGCGGACGAGATCATTGCTTACATCCAAAAGCACAAACTCAAGCTGGAATGGCTGATTGAGACGCACGTGCATGCCGACCATCTGTCCGCGGCCCCTTACATTCAGTCGAAACTTGGCGGCAAAATCGGCATCGGGGATCAGATCACCGTGGTGCAGGAAACCTTTGGCAAGGTGTTTAACGAAGGGACCGAATTTCAGCGCGATGGTTCTCAATTCGACAGATTGTTCAAAGACGGCGACACCTATGAAATCGGCGGCATGACCGCCTTTGCCATGCACACGCCGGGGCATACGCCCGCCTGCATGGTGCATGTCATCGGTGACGCAGCCTTTGCAGGGGACACACTTTTTATGCCCGATGGTGGATCGGCGCGCGCGGACTTTCCCGGCGGGGATGCGGGTGAGCTTTACGACTCGATCCAGAAGGTGCTGGCACTGCCCGACGACATACGTCTGTTCATGTGCCACGACTATGGCCCCGATGGCCGCGATATCATGTGGGAAACTACCGTGGCCGAGGAAAAGGCCGAAAACATCCACGTGGGCGGCGGCAAAAGCCGCGAGGAGTTTATCAAGTTCCGCGAGGCGCGGGATGCGACGCTGGATGTTCCCAAGCTGATCTTGCCATCGCTTCAGGTCAACATGCGCGCGGGCGATGTACCGAAAACCGATGATGGCAAGCCCATGCTCAAGGTGCCGGTCAACGCCATCTGAGCCCCGCCACCCCAGACCGCATTTAGGAGAGACGCTCATGGACATGCGCAAGATATCGGACCAATTCTTTGTTGCCCCGCAGATATCGGAAACCGACCTCGCAACGATCAAAGAGCAAGGCATCACATCCATCATCTGCAACCGTCCGGACGGTGAAGGCGCGGATCAACCGACGTTCGAAGAGCTGGCTGTGGTCGCTGGCAAGCTTGGGATCGACATGCGGTACATCCCGGTGTCTGGAGGACTGGTTCACGACGCGGATGCCGCGAATTTTGCAGCTGAATTGAGGGCGCTACCGAAGCCAACTCTCGCGTATTGCCGCACCGGCACACGATCTGCCACGCTTTGGTCTCTGGCGCAGGCCAAGGACATGCCATTGGCCGACATCCTCAGCGCAACCAAGACTGCCGGATATGACATGAAGGGCGTCGTCCGGCGCATTGCAAACGGCGGGAAGACCCCTGTGGATGAGGCGGATGCCTCCTATGATGTGGTCATCATTGGGGGAGGGGCCTCCGGTATTGCGGTCGCGGCCAGTCTCACGGCACGCAAACCCGGCCTTGAGATCGCAGTCATTGACCCGGCCGATGCGCATTATTACCAACCCGGCTGGACCATGGTTGGCGGCGGTATTTTCCAGGCCGACGACACGGTGCGCACAATGGGGTCCCTGATCCCCAAGGGCGTACATTGGCTGAAGTCAGCTGTGGCCGCATTTGAACCTGAGCAGGACGCCGTGATCCTCGATGGGTGCCGTTTCGTCAAGTACAAGCGGTTGGTTGTGTGTCCGGGTCTCAAGCTGGACTGGCACCGCGTCGAAGGGCTGGTTGAGACGCTGGGCCGCAATGGTGTGACGTCGAATTATCGCTACGATCTGGCCCCATATACCTGGGAGCTGGTCTCCGGCATGACCTCCGGGCGGGCCGTCTTTACGCAACCGCCGATGCCGATCAAATGCGCCGGAGCACCGCAAAAGGCGATTTATCTGTCTGCGGATCACTGGACCCGCAAAACTGTGATCGGTGACATCGACATCGGATTTCATAATGCTGGTGGGGTGCTCTTTGGGGTGAAGGACTACGTACCAGCGCTGCAAAGCTACGTGGATAAGTACCAGATTGGATTGAACTTTTTCCATAACCTTGTGGCAATCGATGGCGCGGCCAAAAAGGCTTGGTTTGATGTGTCCAAACCCAATACGGCTGTTGAGAGAGTCGAGGTGGAATTTGACATGATCCACGTCACCCCACCTCAATGCGCACCTGATTTCATCGCCGTGTCTCAGTTAGCTGATGCGGCAGGGTGGGTCGACGTGGATCAGGCAACGCTGCGCCACAAGACGTTCGAGAACATCTGGTCGCTAGGCGATGTGATGAACGCTCCCAATGCCAAGACCGCTGCGGCAGCGCGCAAACAGGCGCCCGTCGTTGCAGACAACATCATTGCAGACATCAGGGGCAGGGCGCCGGTATCGCAATATGATGGGTACGGCTCATGCCCGTTGACGGTGGAGCGCGGCAAAATAGTTCTGGCTGAATTTGGCTATGGCGGGACATTGCAACCCAGCTTTCCGCGCTGGCTGATCGATGGGACCAAGCCCAGCCGTCTGGCATGGTTGCTGAAGGAGAAAATCCTGCCACCGATCTATTGGAAAGCGATGCTGAAGGGACGCGAATGGATGGCCGCGCCAGAGAAACTCACGGCGCGGTAAAGATGGCAGACGACAGCGCATGGTCGCGCCATCTGCCAATACTGGCCTGGGGTCGCACATACACTGGGGCTGCCGCGATCAACGATCTGACAGCGGCGCTGATCGTGACGATCATGCTGATCCCGCAGTCCTTGGCCTATGCGATGCTGGCAGGTTTGCCACCCGAAGCGGGGCTATATGCATCAATCGTGCCAATCCTGCTCTACAGTATTTTCGGGACCAGCCGGTCCTTGGCAGTGGGTCCTGTCGCAGTTGTGTCGCTGATGACGGCGGCAACACTGGCAGAGGTCACGCAGACCATTGATGTCGGATATGCAACCGCAGCACTGAGCCTTGCCGGGGTATCAGGTGCGATCCTGCTCGCGATGGGTCTGCTGCGGTTGGGTTTCATTGCGAACTTTCTGTCACACCCCGTAATCTCAGGTTTTATCACCGCGTCGGGTATCCTGATTGCGGTGAGCCAGTTTCAGCATGTGCTGGGCATTGAGGCGCACGGGCATACATTACTGGAGTTGGGACGCTCAGTCTTTGCGCATGTCACGCAGACTAACCCTTTGACACTTGCCATCGGTGTCGGGGCCACAGCATTCCTATTTTGGGTGCGTACCGGGTTGCGATCTGCTCTGATCCGCATCGGCCTGCGACCGGGTGCCGCTGATTTCGCGGCCAAAGCAGGTCCGGTCTTGGCGGTGGTTACAACAACGTTGGTCGTTTGGTATTTCAATCTGGCACAGACTGGCGTTCAGATTGTCGGAGCCGTTCCGCAAAGCCTCCCCCCGTTTACACTGCCGGACCTGTCACTGGATCTTCTTGCGGCGCTCTTTGTGCCTGCACTGCTGATTTCAATTATTGGGTTCGTAGAGTCCATTTCAGTTGCACAAACACTCGCCACCAAGAAGCGCCAGAGGATCGACCCGGATCAAGAACTCATCGGTCTGGGCGCTGCCAACATTGGCGCATCGCTGACAGGTGGATTTCCCGTGACGGGTGGGTTTTCAAGATCTGTGGTGAACTTTGATGCCGGCGCTGAAACCCCTGCTGCCGGCGCTTTCACTGCTGTTGGTCTGACCGTCGCCGCGCTGTTCCTGACGCCCCTCATCTATTTTCTGCCCAAAGCCACGCTTGCGGCCACAATCATCGTGGCAGTGATGTCGCTGTTGGACTTAGAGACTCTGCGCCAAAGCTGGACCTATTCCAAACGGGATTTTGGCGCGGTTTCTGTGACCATTTTGCTAACGCTTGGCCTGGGCGTTGAGCTGGGTGTGACCGCCGGCGTCCTGCTGTCTCTCCTGCTCTTTCTCTATGATACCTCGCGGCCGCATGTGGCGGAAGTCGGGTTGGTCAAAGGCACGGAGCATTTTAGAAATATCATGCGTCACGAGGTCATCACAGATCCATCTGTCGTCAGTTTGCGCATCGACCAAAGCCTCTATTTTGCCAACGCGCGGTTTTTGGAAGATTACATCTATGACCGCATTTTGGACGACACAGACATCAAACACATCGTCCTGATGTGCTCCGCTGTGAATGAAATAGACATGAGTGCGCTGGAGACATTGGAACAGATCAACATTCGGCTGAAGGAGCTGGATATTGTCCTGTCACTGTCCGAGGTCAAAGGACCCGTGATGGATCGTTTGCAACGCGGGACTTTTTTGGAACATCTCACGGGGCAAGTTTACCTGTCTCAATTCGCGGCGTTCCAGGCCACCAAGAGGCACGGCGCTACCGGTTCAGCTTTGGTCACGCAGGACAGCCCGAATGTACTTTGCAGCTGAACGATAATGGCTGGGTCCCGCCGCTTCGGCCCATCGCCCGGGCGTCCATGCGTTGTTGGCCCCCTGCATCGGTCCACTGTAGAGATCCGTATCCGAGTGATCAGACAGAAATTGAACGAGCTGTTCGTGACGGCTTTGCAGCAGTGCGCAGACCTCGGCCCAATGAAGATGTGCCTGCTTGTTGCGCAACGCCGCATTGTATCGGTTGAGGTCGTTCCACCTGAAGCCTTCCGCCGGAAAGAACACCTTTTTCCCGGCCTTGCCGTCCTTGTACCAACCAAGGAACAGACCGATCCAATGCCCGCGATGGCCGATCACATCTTTGATCGATACATCGTTCTGACCCCTCTCTGTCTGTGCCTGATAAAGCGGTGCGATCAGGTTTTGAAGTTTGGCATATTCTCTTTCTGTCAGAGCGATCAAACCCGCTTTGTTTGAACAAGCCATGCTGTGTCCTTCAATGGGCCAAGAGAAGTGGCAGATCCGTCTGCTCCATCATCGTGCGCGTGGTGCCCCCCAGGACAGTTTGGATCATCCGCGCGTGGCCGTACGCCCCCATCACAACTAAATCGGCGCCAAACTCTGTGGCCCTGTCTTGAATGGCCTGTCCGATTTCGCGGCCGCCGCTGGGGAACTGAGAAACAGTTACGTTGCAGCCGTGATGGCTGAGCCACTCGGCCACATCCACACCTGGGTCTTGTCCATCTTGCGTCGCCGTCATGACCGGATCAAAGCAAGCAATCACAACCTCGTTGGCTTCTTTCAGATAGGGCAATGCCCTATGCACGGCGGAAGACGCGGCTTCGCTACTGTTCCATGCAACAAATACGCGGCCCGCTTCCTGTACAACCGACCCATTCAGGCGAAGGCTGATCGGGGCATGGAACAGCACACCCGCAGCGGCTTCACGCATGGCATCCGGCGTGTCACGAAGGTTGGCTGCCAAGAACGCTTCATCGCTGACACGGGCAAGTCGGGACACGTGATGCTTGATGTCCGTTGTCACACAGAGGGCAGAATGTACGCCCCCAGAGGTGTTTGTCTTCGCGAGCAGAGCTTCCACAGCATCGACGCGGTTTTTCTGGGCTTGCTGCGCTGACACGACGGTTTCGTTCCAGTTGTCCGGAATGTTCATGCCGCCATAGGGAGGCACACCGTAGGCATACATTGGCAGGGCAGGGGCTTGACCCAGCAGCAGGCAGACAAGATGCGTCTCATCTCGTGCAGCAGCTTCGGCAGCATGCGTGATCTCGGCGTCAGGCGTTTCGGTGTTCAACACAAAAAGTATCGTGCGGCGGTGCATTGTCGTCTCCATTTAGCAAAGCGACCGGCAGATTGGCCGGATCTGTTGTGATGATGGTGTCACGTCGCGGGCGCTCTCAACTGATACAGAT
>JBGCDV010000067.1:0-32253 GCA_045105735.1 Sulfitobacter sp. | reverse complement strand
CCAGCGAAAACTCATAAAACAGTGCTGCCTGCGCCTCCTGCCTTGGTCCCAACATCGCAAATCCCCCTGTCCAATAAACAGATTGAATCAACAGCCTGTGCTACGATCAAGGATTAGTTTTTCAACACAATCAGCTCAAACCGGACCTTCGCTGCTCCTATGGGACCACTGTCCAACCGGGACAAAGATTCTTTCTGGCAGATTGATGGGTTACGATTCGCGCAATTCAACAAGTTCGACTGGTGCAGAACCCTGAAACTGCTCTAGCGTAGGCGTCTGTCCCATTCCGCAACAGGCTCCAGATGCGCAAACCTGCCTTATATTCCACCGTCTCAACGGCCTTCATTGAGGACTGGCTTGGCGCGCTGCGAGTGCTTTGCCCTGATCCGCAATTCCAGTCCCTTTTGAACCGCGCAGAACTGGCATCAGGTCCGGGCCATGAACAGGGGCGCGTGACATTGGACCAGATTGTTGGCCTCTATCAGCTTGCCGCCGTTGAGACCGGGGATGAGATGATGGGCCTGTGGAGCCGACCGATCCGGCCCCGTGCTTTGCAGCATTTGCTGACCTCAGTGCGCGAGGCGGGCTCTTTGGCCTCGGCTTTGTACCGCTTTTCGACGTTCTGGAATTTGCTGCTGGATGACTACCGGTTTGAGCTGGAAGAGAGCGATGGCCTTTTGGTGCTGTCACTCATGCCGCGCGGTGATCAGCGGCCCCAGCGCTTTGGGCATATGCTGATCCTGAAGCTGGCACATGGGCTGTTGTCCTGGTTGGCGCGCCAGGAGGTGCCTGTGCGCGAGGTTGGGTTTGCTTTTGAACGGCCTGATTTTGCCCAAGACTACGCCGTGATCTTTCCCGCACCGGTGCATTTTGACCGGGCGGAAACGTCGATCACATTCGACCCGGGCACGTTGGGGGCCGTGCAGGCGCGCAGTTCTGCTGATCTTGATCTGTTTTTAGCCAACGCGCCGCGCGATTGGATTTTCACCCGTTCGCGCGAACACACGCAATCCTTGCGGCTGCGTGCGTTTCTCACTCAGGCCCACTGGCAGGAGGCGAACCTGACGCAAGCCGCGCAAGCGCTGCACATGACCCCGCGCACCTTGATCCGAAAGCTGGATGCGGATGGTACTTCGTTCCAAGAGATCAAGGATGCTTTGCGTCGCGATATCGCCATCGGTGAGCTGCGAAAGGGCGGTAAAAGTGTGGAGGCGATTGCGCAGGATGTCGGGTTTTCCTCCGCTGCTAATTTCCACCGTGCGTTTCAAAGATGGACAGGAAATACGCCAAGTTCGTATCGGCGCAGACAAAGCTGATCTTGCAGTTGTTTGTCACTTTCGGACAATCGGATGTCATCTCTTGAGATGGAGCAGAGAAGGAGGAAGCGATAATTCGGCATTCACAAGGGAAAATCACCCCTCAATTTTGGCGCGCGTCGGCATCCATTCGCTGAACGTGGCGAAATGGGACAGGGTGTCAAAGCAAGAGAGAGCCAGCCGATGTCACAGGATCTGCAAACCATCCTTTCCGCCGCGCGCACGCATGCAACAGATACGATCGCGCCAAATGTAGACGCTTGGAACGCAGCAGGGCAGTGGCCGCGCGGCGCGACTGATGCGGCAGGGGCGGCTGGTCTGATGGGGCTTTATGCGCCGACCGAATGGGGCGGGCAGGGGTTGCCGCTGGGGCAAGGCATTCAGGTTTACGAACAACTGGGCCTTGGCGATGGCGCGTATGCCTTTGCGGTGTCGATGCATAACATCTGCACCTTTGCCGGCTGTGGTTATGGCACGGAGGCGTTCAAGGAAAAATGGGCGCGGGATCTGACGTCGGGCCGCAAACTGGCCAACTTTGCCCTGACAGAGCCGCAGTCAGGCTCTGACCCGATGCAGATGTACACCCGCGCGCAGATCAACGATGACGGCACATGGACCATCAGCGGAGCAAAGGCGTGGGTCAGCCTTGCGGGTGAGGCGGATGTGTATTTCACCGTTGTCAAAACCAGCGATGCACCGGGTCACAAGGACATGTCGATGATCGCCATTCCGGCAGACGCAAAGGGTGTCAGCTTTGGCCCGCGGTATCAGACGCCGTCCTACAATTTCCTGCCCCTGTCAGAGATGTATCTGGATAACGTGGTGGTGTCAGAGGACAACATCATCCTACCCATCGGGCAGGGGTTTCAAGGCTCACTGATGGCGATCGACATTGCGCGTGTTTCAATTGCGTCGGGGTGCTGTGGCTTGATGCAGGCAGCGCTTGATACCGCGTTGGCCTATGCCAAGAACCGCAAGATGTTTGGCGGCAAGAACCTTGATCTGGACGGTATTCAGTGGATGCTGGGCGAGGTTGCGACGGATCTTGAGGCCTCAAAGCTGCTGTACCGCAAAGCGGCGGAGGCGCTTGGCACGCCCGAGGGCCCGTTGATGGCCGCCCATGCAAAACGCTTTGTGCCGGATGCTGCTGTGAAGGCTGCCAATACCTGCACCCAAGTGTTGGGTGGCATGGGGTTGTTGCAACCCTACGGGTTGGACCGGCTGTCCCGTTTGGCACAGATGTTGCGGATCGTGGACGGCACCACGGAAATCAGCCGCGTGGTGATTGGGCGGGCGTTGCAGAAACGCGCAGCGACCTTGCCCGATTTGCCTGTGCCCAAGGGGTTTGGTGAGGCTTAGGCGCTACCCAATCCGGTTCACGCCCTGATTTTTCAAAGACGCAATCAGAGCGGCGGGGTCTACATCCTGAACGGGCGTTCCCGCCGCCAAGGCCAAGCCTGCCGCCGTGCCGGTCGCTTGGCCCATCGCCATGCACTGCGGCATCCCCCGAACAGAGGCAAATGCCGTCGCATCTGCTGAAATGATCCGCCCCGCAAACATCAGGTTTTCGATATGCGCAGGGATCAGGGACCGGAACGGGATTGTATAATAGCTTCCCGTCTCAAGTGCGGCGTCATGGGTCATTTTATCATCCGATCGCATCACATCATCAATCGGATTGTCACAGGCCACGATGCCATCCGCGAACTTTGTTCCCGCAGCAAGGTCCGCGCCGGTCACACGGGTTAGCCCTTCCAGTTTGCGCGTCTCGCGCACCCCGACTGTGGGCGACAGCATCGCCATATGCGCGCGCTCGAACCCTGTAACATCCGATTGCAGGAAGCGCGCCAATTGGTGACAGCGGCGGCGGCCTTCTTGGGTGGCGGCACCGACTGCGACAGGGTCCGTGGCGTCCACACCACGCACATGCACCGAATTGCAAAACACAGTGCCGGGGTGAAAGCCTTTCATAAGGTAAAGCTTGGCCAGATCTGGGTGCAAACGACCCTCAGCGATGCCACGCGCCGCGTCGCTTTGAAAATAGGGATCAGGGAGCGCGAATGCCGTTTCCCAATCCACGCCGATCATATGGAATGAGATGGTGACGGCCATCATATTGCCACCTGCATCGCCCAGCACATACGGCACGCCAGCCTTGGCAGAGATGTCTGCATCTCCCGAACAGTCGATCACGATCTGAGGGGCCATTTCGAACGCACCATTGCGGTCATAACAGGTGACAGCATCAATCCGCGCGCCGTTCATCACAGGTGTCAAAGCGGTTGCATTCAGGCGGATTGAAACGCCCGATTCCTCCAGCATCTCGAACATTGTGAGCGTTGCGATGTCGTGATCGTAGATGATCTCGGGTCCGAAATTCTCAAGCGTGCAGTGGCGCTTTTCTGCCGCTGGCGGGGTCATCTTTGTCAGCCTTTGGGTCAACTCCTCGGTGATGCCACCAATGATTTGATCGACGGGATAGCCACCGCCCCACGGCATGCCGGGGCAAAAGGCCATGACCCCACCGATCTTACTCGTGGTTTCTAGCAGCGTGACCCGCAAACCCTGACGCCCCGCCGCAATGGCCGCCCCAAAACCCGCAGTGCCGCCGCCGATCACCAGAACATCGGTTTCAATACGGTTCTGTGACATTGTGCTGGCCTTCTTAGGGGTTTTCCTTGGATCAAGATGAACCCTACGGCAGGTCCCGCCGTCAATAGTTTCATTGATGTGGTGTGCGCCCATGCACGACGTCTGTCTGTCGCTTTGAGGATGGACGCCGGGCAAAAGCTGGCCTTATGTGCGCTGATGACTGACGCAACCTCCTTCAATGATCGTATTCTGACCGGCGTCGCATTGATGTTGGGGTTTTGCGTGACAGCGCCTTTGCTCGATGTGGCCGCCAAGCTTGCCTCATCCAGCGTGCCGGTAGGGCAGATCACAACGGTTCGGTTTGTGGTGCAGTGCGTCCTGATGGCGCCTTTTGTTTTGATCATGGGCCTGTCTTTGCGCGTGGCAAAGGGGCAGTGGCCTGCATTGGTAACACGCGCGCTGCTTTTGGTTTTTGCGACCTTTTGCTTTATCGCAGCGATCCGGGTGATGCCGCTGGCTGATGCGCTGGCGATCGTGTTTGTCGCGCCGTTTATCGTTTTGCTGGTGGGCAAGTTCTACTTGGGCGAAGAGGTCGGCCCGCGCCGTGTTGGGGCCGCTCTGGTTGGTTTTGTCGGGGTGTTGTTCGTGATCCAACCCAGCTTTGCCGCGTTTGGCGCTGTGGCGTTTATCCCTTTGGGGACGGCTGTTGCGTTTGCGTTTACATCATCGTGACGCGGGGATTGTCGCGCCGAATGCACCCAGTGGCGTTGCAATTCTATACTGGTCTGATCGCTAGTCTGTTTTGTATGCCCGTTCTGATTTTGGCCTATGGATCCGGCTCCGATCTTTTTGATCCGGTTTGGCCCTCTGGCAATGCTTGGCTATGGCTTTTTGGAGCAGGGCTCTTTGCCACGGTCAGCTATATGATGATGACCTATGCGCTGTCGTTTGCGCCCTCAGCCACGCTGGCACCGCTGCAATATTTTGAACTCCCCGTCGCAACTTTCTTTGGCTATCTGGTCTTTCAAGACTTCCCCAACGCGCTCAGCCTAATTGGCATCGCCATCATAATCAGTGCGGGCCTGTATATGATCCACCGCGAAAGGGTTGCTGCCAGATAAGCAATCCGCGAACCTGAAAGCATCAATGGGGCCCATGGCAGCCTTTTTGACATAAGGGTAGATTTTCGGCCAACTTATAATGGCTTCCTTTAGCCAATGATGAGCGAGCATTTTGCGGGATAGGGTCTTTGGGCGCAGACCATCCACACAAAGGATCGTTTGAAGCCTGCGCACACTCAGCTGTTTGCGTATGCGTCCATGAGCGCTTGCAGGGCGTCGAGGGAGGTTGGGAACCGGGCAAAGCTGTGTGGTGCGGGCACCTGTGCCCATGGCATTTTCTCATCCGTCATGAGTTCAACAAACGGCACAAAGGAGGCAGCTTCATGCAACACGGATGTGCGCAGGTTGATGCGGTCGTCTGCGCCTGCGATCCGGGAGTAGATGAAATTCAGGCAGGATGCGCAAAAGAAGTGCGCGCGTCCTTCTGAGCGCAGGCCGCCCTGAATGACGTCCCCGGTGCAGGTCACGCTGTCGCTTGGGAACATTGTGGTGAGCGAGTAGGCGCTTGCTGAAAACTTCTGACAGCCGTCGCAGTGGCAGGCGACGGTCAAAAGCGGTGGTGCGGTGATGTGGACGTTTACGGCGCCGCACAGGCAGGCACCCTCAAACGGTGGCACAGGAAGGGCCATAGGTCTTCTCCTTGTTTTGGGGGGATGGCAGCAGGATAGCAGAAAACCAATGCGAGCGGCCAGTGGGTCATGATGCGGCCTTTGATGTGCCTGCCAATAGGGCTAGGTTCGCGGTAAATAGGGAAAGGACCCAAGACATGCGCGATTTTCATGACCCCAAACGCTCCCCCATTTATGCGGCCAACGGGGCCTTGGCGACGTCGCATCCGTTGGCCACGCAAGCCGGTATGGATGTGCTCAAACGGGGTGGAAATGCGGTCGATGCGGGGGTGACAGCGGCGGCGGTGCTGGCTGTGGTTGAGCCAGCGATGACGGCGATTGGCGGAGACGGTTTTGCGCTGATCTCTAAGCCCGGTGAGGCGCTTTTTGGGTTGAACAGTTCCGGGCGTGCGGCGGCGGCGCTGACCACCGAGATGCGGATGGGGCAGGGGTGGTCCGAGATGGACGACATGAGCGCGCATGCGGTGACGGTGCCGGGGGTTGTGAAATGCTGGGAGAGCTTGCTGGAGAGCCACGGGACGATCGGGCTGGAGGAGGCGCTGCAGCCTGCGATCCATGCGGCGGAGGAGGGGTTTGTCGTGTATCCGCGGGTCTGGAAAGACTGGAGCGGTGAGGTGGAAAAGCTCTCCAAACAGGGTCCGGGCGGGCGGCATTATCTGGTCGACGGCAAGGCGCCCAAGGTGGGCACGATCCACAAGTTGCCCGCGCTGGCCGCGACGCTGAAGGTGATTGCGCGGGAGGGGGCCAAAGGCTTCTATGAGGGGGCAGTTGCGGCGGATATTATCGCAGAGTTAAAGGCCCGCGGTGGGGTGATGACGGAGGAAGACCTTGCTGGTATTTCCGCCGATCCGTGCAGCCCTGTGACGGCGGGGTATCAGGGGTATGACCTTGCTGAATTGCCGCCCAACGGGGTGGGGATCACGGCGCAGATCATCCTCAACCTGCTGGAGCGCTTTGATTTGGGCGGGGTGCCGCCGCACAGCGCATCGCGGTTTCATCTGGAGATGGAGGCGTCGCGCATCGCTTATGCCATCCGGGACGCGCATATTGGCGACCCTGAGACCATGGGCGTTGCGGTGCAGGCCTTGATTGACAAGGCCTGGGCCAAGGGGCTGGCCACCACGATTGATCCGGGAAAGCGCAATGAGACGCTGCCCGACCCTGATCCGAATTTCCAGAGCGACACGATTTATCTGTCCTGTGTGGACCGGGACGGGATGGCGGTGTCGCTGATCAATTCGATCTTCAAAGGGTTTGGCAGTGGCATCGTGACTGAAAAGACCGGGATCACCTTGCAGAACCGGGGTGCGGGGTTCCGGGTGCTGCCGGGACATCCCAACACGATTGAGGGCGGCAAACGCCCGCTGCACACGATCATTCCCGCGATGCTGATGCAGGACGGCAAGCCAAGCCGGTGTTTCGGCGTGATGGGAGGGCAGTATCAGCCGGTGGGCCATGCGCATGTGATCACCAACATGCTGGACTATGGCATGGACCCGCAAGAGGCGCTGGACAGTCCGCGCATGTTCTGGTCGCCCAAAGGAGTGCTTGAGATCGAGCCGACGCTGGGGCAGGAGATGCGCGACGGGATGGCGGCCAAGGGGCATCCGGTGAGCTTTACCAAATCGCCCATCGGGGGCGGGCAGATCATTGAAATTGACCACACCAATGGCGTGCTGATTGCCGGGTCTGACCCACGCAAGGACGGCTGCGCGATGGGGTATTGATTTTGCGGCTGCTTGATCTGAGACAAATCCGGCGCGGATTTTCAGCGCTAGCGTAAAGACAAGCGCCTGCGCTGGCGTGTCAGTTCTGGAATGCCCGGATGTCTACCACCACGACTGCTTCGTCTCCCTCTGCGGGGTCTGTGTTTTTCTCTTATGGGTTCAGGCCGTTTTTCCTGAGCGCGGCCCTTTGGGCGGTGCTGGCCATGGCGCTTTGGCTGGGCATGATGACGGGGCGGGTGATTTTGCCGTCGGCGTTTGACCCGGTAAGCTGGCATGCGCATGCGTTTTTGTTTGGCTATCTGTCGGCGGTGATTGCGGGGTTCTTGCTGACGGCGGTGCCCAACTGGACCGGGCGCGCGCCGTTGCGTGGTGCGCCGCTGGCGGGGCTTTTTGCGCTGTGGGTCTGCGGGCGGATTGCTGTGCTGCTGTCGCTGCTGCTGCCGCCGCTGCTGGTGGCGCTGGTGGATCTGGCGATGCCTGTCGCGCTGAGTGTTGTGATCGCGCGGGAGATCGTGGCGGGCAGGAACTGGCGTAACCTGATTGTGCTGGGCATGCTGGCGGTTTTTGCCACGGGGAATGCGGTGTTTCATTGGGAGGCGGCACGCGGAATGTATGCGGCGCAAGGTGTTGGCCTGCGGCTTGGGCTGGCCGCGGCGGTGATGATGATTGCGGTGATCGGCGGGCGGATTGTGCCGGCGTTCACAGGGAACTGGCTGAAGGCGCAGGGCGAAGCGCGGCGGCCCGCAGCGCCGATGCAGCGGTTCGACAAGGGCGCGCTGCTGGTGCTGTTGGCGGCGCTGGTGCTTTGGGTGAGCCTGCCGGGGCATGCGGTGACGGGCGCTGCGCTGATCCTTGCGGGCATCGTGCATCTGTTGCGGCTGGGCCGTTGGGCGGGGGAACGCACGGTGAAGGAGCCGCTGCTGATGGTGCTGCATCTGGCGTATCTGTTGCTGGCGCTGGGGGCGTTGGCGATGGGGCTGGGCGAAGGGGTGATCGGGCTGGCCACGGCACAACATGTCTGGATGGGGGGTGCCATTGGCCTGATGACTTTGGCGGTGATGACGCGTGCGACACTGGGGCATACGGGACGGCCCCTGCGCGCGGGGCGTGGCACAATTGGCGTGTTTGCGGCGTTGTTGATTGCGGTGGGCGCGCGGGTCGCGGCAGGATTTTGGCCGGAGGCGGCAGGCGGATTGCATACGGTCGCAGGGGTTGCGTGGATCGGGGCCTTTGGCGGATTTGCGGTGTTTAATGCGCCCGCGATGGTGCGCCCTGCACCGTGATGGGCTGGGGCGGATTTGCGGTGGCGTTTGTTGCGTTTTTTGTGACGCATTCCGTGCCGCTGCGCCCGGTGATCAAAGGGCGGTTGCAGGCGGTTCTGGGCGTGCGAGGGTTTACCGCCGCCTATTCGGCGCTGTCGCTGGGGGTGCTGAGCTGGCTGATCATCGCGGCGGGGAATGCGCCTTTTGTGGCGATGTGGGCGCCTGAGGTGTGGCACAGGCAGGCGACGCTGCTGGTGATGCTGCTGGCTTGCCTTGTCCTGAGTTTTGGCGTCGCGCGGCCCAATCCGTTTTCATTTGGTGGCGCTGGCAATGACAGGTTTGATCCGGCACGGCCCGGCATTGTGGGCCTGATGCGGCATCCGCTGTTGGTGGCGCTGGCGTTTTGGGCCGGGGTGCATGTGCTGGCCAATGGCGATCTGGCGCATGTGATCCTGTTTGGGTGTTTCGCCGGTTTTGCGCTGATGGGGCAACGGCTGATTGATCGGCGCAAGAAACGTGAGATGGGGGCGGAGTGGTCGCGTTTGCGGGAGGCTGTGGGGCAGGGGCCGTTGCTGCCGCGGCTTTTGTCGGTGCGTGGCGTGGTGTTGCGGTTTGGGATCGGGCTGGGGCTTTATGTCCTGCTGATCGGGCTGCACCCGGTGGTGATCGGGGTGAGCCCGTTGCCCTAAAACGGGTTCAGGAGTTTGGCCCCTGTGGGCTGAAAATCCGACGTGTTGCGGGTCACAACAGTGGCGTCATGGGAAAGCGCGGTGGCGGCGATCATCAGGTCCGCACCACCGTGCCCGATCTGGGCGGAGAGTTGCCCCCACACCCGCGCATCGGCGGCGGTGAAGGGCAGGATGCGGTCGGCAAAAAGGGTTTCGGTGCGGGCGAGCCAGAGGTGCAGGTCGGCGGCAAAATCGGGGTTCACCGTTTCCTGCTGGCGGATGCCGCGGGCGATTTCCCCCAATGTGATGACACTGAGGAAAAGCACATCCTCGGGCTGATCATAGAGCCAAGCGGCGAGTTTCTGGGCGCGTTCAGGACGGCGCGCGGCGGAGATGACATTGGTGTCGAGGATGAACATCAGAATGTGACGTCGCGGGGGGCGGCCTTGAGCCGGTCGAGGTCTGCGTCGGGAAAGGCCATCAGGTGATCGGCAAAGCGGCCGCGTGCGCCTCCTGCGGCATCGAGCAGGCGGTGATAGTCATCACTGGCGAGCACCACAACAGCGGGTTTGCCCCGGCGGCTGACCTCTTGCGGGGTGCCGGCGAGGGCCGCCTCCACCACGGCGCTGAACTTGTTTTTGGCGTCTTGCAGGGTCCACATGGTTTGATCTCCTTATCTGGCTAGATAGCTGGCTAGCTGATAAACGTCAAGAAGTGGCGTGGATTTGCGCCTGCAGGTAACGGATGAAATGTTCCTTGACGCTGTTGGTGGTGTCCGTGCGCCAGAGTGCAACCGTGTGCAAACGATCCTTCAGCCCGGCAATCGGGATCACCACAAGGCCCGGGCCCAGCATTTCATGCACGGATTCGGTGAGAATGGTGATGCCCATGCCGCAGGCGACGAGGCGCAGAATGTCGGAAGTGGCGAGGCCTTCTTGTGCGACGTCGGGTTCAAAACCGGCGGTGCGGCACAGCGGGATCAGATAGGAAAAGAAATGCTCCCATTCCTTGTGCGCGCCATGCACCAGAGGTTCGTGGGCAAGTTCCTCAAGCTGGACGCTCTGCCGCTTGGCAAAGGGATGTGCCTCATAGACGACGCAGACAAAACGCTCCGCCTGAATTTCGCAGTGGTCAAAGCCGGGACGGTTGACGGCCCCGGTGACAAAGCCAAAGTCGAATGTGCCATCCTCAAGTCCGGCAAGCTGATACGCGGTGACGGTGTGTTTGAGTTGCAGATCAATGTCAGGCTGCAGGTCCTGAAAGCGCTTGAGCAGGGTAGGGGCGCGGCCATTGATGGCGTTGTCAGTATAGCCGATGCGCAAGGATCCGATTTTGCCCTGATGCACGCGCTGGGTTTCCTCAACGAGTTTGTTGACGCTGTTGAGAATGCCTTTGCTGCCATCAAGCAGGGTTTGCCCGGCGGCGGTGATCTGAACACTGCGGTTTGAACGGTGAAAGAGCGTGACGCCAAGCTCACGTTCGAGGTTGCGTATGGTCCGGCTGAGCGCGGGCTGGGCCACACCAAGACGCTTGGCCGCGCGGTGAAAATGCAGTTCCTGCGCGACAGCCACAAAACAGCGCAGGTGCCGCAGGTCTGTGCTCATGATACCCAAATTCTATCAATGTCGATCATTTTGATATTATACACAGTCCTTTCCCTGTGCAAAGCTGACGTCAAAACAACGATCAATAGGGAGATCATCATGAAGACCTTTAACCTGAAAACCTTGGCTGCTTCAGCCGTGATTGCGGGCATTTCCGCGACATCGGTGCTGGCGGCGGACCTGACGATGAACGTGGGCTTTGGCGCACCTGAGGAATCGCTCTATGGCCGGTTTGGCAAGATTTTCGAGGCCAAGGCCGAGGAATACACCAACGGCGCGATTGAC
Organism: Sulfitobacter sp.; assembly: GCA_045105735.1. Taxonomy (GTDB): domain Bacteria; phylum Pseudomonadota; class Alphaproteobacteria; order Rhodobacterales; family Rhodobacteraceae; genus Sulfitobacter. The sequence goes on along the minus strand of JBGCDV010000067.1, from coordinate 21,049 downwards.
GTAAAACTGCGCTGCTGCAACCAGATCAGCTCAGAAGACGAGGCGTTCAAGGCAATGCAGCTGGGCACGGTGGACGGGTTCTTCATCACTGCCAACAACGTGTCACCGCATTGGCCGCTGATGGATGTGACCGTGCTGCCCTATATCTTCCAGAACGCCGATCACCTTGCGCGGGTGCTGGACGGGGATGTCGGCCAGTTGATGAAAGATAAGCTACAGGCGGACACAAGCGTGCACATGCTGGCCTTTGGTCCGGCACTTTACCGCGACTTCTACAACTCCGTGCGGCCGATCAACACGATGGCGGACATGGACGGGCTGAAGATCCGCGTGCCCAAGAACGGGGTGATGATTGCGACGTTTGAAGCCTTTGGCGCGAACCCTGTGCCGCTGGCATGGTCAGAGACCCCTACGGCCCTGCAAACCGGCACCGTGGATGGGGGCGACAACGGCACGTCCTTCATCCGCGACATGAAGTTTTTCGAGTTTGAGCCGCATCTGGTGATCCTTGAGCATTTCGTTTCCTTTGCGCCACTCTTTGCCTCTGACAACTTTATGAAAAAGCTCAGCGATGAGCAGCGTGAGCAGATTTTGCGTGCTGCCAATGACGCAGGCGCGGAGTTCGCGCTTCAGGTTGCGACAGAGACCGAAGAGGTGCGCGCATGGCTGGTTAAAGAGGGCGGCATGGCCCGCACCGACCCCGACAAAGCGGATTTCGTTGAGGCGGCCAAGGCCGTTCAGGCAGATTTTGCCGAAAAGCGGGGCGCGGATTTTGTCGATCTGGTGGCCAAGATACAAGCCGCTGCCGAATAAGCAGATATCGCGAAGGGGGCCGCATGGTGGCCCCCTTTTCATATATCTGCCCCGGCCCGAAGGAGACCAAAGATGAAAGCGCTCAGATGGCTGGAGCGACATTTGGAAGAGCTGATCTGCTGCACCTGTCTGGTGATCATTGCGGTGGCGGTCTTTGCCCAAGTGGTCGCGCGGTATGTGTTTGAAGTGGCTCTGCACTGGACCGAAGAGACAGCATCGATGGCGATGGTCTGGGCGGTCTATACCGGTGCGGCCCTTTGTGTGCGGGAGCGGTTTCACATTCGGATCATGGTCGCGGTGCAGGCGTTGCCGACGCGGTTCGGGCGCTATGTGATCTTTGTTGCGGATGCGCTTTGGGCGGCATTCTGTGTCTTTATGCTGCGGGTGAGCTGGGACTACCTTTATGTGTTCTGGCGGTTTCCGGAGACCTCGCCCAGCCTTGGCATCAACCAGTTTTACCCGCAGACAATCCTGATCATCGGTTATGGTCTGATGCTGCTGCGGCTTATTCAGACTTATATCGCGTGGTATCGCGGCGGGGCCGAAGGCCTGCCGGGGATGTTGGTTGAAGACGGATCAGACCCGATTGCCGATAACGAGGCGCACATATGAGCCCGCTTGCCATTCTGGCGATTGCCTTTGTCGTTCTGACCATCATGGGTATCCCGCTGTTTGTGGCGGTGGGGATCACGACGGCGATTGCGATCTATATCATCGACATTCCCTATACGCTGATGGCGCAAACGGGATACGGGAGCCTGACGCCGTTTCCGCTGCTGACGATCCCGCTGTTTGTGTTGGCGGGGCGGCTGATGGAAGTGGGCGGCATGGCCAACCGGATGATCGCGATTGCGACCAATCTGGTCGGCGCCTATCGCGGGTCGATGGGGCTGGTGACGGTGTTCGCCTGTATGCTGTTTGCGGCGCTGTCCGGCTCCGGCCCGGCGACCACGGCGGCGATTGGATCGGTCACGGTGCCGGCGATGAAGCGGGAGGGGTATGACGTGCCGTTTGCTGCTGCGATCACGGCCAGTGCGGGGGCCTTGGGCAGTCTCATTCCGCCTTCAAACCTGCTGATCATCTATGGGTTGGTGTCTGAAACCTCCATCCCGCGGCTGTTTCTGGCCGGGCTGTTGCCGGGGCTGATGGTGACGATCCTGTTGATGGTCACGACCTATATCATCGCGCGGCGGCGCGGTTATGGCGGGGATGGTGATCCGTTTTCCTGGGGTCCGTTCCTCAAAGCGGCGTGGGATGGCAAATGGTCCATCGGCGCGCCAGTGCTGATCCTGGGTGGCATCTATGGCGGGGCATTCACCCCAACGGAAGCGGCGGGCGTTGCGGTGTTCTATTCGCTGTTTGTGGGGCTCTTCATCTACCGCGAGTTGACGGTGAAGAAGGTGGTCGAGGCGCTGCGCTTTACTGCGTTGCTGACCGGTATCCTGATCTTGCTCACGCCAACACTGGCCTTTGGCCAGCTGACCGCGTTTTTTGATGTGCCTATGGCGGTGCAGGAGGGGATCACCTCGATCACCACAAACAAATATCTGGTGCTGTTGCTGATCGGGGTTTTCTATATCTTTATCGGGACATTCATGGAGAGCCTTGCGCAGATCGTGCTGTTTACAGCTGTGTTCCTGCCGCTGGTGACGTCGCTGGGCATTGATCCGGTGATGTTCGGCATCTTTACCGTGATCACCTGCGAGATTGGTTTCCTGACCCCGCCTTTGGGTGCGAACCTGACAGTGGCGGCGCGGATTTCCAACATCTCGATTGAGCGGATCTCGGTGGCGGTGCTGCCCTTTATCGGGGCATATATTGTGGGAATGCTGATCCTGATCGCCTTCCCGGAACTGGCGACGATGTTGCCCAATTGGCTGTATGGTCCTGCAAGGTAAAAAGGATGGCGCATGTTTGATCTGGTGCTGAAAGGTGGCGAGGTTTTTGACGGCTCGGGCGCTGAGGCGTTTCTGGGCGATGTGGGCGTCAAGGACGGGCGCATCACGGCAGTGGCCAAGCCGGGTGAGATTGACTTGAGCCGCGCCGAAGAGGTGATCGACGTCAGCGGGCTGACCGTGGCGCCGGGGTTTGTGGACATGCACACCCATTCGGATTTCACATTGATCGCGGATGGGCGCGCGGAAAGTCAGGTGCATCAGGGCGTGACCACGGAAGTGATCGGGCAATGCGGGATATCCTGCGCGCCGGTGGTCAGCCATGACGCGATCAAGGCGGTGGCCCCGTGGCATACGGCGGACGCGCAGCACAAGAACTGGCATGGCTTTGGCGAATACCTTGATGTGCTGGAAGAGACGGAGCTGGGCGTGAACGTCATGGCTTTTGTCGGGCACGGCACGGTGCACCGTGCCATTCTGGGCGGAGAGCTGCGGGCAGGTGAGCCGGAAGAGGTCGCGGACATGGCGCGGCTGGTGGATCAGTGCATGGACGAGGGCGCGGGCGGTTTTTCATCCGGGCTGGAGTATTTTCCCGGCATTCTGGCGGCCCCGGAGCATCTGGTGCCAATGTGTGAGGTCGCGGCAGAGCGCGGGCGGCTTTATGCGACGCATGTGCGCAACCGCGACACGCATTATGATCTGGGATTTGCCGAGGCTATTGCCACGGCGCGGCAGTCTGGTGCCAAGCTGCAGATCAGCCATATCCAGCCGAAGTTTGGCGCGCCGGACTATGCGATGGATCATACGCTTGAGATGATCGAGATGGCGCGGCGGTTTGATTGCGATGTGGCCTTTGACGTGATCCCACATGACTGGAACCACACGTTGATGGCCGCGATCCTGCCCAAATGGGCGCAGGCGGGCGGTGTGGATGAGGTGATGAAACGGCTCGCCAACCCCGAGATGCGCGAGAAGATCAAAGCGAACCCGCAGCCCATGTGGCTGATCGTGAAGGCGGAGCGGTGGTCGGATATTGTGCTGCTGAACGCCACGCACAACAATGACATCGTCGGCGCGGATTTTGCTGAGATCGGACGGATGCGGAACTGTCATCCTTATGACGCCGTGCTGGATATTCTGCTGGAGGAAGGGGATGCGATGATGGCCTGCATGTGGTCGTCCAAATCCTTTCGCAACTCTGACGTGGACCTGTGTCTGGAGCAGGACGCCTGTGCGGTGATCTCTGACACGGTGGCGATTGCGAATGACGGCATCCTGAAGGATCACATCGGCTCGTTGTCGGGCTATGGCTGGGCCGCGCGGTTCTTGCAGTATTACGTGCGGGACCGAAATGTGCTGAGTTTGGCTCAGGCATTGGCCAAGATCACGTCGATCCCGGCAGAGCGGCTGGGGATCAAGGAACGCGGGCGGCTCAAGGTGGGTTACCACGCGGATATCTGTGTTTTCGACAAGGCCGCAATTGCGAGCAATGCGACGGCCAAAAACCCACGCCGCTATGCCTCTGGGATTGCCTATGTCGCGGTGAACGGGCGGCTTGCGATGCGCAAGGGCGAACGGGTGCCCGTGAACGCCGGTCAGGTGCTGCGGGAGTTTGCGGCGTAGGGTGGTAAATGCCCGCGAAGTAACGATTTCCTAACCCTTCTTAATGAATTGTAAACAAATTCTCTGTGGTGTTGGAGTGAGCACTTAACCACTTTGGATTTGGATCACTCATGCCCGCACCAAACTTCCCTTATGTCAGCACCGACACCCGCACCATCTATGAGGGGGATTACATCAGCGGCTTCATCCGTTTCAAATCGGGTGAGGGCGGATATACCTATGGGCAATCGATCTATTCCGTCGCAGGCACGGCTGTCTCCGGCGATTTTGCCTTTGTGGGTGCCACGACAGGCGAGGGCCAATATCCGACAGAGGTGATCGACAGCTATTCCTACACGGCCTTTACGGACGATCGGCTGGAGGGGACCGAAGAATTCTACATCGTTCAGTATGACATTGATTCAGCGGGCCAGCGCTATGACTTTGACCTGATCACCGTCCAGATCATCGACACGACGTCAAAGACCGTTTTCCTTGATCTCAATGGGGACGGAACGCCCGATGCTGTGGAAATCAGCATGTACAATTACCGCAACTATGTGGACCGGTTCAGCCAAAAAGCACAACAACTGCAGGACGCGGAACGCGCGGTTGTCGCTTTCATCGATGAGAACCGGTCTGATATCGGGCGGCTGGAAGATGAGAAAAAGCAGATAGCAGCGGATGCGTTTGAGGTGTTGGACATTCGCACCGGGCAAAAGTTTGATATCATGAAAGAAATTCACAGCACGCTGGAAAAGATCAACAAGAGTGGCGAGAGTATTTCGGAGTTTTTCGATGACCCGACGCTGATCAATGCAGGGCAGGCGGGTGTCTATACGCTTGACGCGATGCTTGAGGCGGCGGTGATCAAAAAGGTCGTGAAATCCGTCATTGGCCGGGACGTGGCAAGTGCGGTGCTGGACGGTGTGGTGGGCACGCAATTGCAGCTTGCCGAAGTGGATCAGGAAATCAGCCGCCTCAAGGACGAGATTGAGGAGTTTGAGACGGTAACGTTGCCGGGCATCGACGATTCCCGGCAGGCGTTTCGTGAGGCGACGGATGACGTGCTGAACGCGGTCTTTGGCCCCCAAAACAACCGCACCGACCAGTCGAGCCGGTTCAACCTGCCGGATACGACCGACAACGGGTTGAGTGCGCAGGTTGATATCTCTGGCGATGGGCTGGTGTTTTTGGCCCCAACGTCGAATGCGACCACGCATCAGATCACAGGGGAGGGCGGCGCGTTTTTGACCTTTGAGGACGGCTTTCGCGTGATCGAACTGGCGGCGACAGGCGCAGAGGTGGCAACGCTCGGCACCGGGACGGCAGAGGATTTCTTTATCGGGACCGAGACGCAAGCCTTGTCCGTGCGCAACGTGGACCGCGTGGTGCTGGAGGATGGATACCTTGCGTTTGATTTTGACGGCAACGGCGGCGCGGCGTTCCGGCTGTATCAGGCGGCATTTGACCGGTTACCCGATGCCGAAGGGCTGGGATTTTGGATTGATGTGCTGGATGAAACCGATTTCACGCTGGATCAGATGGCAGAGCAGTTCCTGACCTCAGCAGAATTTGTGGGCAGGTACGGAGATTATACGGCGCTGTCGGACAGCGCGTACCTTGATATCCTCTATGGCAATATCCTTGATCGGCAACCCGATCCGGATGGGTTCGATTTTTGGCTGGACGTGCTGCAAGACGGCTACGCAAGCGCGAATGTGCTGGCCGATTTCGCGCAGAGCGAAGAGAACCGGGATAAGGTGAGTGACGTTATAGACGACGGGATATGGTATGTTTGAAGGTGTTGGCGTGACGGGACATGGATGTCTGGTTTGCCGACAAAAGTGAGCTTTCACTGCACCTGCGCCAATGTCTGGTAAATGCCGTCGACTTGAACGCGCAAAGAAGGCGTGAGGCCGGTCAAGGTGCTGTAGGCATGGCATTTATCTCTCTATTCACAAATCCTTAAACTTCCGCGATACTCTTTGGTGTTCGTTGCGTCGAGGGAATTTTACCGCTGGGTTTCCCATCGTTCCGAAAGTCAATTTTGACACGGGTGGTCCTTTTTCCGCGCCATTTATTTTCAGGCGCTCATGAAAATGAAGGTCGTCGCACATAAAAAAGAGAGTTTACTATGCCCGCCATACTTGTCGCCGCGAAAGCATTATCCCTTGCCGGTAAGATCAGCTTGGCTGCTGACGCCATTACCTTTGTGTCTTTTGGTGCTGATCTGCTTGGCGTCGATCTTGGTGCCAAGGATGGGGCGGAACCGCCCGCTTTCGTCGTGGATTTTTCCGCCATCGAAGCGCAGCTGGCCGACATTGGGTCCGCCATTGATGGCTTGCGCGCGCTGACCGAGGCGAGCATCAGCGCTGACATCAGTGTTTCACTTGGTACGGCAGAGACTGCGCTGTCCAACATCCGCAGCTTTCTGGCCGAGGATAACCCCGTTGCGCGCGAAGTGCAGGCAGCTGCCGCCATCCAGAACGCGACCGAGGGCCTGAACCAAATCATGGGGCAGGTCACCTCGATCCAGGGTGTGGTGGAGTTAGAGACCCTTACGCATGCTTTTTCGGCCTTGCATCAGGCCATCCTGATCCGGCAGGCGGTGGCCAACACCGTGCAGGATGGCCCATTGGGCGCGCCCGGTCTGCATCAGCAGATCAAGAGCGCAGCAACGATCTTGTATAACGAGAACGATCGCGAGAGTGATCTGCTCTACCAGATGGAGCAGCGGGTGCGTGATGATGTTGCCGAGTCGTACAAAAGCATCATCACCTCAACCTTGTTCGAAGAGACGACTGACATTAATTCCGTCGACATAGCAGCCGCACCGATTGCGCGCAGCACCATCTCGGACGGTGTGGCCGAAGGACAGTTGATTGTACGTGAGGGAGCGGGACCATTTGTACCTGGGGAAAGGGAACCGAAGAGCGAATTCCATGACCGGGTACAAAGCGAGCTTCCCAACTTGGTAGATCAGGTTGCGGCAGAGGATTTTGAAGCCCTTGGCCTGAACTTTTACGGCGACATTGGCCGTGACTTGCATTTGACGCTTGCCGAAACCGAAGCTGATGTGGCGACCAGCAATGAGTTCATCTTGTCAGGGGGGGACGATGCGCAAGATGGGTCTGATCTGGCCGACTATATTTCTGGCAGACAAGGCGATGATGAGCTGTCAGGTTTGGATGGCCCCGATGCTCTGAATGGCGGGGAAGGCAATGACATTCTGCGCGGCGGCAGCAGCGCAGATATGGTGCGCGGTGGTGATGGCAATGACTTCCTGATTGCCGCCGATACCCGCACCCAAGATGGCACGCGCGACGTGGCGCGGTTTGAAGGGCTGTCGACAGAACACAGCATCGTCGGTGGCAGCCGCTACGCTGTTGTGACCGGCGCGGATGGAGAGCGTGACAAACTCTTTGGCTTTGAATATCTGCGCTTTGATGATGGTCTGGTAGAATTATCCGAAGGTTCTGCCCTGGATGGCGCGGGAGACCTGGAAGATTTCATTACCGCTGAAAGTGTTGCACTTCTCTATGAAGCGGGACTTAATCGAGACGGCAACATTGATCGGTCCGGCCTGAATTTCTGGATCGACGTGGCGAATGGGCTTGCCGATGATGGGATGGACCAGCCTGCCGTCATGGACTTTATCGCACAGGAATTTATCGACAGCCCCGAGTTTGCCAACAGCTTTGGCGACCCCGGTACGCTTTCCAATGATGAGTTTCTGGAACAGATTTACCTCAACGTGCTGGACCGGGCGTCCGATGCAGCAGGCCGTCAGTTCTACCTCGATCTACTGGACGCAGACGTCATCACACGGGCCACTGCATTGTCGGATATCGCAATCAGCCCGGAAAACACCGAAGGGTCGGTGGATGTTCTGATGAGCCTTTATGAAACGACGACACCAGAGGTGCACCCAACAACCAACATCGTTCTTGATTGGTATTTTGTAGCCTGACGTTTTTTGGAGAGCGGTTTTTTGGCGCCTGAGGGGTGTCTTACAGCGCGGTTGGATTGGTGATTGTTGGCGCATTAATGCAGACAGTTTCAGAGGTTGTCGGTGAATTCTTGGAGCCTCTTTCAAAAAGGGATCGAAACCGTGTTCCAGACATTCGCGCTCGCACAGGTCGTTTAGGAGCCGTCAGGAAGGGAGCGGACGTTCGTTGCTATCGCAGCATTCGGAACTAAGGGTGCTACGCTGCCATCGGATCGATCGCAGCATGTTTCTTGAGCGGGTGTCCCGCCTTAGCAAGGACGGCCGATTGCTGTCTTTGAACCGACCTTAACGCACAGTCTGCGGGACTTGGCCGCATTTACGCGAAGGTCTGCTTCACCCGCGATTTTGACCTATCCAATTCAGGGCCAAATGGATCAGCCCATGTTTTGGTGCATTCGCTGGCCACTGGGCAAAGACATCAATCGAACCCAGGCTCCAATCCGTCAGGACATAGTGCAACCTTCCGTTTTCAACGTGCGCGCGCACAAGAAACTCTGGCAAGACCGCAAGCCCCGTGCCTGTGCAGGCCAATCGGCATAGGGCTTGTGCATCATTGGCAAAGATGCGCGTTTCTGGTTTGAAGCTGATCGTCTCCTGCCCCTCCTTTGAAAACCTGACGGGGATGTTCTGGACCGGCGTTAGGGCCATCCAGTCCCAGCCCAGCAAATCGCTTGGGATTTTTGGGGAGGATCGGTTCGCGACGTAGGTTGACGCCGCGACCAGCTTACGTTCAACCGAGAAAAGCTTGCGCGATGTGGCCGAATTCTTGGCATTTGGCTTCATCCGGATGGCGATGTCATACCCATCGTCAACAAGGGACCGCCGCGTATCGGAGAAATCGAGAAAAAGCTTGATTCTGGGATGGCTGATCGAAAACGCGGCGAGTTGTTCGACCAAGGGAGAAGAAGACAGCACCGACGGCAGGGTCAGGTGCAACTCTCCGCTTGGTGCATTTGCCGCGACCGATAGATCAACCAACTCACTTTCCACAGCGTCAATCATGTTTTGCGCGGCTTTAAGGAGCTTTTGCCCTTCTTTTGTAAGCGTCAGCTTTCGGGTTGAACGATAGATCAGCGCCACGCCGAGGCGTTCTTCGAGTTGGGAGATATGGTGGCTGATCACTGACGGCGATAGGCGAAGCTCTCTTGCAGCACCGCGAAACGACCCGTGGTCGATCACCTTTGCAAAAATCGCCATCTGCCGCAGTTGATCAATCATTATGCAAGTTATCCGATCAGTCAAATCTATTTATACAGCCTTATGCGATTATCAGGATTTGTCCATGTTGATCACAGGGCGGCTGCACCCACGCGCTGCCTTTTGAGATGCCAACCAGGAGAGATATCCATGAACGTAATTCGCACAACGCTGGCAGCCGCTTCGCTTGCCGTCCTATCCACCGCCGCTCTGGCTGATGACAAAGCCATGGTGCAAACATTTTATGATCTTCTGAGCGATCCTGGCTCTAAAGAGCTGGCCGCGTCGTTTTTGAAAGTGACGTCTGACGATTGGGAAAGCATCGGTAATTATTCAGGTGAGAATGAGACCCGCGACGCGTTTGTCGGCCAGATGGGATACTTTGCGCAGCTCATTCCTGATCTGAATTGGTCTGTTCAGGCCATGCATCAGGACGGCGATTTCGTCACAGTGCGCAGCCGGGCAACAGGAACACCGACCGGTCCGTTTTTTGGCGTCGATGGGGAAGGTCGCAGCTTTGACATCCTCACAATCGACATCCACGAACTGGAAGACGGCGTTATCGTGCGGACCTATCACGTCGAAGACTGGGCAAGCGCGTTGCAACAGCTGAGCGGGCAATAATCCCGGACACCAGCACCGCGCGGACGATGTCATCGTACAAGTGGTGTGAATGCGTGTTCTCGGCCGTCAGCCGAGCGCACCATTTCTGCCGATGCATTCGGCGGCTTTGAGGCCAGAGCGCAGATTCTATCTTTCAGTATTTGGGAAAAACGCCATGCAATGTGTGCTGTCGAGTTGACCATCTACGAGCACGTCATCTTTGAGAGTGCCTTCCAGGACAAACCCGAATTTTTCATACAGGTGGATTGCTGGCGCATTTGAGGCCCTCACTTTAAGTTCTATCCTTCGAAAGCCCTGTCTTTGCGCATCCGCAAGTGTTGCCGTTAGCAATCGGCGGCCCAGCCCTTGGGCCCGGTAATCTGGGAGCAAGCCCATGCCGAGAACTCCGACGTGTAGCCTAACCGGATCGGAACGTGGGAGAATATCGCACCAACCAACCACTTCTCCACTGTGCATCGCGACCATCTGCGATTGATTGTTGTCAATATTTCCTTGAACAAATTTGGAAGTGCCTTCCAACGGTGGGGCTTCAAGTGCAGGCAGGTATTTTCGCTCTTTGGCGACGGTGTCGACGGCCTTATGGAAGCTCGCAATATGAGAGATTTGGATCGGTGTGATTTCTATATTCATGAACCTTGTGACCTAGAGGTGATGTGGCATTACGCTGCACGACGTCCGTAAGACAATCAAGGTCGCTAAGTCCCGCAGACTGTCCGTTGAAGTTGTTTCAAATGCTGCGTCTTGCACGAATGTCTGCAAAACGGGCAGCAGATGCCGCATTGAACGGCACTGGTCAAAGGCAGGAATGGCCATGCTTGCTGAGGTGGGACGCCCGCTCAATGAACATGCTGCGGTCGATCCGCTTGTAGCAGAAAGCCCTTTCTGTCTGACACCGCGATCCGCACCATTGTCGGCGAAGCGTGCAGAGCTGGCGTTCATGTTAAGCAACTGCGTTTGACTGTGCACCGACCTCTTGAAGCAGCCAATTGGAAAACTGCTTTACCGGCTTTGACTGTTTTTCACCCTTAGGCACGATCAAATGGTATGCAAAAGTAGTCTCAAAATATCGCTGAAAAGGATTTACCAAAACACCACTTGTGAGCTCTTCTTGCACCAGCCAAGAAGCAAAGAGCGATACTCCCAACCCGTTGATGGTCGAACTGAGCTGAAAGTGACGATCCTCCAACATCATTTGCGCCTGTGTCGCATTTGTCTTTACGTCGTTGTTGGATAGCCATTCTTCCCACATTCGGCTGTCATCTACGTGCAGCAGATTGCACTGATGCAAGTCTTTGGGGCACTTAATAGGGTGATCGGCAAGGTAGGCCGGGCTGCACACGACTGCCAGTTTTTCAGCCCAAAGGCGATGAACGTCGAAGCCGCTCCAATTGCCTTTGCCCCATTGAATGCCGAGATCAGCAAAGCTGGCCGGATTATGCATCCTGGCAAAACTGTTGTTATGGTTGTGCATCGACAGCTGCAGGTCAGAGTGCAATTCCAAAAGCCCGCCCAAACGTGAAGACAGCCAGCGGCTGGAAAACATGGGGAGCAGCGCGACTTTGACCGAGCCTGTCTGGTTCGCAACCCGCTCTAACCCTGTCTGGATCATGTTCAAACCCCGTTCGACATGGTTCGCCAGAACAGCGCCTTCCTCCGTCAGCTCCAAACCCTGCTTGGTGCGCCGAAACAATGAGTACCCCAGATCAGTTTCCAATTTTTTGATGTGATAGCTGACAGAACTCTGGCTGATGTTCAGTAACTGTGCTGCACGGGTTACGTTTTTCACTTCAGAAGTAGAACTAAATACTTGAATTGATTTGATATTACGGATCAAGAAGCGCTCTCCTTAGTTCTACTATCAACCAGTTTTGCACCACCATAACAATCTAAATTTTAGATACATAGTGTAAATCTTTGAATTTTTCGCGGGCCTGCCCCTTCGCTAACGTCAGCTAATCGCAATCAAGAGCGAAGGGGGGGAATTTATGACAGCGCCTGTTCTCCAGGTGGATGCGTTGTGCAAGTCGTTTGGTGGCGTCCACGCCATCCGCGATCTGACGTTCGAGGTGCGCGAAGGCGAAATCCTCGGTCTGATCGGCCCCAATGGCTCGGGCAAATCCACAACTGTGAACAGCCTTGCGGGCATATTCCCCATCACTTCGGGCAAGCTTTTGTTGGGCGGCGTGCAGATCGACGGCCTGCCAGAATATGCGCGGGTCGCAGACGGGCTTGCGCGCACGTTCCAGACCGCCAGCACGTTCGGCGAATTCACTGTGCGCGAACAGATTTTGCTGGGCAGCAACGTGACCCGTACCTCCCATCCGCTGTCTTCTGTCTTTGGTATTGGCCGCAAGGCGGATGAAGAGGCCGCGTTGGAAAAACGTGTGGTGCATATTCTTGAGATCACCGGGTTAAAAGACGTCGAGCACAAGCGCGTGGCGACCATCAGTTCCGCACAACAACGCTTTTTGATGATTGCTACGGCGCTGGCGTCTGATCCAAAGGTCATCTTGCTGGATGAACCTGCAGCGGGTCTGGTTTCGCATGAGCGCAAGACCCTGAGCGACCTCATCAAATCCATCCGTAAGTTGGGTGTGTCGGTGCTGGTTATCGAACATCATATGGCGCTGATCATGGATGTCAGTGACCGCATCGTCGTGTTGAATTTTGGTCAAAAGATCGCTGAAGGCACGCCAGAAGAAATCCGCAATAATCCGGTGGTGATTGATGCCTATTTGGGTGAGGCGGCATAGATGTTGTCTGTCTCAAACCTGCGCGTCAGCTATGGCCCGATTGAGGTTATTCACGGCATTGATATCGAAGTCGCCGAAGGCGAGTGCGTCGCATTGATCGGGGCCAATGGCGCTGGCAAATCCTCCACGCTCAAGGCGATCTGCGGGCTGGTTCCGGCCAGTGTGGGCACCATCATCTTTGAGGGCCGCGACATAACCAATCAAAGCGGGCATGCCATCGTCAAAGCGGGCATCACCATGTGTCCCGAAGGACGTCAGGTGTTTCCGCAAATGACCACACGGCAAAATCTGGCAATGGGGGCCTATACCCGGACCGACGCCGATCAGGTCAGCGACATCGACGAAATGATGGATATGTTCCCAATTCTGCGCGAACGGGCGGCTCAGGCTGCGGGCACGTTGTCGGGGGGCGAACAGGAAATGCTCGCGATTGGTCGCGCGCTGATGGCGCGGCCCAAACTGTGCATCTTTGACGAGCCATCTTTGGGGCTGGCTCCAAAGATTGTCGCTGAAGTGGGGGAAACGATCAAAAAGATCAAAGAGATGGGCAAGACCATCCTGTTGGTCGAGCAGAATTCCGCCATGGCGCTGCGCCTCGCAGATCGCGCCTATCTGTTTGAAGCCGGAGAGATCGTGCTGAGCGGCACCGGTGCGGAACTGCAATCACACCCTGATGTTGCCAAGGCGTATCTGGGCCACTGAGAGAGAATTTTGAGAACTCAACGTTTCTGGGAGGAGACACACATGAGACTGACAGCAATAACAGCTGCTTTTGCATTGACGGCCACCGCCGCCTTTGCCGCAGATAAAACACTTGATATCGGGGTCAGCGATGCGCTGACCGGGGGCGGGGCCGTCTATGGTTTGCCGCAGGCGAACGCCGTGAACCTTGCGGCGAAAGAGATCAACGCAGCGGGTGGGATCAAGGTTGGCGACGACACCTATATGCTCAATGTTGTCGCTTATGACGACAAGGCAAACCCAACCGAAGCGTCCAACGCGGTGCGCAAGCTGATTGACCGCGATGGTGTGAAATACATCCTTGGCTTCTGCTGCTCTGGTGCCACGGGCGCGGTTGCTTCATTCATCGAAAATGAAGATGCAGTGATGCTTGTCGGCAATGCGGCTGAGCGTTCCATCACAACGCGCGAAATTCCCAACCTCACGCGCACCCGTCCGCCAGCGGATTATACCGGTGCTGCGGCGGGGACATTTGTCGCTGAAAAAGGTCACAAGCGCGTGGCCGTTCTGGGGGCGCTCGATGTGGGTTTTTATGCCAGCTACGTGGATGCGTTTGAAAAGGAGCTGAACAAAGCAGGGGGCGAAATAGTGAGCCGCGAGGCCTTTGGTCTCAAGGACCGCGATATGTCCCCACAACTGACCAAAATTCGCGGGCAAGAGCCTGATGCGATTTTGGTTGTTGGGTATGTTGAACCTGCCGCCTTCATTTATCGCCAAGCTGTTGAGCTGGGCATCGACGTGCCGCGCTATGGTTTCACCTCGGGTTCTGAAGAGCAGTTTCTGCGCGTCGCAACCTCCGAGCAGATGGAAGGGGTCTGGGACCTGCGCCCAACGGAGCTGACTTTGCTTTCGGCCTCTGACAACGGCAAGGCCTATCACGCGAATTACTCCGCTGAGTTCGGCATCGCGCCGTCGCCCAGCTCGCCCTATGCTTACGACCAGACCTATGCTTTGAAGGACGCGATTGAAGCGGCAGGAACTGTTGAGGATACCGCTGCCGTTGCAGCGGCATTGCGCGACCTGACCATACCGGATGAAGTCGTGATGCAGTACCTTCCTGTCGAGGGAAAGATGTTTGACGTAAACGGCCAAGCCTACACATCAAACGGTGCCTTCCAATGGCAAAGCGGGAACTGGGTCTTCGTTCAGGATCTGCCTTCCGACGCCGCGGCCTATTCCGCCTTCCTCAGCACAATCGATTAAAACACTTGCTGACAAGGCGCAGGCAGACGGTCTGCGCCTCATTTTTCTCCCTTCAGAGCAGGACCAGACATGGTTGAGGTCATCCAGCAAATCATCAACGGCATCGCCATCGGCGGCGTTTATGTGCTGATCGCACTTGGCCTGACCACGGTGTTCGGTATTCTTGGTATCGCCCATTTCGCCCATGGATCCGTGTCGATGTTCGGCGGGTATCTGACGTTTTTCTTCGTGACGGACTGGGGCTTTCCCCTGCTTTTCGCAATACTTGTGGCCCTTATTGTCGGTTTGGTCCTTGGCGTATTGATAGAGTTGTTGGCGTACAGGCCCGTGCGGAACGCCAATCACATCAATGCCTTTATTGTGGCCCTTGGCCTGACCATGATGGTTGAGGGGCTTAACCTCGAATTCTTCGGTCACGAACAAGTCGTCATCCCCACCAACCTGGCGCGTGTGTTCAATATCGGAGGAGTCACCATTCCCGAACTGCGGCTCTATGTCATT
This sequence comes from Sulfitobacter sp., assembly GCA_045105735.1. Classification (GTDB taxonomy): domain Bacteria; phylum Pseudomonadota; class Alphaproteobacteria; order Rhodobacterales; family Rhodobacteraceae; genus Sulfitobacter. Next base: position 5,708 of record JBGCDV010000067.1, on the reverse strand, counting down.
CTCGCGGCTGCTTTGCTGATCATTGCCATGACGCTTTTCGTTGAAAAAACCAAAACTGGTCAGGCGATCCGTGCTGTCGCTGAAAACCGCGATGCCGCAATCTTGATGGGTGTGAACGTGAACACCATCCCACTGGTGGTGTTTGCCATCTCAACTGCGTTAGGGGTCTGCGCTGGTGTCATGGTGGGATCACTCTTCGCGATCGCACCGGGAATAGGTGAGGGCCTGGTGGTCAAAGGCTTTGCGGTTCTGATCCTTGGCGGTTTGGGGTCAATCCCCGGTGCGGTCGTTGGTGGTCTTGTTTTGGGCATCACAGAGGCGCTGGCGGCGGGATTCATCTCGTCCGCCTACAAGGATGTGATCGCTTTTGTGGTGATGATCATCGTCCTGCTGTTCCGCCCCCAAGGCCTGATGGGAAAAGCATGATGACCCTGAACCGCACCTCCGTTTTTTACGCTGCCGCGTTGATCGGCTTTATTCTGCTTCCTCAACTCATTACCGTGAAATATTATCTGCATCTGTGCGTTCTAGCCCTGATCTGGGTGATTGCGGCACAGGGTCAGAATTTGATCCAGGGGTACACTGGCTATGTGTCTATCGTACAGGCCGGGTTCATGGGGATCGGGGCATATTCGACGGCGCTCATGGGCATCCACTTTGATCTGCCTGTCTGGCTGAGCATCACGCTTGCCCCCTTTGTGACCGCGTTCTTTGCACTGCTCACCGGCTACCCCAGCTTGCGCGTCAAAGGGCACTACTTTGCCATCGTTACCCTCGCTTTCAACATGGTGATCTTTATCGTTTTGATGAATTTTCATCAATTGACCCAAGGCGAAGCGGGCATTACGGGCATTCCCAAACCCGGTGGTACGGACGGATTTTTCAATTGGCGTGACCGTGAAACATATTATTATTTTGTCCTGATCATTGCAGTTTTAATGACAGCGCTTGCTGCCCTCATCGTGCGCTCGCGCATCGGTAAAACGCTGATCGCCATTCGTCAGAACGAAGACCTCGTGGGGGCCATCGGCATCGCTGCATGGAAATACAAGCTGTTTGCCTTTGTCATCTCTGCAATGTTTGGCGGGTTAGCAGGGGCGATTTATGCCCACTATCAAAGCTTTATTAACCCTGAGATCTTCGGCGTAGCGCAGTCTCTGGATGCGATTTTGGCTGTAATCGTGGGCGGATCAGGCACGATTGCCGGACCCGTCATCGGCGCGTTCTTTGTCGTCCTCTTGCCAGAATACCTGCGCTTTGCGGATAGTTTTCGACTGATCCTCTATGGGCTGGTTCTTGTTCTTGCCACGATATTCATGCCGCGCGGCATTGTAGGGGTGACAAGCGACTTGTTGGCAAAAATTGGGCGCGGCAAGAAATGACGCAGGCCTTTCTGGATCAGGTTGCAGCTTTTGCGACGGACCACATCAGGCCTGCGGCGGCTGATTGGTCTATGGGAGGGTCACCTGATGCCGCAATCTATCAAAGGGCCGGACAGATCGGACTGTTGGGGATGCAACTACCGAAGGGTTTTGGCGGTGCGGGCCTGAATTTCACCACGCGGGCCACCGCTTACAGCATTCTGGCCGGGGCAGATTTTGGCTTTGCCATGTCGCTGATCAATACACACAATATCGCGCTGCGCCTCAGTGAAATCGCCCCAAGCACTTTTTGTAATCGCTACATTTCTGATCTGTTAAGCGGCAAGATGAGCGCCTGCACAGCCCTTACCGAACCCGGCACCGGAAGTGATTTTGCTGCCGTCACAACAGTGGCCACCCGGACAGGTTCAGGCTGGCTTCTGAACGGTGAAAAGACATGGATCATCAATGGCCGGCATGCGGGTCTGTCCATCGTTTATGCCCAATGCAGCACCGTCGGCGACAGCACTGGGATCGGGGCTTTTCTGGTGGATCTGACGGCCCCCGGCGTTGCGCGCTATCCGATTGATGCAGGCTTTGCGCAGACCAGCATGGGGACCGGCGGTTTCAAGTTGCACGATGTAGCCGTTGCGGAGAATGCCTTGCTGATCGAACCGGGCAGCGCATTCAAAGCGATCTTGGCCGAGATAAATGCCGCGCGGGCCTATGTCGCCGCAATGTGCAACGGTATGGTTGCAAGCGCGATCCATGATGTCACCGAATACGGCGCAAACCGGCACAGTTTTGGCAAGCCGCTCAACGCAATCCCAAGCTGGCAGGCAGCATTTTCAGAAGCCAAGGTCGCGCTGAATACCGCGCAGGACCAGACAGCGCATGCGATCGAACTCGTCAACACTGGCCATGATTCACAGTTGGCGGCGGCGCAGGCCAAAATTGTCGCGGTGGCCTGCGCGCAACGCCATCTACCCGAATTGCTGCAACTGATGGGCGCTGAAGGGTTGCGACCCGAATATGCCTTTACCCGCCACATCGCTGCCGCACAAATTGCGGGTTTCACGGATGGGGCCACAAATATTCTCAAGGACAGAGTGGCGCGACTGACCGCTCAGAAAGGGCTGTAAACCATGCGCGTATTTCAAATAGAAGGGGATTGGGGCTTTGACAACCTCAAGCTAGCCGAGCGGCCCGAGCCTATTTGCGGGGTCGGTCAAGTGGTCGTCAAAATGCGATATGCCTCTTTGAATGCGCGTGATCTCATCGTGCCGGAACGGGGCTACGGGCGTGCGACAGGCGAACTGCCTCTGATCCCTGTCTCTGACGGCGTTGGCGAAGTGGTCGAGATTGGCGCAGGCGTCACACGCGTCTCTGTCGGTGATCGTGTGTGCCCTACGTATTTCCAGAATTGGACGAGTGGAGAACCCACGCCTGCGCGGTTTTCATCGGCTCTGGGCGGGCCACTTGATGGTGTCATGGCGGATCTTGTCTGTCTGTCTGCCGAAGGCGTGGTCAAGACGCCCGAATATCTGACCGATGCCGAAGCCGCCACTTTGCCTTGCGCCGCCCTGACAGCATGGAGTGCGATTGTCACGCACGGTCAAATTCGCAGTGGTGACAGGGTTTTGGTGCAAGGTACGGGCAGCGTTGCTCTATTCGCCCTGATCTTTGCCAAAATGCACGGCGCACATGTGACGGTCATTTCCTCAAGCGACGATAAGCTGGCCCGCGTGACCGAGATGGGTGCAGACGCCACAATCAACTACAACACCACCGAGGATTGGGCCCGGGCAAGCCGTCCCATCACCGCAGACAGAGGCGGCTATGACAACATCGTCGAACTGGGAGGCGCGCAGACCTTGCCACTATCGTTGCGCGCTGTACGCCCCGGCGGAACGCTCTCCATGATCGGCGTGCTGTCTGGCCTCAACATCGAGGCTTCATTGGGGCCCATCGTTGCCCGTCAAGTTCGCTTGCAGGGAGTCACAGTGGGGCACCGTGACGGTTTTGAGGCGATGCTGCGTGCCATGGCGCAACATGAAATCCATCCTGTGCTAGGCGCAGTTTTCAAGTTCGAAGAACTGAAGCCTGCGATGGATCATTTGCGCAATGGGGGCCATTTCGGCAAGACCCTCATTCAGTTCTGACCGAAATGTCCTCGCCACCCTATCCGTATCAGCCGCGGGCACATCCATCGAACAAGCCCGCTTTTATCATGGCAAGCAGCGGTGAAACGGTAACGTTTGGCATGTTGGAAGAGCGCGCAAACCAAGGAGCGCATTTGCTGCGTGCGCAAGGTATCCATCAAGGCGATCATATTGCGGTCCTGATGGAGAACCGGCGCGAAATGCTGGAAGTTTGCTTTGCTGCAGATCGCTCAGGCGTATACTATACGACCATCAGCACACATCTGAACGCTGATGAAATCGGGTATATTCTGGCAGATTGTGGGGCGCGGTTTTTGGTCGTCAGTGATCGTTTTGCCGATCTCGTATCGGATCTGGCGCAGTGTGATGGCAGCCAGTTCCAAATCATGGTTGTCGGTGACGATATCAGCACATGGCCAAGCTGGTCACGTGCGGCTTCAGGTTACAAAAAAACACCTATTCCCGATGAGGCGCAAGGTCTCGATATGCTCTATTCCTCCGGCACCACGGGGCGACCAAAAGGCATTAAATGGCCCTTGCAGCCCACCAAGCCAGGTGCGCGCACAATGTTGGTCGATCTGCTGACCGGGTTGTTCGGATATAACGCAGAGACTCGTTATCTTTGCCCAGCACCCCTTTATCATGCGGCACCGCTGCGACATGCGATGGTCACAATAAAGATGGGCGGCACTGCAGTGATCATGGATCGGTTTGATGCCGAAACCTCTTTGCGCCTGATCGAGCACTACAAGATTACGCACAGCCAATGGGTGCCCACAATGTTCGTGCGGCTTCTTAAGTTACCAAAAGCCACGCGTAGGCGGTATGATCTGAGCTCGATGAGAATGGCGGTTCATGCAGCAGCGCCTTGTCCGGTCGACATTAAACGTGAAATGCTGGATTGGTGGGGCGACATCATTCATGAATATTACGCAGGAACCGAGAACAACGGTTTTTCCGCAATCACCAGCACAGAATGGCGCGAACATCCCGGATCCGTTGGCCGTACAAAATTGGGTGTTGTGCATATTTGTGACGCTGATGGTCACGAAGTCCCGTTGGGAGCCGAAGGTGAAATCTACTACGAAAACGGTCAGCAGTTCGCCTATCACAATGACCCGGAGAAAACCCGCGCCTGCACAAACGCGAAGGGTTGGACCACTTTGGGCGATATTGGCTGGATTGATGGCGACGGTTATTTGTATTTGACCGACCGAAAGTCATTCCTGATCATATCTGGTGGTGTGAACATCTATCCGCAAGAAACTGAAGATACGCTGCTGAGTCATCCCGCCGTGCTTGATGCCGCCGTTATCGGCATCCCACACGAGGATTTCGGGGAATCGGTTCATGCTATTGTGCAATTGCTGCCAGAATACAAGAATACTGAAGGAATTAGTGAGGTATTGATGGAGTTTTGCCGCTCGAAGCTATCCCCGTTGAAGTGTCCACGCAGCATCGAATTTCGAAGCGCATTGCCGCGATCGGCGACTGGGAAAATGTACAAGCGTATGCTGAGATCTGAGTACTGGGATAGTAAATAAGTGCCCAACAGTGCGACAGGATAAAGGCTAGAACCTTGTTTTTCCCTAAACAGTTGAATGAGCGGCAGGACCAATCTGATGCATTTTTTTACCAACAAACTGAAAGGGCAGGCAGCACCCATTGCCGAAGTCGGCGCGAAAATCTGAACAACCCGTTTCAGACCCACGTCGACTGATGTCGCAGCCCATAGTGACCGCTTCAACAACGCCGTCAAATTCCATCGCTCAGCAATTTAGAAAAGAAGAATTGAGGGCAGCGTCAGACAAAAATTGAAACCATCTTTACATAACTAGATATATAGTTATAAATGGGGTATGAGAGATATTTCAGAAACCCTAAAAGTTGCCACCGCACTCGCTTCCCTCGGGCATGAGGCCAGGCTGACTGTATATCGTCTGCTCGTTCGCGCGGGGCATGACGGCCTCAATGTGGGTGAGATCGGCGAGCAGCTTGATCTTCCAGCATCAACGCTTTCACATCATCTCAAAGCGCTAGTCCATTCAGGGCTTGTCGTTCAAGAGAAGCGTGGGCGCGAAGTTTTCAACCGACCTGACTTTGATGCGATGGCGCAGGTGACTGAATTTCTAACAAAAGAATGTTGTGTTGGTGTGGAGCTGAAATCCAGCGCTGCCTGATTTTT
>JBGCDV010000066.1:0-2643 GCA_045105735.1 Sulfitobacter sp. | reverse complement strand
CTGCACACCGATGTCGAGCACGACGTGCTGTCTGCCACCGGGCAGGGTTTCGATTGCGCGGCTTTTTTCGCAAGTGCCGCCATCCCCGACAGGCCCATTGGCACAGCGTGGGCGACGCCCTTCGGGACCCTGTGGTTCCATTAATTCTGCAAATATTCCAGCGGGTTCCTGCGGTGCGGCGACCCCGTTGATCAACACCTGACTGCCCCGCATCTGCACGGAATCGCCAGGCATGCCAATCACGCGTTTGATGTAGTCACGTCCCGACACCGGGTGGCGGAAAACCACGACATCGCCACGCTCAGGCTCCCCACCAAACAGGCGAGTGTTGTCACCGTCAAAGAAGCCACAGATGTCGCGCGCGTCCACATTGATGCCAAACCGTGGCATGATCACACTGGGGCAAGAGGCATAGGAATAGCCATAGGCCATTTTGTTCACAAAGAGGAAATCCCCGACCAGCAGCGTTTCTTTCATGGAGCCTGACGGAATCCAGAACGGCTGAAAGAACAGGGTGCGGAACACACCGGCAATTAGCAGCGCGTAAACGACGGTCTTGATCGTCTCGAGGATAGCGTTCTGCTTCTTTTCTTCTGTGGCGGCCATGGGGCGCTCCCGTGATTTAATCTGCGCCTAAATGCGGGCCAGAAAGGGGCAAGTCAAGGCGGGCGCACGCAACGGTTTGTGACGTCATCCGGCTGGGACCCGCGAATCAGGGTTAACGCCGTTGTTTTCATCAAAAATCACGATGCACAGCCCGTACACAAGCTGTACACACCCTGTACACCGGACGTGCACCATTTCCGCGATTAACAGAGCGGGCGGGCGCATTCGTGAGCAAATCGTTAATCGCTGAGAGGCGGGGCCTCGACAACGACGACGGCCTGCGCCCAGGGGTGATCATCGGTGAGGGTCACGTGGATGATGGCCTCATGGCCCGCCGGGGTCATGGTGTCGAGCCGTTCTTTGGCCCAGCCCGTCACATGCATCACCGGCTGACCAGATTTCAGATTGGTCACCGACATGTCTTTCCACGCGATGCCCATGGTCAACCCGGTGCCCAGCGCCTTGGAGCAGGCCTCCTTGGCGGCCCAACGTTTTGCATAAGTACCCGCCACGTCCTTGCGTCGTTCGGCCTTGTGCTGTTCGATCTCGGTAAAAACGCGGTTGCGAAAACGATCCCCGAACCGGTCCAGCGTCCCCTGGATACGCTCGATGTTCGCCAAATCGGTGCCGATGCCGAGGATCATGCCAAACGAGCCGTCAGAATCTTGAAACTAGCCGCGCCAAACAACAGACCAAACACCAGCTCAAAACCGCGCCGCGCCCGGGCGTATCCGCGCGCAATCGGCCCCCATGAAAACAGCAACGCATAGCCAAAGAACACGACCATGGAGCAGCAGATCAAGGTCGCAAACAAGCTCCAGACTGCGAGAGGTCCTGAGCCGGGCACCAGCGCCACCGCGTAAACCGCCCCCCAGCCAAGTATCGCCTTGGGATTGGTCAAATGCAGCAACAGTCCCTTGGCGAAAAGCCGGTTGTGCGGAACATGCGCCGTCAGGGCACCCCCGCCGCGCCAGGCAGAGCGCAAGGATTTGACGGCGAGATACAGCAGATAGGCCGCACCGAGGTAGCGGACGATCTCAAACAGCCAGACATTCGCCATCATCACCGCCGAAAACCCCAAAGCGGCCATGATCCCCCAGCTTGCGGATCCCACCAGAATGCCCGCCGCAAGCGTTAGGCCGGCCAACCGGCCCTGTTGCATGGAAGTTCCAGAGATCGCCAATGTGGCCGGCCCCGGGCTGCCGCCCATCACCATCCAGCCGACCAAAAGGCCCGACAGCGGTAACAGCATGTCAGCGCTGGCCACGGGCTTCGTCCATCAGGCGGCGCATTTCAGTGATCGCGGGTTCAAGGCCGAGAAAAATCGATTCGCCGATGAGGAAGTGGCCGATGTTGAGTTCCATCACCTCAGGAAAGGCCGCGATGGGTTTCACCGTGTCATAGGTCAGCCCGTGGCCCGCGTGGACCTCGAGCCCCAGCCCGTGAGCAAAGCTGGACATCTCGCGCAGCGCGTCCATTTCCCGGGCGTGGGTGTCCATGTCGCCCTCGGCAAAGGCATCGCAATAGGCGCCGGTGTGCAATTCGATCACCTGCGCGCCAATTCGATGCGCCGCCTCGATCTGACGGTTGTCTGCGGCGATATAGATCGACACGCGACACCCCGCCTCGCGCAGGGGTGCTATGAAATGCGCCAGTTTGTTTTCCTCGCGCGCGACCTCAAGGCCCCCCTCGGTGGTGCGTTCTTCGCGCTTTTCCGGCACGATGCAGACCGCGTGAGGTTTGTGGCGCAGGGCGATTTTCTGCATTTCGTCCGTGGCCGCCATCTCGAAGTTAAGCGGCACGCTCAGCACCTCCATCAGCCCCTCGATGTCGGCATCCGATATATGGCGGCGGTCTTCGCGCAAATGTGCTGTGATGCCATCAGCACCCGCTTCTTGCGCGATACGTGCAGCCCGCAACGGGTCGGGATAGGCACCGCCGCGCGCATTGCGCACCGTTGCCACGTGATCAATATTCACGCCGAGGCGCAGTTTTTCAGTGTTGGCCATGTGTCAGCCCCCTTGTCAGGTGCCGTGT
>JBGCDV010000065.1:0-7119 GCA_045105735.1 Sulfitobacter sp. | reverse complement strand
GGCAAAAGACAGAAGAATGTTCAGCGTCAACCGACCCATGGACGTTGTGGTATTGAAGGACTGGGTGACGGAAACGAATGTCACCCCATTCCGGTCAAACACCTCGACCAGCTTGGAAAAGTCCATCAGCGAGCGCGACAGACGGTCAATCTTGTAAACGACGACCACGTCGACCAACCCGAACGGGGCAGCGGCCCTGCAGCGGGCTGGGAAAGGCGGTACGGCGCTGCAGGCGGTGGTGGCGGGCAACGCGGATCAGTTCGCGCGGGACCTTGCACCGGTGGTCATGGATATCAGGGCCGAGGAGCACTCAAGCCTGCGAGGTATAGCGCAAGCGCTGACTGCGCGCGGGGTACTGACGCGGCGCGGTGGAGCGTGGGCGGTGTCGAATGTCCGGGATCTGCTGAGAAGGCAAGAGCGGCTGACCCCCACCCCCTGAAATGATTTGGTCTCAATGATATAGATCGTTCCGCCAGGGTCAGGGGCGAAAAGACCGCAGGGATCAGCCCCCCCCTCCCCCCGGGGCAAATTTTGTGTCCGACAGACACGCACGACGCAGACATTCGCCTCTGCTAACGCCACATTTTCAAACTCAACCTAACCGCCACTCCGGCCAAGAGGCGGTGCCGCGGAATGGCCTAAACGACAGCGTGCGACAGACAAACAGAGACTTGTGCGGTTGTCCTTGCAAAACGTGTCAGCAATCGTGCGGAATGTTATTGAACTGCGGACCGGACCCTCTTTATGTGCGTTGTTTGTAGTAGGTGTCCTTGTGTGTGATCAGCCCGTCTTTGAAGGTCAGGATATCGACGCTCAGATATTCTTCGGATGTGCCGTCCTTGTGGCGTGCCGTGCGGCGGTATTCGCAATAGGCTTTGGTCTGCGTCACCGCGCAATCCAGCGTTTCCCAATGCACGTTCTCGACCTTGTCAAAGAGCCCGGCAAAGACGCCCCGGATCACATCCGCGCCTTCGAACCGCACTCCATGCGCATCGGGCCCAATAGCATGGTCAAAGGTCGCGTCGGGGGCAAAGTAATGCATCACCGCATCAATATCGTTGGCGTTGAAGGCATCGCCAACGGCGTCCACCAGCTCACGTGTCAATTTCGTCATATCGGGTTCCTTCAAAGGCCAAGCATGGCGCAGGTTTTGGCAAAGAACGGGCTGGCGGGATCGGCCAAAACGTTGAGCTCATCAAAGTGGTCGACATCGGGCACCACATACATGTTCACCGGCCGCGCATCTGTCGCGTATTTGTCCACATACATCTGGGACTGGCGGTGGAATTCGTCTGTCTCGGCCCCACCGACAACCACTAGCTGCGGCGCGTTTGTCACGGGCGGATGGTTGGTCATCGGGCTAAGCGCATCCGCCTCAGTCACGTCCATCTTGAGGTTAGCGTTCAGCGCTAGCGTCAGGCGTACCGGTTCCAGATAGCTGAGCGGTGAAACGGGAATGCCCGCCTTGATCAGGGCTGCCGGCAGCGCTGGATCACGCGCGGGCCAGTCGGTGGCCATCATCATCTCCGTCAGGTGGCCCCCTGCGGAATGGCCCATCACAGTGATCCGGTCGCAGTTGATCTTCAGCGTATCGGCTTTGTCCCAGAGGAATACCATCGCCTCGCGCAGTTCTTCGGTCAGGTGGGTCATGCTGACGGTGGGGCAAAGATCATAGCCAACAACCACAACATTCACGCCCTTTTGCACAAAAGGTGTGGCCAGAAAGCTGTAAACCGATTTGTCGCCACGCTGCCAGTAACCACCATGGATCCAGATCAATGTGGGTGCGTTGGCATCACCACACCGGAACACATCCAGCATTTGCTTGTCGCCTTCGCCGTAGCGGATATCCAGCGTGCAATCGAGCGTATCGCGGGCGTTTTGGCTGTCCTCCAACCACCCCGGAATAATCGCGACCTCATAGTCGGGGCGCGCGGCGCGCAGGTTGTATTGGGCATCGAACCAATCGGGATCGTTACCTTCGTGATACGTCAATGGATTTGTCATGGATGTACCTCCGGTTGAGGCGCAGCGAAGAAGGTGCCGCGACAATAGACAAGCGGGGCGCTTGATGTGTGGGTGTAGCTTTCGACCTGCCCCAGAAGAATTTCATGGTCTTCGGCGCCGATGCGCCCATGTACGATGCAATCCAGTTGCGCAGACGCGCCGGGCAACAGCGGCGCGCCATTGAGGTTCGCGTGCCAATCAGTGCCGTCAAAGCGGTTCTCGACATTGCTGGCGAAGTGCATGGCAAGCTCTTGCTGGTCGGCGGCCAGAATGTTCACTGCAAAGCGCGAGGATGCCGAAAGCGTCGGGAATACGCGCCCTGTCTTGGCAACACAGACCGAAATCACCGGCGGCGTCAGTGAAACAGAGGTGAAGGAGTTGGCCGTCAGTCCCCAAGGCTGGCCATCCCCGTCAAACGCGGTGACGATCGTGACCCCGGTCGGAAAACTGCCCAAAGCGCGACGGTAGTCTTTTGGGTCGATCATATCACCCCTTCCGAGGCGCAAGCTTTTTCCAAAGCGGCCCATTCGTCTGGGTTGGTGCCAAAGTGCCGCATGACGTGGTCTTGGTACGCCGGGCGTTCCGAGAGGCGCTGATACCAGGCCTTGACGTGGGGCAGCGCGGGGCGGTCCACGTCGACGTTGAAGTAGCGGTAGACCACGCAGCCAAGGGGGATGTCCCCCATGGTGAAGCTGTCGCCGCAGACGTAATCGCGGTCTGCCAGATGGCGGTCGAGGATGCTCAGCGCGTCATGCGCTTCGTCGCGCAGGGCCGCGATCTTGGCGGGGTCACGGTCGGCGGGTTGGGTACGCACCGTGGCAAAGAAGAGGTAGATCACCGGCATGAACGCCTTCGTCGCGGACCATTCCATCCATTGATCCGCGATGGCGCGGACCTGCGGGTCAGCGGGGCCCAGGCCGCCCGCGCCGTATCTGTCACACAGGTAGCGCACGATCGACAGGCTTTCCCAAAGTGCGAAATCCCCATCGCGAATGGCGGGAATCATACGGTTGGGATTGATCTGCGCGTATTCCGGTTTGTCGAGCTTGCCAAAGCTGCCGCCCGCCAGTTGCAAGGTATAGTCCAGCCCCAACTCATTGGCCGTCCAGAACACCGGGATCACGTTGGAGGAATAGGGCCGCCCCCAAATCTCAAGCATTGACCAGTTCCTTGTGTTGCGCGGCACGTTTCTGCGCGATGGACTGCGTGCCGAAACGCGGCACCACATGTTCGAACAGCCGATGCCAGCTCGCTAAGATCTTCTCGTAAGGGACGCCGGTGTATTGCTGCATCAGCATCAGATGATCGAGGCCGGTGCTTTCCTGCCGCTCTGCAATCCGGTCAGCGACAAACTCTGCATCCCCCACCATGATGATCCCGCGTTTGTTGAGGAAATCGAACCAGTCGCCATCCTCATCTTCGGGGGTCATTTCCTCGCCGATGTCGAGATAACCGTGCTTGGTCCATTCCCCCGCTGGCCGCGAGCCGCCCAAGAATTCATAGTAGGCGTTTATTGCGGGGCGGATCGTGTTGACCGCTTCCTCCATCGTTTCGCCGACATAGAAGGCCGTGCAGACCCCAACGCCTTCACCCAGTGAGACGTTGCGGCCCGTGCGGGCTGCCAGTGCATCGCGGTAGGGCTCCCAGCACGCCAGCGTTTTTTTCACACCTGCCGCCATGGAAATCACACCCCACCCCTTGTCGCCTGCCAGTTTGAATGTGGGCGGTGCGTTGGACATCAGCCAGACCGGCGGATGGCCCTCCTGATAGGGGCGCGGGTGGACATACATCGCTTTATAGGTGCCGTCCTCATCGTGATAGCGCGGATCAAGCGGCTCAAAGTAGCGGTTGGTCTCCTTCCAGCCGGGCACAGGAAACTCGTAGAACTCGCCCTTATGGGTAAACGCCTCGTTGGTCCAGGCCTTCAGGATCACCTCAAGGCTTTCCTGATAAAGCCGCATGACCTTTGCATTGTCGCGACGGTCTGCGTTTGGATTGAAAGTGATGGTGGAGCGTTCATTGATCCCCTTGGCCACGCCAAAATCTACCCGCCCCAAAGTCATGTTATCCAGCATCGCCACGTCCTCGGCCACCCGCAGCGGGTGCCAGTCGGGCAGGATGATGGGCGAGGTGCCGACCCGGAGCTTTTTGCAATGGGCCGCGACATGCGTGCACATCTGCACCGGATTGGGCGGCGCGTTCATGTACCCGTTGTGGGCAAAGTGATGTTCCGTAAACCAAGCGGTGGTGAACCCCGCATCTTCAGCCAGAGAGCATTGCTCAAGGATCATCTCAAGCGTGCGGGTCCATGGGATCGTCTCCCCCGGACTGAAATTTGCAATCAGATCAAAACGCATGGCACCGCCTCCCAATGAACCGACACGGGCGCAGTTGAAATATTCGCCCAAATTCAACTTGGTTGAATTCTGCCTCAAAAATCAACTATGAATTTGCATGGACACAAATCTTCCCCCGACAACAGCCGCCCGGCTTGGTGCCGAAATCCGCGAAGTCCGCAAGGCACGCGGCCTGACACTGAACGCTTTGAGCGCGCAACTGTCGTGTTCAGCCGCCTATCTCAGCCGCATCGAGCTGGGCAGCGCCAACGTGTCGGACGCTTTGCTAAAAGAGATCGGCAAAGCGTTACAGGTCGATCCGGCTTGGTTTTTACCCGTCCAATCCGGCGACGGCCCGTTAGAGCGTCATCACGTCGTCCGCGCTGAAAACCGCAGACAATTGTCCGACATGTACACCCGCAGCGAAGCGGAAATGGGGTTTCGGGATGAACTGCTCTCCAGCACGTTATCGGGCCAATGCTATTTGATCCTGTCCCGCTTTGCCCCCGGTACTGGCGCGCCACCAGAGTCAGTGGAAGGCTACGTATTCGAAGGCGAACAACACGCCATCGTCCTGACCGGGGAGGTCGAACTGCGACTAGGGGATGAGTTGATTGTCCTGCGCGCAGGGGACAGCTTTTCCTACCCGTCCATGATCGCCCACCGGTTCCGCAACAGAACGGAGCGCGAAGCCACGATGATCTGGGCCATGTCGCCTGTCAGGATCAGTTGGTAGCCGCAAAATTTGCGTGAATTAACCGTCGAAGGGTTTGTTGCGGGTCCAGTCGAATGTCCCGGCATCCCGCTCCTGCACCGCCTGCTTCCAGCCGACTTGCTCCACGCGGGCTTTGAAGTTCATGCCTTCGGGTGAGTGGCGGGTGATGCCATCGAAGACTGTAGCAAGGCGTTGCGTCTGGTTGATCTTTTCCTCGACTGCAGCGTTGATCACCATTTTCTGCATGGCCAATTGGTTGATCGGCACGGATGCCATCCGGGCGGCCAGTACTTCTACCTCGGCATCGAGCTGATCGTCAGGCACGGATTTCAGCACCAGCCCCATCTCGGCGGCCTCAAAGCCGGTTATCTTGTCACCCGTGAACATCATGCGCTTAGCCTTTTCCGGCCCCAGCCTGTGCACCCACATCGCTGTGGTCGGGCAGCCCCAAACGCGGGTCGTCACCTAGAATTCCTCCTCTCATAGAGACTGACAAATCGCCTTATAAGGCAGACAACAAACCAGTCATCACATATCAGATTGGCATTGCCTCTGCGAGGGTACGGTCCCCCGCCAATGACAGCTTTTGGGAAGCTGCAATGCAGCAATGTCTCATGTGGTGAACGGCAAGTTTGGGCCGTGAACAGAACTCATTGGGGAGCAGCCCGAAGCCAAGAGCCTCGCGCTATATGGACCTGTGTCAGAAGCAACGCAGTCTAGCGCATATCGTGAGCGCTCCATTTTTCCAGGGCATCGACCGATGCAAGGCTTTCGGAGCGCATTCGACAGCACTTCGTCTCGGCCAACTCCTGCGGTCAAGCACCTATGTATGGGTGGCGAACAGGCATAGGTTAAGCAGCCAATATCTTCTCAGCACTCTTTTCTGCACAGCGGTTTTCGCGCTTGGTGTGTTTGAGATTGTCAGCGCCGGAGGCGCGCTTTCTCACACAAGATCGCTTAAACCTGTCCTAAGGGAGTAGACGTTAGAAGGAAGGTTACGGTCGGTGCCCGAAGACCCTGCAATGGCGCGCCTTGGGACACCCTCAGATAATACCTGTATACCGGCGGAAGTGACTTCCGGGTTTTCTTCCGGGTTTTGACAGGGTCCGACTTCCGGGTTTTCTCGGAAGGAATCAGCGCTTTCTAGCTTGCTCCGCAGTTGCGGTGATGGGTTCAATTTGGCGACTACCAGAAAGCGCCAGATCGCAGGAATGTGGAGCACAAACCGAGTGGAACGTCGCCCCCCTTTGGCATAAGCAACGGTCTCAACAACTCCGTACGTCCTGAGCCTCCTGAAGTTCTCGCGCGCCTGCCTGTCAGAGCATTCACCCCAAGAGGCCATCTTGGCCATGCCGGGATAGATGAAGTCATGGTTCTGGAGGCGATGCTGAAGCCAATGCCTCAACAGTTTTGGCAGCTGGTTTCGCATCGAGTTTGGGATAGGAACCGCTGCCCGCTTCTTGAGCGTATTCCGCAGATGGCGGCAGAGTTCATCAATCTCTGCGATTTTCGGAGGCTTGTTCATGCCCAATCATCCGAATTGAGCGCAGCCAACGCCTCACGCCGCGTCTGGCACTCTTGCTCCCAATCGTGATAATCGGCCTCTCGAACAATCTCACGTGGCCCGTTCGCTATTATCCGCAGCCCTGACTGACGGACAGCCTTAACATTTTGCTGGGATCGCATTGTGTAGATTGGAAGCGAAATACGAAATTCATCATCTTCACCCGTAGCAGATTGCGGCTGTTTTCGTGCTACCGAAGAATGGCCCCGTGGAGAGGGCTTGTGTTTTTGGGCATGTGGGGTAGCCAAAAAGGCGCAAGTGCGCCCCAGCGCCTCTCTCATGGCCTCTGAGGGGGCTTTATCGGCCAGACCTGATAGTTTATGTTTTGGAAGTAGTCTCTCATCAGAGCCTCTTATTGTTTCCCGCCCGGCGCTCCCAACGTCGGGCGGTTCTATGTCGTCAGGTGGATGAGCGGGGCCGGATCGGCGCGTATTCCCGGTCATCTCTCACGCCACATCACGCGCAGCAGCCGCAGCATCAATCGCCGCAAGAATGTC
>JBGCDV010000064.1:0-2828 GCA_045105735.1 Sulfitobacter sp. | reverse complement strand
CGGACGTTCGTGAGCCTTGCAGCATCAGTCGATTTGGGCTCCCAGAACACCTTCTCTGCGCCGGAAATGAATGACTGGTTCGATGTAGGTTTCTCGGACGCCTTGCGATGCGTTTGAGTAGCGCGGATCGTTGCCTGGCGTCGGAGAAGCGCTCAAGCGGGAAATCGCGGGGTTGGGCTTGGTGTGTCAGTTGTTATGGGGATTTGCGTGTTGGGCTTGTGGCGGATTTGATCCGGCAGGTTGGTTGAACGGGCCCGTTTGGATAAAGCATGGGGTCGGCGTTGCCAGTATTTGGTTGATACGCGCGATATTTTACTGGCGTCCTCCACTTTTGCATCGTCGACAACTGGATCAGCGTACAGTGATGGGTTCGCAGGTGATATGGCCTGCGGTTAAGAGTGTTGTTCGTAATATGTGGTGTGCGTTTTATGCTGCGGCCCTTTGTGTTTTTGGCGGCGCTCTGGGGAACTGATTTGGCGCAACTGTGTCGATGATGATCAACGGCCCGCCGCAACACGGGCAAGGCAGCGCGAGAACGGGGGGAAGCCCATCGGTGTCGCCAAGACTGTCATCATTGGCGTGACACTGGTCAGTCGACGTAGCCCCGAGCAACTGCCTGATCCTGGCGATATTGGCCGCGCGGTTGCCGTTTCCGTAGAAGCCATAGTGGCGAATACGGTGCTGGCCTTTGGGGAGCACGTGGATCAGGAAGCGGCGGATAAACTCAGCTGTAGCCAGCGTCATGGTGGTGTGGCGACCCGCGCCTTTAAGGCGGTAATCCTTGACGCGGAAGGTAACACTTCGCTCATCGAAACGGATCAGGCGGCTGTTGGAAATGGCGATCCTATGAGTGTAGCGCGACAAGTATGCGAGAACAGCCTTTGGCCCCGCGAACGGTTCCTTGGCATAGACGACCCAGTCGATCCTGCGCAGCGGTTTGAGAAAGGCATCGAAAGTATCGCGATCAGCGAGGCCTGCAAGATCGCCGAACAAGTGCAGCCTCCCGACTTTGTGCAGCTTGGCCAAACCTTCCAAAATCAGACGCCGGTACAGACGCGACAGCACCCGAACGGACAGGAAGAAGTGCTTGCGGCAGGCGATCCACCTTGCATCATCCATGGACAAGCCTCCGCCCGGCACAATCATGTGGACGTGCGGGTGATGGGTCATAGCCGAGCCCCAGGTATGGAGAACCGACGTGATCCCAACCCGCGCACCCAGATGCTTCGGATCAGCGGCGATCTTGATCACCGTGTCAGCACTCGCGCGCATCAGCAGATTGTAAACCTCGCGCTTATTCTGAAGTGCAATATCGGCAATCTGTTTGGGTAACGTGAAGACGAGGTGGAAGTAGCGCACGGGCAACAGCTCGGCTTCACGCGCCGCCAGCCAGGCCTTCGCCGCACCGGCCTGACATTTGGGGCAATGACGATTACGGCAAGAGTTGTAGGCGATGTGCTCGTGCGCGCAATCGGCGCAGCGTGCGACATGCCCACCAAGCGCCGCCGTGCGGCAGCGTTCGATGGCATTCATCACCTTGAATTGGTCAAAGCTGATGTGACCTGCTTTTGCTGCCCGATATGCAGCACCGTGCGTGCGGAAGATATCCGCAACTTCCAGCGATGGAGAAGGCAAAGTGGCCTATGAGGACCCGGCTTTGCCTTTCCTACGTCTGGATTTGTTCAAGTCATCCAGTGGGCTGTCTACGGCTGCAATCATCCCGGTTGCGACGCTGGCGTAGCGCGCTGTTGTCGTCAGCTTGGTATGCCCGAGCAGGGCTTGGATCACCCGGATATCCACACCACGCTCCAGCAAATGGGTGGCAAAGGAATGGCGTAACGTGTGCAGCGTGACCGGTTTTGTAATCCCCGCTTCCTGCGCGGTCTGTTTGAACAGTCGCGATATCTGCCGGGCCGAAAGGTGTTTGCCACGATAGCCGGGGAATAGGACCCGCTCTGGCCCAGGCACATCCTTATCCTGACCCGTTGGACGTTCTTTCCACCACTCACGCAGCAGGCTCAGAATATCGCTGGGCAACATGACATTGCGGTCCTTGCGTCCCTTCGCCTGGACAATCCGGATGATCTCTTGTGCGCTGTCGATATCACCAACCTTGAGCCGCACGACCTCGCCCGCACGCATCCCGCAGCCGTAAGCCAATGAGAGCATGACCTTCGCCTTCAGACTGGGTGCCATGGCCAAGATACGTTTGATCTCTTTTTTACTGAGGACAAGTGGCACCTTCACCGGCTCTTTGAGGCTGAAAATCTCGGCCACCAGATCATGCCGTCTCAGCGTCACACGAAACAGAAACTTCACTCCGGTCATGGTCTGATTACGAGTGCAGATGCTGGTCCCGGTCTCCATGAGATGAAGCTGGAAATGCTTCACGTCATCGGCTGTAGCGGTGTCCGGAGACCGGCCCAACCAAGCGGCAAAACGCTTACAAGCACGTAAGTGACTGGTCTGAGATGCCGGACCCAAAGTGCGCGCAGACATATCCGCGATCATGCGCGCGCGAAGGGGTGTAGCTGGTGTCGATTGCTGAATGTTCATGGGAACTCCTCTGTCAATCGAGGCAAAAGCACCTCAACCAACAGCAGACACCCCACCTCAAAACTCGCGCAACAAATCCCTGTTTACATCAACGCCTGCAACAAGCGCCCTATCGCGAAGCGATTTAGTGCGTGAGCCCTAAGTCACAGATGTCGCGTTTTGGATGAACGGCAGCTAACGTGAATTACTAGCTCAATCTCCACCGCCGTCACCACCTCCTCCATCACTTCCACCAAAGTTGTCATGATGGCCTGTGGCATGGTCTCCATTGC
>JBGCDV010000063.1:0-38082 GCA_045105735.1 Sulfitobacter sp. | reverse complement strand
GGGTATTTGCTGGAATTTCAGTTTGATACTCTCAAGATTGACCGCATGTTCCTGCCTAATGTCGATGATCCTTCCAGCAAAAAGCAACACCTGATTTCGACTGCAATCGAACTTGGGAAGAAGCTAGATATGGATGTTGTGGTCGAAGGGATTGAGACCAAGGAACAACTTGAGTTTCTCGTAGAGCAGGGGTGCAGTTTTTTCCAAGGATTTCTTCTTGGTCGACCCATGCCCAAGGAGGCCATCGCGGCTCAGGAAGAAGATGTGTTGAAGAAAGCGTAAATGTAATTTCGCTGCTTTAGTTCGATATTGCGGGAGGGCCGTGTACCAATCTTGGTACGGCGTCTATTTGGTGCAAAGAATCCAAGAAGGGCCTCCATTCATCAGTTGCTGTCCATGCTACGCATCCGATCTTGATCTAAATGTTGACTTGGCGTTTGTAGCGAATTGTTTGGGGTAGCTTTGACCTGTGAATTGAATTAGTTCGCCCATCATCTGAGCTTGCGAACGCAGCGAATAGCAGCAAAGCGGGCTGCAACTTCAGAATCTTGACCGGGCGGCGAACGGCAGGATTGGGCCGTTCTCGTAATTGACATGAGGCCTGCGAAGAATTCCAGTAGCCTCATCTGAGAATGTTGGCATTTTACCTTGTTACACAGTATCGTTATAATTAGAGCGCGTGGAATTGCTACACATTTTGCTACATGCGGTAATGACGCGCACTACGGTAAGCTTCTGATTTTTAAATCACATTTATGTAATTTAGGTGCCTTGAAAAGGATCCTCGGTCCGCCACTTCCAATTGAAAATGTGTTTAAGGGACGTATCCCTTTGGCTCTCGTTTTGTGGACCTGAAAGCCTAATTCTGGCAATCGGTGAAATTAGCGCCGCAGCTTGGTCAACGCATCATGGTCAATTTGCAAAAGTGCATCCCTGGCATGCCTGTTTCCAATGTATGTTGGGAGTTTGACCTAATATGATCCACATCCGTCAATAGCACTGTCAGACGGCTTGCGACCTCTCATTCTGAAACCGACCTCAGTGTCGCTTTCACAACAGACGTTGGCTTGGTGATTTAACAATCGTTCATCCATGGGCCACGAACATGTCTTTCAAGAGCTCTTGCGCACAACGCATGAAGCTTATGCTGGCAACACCAGAATGTCGGCCTTCACCCCATTTCCAGACGACGTCATACGCCAAGCCGTCACGCCATTTCATTGCACATGCAGTGATGTTTTTTGCAGCGACACTCAGTTGATGTCCCAAAAATACGCACCTCTTCAGGATGCAATTCGGGCGGCAAGCGGCGCCGTGCATTGGCGGGAAACCTACAAAGACACCGATATCGGCCGCGACTTCATAGACCGGTTCGCGTGCTATTGTATCATTGGTGAAAACGCCCCGTATTGGTCTGAAGCGATACGGCTCTTCATGGTCTATATGCCGCCGCGTTTGTATTACCCTTGGCATCATCACCCAGCCGAAGAGATCTACATGGTGGTGTCCGGCAACGCGGTTTTCAGCCGCAAAGGCTACCCGGACGAGACCCTCTTTGATGGAGACACTTCCTTTCACGCAAGCAACCAACCGCATGCGATGGAAACCTTGGATGACCCGGTGCTTTGCCTCGTCGCTTGGCGAGACGACTTTGAGACGCCACCGGTGCTAACCAAATCATGCGATACAGGGCAGGACGATCATGACACATAAAGCTGACCCAGAACCGATGTCCAAAGAATGGAACTATCACCCTGATCTTCCTTTGGCTGACCTCTCAATTTTCAAATGGCCACCTGATCCGCGATTTCTTGGGAAATGGGTTCTGCGCAACTGGCTCACCCTGAGCGAACGGGTGATGATGGTTGTGCTGGCGACCCTGTGTTGGCTGTTTATCTATCCATCACTCGACACAGCGAAGACCTTTGCCTTTGGGTGGGTCTTTCAGGTTTGGCTCGTGAATATGGGACTTATGATCTCTATCGCCGGAGGACTGCACTGGTTCTTCTATATCCGGCGCGGACAAGGCAAAACGCTGAAATTCGATCACCGAGATCCCGCCCGTGGCAACCGCCTTTGGAATTTCTCAAACCAAGTGCATGACAACATGTTCTGGACGCTCAGCAGCGGCGTGCTGCAGATCACCCTGTTGCAAGTCTTGATCATGTGGCTGATGGGCAATGAATATGTCCCGACGATCACCCTGAGCTCGAATCCGATCCTGTTCATGGCTGGATTGGTTCTTCTGCCAATCTGGTCCGCATTCCACTTCTATTGGGTGCATCGGTTGTTGCATGTGCCGTTTCTCTACAAACGCGTCCATGCACTGCACCATCGCAACGTCAATATCGGCCCGTGGTCCGGCTTTTCGATGCATCCGGTCGAGCATTTTCTGTACCTGTCATCGCTCCTGATCCACTGCGTGTTCGCAAGCCATCCCATACATCTCTATTTCCATGTGATCTATCTGGGTCCAGGGGCGGCCATGACCCATACCGGCTACGAAGACTTGCTGATCAAGGACAAACGCAAGCTGGCACTTGGGACTTTCTATCACCAACTCCACCATCGCTATTACGAATGCAATTATGGCAATCAGGAAATGCCATGGGATCGCTGGTTTGGAACGTTTCATGATGGAAGTGAGGCTGGCACAACAGCCACGCGGGACCGCAAGAAGCAGATGTATAAGGGTGTTTAACGCAGATGTCGTTAATATGCCGATGACGCCAGCCATTCCACGACACTCAAAAGGGAGCCACGATTTGCCAACAGTCACTATTGATCGAAGCCGAGATTTCTTAACGCTTGCAACGTTGAATGGCACGTTTCGCTTTCATGCGATTTGGCTGCGGGACAATGCACAGGACGAAACAACGAGGTCTGCAACAAACGGACAGCGCTTGATCACTTTGCAGGATATCGCGCCCGACACGCAGTTGGCGGCTGCGGAGGTGACATCCGATGCCACCCTTGCCGTGACATTCACATCAGGCGATGGACCCATCAGCTATGATATCTCTTGGCTGGAAACCCACGCCTATGATCGTCCAATGCCCGCATCACGCGGATGGGTTTCGCGGGACATCAATACTTGGAATGCGTCGCTAAACCAGCACATCCCCATTGGAGAATTCACTGCGTTGAAACAAGGGGGCAAAGCCCTGCAGGATTGGTTGGGCGCAATCACCCGTTATGGGTTTGCCAAGATCCAGAATGCGCCCATCAAGGACGGAGCGCTTTTTGGGATCGTCGATCTTTTCAGTTATGTGCGTGAAACCAACTATGGTCGACTGTTCGAGGTCCGGACCGAGGTGAACCCAACCAATCTCGCCTACACTGGTCTTGGATTGCAGGCGCATACCGACAACCCCTACCGAGATCCCGTGCCATCCGTGCAGGTTCTGCACTGCCTTGAAAGCTCTGCAAAGGGCGGTGAAAACATGGTGGTCGACGGGTTTGCCGCAGCACTGCGCCTACGCGATGAAAACCTGGACTGGTTCGATTTGTTGGCAGACCACTGTGCACGGTTCGAATACGCCGGAGAGCCGGGCGTGCGCCTGACTTCACGCCGGCCAATGATTGAACTGGCACCCGATGGTCAGTTGATCGGCGTGCGGTTCAACAACAGATCCTGTGCACCCCTCATTGACGTGCCATTCGACAAAATGGCGGACTACTACGCCGCCTATCGCCGCTTCGGCGAAATCATTGACGACACCGCGATGGAGGTGACATTCCGTCTTGAACCCGGCGATGCCTTTGTCGTCGACAACACACGTGTCCTGCATGCGCGCAAAGGGTATTCGGGCGAAGGCACTCGGTGGCTTCAAGGATGCTATGCGGATATGGACGGATTGCGCTCAACCCATGATGCCTTAGCGCATCCCGGCCCATTGGAGGCTGCAGAATGAAGCCGGATATCAGCAACCTCAGTCGTAAAACGATCGTGGAGTTCATCGGTTCGATTTTCGATCGGCGCGGCGGCGAGGAATATCTCGGGGAACCGGTCACGATGGGCGAGCATATGCTGCAAGGGGCCACGATTGCTGAGCGCAACAGCCAGCCTGAAGAGGTAATTGTCGGCGCTTTGCTGCACGATATCGGGCATTTCACCAGTGAATTTGGCATGTTCACCATGGACGACACCGAGGACCGCCATCATGAAGACGCTGGCGCTGAGGTGCTCGAGCGCTTCTTTCCGACAGTTGTCACCGATTGCTGCCGCTACCATGTCGCGGCCAAGCGGTACCTCTGTGCGACGCGCCCCACCTATTTCGAACGGCTTTCTGAGGCCTCAGTCCATTCATTGAACCTGCAAGGCGGGCCGATGGACGCAGACGAGGTCGCAGCCTTTGAGCAGAACCCAAATCTGGAGACGATCATCGCGGTACGATATCTGGATGAGGCCGGGAAGCAGGCAGGGATGAAAACACCTGACTATTGGCACTTCGCTCCAATGGTTCAGCGCATGGTTGACCGACATGCCAAAGACACAACGGCCTCTTCTGAGGTTTTCCCTAAGTAGAAACCAGTAATTTGCAGCTTTATGAACGATGCCGTTCTTGCAACATCGACCTGTCGTAGTTGGAGGACGCAATCATGGTCGAAGCCGTTGATACGCTTGTGGTGGGGGCCGGACAGGCAGGGATCGCAGCAAGCGCACATCTGACGCGTCACGGCATCCCGCATCTGGTGTTGGAACAGGACCGCGTTGCCGAAAGCTGGCGGACGCGACGTTGGGACTCTTTGGTGGCAAATGGTCCGGCTTGGCATGATTGCTTTCCCGGAATGCAATTCCCTCAGTCCGGGCCCGAGGCTTTTCCCCCAAAAGAAGAGGTTGCCGACGCCTTGGCGGGGTTCGCCGAGGCGCACAAGGCCCCGATCCGCACCGGTGTCGCGGTCAACTCAGTCAGCCGCGCCAAGGGGCGCTCAGGATTCAACGTCGACACGTCCAAAGGCATGATCGAAGCGCAGAGCGTCATTTCCGCGACAGGTGCCTTTCATCACCCAGTCTTCCCCAAGATAATCCCCGACACAGCCGCCGTGACGCAAATCCACTCGGCCAGCTACCGCAATCCCGAGCAATTGGCCGCAGGTGCTGTGCTGGTCGTTGGCGCAGGATCATCGGGCGGCCAGATTGCAGATGAACTGCAACGCGCCGGTCGCAAGGTCTATCTGTGCGTCGGACCGCATGACCGTCCGCCGCGTGCCTATCGCGGACGGGATTACTGCTGGTGGCTGGGTGTCCTTGGTCTGTGGGATGTGGCTGCCAAAGCGCCCGGAACCGAACATGTAACAATCTCGGTCAGCGGCGCGCGCGGCGGCGAAACTGTTGATTTCCGCAAGCTGGCACATGGCGGCATGACGCTGTTGGGCCGCGCCTCGGGCTACGAAGATGGCAAGCTTGTGGTCGATGGCGACCTGGCAGAGACCATCGCGGCGGGCGACGCGAATTACCTTGATATGCTCGCGCAAGCTGACGCCTATATCGACCAGTTTGGTCTTGATTTGCCAGAAGAGCCCGAAGCGCATGTCCTGCCCGATGATCCCAATTGCCTGACGCATCCGCTGCGCGCACTGGACCTTGCCGAGGCTGGCGTCTCTACCGTCATCTGGGCGACCGGTTACACGCAGGATTTCTCGTGGATTGACCTGCCTGATGCCTGCGACGCGAATGGTGCACCTTACCATCAGCGCGGCGTGTCGCCCGAACCGGGGCTCTATTTTCTTGGCTTGCCATGGCAGTCGCGACGCGGTTCCACCTTTATCTGGGGGGTTTGGCACGACGCATCACATGTCGCAGATCAGATAGAAATCCAACGCAACTACCGCGAGTATCGGCCGGAATCGGTCTGAGAATGGGAGTCACTCTATGAACATCGCTACGGCACTTCCGAACCCAATCGACGCGCTGCGCGACAACGTTTCTGTCCCCTTTGAGCAAGCGCGCGCTATGCCACCGGCCGTCTACATGTCTGACGCGTTCCACGATGCGGAGCTGGAAAACGTCTTCAAGAAATCCTGGTTTTGCGTCGGACGCGCCAGCGCCCTGGCCAAGCCCGGCGACTATTTGACCTGCGAACTGGCGGGCCAGCCGATCATCGTGCTGCGCGACAAGGACAATGTGTTGCGGGCGTATTCCAATGTCTGCCGCCACCGCATGTCAACGCTGTTGCACGGGCGCGGGAATGCCAAAACCATTGTCTGCCCATATCATGCGTGGACCTACAATCTTGATGGTAGTTTGCGCGGCGCGCCTGCAATGAACGGCAATACTGCATTTTGCAAAGACCATTACAGCCTGCCTGACATCGCCTGCGACGATTGGCTTGGCTGGGTGTTCATCACGCTCAATCCGGATGCAAAACCGGTGACCGAAGAACTCGGCGAAGTCGCAGACCTGATCGCGGGCTACGACATGACGAACTATACGGAAACCTTCTTTGAAGAGCATCTTTGGGACACCAACTGGAAGGTGCTGGCCGAGAACTTCATGGAGAGTTATCACCTGCCGGTGTGCCACGCTGGAACGATCGGAGGGCTGTCCAAGCTGGACGAGATGATCTGTCCGCCGGGGCGCAAGGCGTTCAACTATCATACCATCCTCAAGGATGAATCCCTGCGCATCGCAATGGCCCACCCCAGCAACGACCGTTTGCAAGGCGATGAACGCCGAACGACATTCTTGCTTGCCATCTATCCAAGCTTGTTGATCACACTGACGCCGGGGTATTTTTGGTATCTCAGCCTACATCCAAAAGGCCCGGGTCAGGTCCAGATCCGCTTTGGTGGTGGCATGTCCGATGACTACAAGGACGACGCGGAAGCGCAGCAAAACTTAACCGATCTCAAGACCCTGCTCGACGAGGTCAACGTCGAAGATCGCGGCTGCACCGAGAAGGTTTATCGCGGGTTGTCCGCCGATGGGGCCACGCCGGGGCATCTGTCGCATCTTGAGCGCCCGAACTTCGATTTCGCACAATACCTGATGAGCCGGATGGACACGTCGTTCCAGCCCGTTGTTGCAGAAGGAGTTTGACAGATGTCGTACCTGTCCGCGCAGTTGCAAAACATCGCAGCCCTTCCTGCCGACCGCCCAACAACGTTGCCCGGAGCGTTCTATACCTCTCAAGAGCGGTTTGACCGCGAAGCTGAGACGGTCCTTCGGCGCGGATGGCATTGCCTTGGACGTATGGATGAAATTCCTGACACCGGCGACTTCTTTACGGTCCAACTGTTGAACGAGCCACTGATCGTGGTCCGCCAAGCGGATGGTAACATCGCAGTGCTGGCAAATGTGTGTCGTCACCGTGGGATGCCCCTGGCTGAAGGCAGCGGGAACACAAAACGATTTGTGTGTTCCTATCATGCCTGGGCCTACGATCTGGACGGCGGCCTGATGCGGGCAGCCCGCATGAAGAACGCGGGTTTTGACGCCAAGAATTGCGGGTTGCACCGCCACAACATGCAGCTTTGGAGCGGGTTCATTTACGTGAACCTCGATGCGAATGCTGCACCGTTTTCATACCCGGAGCTTGATGCGCTTCTCGCCAACTACGACACCGAAAGCTTTCATGTCGCACATGTCGCCGAAGAGATCTGGAACACCAATTGGAAGTGCCTGGTTGAGAACTTCATGGAGGGTTATCACCTGTCTGTCGTCCACCCAGAAACGCTGCACGGCTACACGCCAACAGGGCTGGCACGCAAGCTGGTCGGGGGTGAAGGATTTACATCTTACGCTGCAAACTATCCCAAGGACATTCCGTCGCGGGGTCTGGGTGCGCTCAACCTGACTGATGACGAGCGGCTGAGATCGACCCTGTTTTCGATCTTCCCGACACAGGTCGCCAGCCAAGCCGCAAGCCTGCTGGTATCACTCAGCATCTTTCCGCTAAACGCAGGGCAAATCAGGGTCAAATGGACGTTGTCCACCTATGGGAACGATCTTGACGCTGACGCCATCGCCACACGCATTGCGCTTTGGGACAAGGTCAATCAGGAAGATCGCGAAAAGCTGGAACGCATGCAGATCGCACTCGGGTCTGAACATGCCGTGTCAGGCCCGTTGGCGGAGGACGATTACGAGGGCACGATCCGCGACTTCCATCTGTGGCTTGCCGCTCAAGACCAAATATAAGGAACCTCAATGGCCCATACCCGCATCCGCAAGTTCAACACAACGGATACCTATCCCGAACAAAACCTCGACAATGATCTGTGTCAGGCTGTCGTGACTGAGGCGTCCGGCAAAATCGTCTGGCTGCGTGGTCAATGCCCGCAGAACCTTGATGACGCAGCCAATATCGACAGCCACGATCCAGTAGAGCAAACTCACAAAGTGATGCAAAACATCAAACAACTGATCGAAGAAGCGGGCGGCGATATCAGCCATTTGGTCAAAGTCGTGGTCTACATCACCGACGTGCGCCACCGTGAGGCGGTTTACCGCACCATGGGCGAATACATCAAAGGCGTGCACCCGGTCTCCACCGGATTGGTAGTGCAAGCTTTGGCGCGCCCCGAATGGTTGGTTGAAATTGACGGCACGGCGGTGATCCCCGCATGACGTTTTCTTTGGTCGCCCGCTGCGCCGACACAGGGATGTTCGGGCTTGCCATTTCATCGTCGTCGCCAGCAGTTGCGGCACGGTGTTCCTATGCGCGCGCGGGCGTGGGTGCAGTTGCTTCCCAGAACGTAACCGACCCGACGCTCGGCCCGCTCGCGCTTGATCTGATGCAAGGTGGCATGACGGCGGCTGAGGCCATCGCAGGCGTGCGCGATCTGGGCAAGTTCATCGAGTATCGTCAGGTTCTGGCTGTCGACAAAAACGGGACGACCGCGATCCATTCCGGCCCGAATTCACTTGGCATCTGGACCCAGGCCGAAGGCACTGACGTGGCCTCCGGCGGCAATCTGTTGGCCAATGACGGTGTGCCAGCTGCTATCGTCGACGGGTTCACGACCAGCACAGGCCACATTGGTGACAGGCTGATCGCTGCAATGCGTGCCGGGCTAGCTGCGGGCGGCGAAGCCGGGCCTGTCCATTCGGCCGGTATGAAGATTGTGGATCACGTATCGTGGCCTGTGGCCGATCTGCGCTGCGACTGGACCGAAGATTGCCCAATCGAGGCGATTGCAACCGCGTGGGAGGTCTATAAGCCTCAGCTGGATGCCTACGTGCAGCGCGCGCCCGACCCGCGAGAGGCACCATCATACGGCGTGCCCGGGGATGATTGACGACGATCAGCGGCTTCGTCACCATCATCCCATGCAAACGCGATTCACTCTCAGGCAGCTAGAATACTTCACCTGCGCCGCCGAAGCAGGCAGCATTGCCGCCGCCAGTCGCGTACTGAACGTCTCTTCACCATCAATTTCAACTGCTCTGACCCAGCTTGAGGAAGAACTGGGCACCGCGCTGTTTGTGCGCCAACGGGCGCAGGGGCTATCTTTGACCGAGGCAGGGCGCAGCTTGGCGGCACAGGCTTCAAAAATTCTATCTGAAGCCACTGAATTGACGCGTATCGCTGGGAATGTGTCCCAAGCGGTCCAAGGGCCGCTGCGGTTGGGTTGCCTGGTCACCTTTGCGCAGATTGTTGTGCCGGACTTGCGCCGCAGCTTTGAGGCTCAACACGCCGCCGTCACCCTGAGCCAATCGGAGCTGACGCAACCTGAAATCTTCGCAGCCCTGCGCCGCGCTGACATCGACCTGAGCCTGAGCTACGCTATCGATGTCCCCGAGGACCTCGAATTTCATCAAATCAAAACGTTGCCGCCCTTCGTCATGCTTGCGCCTGATCACCCGTTGTCGGATCGTGACAGCCTAACAGTTGAGGACCTTGCGGCTCACGCGATGGTTTTGCTCGATCTCCCGTTGAGCTCTGACTACTTTCTGTCGTTCTTCAATGCGGCCAATGTGAAACCCCTTGTCGCGGAACGCACCAAAGATATGGCCGTTGCACGCAGCCTTGTGGCAAATGGCTTTGGGTATTCCATCGTTAACTTCCGTCCCGTCGGAACGCTTGCACCGGACGGGAAGCCGTTGGTTTTTGTTCCTCTCAACAGCATCGTTCCACCGATTCCAGTTGGTGTGCTGTGTGCCAAAGGCGCGATGAAGCGTCGTGCCTGCGCGACGTTCCTGCAACATTGCATCGCACAGATGACATCATAGATACGCTGGAAATTCTGGACAGGCTCACTGACGCCGCAGGATATGGCCAGACTGCATGACCAGATCGATGCGGTGGTCGAGAAGGTTACCGACGTGCAGGTCGCCAGGGTCCTCGATCAGGTGATCCGCGAGGTCTTAGATGACTGGGAAGGACCGAGGCGACTGTTTGATGAGGTGGCTTTTGGCTGTTCTGGGCTGGTAAGTCAGAAGTGTGCAAAAGGCAGATTGGATTGATCGTAAGGGTTCCTTAACTACAAGAGTGAAAGTTCGGTGTGTGAGGGACAGCCCCAGTAGACCGGGTGAACGCTGAAGTAACATAGCGTCCAAGGCGTTGGTGGAACTGCCTGTTGTGCGTCGCGGGCTTCCGCCGTCTCTGTGTAGACTTGTTTGCATATGATCTTGGCTGCCCGGTCTTGATGTAGTGTTTGTTTTGACTGAAGGAGCCACAGCTTTAGCTTCTTGGAACCAAACAGAGAGGTCCGATGGCCTCTCTGGTACAGGAAAATCTGGAGACAATAACCAATGCGTATTCTTGTTGCTCTTTGCTTTGCCGCCGTTCTTTTTGCCGGACCGGTCCTGGCGCATGAAAGGTTTGCCTTGGTGATTGGGAATGCCGGTTACACACGTGTCCCAGCGCTCGACAATCCCGTGAACGACGCGCGCTTGATACGCGATGAACTGCGCAATGCCGGCTTTTCGGTCACGATGCTGACAGATGTTACACGTGTGGAAATGATGCAGGAAGTTGAGACCTTCGCCAGCGAGGTGCGCGCGGCGGGGTCGGAGGCGCTGGCCGTATTCTATTTTGCTGGGCACGGTGTCCGTAGTGATGGATTTAACTATCTTCTTCCGCTGAATGTGACCATTCGGTCTGAAGCTGACATTGCTGGCGAAGCCGTCCCCGCAGAATGGGTTCTCGATCGCATTCACACGCCACAGGCCGTGAGCGTGATGATCCTGGACGCCTGCCGCGACAATCCGTTTGGCGATCAGTCGGCGGTGACTTTGGATGTGGGCGACGGACTTGCGCGCATGACCGCGCGCACCAACAACCTGATCGCCTACGCCACAGGGCCGGGTGACGTTGCACTGGATGGTACAGGCTCGAACAGCCCTTACACTGCGGCAATTGCACGCGCGATCAGAACCTCCGGTCTGTCTTTGGAGCAGGTGTTCGAGCAGGTTCGCACTGATGTGATCAGCAAAACGGACGGCGCACAGTCCCCATGGGCGCGGTCGTCGTTGAACTTCAGGATTGGCATGAAGGATCCGACTGCCAACTGACAGGTGGCAGACTTATGGGTCTTGTTTGGATGGATGCTTATCCAAGGGTAGAGACGCGCGCCGCGAAGATATCGAAGGGCTGGTGCTGTCATGGCCACACTCGAACCCTGTGAAGTGGTCCTGTAACGCGTCGGTTTTAGCCTACGGCTTCAACAGCTCTCACGGTCGATTACAAAAATGTCATCCCTTGTAAATGAATAAGGGTGTGGCTTGGTCACTGTGCGATTGGATCGTCACGACCACACATTAATTATCTGTTTTATATCAATTTATTTTGTTTCCACATCGTCACCGCAACGTTCATTTTCCCAACTCCAATACCTGTCTAGGGTTTTGAGCGAACGATGAAGCATGTCGCATGCCATCTTCAGAAAATCCGTTTCCTCAGCCACCAAACTACTGGCTGGCTCCCAATTTAAGGCACCAAAAAATGAGTATTACTCCTCCCAATGCAGACTTCAGCGACATTGA
Organism: Sulfitobacter sp.; assembly: GCA_045105735.1. GTDB lineage: Bacteria > Pseudomonadota > Alphaproteobacteria > Rhodobacterales > Rhodobacteraceae > Sulfitobacter. Next base: position 26,150 of record JBGCDV010000063.1, on the reverse strand, counting down.
CGTCTCCGTATCTGCAGACCTAAACGCAGGCGAAGCAACCCGCGCCACTGGGTTCTCTCTCGGGCATGAAGGAGAGCCTTTGGTTTCTCTGACAACCATGCAATCCCCAGCCGCCCTCGTCGATGAAGCGCTCGCGGGCAACCTCTACTACAACGTCCACACAACCGATTTTGGCGGTGGTGAGATCAGAGGCCAACTGAGCGTTGCCAGCGATGAGATCGTCAATGGCGCGCGCGTCATCACATTGACCGCGACCTTGGACGGGGCACAAGAGCCAAACGATGCGTCTGATTCAGAGGCGACGGGACAAGGGACCGTGACGATCCGTGTCAACGGCGACACCGTTACCTATTCCAACGATCTGACAATCACTGGGTTGTCGGTATCCGACCTGATGCCTGTTGCGGCTGTCAGCTCCATCCACCTGCACAATGCACCTGCTGGTTCAAATGGACCGGTCATCACCGACATCATTCAGGATGCAGGCGGTGACATCAACGGTGTCACAGCAAACGGCAGTGTATTTGCCGAAGTGATTGAGACATTTGACCTTGCCGGTGTCACGAACATCACCGGGTCAAACGACGGTGACATACTGAACGGCGACGGTGGCAACAACACGTTGATCGGTGGCGATGGCGACGATGTTCTGGCCGGACGCGGCGGCGTAGATGTCATTGATGGTGGCGCAGGCAATGACACCAACAGTTTCCAAGGTATTGGTCCAGATGTCGTAGCGAACCTTGGCAATGGCACCGCGTCTTACCAGACACCAAACGGTACGGTGTTCGAAGCGTTCAGCAACTTTGAGAACCTTGATGGGTCAGACAGCAATGACATTCTGTTTGGTGATGGCAATGACAATGTGCTGACCGGCAATGACGGCAACGACGAACTTGTCGGCGGCGGCGGCAATGACAATCTGCAGGGCGGCGACGGCGATGACTTGCTCGCTGGCGGCGGCGGCGCTGATGTCATTGACGGCGGTGAAGGCAATGACACCAACAGCTTTCAGGGCATCGGTCTGGGTGTGACAGCATCCATCGAAGACGGCACCGCAAGTTATGGCATGGTGAACGAGACATTCACCAACATTGAAAATCTTGTCGGCTCAGATAACGATGACAACTTGACCGGCGACGCAGGCGCAAACCTGATTGCGGGCGGTCAGGGCAACGACGTGATCACCGGCGGCGCGGGCGACGACGTGCTGCGCGGTGATGCAATTGGCGACGGCGAAGCGATCACCGTCAGCGTGACAAACACGCTGGGCGAAGGTGGCACGTTCCTTACGCCGGTTTGGTTCGGTTTCCACGATGGTGAGAACTTTGATCTTTATGACCGGGGCGCAGCCTCCAGCCTTGGGCTTGAGCGTTTGGCAGAGGACGGTGTGGTCACAGGCATCGCGGCTGAGTTCAATCAGCAGGCAGGCGACGGCGGTGTGGACAGCACGGTCTTTGGTCTGGGTGTCGGTGCGCCGGGTCCGATTGATCCGGGCGAAACGGCCAGCTTTACCATCAATGTGGACTCCGCTGATGTGGGCCTTGGGTACTTCACGTGGGCCACGATGGTCATCGCCTCAAACGACGCATTCCTTGCGTCACCGGGTAACCCGCTTACGGACGCTATCTTTGATGAGAACGGCGACTTTGCCGGCCCGATCACCATCCAGCGATTTGGCAGCGATGTTCTGGACGCAGGCACAGAGGTCAACACAGAACGCGACGCGGCATTCATCAACCAGACGGGTCCGAACACGGGCGAGACTGAGAATGGTGTGATCCGTGTGCACGAAGGCTTCATCGGCTCTGAAGGTGGACCAGCGGGTGACAGCATCATCCTTGGCGGCACATCTGCTGCGGGCACTGTGTTCACGGATGAGGCGGACTTTACCCGTGATGGCGGCGCCAACCAACTGCTTGAGATTGTTGTTGATATCGCCGCTGGCGGCAATGACCGTCTGGATGGCGGTGCGGGCAATGACCTGATCGAAGGCGGTCTTGGCGATGACGTATTGATCGGTGGTCTGGGCAATGACACGCTGGACGGTGGTGAAGGCTTTGACACGGCGGATTTCTCTGATCTGGGCGCACCGGTTGTTGTGAACCTCGACGAGAACGGCAATGGCACGGCAACACGTGAAACGGGCTTCTCTGTCTCATCTGATGGTCAGCCTTTGGCCTCGCTTACAACTGAACAATCCACTCAGGATCTCATTGGTGAGGCGGTTGCGGGGAACCTCTACTACAATATCCACACCGAAAGCTTCCCCGGTGGCGCAATCCGCGGTCAGCTGCTGCTGGCGTCTGACACAACGGATGGGGCTGGGGTGCGGACAATCACGCTGAATGCCACCCTTGATGCCGCACAAGAACCGGACAATGCGTCCAATTCTGCGGCGACAGGTCAGGGTACGATTGTCATCACCGTGGACGGCGACACCGTGACATCTGCCAACGACCTGACGGTCAGCGGGATCACCACGGATGAACTGATGCCTGTTGCGGGTGTCAGCTCCATTCACCTGCACAATGCGCCTGCCGGGACAAATGGTCCTGTCATCACCGACATCATTCAAGATGCGGGAGGCGATGTGAACGGTGCAAACGCCGCTCAGGCCGATGGCAATGTCTTTGTTGAGACCATCGAGGTGGATACGCTGATCAGCATTGAAAACGTCATCCTTGCCGGAGATGAACAGCAGATCGACGTCAACGGCCAAGTCGCTGGCAACGCCGATATCTTTGACGGCAATGCCTTTGTCGGGGTTCAGGACGGTGAGCAATTCGTGTTCCAGAACGGTACACCCTTCTCAACAGCAGCCATTGCGGTTGATGGGCAGAATGTCACCGTGCCGGATGCGACTTTCTCAGTGGATGCGGACTTGGCCAACGGCAACTTCCTTGCCGCGACCAATGACGGACAGACTACTGCCGTGGCCTTCCTGGAGTCGCTTTTGGGCGACGGTCAGGATCTGATCGAAGGTCAGGCGGTGGATGCCGGTGACATAGATGGTATCTCCTTTAACGAGTTTGTCACCGGCAACGGATCCGAAACAGATGGCACCGACTTTACCATCACGTTGGATAACTCGACGTCGGGTTTCTCCAACAGCTTCGGTGTCTTTGTCTACGACACGGCCACAGGGGCAACATCTGATGCACAAATCGTTGCGGCAAATGCCCAAAACGGTGGCAGCATCACGGTCAACGACGTGGCCGAAGGTGAACAGTTGGGCTTCTTTATCGTGCAGGATGGCGCAGATGCGGTGTCTGGTCTTAGCGGTGACATCGTGTTCAACCTCGACGAAAACAGCGCCAGCATCAATGGGCTGAGCGATGTGGAAATCTTCCAGTCCATTAACGCGGCTGCAAACTCGGATGGGGCGCAGCACTTCCTGTCCGGCTCTGACGCAGGTGGCATCTTGCGGGTTGGCGTTGAGGACCTGACGGGTCTGGGCGACAGAGACTTCCAGGATGTGGTGTTCAACATTGAACGCAGTGAAGTCTTCGACGACGTTTTCGCGATTGTCTAAGCCCCCAATTTAGCAATTTCGAACACATGCTCCGGCCAGTCTACTGGCCGGAGTTTTTTTCGGCCCGGCTATCCCTCCGCCGCGTTCAGCTTCGTCAGAATGCGGATATCCGATTGCTGGCGCGTTCGGGGTGTGCCCGCGTTTACCGGACCAAAGACGAGCAATGATCGAAGGTATTGATCACCCATGTTTGTAACTCGACCGAGTTTCTCTTTGCCGCTGCTGGATTTGTTTGCCGGGGCCAGAACCAGCCCCTCATTGATTTTGAGCGCAAGAAGCCTGTATGAACACTGGAAATTTCGTTTCGAAAGAAGGCTCTGTGCAACCAGAAAAAAGCGGATACCTGTTGTTCCTGCTCGCGGCGATCTTTGCGGTTGCGCATATGGACCGACACATACTGAGTATCTCACTGGATGCCATAGGACGCGAGTTCGCGCTGTCGAACACTCAACTGGGATTGCTGTCTGGACTGGTCTTTGCGGTGATGTTTGTGCTTGCGGGTTTCCCGATTGCCCGGCTGGCCGCGCATGGAAACAAACGCAACATCATTTCGACTTCTGCTGTCGTCTGGAGCTTGCTCACGTTGATGATGGCCGCGGCTCAGAACTTCACGCACCTGATTTTAGCCCGCCTGGGCGTAGGATTGGGTGAAGCCGGAGCTGTAGCACCTGCACATGCGATGATCTCAGATCAATTTCCACCCGACCAACGCACATCGGCTTTGGCAGGTTTCGCATCGGGTGCGAACATCGGTGTTTTGCTGGCTTTTCTGGTTGGTGGCATTGTGGGGCAAATGTTTGGTTGGCGATGGGCCTTTGTCCTGGCCGGGTTGCCGGGGCTGATATTGGCTTTGCTGCTCAGATTTACGACGACAGATACCCGCCGACCTCATTCAGAAGCCAAGGGGGGTGCTGATCGTGCCATCTTTCGCAAGACACTGGGCATGATCTGGCGGGACCGGGGATTGTTCCACGCGTTCTGTGGCATTGCGCTGACTGGCGTTGTGACTTTCGGTGTGCTGGCATGGCTCCCTACCTTCGTGATCCGAACACACGGCCTGAGCCAAGCACAAACCGGGATCTATCTGGCACTGACCACCGGGGTCATCGGGGGCTTGGGCACTTGGTATTCGGGTCGATTGGCTGACAGATGGGGAAAGAGAGATCCACGCTGGCGCATTGGCATTGTCATTCTTGCCATTTTGTTGGCAAAACCATTGCTCTGGTTGTTTCTTCTGTCAGACACGACGATCCTCGCTCTGGCCTGTTTCGGCATCGCGACATCAGTCAGCGCAGTGTTTTGGGGACCAACCTTTGCTTATCTGCACACCCGCCTGCAAGAAGAGCTCCGTCCGATGGGCACCGCGATTTTCCTGTTTGGATTCAATCTGATTGGCGTTGGCGTGGGCCCAACGGTTGTAGGGCTGGCCAGCGACACGGTTTTTGCAGGCTTTGACCAGGATGCGCTGCGGATTGCCTTGGCAACTGTTCATGTTGTGGGGCTTTGGGGGCTCTATCATTATTGGCAAGCCATGCGAGAAATTGGGCGATCTGCTCAAGCAGACACTTCGTTTTCTTTGTAGGCTTTGATGATTTGTTTCCTTAGCCAAATGTGACCCAGATCGGTTTCCTTTTCTTTTTTCCACATCATGTAGATATTCTGTTCGGGAAAATCGAAGGGTGTCGGGTAAAGCTCCAAAGGGTAAAATTGCGCCGCTTGTGCCGCGAAGTCGCCGGGCATCATGGCAATCAGATCCGTTGTGGCCAAGGTATGGGGAAACGACCAGAATTTGGTAACGGTATAGACAATGTGGCGATTGATCTGAGCAAACTGTAACGCCTCATCAATGCGCGACAAGGCGCGCAATTTCGGAACAAGCGCAAGATGACCAATATCGGCCAGATGCTTTGGCGTGATTTCCCCCTGAATGTCCGGATGTCCCTTCCGAGCGACAACAACAATTCTAGATGACCCGACTTGCTCACACTCGATATCTTTAAATCGCGGATCGAAGGTTGAAAGCACGAGATCAAGACTGCCGTCGTTCAGGCCTTCGGCTATGGGGAAATCCAGCACGGGCAACATTTCAAGTGTAACCGATCTGTGTTTTTGAACTTCCCTGACCACGGGCGGCATCAAAATCGGCTCCAACATGTCCAGCACAACCACGCGAAAGTCGCGCTGTGATGTTGCCGGATCAAAGACTTCTTCCGCCCCCACACCGCTCTGAATCATCTGCAAAGCTTCGCGCACCGGACCAATCATCGCAGCCGCTCTTGGTGTTGGAACGACACCTCGGCCACGCCGAACAAAAAGAGAGTCTCCGACGGAATCCCTGAGCCTCGTCAGGGCGTTCGATATCGTAGGCTGACTGACTTTCATCGCCTTTGCGGCTTTGGAAATGTTGCCGGCCGAATAGATCGCCTCAAACGTCACCAGCAGGTTCAGATCCAGTTTTCTCAGGTCCATCGCTTGCCCTCCCAAGGACAGCTATACGTGTCATTCAAATTTTTCAGCAAACTTTATTTGACACGTGGGAGTATTCGCAGCGCTTGGGCACCCCGTTCAAGACAAGCAATCTCAAGAAAGGCGCCATTTGCGCTGCCTCACGCGATCACAAACGGATCGTCAAAGAGGCCGGAGACAGTCATCAGTAAGTTTGCGTTTGATCCAACCGCCTCTACCTCCTGTGCAAAGCCATCTATCAGATCACGGGCATCGTTCAGGCTCTCCACACGGTCCGATACCACATAGACATCCTTGGCCGCGGTCGCATCCTGTATGTCTGACAGGCCATTCAACGCCGCAAAATACAGGCTGATGTCATTTTGATCGTCAATGGCTTGGCGATCAGCTGCATGGGTCTGGGCACCTGAGATAAAGCTCAGCAAGAAGTCGTTCAAACCGAACCCGTTATCTGACAGGGCATCGGTCCAGAACAGCTTTCCCGCAAGGTCCGGCGCGCGGTCCAAAAGGTTGTCATAAACCTGATCCACAATTGAGGCCGTATCAGCATCCGCACCGAAAGACGCCACGAATTCCGGTGAACTGAGAAAGAACTCCACAATCTCGGCAAGAGACATCCCATCAGCCAATTGCGTGGCCCAATAGAACAGGCCCGGTGCATCGGCTGTCCGATCAAACAGAACCAGGTAAAACTCTGACAGCGCGTCCAGTTGCGTCAGAGACGCTTGTAAGACGCCATCAAACTGGGTCAGGTCCAGCGGCGGCTCAGAAACGGTCTCACCACCAAAGACCAGCTGCTCAATACTGATCAGCGTATCAATGGCCCCAGTTGTGCGGTCCTCAACCATGGTGCCATCAGGGCTGAAGGTGACCGTGTATTGGTCGCTTGGCCCCGGTAGGCTGACGGTATCAATCTCATCCCCACCTTCAAAAAGATCGTCGAATTCCGTGCCCTCCACCGGATCATTGCCCGGCACATCAGGGAAATAGGTGTTGATGACCGGGAAACGCAACGCCGCGCTGTCTTCTGGCCCGGAGCCCAGCGATGGGTCGTCAAGTTCGATTGTCACATCAAGCGTGGTTCCGACGTGGGTGCTGAGGTCAACGCCTTCTTGGAGAAACAGCTTCGCGTCAACGATCTCAAACAGACCCGCATCCGCCCCAGTCAGGGCCAATGTCTCATTGCCCAACGCATCATCCAGCACACCGACGCTGGCCAGCAGAACAGCGTCCTGAGATGGAAACTTGCTGCGCAAAACCTCCGTGCTGACACCAGAGAGCTGCAGGGACGGAGGCTGGTTAACAGCCGGAGGGGGTGGCGGAGGTGGAACAAAGGCGTTCACAACAATTGGAAATACAGCCGATATCGCACCGATGTTGCCTGCGAAGTCTGTGGCCACAGCGGTAATGTCGTAGTCCCCATTAGCCAGATCCGTTCCGGTGTGATCAAAACTCCAATTTCCAGTATGGCCATCCGTCATCACGCTGCCCAGCGACACACCATTCAGAAAGACCTCTACCGTGGACGAGACCTCAGCCGTCCCATTGATGATCAAACTGGGGTCCTCGGTGACCCCATCGGTGGCCGACGCACCCGTGTCATCTGCAATAGACGTGACGACAGGGGCCTCTGGCTCTGTCTTGTCCACAACAACGAACAGGTTCGAAGACGGGGAGGAGGACAGCCCGGTCCCATCGGTTTCCACCGCCCGAATTTCGTGATCCCCTTCGCTCAATTGCGACGTGGTCAGCGACCAATTTCCCAAGGCATCCGACAGCACGGACCCCACAACACCATCCAGGCTCGACAGGACAGTGATCAGGGACAGGGGCGTGACACCGCTGCCTTCAATGGCCGGAGTGTCCACATTGGTGATGTTGTCGGTTGGGCTCAGGCCGCTGTCTGATCCAGCGGCAAGATCGGGTTCGGCTGGGGCTGCGGGCGGCGGAGGTGCTGTTTCATCATCAACGACATCAATCGTGTCCGTTCCATCAATGAAACCGGTGGCACTTGCGGTGACGGTTGTCGTCACGGTCCCATCAGCGACTGCATCATCTGCGGCAGTCAACTCCACAGTCACCGATGCCCGGCCATCGGGGATTGTCACCACGCCGGGCGAATTGATCTCCGTCACATCACCTGACATCAGCGTCACATCCAGATCGCCGTTGGTGCCGGTGCTGCGCGTGACGGTCACGATGGTGGATCCTGTTTCAACGATGGCACCCGCCGCAATCTCGACAGTCAGAAGGCCCAAGAGGCCAAGCTCATAGGCCCCGCTGTCGGCGAAATCGCTGCCGTTGTTGCCAAGCACCGGCTGGTCCACCCGCGCCTCCCCCCGCGCATCTGTCGTTGCTGAGGAGGCACCTACATCCAGCGCCGGGTTGGATTGATCTGCGGCCAACGCCACGGTCTGCACCGGCCCGCCATTGTCAGTCAGGGTGTTGGTGCCAAAAAGCGCCGCGGCTGACCCATTGATGACATTGCCACCATTGTCGATAACGTTAACGCCGCGAATATTCGCACCTGTTGGTGCCGTGTTCCCCGATACAATTGTATTGGTCAAGGTCACATTTCCATTGCCATTTATGCCGCCACCAAAATCTGCTGTATTCCCGGTCATGGTGACGTTGGTCAGGCTCACGGTGGCTGAAAAACTCTTATTAAGTGCGCCCCCTTGATCGCCAGAACCGCCGACAGCGCTGTTCCCAGCAAAGGTTGTGTTGGTGGCAGAGAAATTGGTACCAGGACCGATTGATATGGCCCCACCCAAACCAGCCAAAGCGGGATCATTTGCGATGTTCCCGGTGAAGGTGGACCCGTTCACCCTTACAGTACTACTGCCACCGTCGGCGATCGCACCCCCCACCCTTGCGGTATTCCCGGAGAATGTGGAGGCATCAACAGTCAGGGTCCCGCCACTCCTGACAGCAACTGAGCCGCCTCCAACAAATTTTTCATCACCGTTGATCAGGGTCAGGGAATCGAGGTTCAGCGTGCCCGTGCCTTTGACATCAAAGTGCCGTCCGGCCCCATCTGCATCCAGCGTGATATCCGCCTTGTCATCGCTGCCAGTGTGATCCCCATCAATGGTGACCTCTTTGCCCGTAATATCGATATCGCCATGGGTCGCGCCGTCGAGCGTGATCGTGCTGAGGCTGGTGTCAAAGGTGATCGTGTCGCCGTCACTGGCATACATGACCGCCTCGCGCAGAGAGATCTCGCCGTCGTTGGCATCCACCACATCGGTGCTGATTGTGACAATTGTGCTTGGCGTTTCCATCCGTTTAGACCCCTTTGATCCCGTATTTGCAGTTCACTCGGGGTTGATTGTGTTCAAGATTGAGGCGGGTCTCTTTGGGAGACACCAATCCGTGGCCCCTGCGCATTTACCAAAGGCACTATCGGTTTTTATGTGCAAAAAACGGAAGAGCGCAGCCTTTGAGGGCCTTCGCACCGCGTTCAAACGCTACCGATTGCCCGGAGCTACAGTCCCAGCTCAATCATCTCCCACATCTTCATCCCCCTTGGACGCCGCTCGTGTTGGATGCACAAGCGTCCTGCGGATCAGACTAGTGAGGGGTCAAAGAGCCGAATAGCCAAATAATCGGAATATATACCTATTCATATTCTGAATAGATATGTAAGTTATTGATCATTATTTATAATTTTTGGATCTTTGTGCTTTCATCAAGAAAAAACAGATGCAAATACACGAATTATGGGTGTCTGAATCACTCGTGACACCACCTATTTGTCTGCTTTATACCCGCCCAAATCTCATCTTAATCCACGCAGCAAATCACCATATCGGCAGGCATCAAAAAGAGTTTGCGGGGCCGCTGAAATCGGCAGCAATGCGCACGGCTATCAACGGTGTATTGGCCATTAGGACCGTCGTGCGAACAGGTATCCTTTCTTCTGGAGTTCTATCGACCAACTAGGTCCATTCCCTGCGAAAACAGCCTTGAAGTCCGCGATATTCGAGGCTTCGTCTGCGATCAGAATCCAACCGGCGGTTTCGACATGTTCGAGCAACCTGGTCAAAGTTGAGCACCGTTCATCCCGCGTGAGCATGTGGAGCGTGCGGTCGATCAAGATCACATCGAACAACCCGCTTGGGATAAATGACCTTATGTCTTGCACACTGCCCTCGATCGACAGGCCCTCTCGCTTTGCACAAGCACGCATATCACGAATGCCGTTCGCTGACGCGTCTACACCTACGACGTTGTGGCCGAGGCGCGCGATAAACAAGGCGTCACGCCCCTGTCCACAGCCGACGTCCAGCACCCGCAAGTTGGTCTTTTCAAACCGCTCAAAGAAATCGACGAAGATCTGCGTAGGCTGCCCCAAGGCGTGAGGCGTTTCGCCATAAAGTTTGTCATAAACATAGGCCATCTTCGCTCGGATAGTCGGTTTTCTGTCTGATGGCTAAGTGAAACATTCCGTGATCTGTGCGCTCTATCAGTCGTGGGGCTTGTTCTCTGCGGCGGCCTTAAATTCGGCATTGAACGTTTGATACATCGGCAGCAATTGACTGACGAAGTTTGCCGCGTACGGGTTGCCCACGATTTCGTCGGATTGGATGAACAGTGTTTGATCCCCACAGGCTTGAACGCTGTAATGGTGATTGTCGTGTCCACCGCCGATGTCTTCGGGAAACGGGTCAGACCACCCGAACGAATGGCCTTCCTCGTAGACGAGCCTATGCGGAATTTCCATCAGATTGGGCTCACCCTTGTCGTTGACGCCAAAGATGAAGCTGACCGTCACGCTTCCGCCGTCTCGAATGTTGCCGGTGATGCCCTGCAACGTCCCGGTGCTCCAGCGGGCCATGGCGTCAAAGTCAGTCAGAGTTGCCCAGACATCCGCGGCGGCAGCGTCGATCAGAATAGATGTGTCGACCGTCGCGTGGGTGGCGCTGAGCTGTGCGATGCTGCCGCTCATCAAAGTAGCGTCGCAGGCCGATTTCGCCGAAAGCGGCGCGCTGAGCAGAGCGGCAATTGCGGTGACAGGGAAGAGGAAAGAAAGCTTCATGGTTACTCCAATTGAGTTGGGGGTCGGATCAAGGCCCGGATGCACTTATTTGCTTGGATCGCCAGATGCCCATGCAACGCCTTGGCCCCGATCCATGGTGGCCATCTGCGCCATGTCGGCATCGTCGATGGTGAAGGAGAAGAGATCGATGTTCTGGGCCATCCGCTCCGGGTTCAGGCTTTTGGGCAGGACCGCATAGCCATTCTGCACGCCCCACCGCAGTAGAAGCTGGGCTTCGGACACACCGTATTTCGCAGCCATGCCCCTGAAGGCAGCACCGTCTGCTTTCATCTCGTCGGTCTTGGCACTGTCCTGCCCGGGCTCGGTGCGCCAGGTAGAAAGCGGGACAAGGCTGCTGTAGGCAATCGGTGCGATGTCATGCTTGGTCATATGGGCAAGCAGGCCCGGCTTCTGAGACCAGGGATGCAGCTCGATCTGGTTGGCATCAGGCATGGCCAAGCCCGCCGCTGCGATCTCATCGAGATGGCTTTCGTTGAAGTTGCTCACCCCGATCGACCGAGCCTTGCCGCTGGCTTGCAGGTCCAACAGTGCACGCCACTGCTCTAGGCGCATGTCGCCACCGTAAGGGGCGTGGATCAGGTATAGGTCCACGTAATCCAAGCCCAAACGCGAAAGGCTTGCATCACATTCTTGGATGGTTTGTGCACCGGTTTTGGGCGGGTCGCCCCAGGCTGGGTTGCCGGGCCAAAGTTTGGCTGTCACAAACAGATCAGAACGTGAAAGTCCTTCGGCTTGCAGCCCTTTCCGGATCCCGGCTCCGACCGTTTCTTCGTTGCGATAACCCGAAGCTGTGTCGATGTGCCGGTAACCCGCGGCAATCGCGGAACTGATCGCCGTTTCGGCATCCTCGTTCGAGATCAGATAGGTGCCAAACCCGACCGCAGGGATAGAGGTGTTGGCATTCAGCGCAAAGGTGGTTGGTGTGACAGACATGATGTGCTCCGTTCATGCGTTTGGTTGACTGGAAACTAGGGGCATGGATGATGAGCGTCCTGCCATATTCTCCGACGTATCTGCCAATTCCTCCGAATAGTGAGAACATTGCGTGCTTTAAGAGCGCAAGTTGGGTAGAAAGTGACCAAGGAGGCCACGATGTCATTTGAAATACTACGGGACCTGTCAGCTGAGCTTTTAGCCCGCGATACCGCCCTGTTTGGCAGAGTCCTCCCGGCTGCGCACATATTCGAACGCAAAGACGTCACCACTTTTGAAGCTGTCGTCTACAACCCCGTGATTTGCCTGATCCTACAGGGGCGGAAAGAAATGAACGTAGGAAACCAGTTCGTTTCACTGACCAAGGGCGACGCTTTGTTGGTCAGCCATGACTTGCCGGTGACGTCGAAAATCACCGAAGCCAGCCCACGGGCACCGTACCGCGCACTCATTTTTTCGTTGGACCTGAGCATCCTGCGCAGTCTCTATGAACAGGTTGGCGATGCCGTGACAGACGTGCCTCACGCGAAATCTCTCTCTGCCAGTGCAGCTGACCCGTTCTGGATCGAACCCATGGTGCGTTACCTTGGTTTGATGGAAACGCCCCTAGATGTGCAGGTCCTTGGCCCAATGGTATTGAGGGAAATTCATTATCGTCTTCTACTTTCCCCGATTGGAGGCATGTTGCGCAACCTGTTGTCAGTCGACAGCCATGCCAGCCGTATCGCCAAATCCATTCAGCAGATTAGGGCCCATTTCCGGGAACCGTTGGTCGTGGGCGAACTGGCAGAAGGTGCAGGCATGAGCCCGTCGTCGTTTCACGAGCACTTCAAATCTGTGACCGGGACATCACCGCTGCAGTATCAAAAGGATCTTCGAATGATCGAAGCCCGAGCCCTCTTGGAGCGTGGCGTGCCTTCCGTGTCGGTCGCAGGGTTTGAGGTTGGGTATGAAAGCCCCACGCATTTCAGCCGGGACTATTCTCGAAAATTCGGCTGCTCGCCAAAACACCACCTTGCAAGGGCATCATAGGCAAAATCCCTGTCGTCCGGAAACCGGTACAACAGAAATGGCGATACTGCCAAGGTGCGCTTTCGAGGTGCCGCAACGCGGCAAGAGGGAGGCCGTAAGCACAATTTCATTTTTCAGGCTGGGTGAGGCCCCACATTCGAGGGCTTGGAAATGGCCCTGCGCATTGACGTAGGATGTGAGCGGGGGAATTGCCCCCTGCCTCTGCCCGCCCAAACCCACAAGCACCCAGCAATCAGGTCTGTTTCCCAATGATGTCGCGCGCATGGTCTCGCGGCAAACCTGTGGCACGTAACACCGAAAGAGCATAGCTTGCTTTGGTGAGACCTGTGTACACAAAACGCTCAACCTAGGGACTGATATGACCACAGACGATCCTGCTTACTTCCTCTATCATTCCATTGGTCTCTATCCCGGCAAGGCCGAGGATATGGGGCAAGCGCTGAAGGCATTTTCGCAGGTTTGGGCAGCGACGGATGACGCGCAGTGGCCATCGGTCTTGGCCGCGAGGGCAGAATTTCTGGATTTGTGGGGCGCGTTGATCGACGCACCTGAGAGGTCGCTGACCAGCGCAGAGAATGTGACAACCGCGCTCTTTTCGGTGCTCGGCGGGCTGCCCGCAGAACGGCTGCGCGGCAAGAAAGTCTTGATTGCGGCAGATTGTTTTCCGTCGCTGCACTTTCTGCTCAACGGGATGCAGGCCCGCTTGGGGTACACGCTTGAAACCGTGCCTGTTCGGCAGGGGGAATTTTGGGTCCGGGATGAGGATATGCTGGCCGCGTGGGGGGCCGATGTTGGGCTGGCGCTGCTGACCTTTGTGACCTCAACATCATCGCACCGGCCCGATCTGACTGCGTTGATCGCCCATGGCCGCAGGATGGGGTCGCTCATCGGTGTGGACCTGACGCAAGGTATCGGGATTATCCCGTTTTCGATACCCGACACACAGCCGGATTTTGTGGTTTCGACGACCCTCAAATGGCTTTGTGGGACGCCCGGCGCAGGGATCGTCCAGATGCGACCTGATCTGATAGGCGAGGTGACGCCAGAACTGCGTGGATGGTTTTCGCAGGACAATCCATTTTCCTGGGACTTGGACGCCTTCGCCTATGCGCCGGACGCACGGCGGTTTGAGCATGGAACCCCTTCAATTCTAGCCTGTGTCGGATCGGTGCCAGCGCTACGCTGGCATGCGGCGCAGGGGGATTTGTTGGCGCATAACCGAGCGCTGACCGCTGCAGTGATTGCCGGAGCGCAGGACATGGGGCTGAACATTGCGACACCGCTGGATGAGACGCGACGCGGTGGATCGGTGATGATAGAGCTGCCGCCCAATGCGGTCCCCAATCGGGTGGTGGATGGCCTGAGAAACCGCAGTGTGCATGTGGACGCCCGTGGGCACATTCTGCGGATATCACCGGGAGCCGTCACCGAGAAAGAGCATGTGGAGCGGTTGTTTACCGGGCTGCAAGCGCTCTTGTGAACAGGTCGGCGATGAGACCGGTTTTTCACTAGAGCGCGTTAAAAAACCGCTGCATCCGGTTCATTGCCTCTTCGAGGATCTCCAGCTCTGCGCACCCAAAGCAGACGCGCAGATGCCCTTCGCCCGCCTCGCCATAAAAGCTGCCTGCTTCGACCACCACGCCGGTTTCTGCCAGCAAACGGTCAGCGCAATCCTGCGCGCTGAGCCCTGTGGCCGCGATGTTGGGGAAGGCATAGATCGTCCCTTCAACCGGGGCGCAGGAAACCCCCGGCATCTGGTTAAGCCGTGAGACCACCAGATCACGGCGCACCTGATCCCGATTGACCATTCCCACCAACACCGCCGGATCGCCCGTCAAAGCAGCCAATGCACCGTGCTGAATGAAAGTGTTCACGTGGGTGACTTCGCTTGTTGTGATCTTCATACAGGGCCCGATCAGGTCAGCATCCGCTGCGATCCAGCCCAAACGCCAACCATCCATGGCGTGCGACTTGGTGAAGGCCCCCATGGTAATTGTGCGTTCTTTCATCCCCGGAAGGGACGCAATGGGGATGTGCGTGGCCCCGTCATAGGTGATCTCGGCGTAGACCTCATCGGAGAAGACCAGCAGATCGTGATCTTGCGCGAGATCAGCCAGCACCTGCAGTTCTGCACGGGTATAAACGCGGCCAGTGGGGTTGCAGGGGTTGATCAGGGCAATAGCGCGGGTGGCCGATGTGATATGCGGCTCTATCAACGCTCGGTTGATGGTAAATCCGTTGGTGGCATCAAGAGGGGCGATGGTGACGGCCGCCCCGGCCAGCTCCGCCTTGCCGATGTGTTGCGGATAATAGGGGGCGAGCAGCAGGCATTCGTCGCCTGCATCGATAAAGGCCATGAAAGCGGCAAAGCTCGCCTGAGTCAGCCCGTTGGTGATGATCACCTCATCCGCGTTCAGCGGCACACCCTGCGCGGTCATCTTCGCAGCCAACGCGGCGCGCAGCTGCGGCATGCCTTGCAGGTCTGAGTAATGCACATCGCCCGTCTGCAGCGCGGCGATGGTGGCGTCCTTGATATGTTGCGGCGTGTCCTCTGCAGGCATGCCAAGTTCGAGATGGATCAGGTCGCCTTCCATCCCGACGGCCTTGGCGAACATGCCGAAATTCTTGGGCGAGGTGTCTGTGATGCGGCGGGCGGGGCGGATCGGCATGGGCATTTCCTTGGCAGAACGGGCGCGTGGGACTACACCTAACGAAGGTTCACACGAAAGGGCAGGGGTATGAGCAAGGTAGCAGTGGTCACAGGGGCCGCAGGCGGTATGGGGCGCGCGATCACGGCACGGCTTTTGGCGGAAGGCTGGGCTGTCGTTGGATTTGATGTGGACGCGGCGGGGCTCGCGGAGATGGCACAGGATGGGTTTGCCGCGATGGTGGTTGACCTGATGGATGCGGACGCGATCAAGCCGGCCTTCGCCGATATTGCGGGTATGCTGGGCGGTGTGGACGGTTTGGTCAACAACGCTGGCACCTGTTTCATGTCGGAATTTCCGCAGATTCCGGTCGATGAATTTGAGCGGCAAATGGCGTTGAACTTCTCGGCCGCCTTTCACTGTTGTCAGGCGGCCATTCCGCTGATGGCGGAGCGCGACGGTGTGCGCAAGATCGTCAATATCTCTTCCAATGGCGCGTATAATTTTGATGTGTTTGATCCGCCGCATTACCGGGCGTCCAAGGCCGCGCTAGACAACCTGACCAAAGACCTCGCCCGGCGTTATGCGACCGACAAGATTGCGGTGAATTCCATTGCGCCCGCGATGACGAAAACGCCGCTTTTCGGGGTGCTGACCGAAGAGGTTCTGGCCGCTGCGGTCGCGCAGATGCCCCATGGTCGTGCGATGCAGCCTGAGGAAATTGCCGCCTGGGTCGGATTCCTGATGTCGCCTGCCGGAGATGTGTCGAGCGGGAATGTGATCATCCTTAATCAAGGGCGTGACGTGCGTTAGAGATGCACCTTCGCTATGCGCATAAGTTATGCGCATAGCGAAGGTGCATCATGGCCGTTCAGGGATCAGGCAAGAAGAAAGCGACAAACCTGTCGCTGGATCAGGCGCTGCTGAAAGACGCCAAGGAGATGGGCGTCAACGTCTCCGCCGCGGCGGAGCAAGGGTTGCGCGATGCGTTGCGTCAGGCGTGGCTGGAAGAGAATCGCGCCTCGCTTGAAGCGTGGGGCAAATGGGTTGAGAAAAACGGCCTGCCATTGGAAGAATACCGCATGTTTGATGTCTAAATACGATCTGCATCCAACCCGGGCGGGCAAGAGCTACCTGCTCGATCTTCAGACTGATTTGCTTGAAGTGCAACGCACCCGGATGATGGTGCCGGTTCTGCCGGCACAGGAGGTGCCGCAAAGGGTCAAAGCGTTGCATCCGATGATAGATGTGGAGGGAGAACGCTTTGTTCTTGCGACCCATCTGATGGGTGCCGTCCCTTTGAGCCTGTTGCTGCCACCGATTGGGAACCTTTCAGATCGGGCTGATGAGTTTACGCGGGCAATCAATCTCTTGTTCCAAGGGTACTGAGCCGCCCAGCTATTCAAACCAATCCGGTGCCTTGCGCAGGTCGGGCCATTGTTCCGGACTGTGGCCGAAGATCACAAAGGCCTCCCGCGCTTTGGCCAGTTTCATCAGTCGATCCCCGTGCAGGATCGCCTGTTCATCGTCCCAGGAGCCTGCGAATTTCTCGTCGATCTCACTGGCGCGGCTGATCGCGTCGGAGGTGAGCAGCACCCAGCCGGTTTGCGGCAGCGCGACCATGAACGCCAGCTGACCGGGCGCGTGTCCGGGACAATGCAAAACCTCAAAACCATGCCCAAGCTCAAAGTCATCGGTGACCAGCAGATAATCCCGTTCGGGCCAGTCCATGGGTTGTTTGCCGGACCAATAAAGCGGCCGGGGCAACGCACGTTCAGCTGCAGAAATCAGGATCGGGACACCGGGATAGCCGTCCATATCACCCACATGGTCGATATGCGTGTGGCTCTGGATCATCAGGGTGACATCTGACTTCGCCAACCCCAGCCGGGCCAATTGCGGGCCGGGCAAATTATCAGGTGTGACAGACAGCACGCGGCCAAAACTGCCCAGATCGTCCTCGCGCGTCGCAGCCTCTGCGTCCGCCGCGTATTTCTCGGGAAAGCCGGTGTCGATCAACACAACCTCGCCTGCGTCGGTTTCGATCACAAAGCCACAGATGCCGATGGTGCGCGGGCCTGAGTGCACTTCAAACAGGCCATAATCCAGCACGGCGAGACGTTTGGGTTTGCCCTTGAGTTTGAAAGCGGTAGTCATGAGTGCATTCAGGGGACGGGCCGCATGAAAGTCAAGATACACACGTTGTTTCAATATCTGCTGGAAACGACCGATGCCGCGCCTGAGGCGATTGTCGGCTTTTCACTCTCTGGCTCTCCGGTGTTGGGTGACTACCTTGAGGATCTGGATCCAAACCAGTCGCTGGACTGGAACAACCGGGATTTTCGCGGGTTGCCGGAGCTACGCGATCATGTGCTGGCGCAGGCGGGGCTGACCGGCGTTTGCGCGCCAGGCGACGTCTTGATCACTGCCGGGGCGGCGGAGGCGAACTACCTCGCGATCATGCAGTTGGTGCAGCCGGGTGATGAGATTGTCATTGAAACACCTGGCTGGCCGCAGGCGGAAGTTTTGGCCAATGCCATCGGCGCACATGTGGTCAAGGTAGAGCGGCAGGAGGCTGATGGCTGGGCATTGCCGCTGGACCGGATGGCGGCAGCGGTGACAGACAAGACGCGGATGATCTTTGTCTCAAATCCCAACAACCCTACGGGAAACCTGCTGGATCAGGCAGCGTTGCAAGAACTGGTGCGTATTGCGGATCAGGTTGGGGCATGGTTGCTGGTAGATGAGGTCTATGCCGGGTTGGAATGGGACGCACCGCGCAGCCCGTCGGTGGCAGGAATGTACGCACGGGGCATCACCACAGGGTCCGTCAGCAAGGCGCTGGGGCTGCAAGGGTTGCGCACTGGCTGGCTGATCTGCCCGGACCCGGATTTGGTGATGGACGCGGTGATCCTGCGTGAAAACAGCTCCGAGATTATGAACATCTTAGGCGAAGTGATTGCCGAGGTCGCCTTGCGCCCTGACCGTTACGCCAAAGCGATGACCAAGGCGCGCAATGAGGCGCAAGAAAGCCTTGTGCAGATGAACGATTGGGTTACCGCGCAAGAGGGGCTGACATGGGTGACCCCCCGTGCCGGTTTGATCGGATTGGGTCGGTTGCCAAAGGGCATCGACAGCGATGCGTTTGCCCGGGTGTTGTTGTCTGAACCCTACCGCACTTTCCTGTTGCCCGGCAGCGCCTATGATCAACCTTGCCATATCCGGTTGGGTGTGGGGGGCGGTGCTGCGGTAAACCTGAATGACGGGCTGGACCGGCTGGCACAGGCATTGCAAGACTGGCCAGAACAGCTCTAACAGGATCGGAAACACCATGAGGATCATCGACGCACATCACCACCTTTGGGCACCCGACACCCCTGCGCTGGATGTGGGCTATGTCTGGCTCAAGGACATTGGGGCGATGAAACCCTTTGGCGATCCGACGCCGATCCAACGGGATTATCTGCTTGATGAGTATCTCGCAGAGCCCGGCACTCAAACGCTGGCTGCTTCGGTCCATGTGCAGGCCGATCCGCGCCTGCCCGATCCGGTCGCGGAGACCGCGTTTGTGCAGCATATCTCCGATACCTCTGGCCATCCGATCATGATTGTCGGCTTTGCAGACCTTGCGGGTGACGGGCTTGAGGAAACGTTGAACCGGCATAAGGCCCATGCCAACCTGCGTGGGATCCGGCAGATAATCTCACATCTACCAAATCGTCCGGACCTGAGTTTTGCGGCCACAAACCTTTTGAACAATCCAAAATGGTGCGACCAATTTGGCGTATTGAAAGATCACGAACTGAGTTTTGATCTCCAGCTTTATCCAGAGCAGATGATGCAGGCGGCAGCGTTCTTGGCGCAGCATCCAAGCATTCCCGTTGTTATTGATCACCTCGGCTCACCTTATGATCCATCCCCCGCCGGTCTTGCGCTTTGGGCCCAAGGGATGCAGGCGTTGGCCGCGCTCCCTCATGTCCACGTTAAACTCTCAGGGTATGCGATGTTTTTTGGTGCCGATCTGTCCGGGCCTGCGGTTGAGGTGAGCCAAGGGATTTTGGAATGGTTCGGCCCGGAACGTGTTATGTTTGGCAGTAACTTTCCTGTGGATAAACTACATCTGACCTATGGCGATGTCGTGGCATTTGTGCGCGCTCAGGTGGGTACCGACCCTGCACACCAAGCGCAGATCTTTGGACAAAGTGCTGCGATGTTTTATGCCGTGTCGCTGACTTAAGAGGCTTTCCTTGTCTGACTCCTTCATTTGATCGAAAGGATTTCGGGTCAAACCACGCTTTGAAATTTGTTTGCAAGGGGTTGCACATGATGAATCTGTCAAAGCGTACATGGGGCGGAAACACAGCTGCGCTGTCCAAAATCGGGGTCAAGCTGCCGCTGTTGATCGGGATATTGCTGACCGGGACGATTTTGATCATGCTCGTCGCCTACGCTTTGTTGACCCAACGTGTCATTGAACGGGCAGCAGATACCAAGATTGATGGCGTGGGCGCGCTCAAAACGGCAGACGTCCGCTCGTTACTGCAGATAATTGACCGTGACATCACGATGCGCGCCGCAGACCCCGCCGTCGCCACAGCATTGATCGCACTGGCCGACGGGTTTGATGCGCTTGATGATCCGTATGAAGTGCTGCACCGCGTCTACATCGACGAAAACCCGCATCCAATCGGCCAGAAAGACCTGCTTGTTTCTGCCGATACCGGGTCAAGTTATGGTTTCATCCACGCAGTTTATCATCCAGCGCTCGATGCTCTTCAGGATTCCATGTCGTATTATGACGTGTTCTTGTTCGATACTGAGGGCAACCTCGTCTACAGTGTGTTCAAAGAGGCTGATTTTGCGACAAATATGCTGACCGGACCATACAAAAGCTCTGGTCTCGCAGCCGCATTTCGTCAGGCCGCAGAATTGACGGCAGAAGACCCCTCAACCTTTGTCGATTTTTCGCCCTATGAACCAAGCGGCTTTGCCCCGGCTGCCTTTATCTCGCGGCCCGTGTTCAACAATGATGGAAAGCGGCTGGGCGTCCTCGCGTACCAGATGCCGGTCGACACCCTCAACGCGAGCATTCGGGAACTGAGCCGGCTTGGCGATACTGCCGATGGTTTTCTGGTTGGGGCTGACAATCTATTGCGCACCGATTCCCTGATGAGTGAAGAAAACGACATCTTGCGAACGGAGAGCAATAGTCAGGCGGTACAGCGCGGCTTTGCAGGTGAAAGTGGTATAATCGACTACTCCGGTCCGGGCGGAGAGAAGTTGTTGGCATATTTTGAACCAATAGATTTTCTTGGAACCACCTGGGTTTCGGTAATCCAGCAGACGCACGATGAAATCTATGCAGGATTGCCATGGGCGTTGAAGCGTCTGTTGGGTATTTCAGTGGTTGTCTTGGCCTTGGCCCTTGGCCTTGCGGCGTTGATTTCCAGACGGCTGTCCCGCCCTATTCAGCGACTGGCAGGCTCAGTGCAAAAGGTAGCGGATGGCAGCTATGACACAGATATCCCGGAAACAAATCGATTAGATGAGTTGGGCGATTTGGCCCGTGCTGCTGAGGTATTCCGGGGCAACTCATCACAAATGGCGAAGCTGACACAGGAACAAGAAGCCGCCGCAAAGCAGATGGCCGCACTTTCTGCAGAGCGCGAAGCAACGGCGGAGCGCGAAAAAGCCTTGGCCAAAGAACGCGAAGAGGCGGATCATCGCACCGCACAAGAGCGTGAGACGATGATGCGGAACCTTGGCGCATCCTTTGGTGGGGTGGTTGAGGCCGCGATTGAAGGTGAGTTTTCCAAGCGCGTCGAGGCGAAGTTTGAGGACCAGATCCTCAATGAGCTTGCACAAAACATCAACAAACTTTTGAGCGTTGTGGATCAAGGCCTAAGCGCCACTGGTGAGGCACTGGGCCGTGTCGCAAGTGGTGATTTGACGAGACAGATGGAAGGTGACTTCCGTGGCGCGTTTGGACACCTCAAGGGGAGTACGAACAACATGATTGCTGCGCTGAAATCCCTCGTTGGTGAGATATCAGAAAGCGGGGTGACGCTGGTTTCATCATCTTCCGAATTGCGTGACACAGCAACTGTTCTGTCCACCCAAGCCGAGCAGAATGCGGCGTCCCTTGAAGAAACATCCGCCGCGATTGAAGAGCTGTCGGCAAGCATCAAACAGGTGAGCACCAATGTGACAGAAGCCAGCGATAGCGCGAGGTTGGCGCGAGAAACCGCTGAAAGCAGCGGCCTGATTGCAGCCGAAGCCGCCTCATCTGTCGCCAATATTGCCGAAGGTTCAAAGGAGATTGCCCGGGTTGTCAGCGTCATCAATGATATTGCATTCCAGATTAACCTGCTGGCGCTTAACGCTGGGGTCGAAGCTGCGCGGGCTGGTGAAGCTGGGCGAGGATTCTCCGTCGTCGCTTCCGAAGTGAGGCAGCTGGCCCAGCGCGCCAGCGAAGCGGCAAAAGAAGTGGATGTTGTCATCAGCCGCAGTGACGAGGCGGTCTCTCTGGGTGTAACCAAGGTATCCGCTGCGCAGTCGTCACTATCAACGATTGCTGAAAGTGTCGTGAGCATCTCCAGCGGGATCGAAGAGATCGCGGCAGCCGTTGATGAGCAGGTTTCCGTCATCGGAGGAATCAACTCAGCAGTGGGACAAATCGACCAGAATACCCAACGTCAGGCGGCCTCCTTTGAGGAAGTCACGGCCGCAAGCGCTGTGTTGGCAAGCGAGGCCAACAGCTTGGGCCAGTCAACGGCGCGATTCCAGACAAACGACCAGGGCCAATCAGCCTCATCAGACCAGCGCCGCACAGCTTAGGGCAGTGCACTCGCGATCTCATTCGCGCGATCTAGGTCCGCTGGCGTGGTAATTTTGAAATTGTTCGTTTCCCCACGGACAACCCGCACTGTCATGCCTGCCGCCCGGGCAATTTCTACGTCATCGGCTGCGTCCCCCTCGTAGGTCCGGTGCGCGGCCAATAGCTTGTCATACCGAAAGCCCTGCGGGGTTTGCGCGCGCCAAAGGCCATCCCGGGGAACTGGTGACAAAGCGCGACCTTCGTCGACCTGCCAAAGCGCGTCCACAATCGGCAGGGCGGCAAATGCTCCCTCGCTATGAGCTAACGTATCGAGAACATCCTGAATGATCCGGGCCGTCACAAAAGCACGCGCGGCGTCATGGATCAGCACAGCTTCGATCCCGCGCCTCTCCAACGCCTCCAGCCCACGCAACACCGACAGCGCGCGGGTCGCGCCCCCCGTCACGGGCGCGCGCAATCGCGCATCGGCCAGCCCCGCCATCGCATCTGCGAACATCACAGCGTCGTCCGGGTGGATCACAGCCTGCACCTCTGCGATATCATCCATCGCCAAGAACCGCTCAACAGAACGACGAAAGGCACAGACACCATGCAAAGACACATATTGCTTGGGTACTTCGCCGCCAAAACGGGTGCCCCGCCCAGCGGCAACAATCAAAGCAGCGGCGCGCATGTCAGATGTTAGCGAAAGATTGTGAATATCTCATTTGAGCAGATTACACGGACACGCGGCGCGGTCGAGTGGTTAGAGGAAATCTACCGCTTGATCAGGGGGCTGCGCAATGCCAGCGCCAGAAGGTAGAGCCAAGAGCAGATACATCGAAACTTTCTCAGCCGGGGTCTGCATGGAGCCCAACTGCGCCGTTGCGCATTCATGTTGCGCGCCAAACAGATTCAGAAATTTTGCGTAAGCGAGAAACCCGGTGCTGTTGAGCAGCGAAAAATCGGCCATTCATGCGAACCGCGGCAGGAGGAAAAAAGTCACCCGTTGGGGACCATTGATTTTCCTCAAGCCGTGCATCGCGAACCTGTGTTTGAATCCTCCTGAGCCAAGACAGCGCCGATCCCTTGGGGACCGCACATCACAAAATCGGTTTCGCGTGCATCAGACTGGTTCGATGCAAACAGGACGAACAACTAAGGGAAGATTGCTATGAGTGATAACCAAACACAGAATTGGGATGCCATCATTGTTGGGTCGGGCATGGGGGGCATGACCGCGGCCGCCGCATTATCGAAAATGGGTCACAAGGTTTTGCTTCTGGAACAGTACCAGACCCTAGGTGGCCTTACACATAGCTTCTCTCGTGACGGTTTTTCGTGGGATGTTGGGATCCATTACCTTGGCTGTCTTGCACCCGACGATCGCGAACGCGGATTGCTCGACTGGCTGACCCACACGCCAATGGAATTTGAACCGATGGGGGCTGTTTATGACAACCTGCATCTCGGGGACATCCCGCCCATTGCCTTGTCGCGACCGTTTGAAGCGCAGGAACGTGATCTGAAAGATCACTTCCCCCATGAAGGCGAAGCGATCGAGGCGTGGATCACAGCACTTCGGGAGGGGCGCGAAACCCTGTATAAAATGGCGCCTACGCGCGCCATGCCTGCCTTTGTGGGCGACATGATTGATTTGTGGAACCACCGCGCGAACGACAAATGGTGTGCCCGGACAACGCAGGAAGTTGTCGACAGCATCACCCAAAATCCTGAACTTGCCGCAGCCTTTACCGCCCAATGGGGGGATCATGGGGGTCGTCCTCATAAGGCAAGTTTTGCCATGCATGCCGTCGTCTGCGGCTCATATCTCAATAGTGGGGCCTGGTATCCAGTGGGTGGTGGCGCAGCCTTTGCCGCCCATATGATCCCCACCATCACTGCGGCCGGAGGAGAGGCCCGCACCAGCGTGAAGGTGGATAGGCTCCTGGTCGAGGATGACAAGGTCGTCGGCGTGCGCACTTGTGATGGCGAAGACATCCGCTCGGACGTGGTCATATCGAATATCGGCGTGCGCGAAACGCTTAATAATCTGCTCCCTGCGGGCGTTGGCCCCAAAGATTGGATCGATGAAATTCACTCCCTTCCCCCCTCTATTTGCCACTTCAGCCTGTTCATGGGTTTTGAGGGTGACGTAGAGGAGGCCGGTGCCACACGATCAAATCATTGGATCTATCCAACCGGAGAGGTCGACGTGATGTGGGATGATGCCCCAAACAGTGATCCGCCCGGTTTCTTTGTCTCTTTTGCGTCTTTGAAGGATCCCAAGCATGATCCGGGCCCCAAGCAAAAATACGCTGGCGAAATGGTTGCCTGGACCGATTGGAGCACGGTTGCAGACTGGGCAGACCGCCCCTCGGGTGCGCGTGGTGCGGCGTATCAAACCTTCAAGCAACAGGTTGAGGACAGGATGTTCGCCCAGTTCAAATCAAAGTTCCCGGACTTGGCCGAGCTTGTGGTATTTCGCGAGCTTTCAACCCCTTTGGCAACGGCGGGGATCACCGCGCACCATGAAGGACGCTTCTATGGGTTGGACGGCACACCGGAGCGTGTGTTGAGCAACGCGCTTAATGCGAAGACCCCGGTCAAAGGGTTGTATCTGTCCGGTCAGGATGTGGTTTGTCAGGGGATACAGGGCGCACTCTGGGGCGGCCTTCTTTGTGCGGCAAGCGTTGATCCGAAGGTTTTCAAGATCTTTCGCGGGTGAAGGCGCACACGCCCAAAGCGACCGAAACTGACAAATAGTTGAAGGAAATACACTCATGCACTGGGTCTTTCTGGCGATAGGTGTTGGTATCGAAATCCTTGCAACCGCGTCGCTCAGACTATCGGACGGGTTCACCAAACTGGGTTTTGCCGCTCTCACGCTGCTCTGTTTTGGGGTGGCATTCTATTTCATGTCCCTCGTCGTCCGGACCATGCCTGTGGCAATCGCTTATTCGGTCTGGGCGGGTGGTGGCATCGCAGGGGTGACGCTCCTGGGTGCTGTGGCCTTTGGTCAAACACTTGACGGCTATGCCTATCTTGGTGTGGGCCTGATCGTCGCCGGGGTCATCGTGCTGAACGCATTGTCAACGGCTGGGAGTGGTTAGCTCAGAGTTTGTCGATCTATCCAACAGGCTGGCGAATGACCGTGCGCACCTTCGCCGGAGCCGTGCTGCGCGCGTCAGCAAGATGGATTTCATGGTGTTTGCCGCGAAGAACGCTTCCTGATTGTGTTACAAATCGATGTAGCTTTTCGATTGTCGGCTGTTCTTCACTGTAGGGGCCGGCATGCAGACATGAGCCTCCCCCTTTGAAGTGGTCCGCCCCTATAGTTAGGAAAGCGGAGGACCAGAGATGGCCATTAAGAGACCCAAGCCCGAAGAGATTGTCGTGAAGTTGCGGCAGGTTGAAGTTCTGATGGGGCAAGGCATGCCTCGGATCGATGCGATCAGGCAGATCGGTGTGACTGAACAAACCTATTATCGTTGGAAGAAGAAGTATGGCGGAATGGGCACAGAACAACTCAAGGAACTGAAGCGGCTACAGAAAGAGAATGAGCGTCTTCGGCGTGCGGTTTCTGACCTGACGCTGGATAAATTGATCCTGAAGGAAGCCGCATCGGGAAACTTCTGAGCCCCTCGCGTCGCCGGG
>JBGCDV010000062.1:0-11046 GCA_045105735.1 Sulfitobacter sp. | reverse complement strand
TTTGCCAACTGGAAAGAACTGTTGGACATGGGCGCGTTCATTGACGACCACACCGCCTACAGCTGGCAGGAATCGCTGCCGTTCATGACCAACGGCGACGCCGCTGCCATTCTGAAGGGTAACTTTGCCGTGGCACCGCTGCGCGAAGCGGGTCTGGACGACGACAAACTGGACTTCCACCAGTTTCCTGCGATCAACGGCGACGTAGAGCTGGCCGAAGATGCGCCGACAGACACGTTCCACATCCCGGCCAACGCGTCGAACAAAGACAACGCCAAAGCGTTCCTGAAGTTTGTAGCCTCCGCCGAGAACCAGACATTGATCAACGCAGGCGACGCGCTGGGTCAGCTGCCGGTGAACAACAAATCCTCCGTGGACAACGACAAGTTCTTGCTGGAAGGCTTTGAGATGCTGTCGAACAACTCAACCGGCGGCGTGGCACAGTTCTTTGACCGGGACGCCCCGGCAGAGATGGCCAAGGTCGCGATGGAAGGCTTCCAGGAATTCATGGTGAAGCCGGACGAGCTTGACCGTATCCTTGGCAAGCTGGAGCGCGCACGCGGCCGTATCTATAAGTAAGACGATCTCGGGCGGCGCACACGCAGCGCTGCCCGGACACCCACTTTTCTCGGGGACAGTCATGGCTGTTCAGATTGCCTTCATACTCTGGTTCATTCTGATCGTTGGCCTCAAAGTTGCGCTGCTGGCCTATGATCCGCACTACCGCAAAGCCTATGGCAAATGGCAAAGCCCGATGGAGCCATTCAAGCTGATCCTTGCCTTCCCGCTTTACGAGATCTCTTGGTGGGCTGCGTCGATCGCTTCTTTTGCCGGGATGATCTGGTGGTTGGCAGGATGACTGGGATGGCAACGCCCGAAACAAGGGTGCAGGACACCTGCACCTTACCAAATGCACAGACCCCGTAAGGTGCAGGTGTCCTGCACCCTGACTTGAGGAAACACCATGTCAGACCCAACACTTGACCGCAGCTACTGGCACCGCAACCAACAGACGTTGGCCCCCTGGCTGTTCCTCGCCCCCGGCATCCTGTTCTTCGTCTTTTATGTCATCTACCCGGTGTTCCAATCCTTCAACCTGTCGCTTTACGAATGGGACGGGCTGGGTGCCAAGGAATACGTAGGCCTGCGAAACTACGAAGATCTCTATTATGAATTCATCGACCGCGATGCTTTCTACACCGCGCTCAAGAACAACGTTCTGTGGCTCTTTCTCTATCTTCTGGCGATCCCGGCTGGGCTCTTCATCGCCCTCTTTCTAAACCAGACGGTCACGGGCATTCGCCTCTACAAATCGCTCTTTTTCTTCCCGTTCGTGATCAGCCAGGTCGTCGTCGGTCTTGTCTTTACCTGGTTCTACGACCCTGCCTTTGGCTTTCTGAATGTGTTTCTGGGCTGGTTCGGTGCCGGGCCTATCAACATGCTGGGCGACGAGAAATACGTGACCTATGGCGTGATCATCGCGGGCCTCTGGCCGCAGACCGCCTATTGCATGATCCTTTACCTGACCGGCCTTAATGCCGTGAACCCCGAACAGATCGAAGCAGGCCGCCTTGATGGAGCAAAGGGCATCCGCATGTTGTGGCACGTGGTCCTGCCGCAACTGCGCCCGGCCACGTTCATCGCCTTTGTGGTCACGATCATCGGCGCGCTGCGCTCCTTTGACCTTATCTCGATCATGACCAGCGGCGGGCCCTTCGGATCCTCGCGGGTGCTGGCCTACTATATGTTCGAGGTCGCCCTGTCCGAATACGGGTTCCGCATGGGCTATGGTGCTGCCATCGCCGTGATCCTGTTTGCCATCATGATGGTCTTTATCGCCTACTTCCTGTGGTCGATGTACCGTGAGGAGAAGCGCTGATGTTCCCCACACCGCTCGAAAAACGCCCCGCCGCCACCAAGACCATGTATCAGGCGGTCCTCCCGCTGGCGCTGCTGGTCTGGCTCCTGCCGCTGCTTGCTGTTGCGATCTTTTCGATCAAACCCGGCGCTGATTTTACAAACGCGAACTACTGGGGCGTGCCCTCCTCGTTCAACTTTGTCGAGAACTACGGCCAGGTCTTTTTCAACTCGGACATGCCGCGTTATTTGCTGAACTCCTTCACCATCACGATCCCCACGGTGATCGGCGCTGTGGCGCTTTCGGCGATGGCGGGCTTTGCGCTTGGGGTCTACCGTTTCAAAGCAAACATCTGGATCTTTTTCATGTTCGTGGCCGGTAACTTTGTGCCCTTCCAGATCCTGATGGTGCCGGTGCGGGACCTGACCCTCGACATGGGCCTCTATAACACCAAGACCGGGCTGATCCTGTTTCACGTTGCCTTTCAGACCGGGTTCTGCACGCTCTTTATGCGCAACTTCATCCGCGCCCTGCCCTATGAGCTGATTGAGGCTGCGCGTGTCGAAGGCATCTCGGAAATTCGGATCTTTTGGTATGTCGTCCTGCCGTTGATGAAACCCGCTCTTGCAGCCTTGTCGGTGCTGATTTTCACGTTTATCTGGAACGACTATTTCTGGGCCGTGGTCCTGACCCAAGGTCCAGAGAGCCAACCCGTCACCGCAGGCATCACCGCCTTTAATTCAGAGTTCCGTGCGATGTACCACCTGATGAGCGCTGGCAGCATTGTCGCTGCCCTGCCCCCTGTTGCGATGTTTTTCCTGATGCAAAAACACTTTATCGCAGGCCTCACCCTTGGAGCTGTGAAGTGATCAAAACATGGCGGTTGGACGGCCCGCGCCAAACCTTGGCGCTTGCCTCCATGAGCGGGCGCTGCCCGGAAGTAATCTATTGGGGTGCGCCCCTGCCCGCAGATGAGAACCTGACCGCACTCGCGGCAGCGACCCAGCTGGATGTGACAGGCGGGATGCTGGACGCGAACCCCGACCTGTCAATCTGTCCCGAGGCCGCGCGCACATTTAGCGGGCAACCGGGTCTGATTGTGCGGGCCCAGGATGGCACGCCGCTCCTGCCCAAATTCTCTTTCACCGAGGCACATCAGGACGGCACGGCGCTGAGCCTTGTGTGCACCGATGCGCAAAGCGGCATCACCTATACCGCGTCCTTTGCGCTTGATCCCGCGACCCACGTGATCGCCATGACCGCCCAACTGAATTCAGAAGAACCGCTGCACCTGCACTGGCTCGCAGCTCCGGTTCTGCCTGCGCCGCAGTCCTCGGACGAGATGATTGATTTCGCAGGCCGCTGGTGTGGCGAATTTCAGATGAACCGCACGCCATGGTCCCCCGGCATCCGCTACCGCGAGAACCGGACAGGGCGCACAGGCCACGAACATTTCCCCGGCCTTGTGATCCCTTGTCGCGGGGCGACCAACGCCCAGGGAGAGGCTTTTGCCTTTCACTATGGGTGGTCCGGCGGACACCGGATGATTGCAGAAGAACTTCCCGATGGGCGCCGCCAGATCCAGTTTGGCCACGCCGCCCGGATGGAAACCGCGCCCGCCACCGAATTCCGCACAGCACCGCTTTATGCGGTCTACTCTTCGGATGGGCTCAATGGCTGCGCAGTGAGTTTTCAGCGCCACCTGCGCGACCATATCGTGACATGGACCAAGCCCGGCATCCCGCGCCCGGTGCATTACAACTGTTGGGAAGCGGTCTATTTCGACCATGACATCCCCAAGCTCAAGGACATCGTCAGCCGTGCGGCGGCCCTTGGTGCTGAGCGCTTTGTGCTGGATGACGGCTGGTTTGGACAGCGCGACGATGACACGTCGTCCCTGTCCGATTGGGAAGTCGATCCGCGCAAATATCCCGATGGACTTGGCCCGCTGATTGACCATGTGCACGCCGAGGGGATGCGCTTTGGCATCTGGTTTGAGCCAGAAATGATCAACCCGGACAGCAACATCCACCGCGCCCATCCCGATTGGGCGCTGGGGGCGGATGATCAGATCCTGGGTCGCCAGCAAAAGGCGCTGAACATGGCGATGCCGGAGGTGCGCGATTTCATCTATGAACGGATGGCCGCGATCCTGTCTGCCCATGACATCGAATACATCAAATGGGACCACAACCGCGTGCTGCCGATGCCCGATGCGGCCCAGACCCGTGGGTCATATGCCTTGCTTGACCGGCTGCGCCATGCCTTTCCACAGGTTGAGATCGAAAGCTGTGCCTCCGGCGGCGGGCGCATTGATTTTGGCATCCTGAGCCGCACGCAACGTGTCTGGTTGTCCGACAGCAATGACGCGCTGGAACGGTTGCGCATGCAGCATAACGCGGCGCTGTTCCTGCCATCGGCTGTGACCGGCAGCCATGTGGGTCCGCGCCGCTGCCATACCTCGGGCCGCACGCTTGATATTGAATTCCGCGCCTGGGTCGCCGCCCAACGGCACATGGGGTTCGAAATGGACCCGCGCGAATTGGACGACCGCGAGGTGCAGGTGCTGCGCGATGTGACCGCCTGGTGGAAAGACAACCGGGACTGGATGACGCTGGCCGATATCCTGCGCCTTGATGCGCCCGATCCATCGGTGATCGCAGAACAGCAACTGGCACAGGATGGCGCACGCTTTGTGGTCTTTGCAGGCAAGGCCGCGACCTCCAGCCAGATTGCGCCGCGCCCGCTGCGGCTGACCCGGCTTGACCCCGCTGCACGTTATGAAATCACGCTGCGCAACCGCGCTTCAGCCTCGGCGCTGTCACGGGGGAAACTGGCGCTCAAGGACCGGCCAATCACGCTGACTGGGGCGGCACTGATGCAAAGCGGCGTGACCCTGCCGTGGAGCTATCCCGAAACCATGTGGGTGCTGGAAGGCACCCGACTTTGACGCTATTGGAGCTTCTGACATGACCAAAACAGCGACATTTCACGATCTGGAAGGCAAATCCGTCTATATCACCGGCGGAGGGTCCGGCATTGGCGCGTCTTTGACCGATGGCTTTATGGCACAAGGGGCCAAGGTCGCGTTCATCGGCCGCTCAGACGCCAGCGCCTTTGTCGCTGAGATGGCCGACAAGCACGGCACAGCGCCAATGTTCATTCAGGGCGACATCACCGACACAAAGGGCCTACAAGAGAGCATCGCAGAGGCCGCAGCAGCGCATGGCGACATCGACATATTGGTCAGCAATGCTGCCAATGACCAACGCCACGCTACCGCCGATCTAACGCCCGAAGACTGGGACAGGTTGATTGCGATCAACCTCAAGGCCTATTTCTTTGCCGCGCAGGCCGTGCTGCCCGGCATGCAGGCCAAGGGGGCGGGTGCGATCGTGAACTTCAGCTCCATCAGCTATATCATGGGCAACGCCGGATACCCCGCCTATACCGCCTCGAATGGGGGCATCACCGCCATGACCCGTTCGCTGGCGCGGGAGTTTGGCCCCGACGGTGTGCGCGTGAATGCGCTGGCACCGGGTTGGGTGCTGACGGAAAAACAGATGGAGAAATGGGCCACCCCCGAAGGTCTGGCCGCGCATCTGGCGATGCAATGTCTCAAAACCCATCTGGTGCCCAGCGATGTGGTGGATGCCACATTGTTTCTTGCCTCCGACGCGAGCCGCATGATGACCGGTCAGTGCATGGCCGTTGACGGCGGCGTGGTTGTATCCGGGTGACGGAGGATACGGCCATAACGCCCGATTGGGTGGCGCTTGACTGGGGCACCAGCAATCTGCGCGGCTGGGCCATGCGGAGTGGTGCGGTCGTAGCCAAAGCCGGATCCGAGGACGGCATGGGCAAGCTGGCCCGCGACGGGTTTGAACCCGCCCTGCGCGCCCTGATGCAAGGCTGGGACGTCACGCCGGACACCCAGATCATCGCCTGCGGCATGGTTGGCTCACGGCAAGGCTGGGTCGAGGCACCCTATTGCGCCGTGCCCTGCGCTCCGTTGGGAGGCAATATGATCATGGCCCCCTGCGACAGCCTGAATGTGCGGGTCATCCCCGGGCTGCGCCAGACGACGCCATCGGATGTGATGCGCGGCGAAGAAACCCAGATCGCGGGCTTTCTGGCGCTGAACCAAGGGTGGGACGGGGTGATTTGCCTGCCCGGCACCCACAGCAAATGGGTGCATGTATCAGCGGGCGAAGTGGTCAGCTTTCAGACCTATATGACCGGCGAGATGTTTGCGCTTCTGTCTGCGCAATCGGTGCTGCGCCATTCGGCGGGCGGCGAAAAATGGGACACAGCGACCTTTGACTACACCATCGAAGAAGCGCTGAGCAAACCGGAGAAGCTCGCCGCTCGGCTCTTTGCCATTCGTGCCGATGATCTGCTGACGGGTACGCCGCCTGCGGTGGGCCGCGCGCGGCTTTCGGGGCTGCTGATTGGTGCGGAACTGGCCGCAGCGCGCCCCTATTGGCTTGGCACAAACATCGCCATCATTGGTGCCAAGGCCACCTCCGATCCCTATGCCCGCGCCTTGCTGACGCAGGGAGCGTCGGCCACCATCGCGGACGCGGAACGCATGACACTGGCGGGGCTGACCGCCGCCTACCGCAGCCTAAAGGACATCTGATGACCCTTCCTTTGATCGCCATCCTGCGCGGTGTGACCGCCGCCGAAGCCCCCGCCATTGGGAACGCTCTGCTTGCGGCGGGCATCACCACAATCGAGGTGCCGCTGAACTCCCCCAACCCGCTGGACAGCATCGCAGCCCTTGTTGCGCATCTGGGCGAGCGGGCGACCATTGGCGCGGGCACTGTGCTGCGCGTGG
Source organism: Sulfitobacter sp. (assembly GCA_045105735.1). Classification (GTDB taxonomy): domain Bacteria; phylum Pseudomonadota; class Alphaproteobacteria; order Rhodobacterales; family Rhodobacteraceae; genus Sulfitobacter. The sequence continues at coordinate 4,348 of JBGCDV010000062.1, read as the reverse complement.
AAGAGGTTGCGGCGGTCGCGGATGCCGGGGGGCAGATCATCGTGTCGCCCAACGCAAACCCTGATGTGATCCGCGCCACCAAGGCGCGCGGCATGGCAAGCTGGCCGGGGGTCTTCACCCCAACCGAAGCTTTCGCCGCTTTGGATGCAGGTGCGGATGGGCTTAAGCTTTTCCCCGGCTCCATGGCGGGCACCGAGGGGCTGAAGGCGATGCGTGCCATACTGCCCCAAGGGACGTTGGTCTATGCCGTTGGCGGTGCCGGAGCGGAGAACTTTGGCGACTGGATCGCTGCATCGGCAGACGGCTTTGGTCTGGGATCGGCGCTCTATAAACCGGGGTTGAGTGCGGATGACGTTGGTGCCCGTGCTGCCACAATCGTAAACGCCTACAAGGCGGCAATCGCATGAGCCCCTTTGACGCGCGTCTGTGCACGCTTGGCGAAGGGCCTTTGTGGCATCCGGAGCGGCAACAGCTTTTCTGGTTCGACATTCTTGGCAAAACGCTGTTGTCCCGAAACGGGGATGCGCCGTTTGCATGGACCTTTGACACGCATCATTCCGCCGCCGGATGGGTCGATCGCGATACGCTGCTGATTGTCTCGGAAACCGCGCTGTCGCGCTTTGACATCACCACCGGGCAAAGCACCGAGATCTCTGCGCTGGAGGCGGACAACCCCATCACCCGCTCCAATGACGGGCGCGCGGACCCCTGGGGCGGTTTCTGGATCGGGACAATGGGCAAGGATGCGGAACCCGGCGCGGGCGCGATCTATCGCTACTACAAAGGGAGCCTGCGCGCGCTGGTCCCCGACATCACCGTCAGCAATGCGATCTGCTTTGCCCCGGACCGAAGCTGCGCCTACTACACCGACACTGTGACCCAACAGATCATGCGCCAGCCGCTTGCCACCTTGGACGGTTGGCCTGACGGACCCGCTACTGTTTTCGTGGATCTGCGCGACACAAAACTTTTTCCCGATGGTGCGGTCACGGACGCGGCTGGCAACCTCTGGGTCGCGATCTGGGGGCAGTGTTGTGTCATTTGTTTCGGGCAGGATGGGACGGAACAGCGGCGCATCGACATTCCCGCTCGGCAGGTCACCTGCCCTGCGTTTGGCGGACCGGACCTGCGCAATCTTTATGTGACCTCCGCGCGGGTCGGATTGCGCAACGAAGAGCTTGAAACGCGGCCCGAAAACGGCGCAACTTTCCTGTTTCCCGCCACCGCGCAGGGCGTCGCAGAGCCAAGGGTGATTTTGTGACCCGCGCGCTTGGCGTTTGTTATTATCCCGAACATTGGCCGCAGGAAAGCTGGGCCAAGGACGCGGCGGCGATGGCCGCAGCGGGCATCACTTGGGTGCGGATCGGGGAATTTGCATGGTCTCGGCTTGAGCCAACGCCCGGTGCCTATGATTTTGACTGGCTGAATACAGCAATCGAGACGCTGGCGGATGCAGGGCTGAAGATCGTTCTTGGCACACCGTCCGCCACCCCGCCGCGCTGGATGCTGGACCGGTTTCCCGACATGTTGGCGGTTGATTTTGAGGGGCGGCCCCGGAAGTTCGGATCGCGCCGGCACTATTGCCACAGCCACGCAGGATACCGCCAAGCCGCCGCCGACATGGCGCGCGTGTTGGGCAAAAGATACGGGCGTGACCCGCGTGTCGCCGCATGGCAGATCGACAATGAATACGGCTGCCACGACACCATCCTGAGCTATTCTGACGCCTCCCGGCAAGGCTTTCGCGATTGGCTGGCGCAGCGGTATCAAAGCGTTGATGCGCTCAACCGGGCATGGGGCAATGTATTTTGGTCGATGGAATACGCCACATTTGACGACATCGACCTGCCCAATCTCACGGTGACACAGGCCAATCCTGCCCATGAGATGGCATTCCGCCGCTTTGCATCAGCCGAGGTGGTGGCGTGGAACGCAGCACAGGTTGCGGCCCTGCGTCCGCTCACTGACGCGCCGCTCATTCACAATTACATGGGCCGGGTGCTTGAGTTTGATCACTTTGCGCTGGCCCGCGACCTCGATATCGCCTCATGGGACAGCTATCCCATCGGGTTTCTGTCTGATCGGCTTGAAGGGGATGCCGCGCACAAGGCGCGCTATCTCCAGCAAGGGGACCCGGACATGCAGGCCTTTCACCACGATCTTTATCGCGCGATGAACGATGGCCGCTGGTGGGTGATGGAACAACAGCCCGGCCCGGTGAACTGGGCGCCCTACAACCCCGCGCCCCTGCCCGGCATGGTGCGCCTGTGGTCCTGGGAGGCGTTCGCCCATGGTGCGGAAGTCGTCAGCTATTTCCGCTGGCGGCAGGCCCCCTTTGCGCAAGAACAGATGCACGCAGGGCTTATGCGCCCCGATGATCAGCCCACCACGGGCCTCGACGAGGCCGCAACCGTGGGTCGCGAGATTGCCGCGATGCCGGAGATTGACCTCAAGCAAGCCCCCGTCGCGCTGATCTTTGACTATGCCTCTGACTGGGCATGGAAAGTCCTGCCGCAGGGTGCTGATTTTGATTATTTCCGGTTGGTGTTTGACGCTTATCGCGCGTTGCGGCGTCGAGGTCTGTCTGTGGACATCCTGCCGCCAGATGCCACGTCCGGGGATCTGAATGGATACAGCGCGGTATTCGCGCCCGGATTATCCGAGATCTCAGCCACGCTCTCGGACGCGCTGGCCGTCACCGATGCCCCCTGCCTTGTCGGGCCGCGCAGCAACCTGATGACCGCAGAGCTGAGCACCGCGCTGCCGCTTGGTCCCAATCTGCCGGGCGTTGATGTTGCCGTGACACGAGTCGAAAGCCTGCCCCCCGGCACCGCCCGCAAGGTCGTGGGTGGCGGCACGGTCTGTCACTGGGCCGAAACGCTTGAAGGCAACGCAGAGACCGCCTTTGCCATGACCGACGGTGCGCCTGTTGTCGTGCGCCAGGGTCAGCTGCACTATCTTGGAGGGTGGCCGGACCGCGCGCTTTGGGACCGTTTGATCACGCATATCTGCAAGGATCTGCCGCTGGTCGATCTGCCCGAGGGTCTACGCCTGCGGGACACGCAATCACACTGCTTTGCGTTCAACTATGCACCCGAACCCGTCACATGGAATGGCACAGAGATCGCACCCGCTGGCGCTGCCTGGTGGCCGCGTCAAGCCTAGGCCGAGATCATCCGCACACCGTCAATCCGTTCGATCATGGCCACATCCTGATCATAAAGAACGCTGAGCTCATCCACCAGTTCCTCGGTCCAGCCGGGCATGTCCAGCTCTTCTTCGATCTCATCGTCGATGGCAAATTTGTCCAGAAACGCGGCAATCACGCGCTGTTTCTGCTCTTCGTTCATTTCCTGATGTCCGTGCAGGTAGCTGCGCAGCCGCTCCATGCCTTCCTTGCTCATGATCGTGCTGAGCAAATCAAAACCACCGGTGATCTTTTCGTCCAGCGCGATGCCCGCCATCTCCCGAATGATCCGCGCCCAGATCAGCGGCGCGTCCTCATTGCACCAGAAGGTGATCGGAACCGTCGGGGCCATTTCCCGTATCTCGTGGATCAGGTCGGACCAGCGAATGTCCTGCGCACGCCGCCCGCCCCAGAAGCCCACTTCGGTGCTGTCCACCGCCTGTTGATAGAGCAGCGGCACAAGTGTGGCGGGATTGCGGATGCCAAGGAAAATCTCGACTTCATCCTCGGCAAAAAGCTTGGCCATATGCGCAATCCGCCCCGCCGCCGCAGGATACAGCACCCCTTGCTGAATGGCTGTGCCAGCGGTGCGGAAAAAGTTGGCATCCGACAGGATCAACCGCTCCGCCGGTGCGCCATCAAGGATCACATCCAGCAGAACCTCCCGCGCTTCGGGCGAGGCAGGCGTCTTGCGCATCGCGTTCAGGGTATCGCGCACAAGACCCCGGTAGCTGTTTGGCCCGGGTACGATCACGCCGCGTTTGGCAAAGCCATCATTGTTGCGCAGGACCGATTTGATCAGCCTCTCCTGCTCGGTGTAATGGGCACCAGTGTGCAAAACCAGTTGCATAACAGTCTTCTCAGCCGCCTTTTGATTGTCGGTTGGATACAGTTTCAACCGCATTGTGTAAAACCCCAATCCCCTATTGGGACACGACAAACAGGGAGGGTGCAAAAATGATGCAATTTCGTGAATGACAGTGCTTGCATCCCAAAAGATCATCTACTAAAGAACCCCCACGTCGCGACGCCGAGGCCGATGCGACCGTGACACCCAAGCGGGGTTGGCCCCTATAGCTCAGCTGGTAGAGCAATTGATTTGTAATCAATAGGTCCGCGGTTCGAGTCCGTGTGGGGGCACCATTTCTGTATCCAAAATCA
>JBGCDV010000061.1:0-4589 GCA_045105735.1 Sulfitobacter sp. | reverse complement strand
GCGCGACGTTGTTCGAGATAAGCTGCAAATGTCTCAACCGCGAGAGTGTCAACCTCATTGATGCGCTGCAGGGTTTGCGGGCCAAGGCGATGCTTACCTGCACGCATTTTGTAGAACAGGCACCCGGTTTCCACCTTCGGGTCCTGACTGGAAAACTGGATCAAGGCGTTCAGGGTATCCTTCAATGACGTCTCTGGCGTGAAAACTTGAAAGATGTCGAACAAAACCTCGTCCGCGTACCGGTTCAGAGCAGCGAGCATGAGGCCATCTTCGCTGCCAAACGCGCGGTAAATCGCCGGTTTGGATGCATCAGCCATCCCGCAAATCGCATTGACTGAAACATCTGCCGGATCGCCCTTCCAATAGGCCTCCATAGCGACGTTCAGCACCTTTTCAGTATCCAGCGTTTGCGGGCGACCGCGCTTTGGTTTTGGTGTTTCGCTCATATTTCGTACCTATCGGTACTTTAGTCTTGACGCAATGGATTTTAATATCGTACCACATGGTTCGATATTAATTGCACAGTGCTTTACGGCTTGTGTAATCACCCACCGAAGCAGGAGAAATCTGATGAAGAAGACACTGATGTCAGCAGCAGTTGCGACCGCCACCTTGCTTGCAGCCCAAGCTGGGCATGCCGACACTGCCGGGCACAAGGACACCGTTCGCACGTTACTTGATGCTGTGAACGCCTATGACGCGGACGCCGCCCGCGCGGTTTTGCGACCGGAATACCGTCAGCATAACCCCTTTATTCCTGACGGCGCGGAATCCCTCTTGTCGCTCTTTCCCGCCTTGGAACAAGCAGGTGTCACCGTCGAAACGGTGTTGACGCTGGAAGATGGGGACAATGCTGTTGCCCTCAATCGTTGGAGCAATGCCGAGTTGTTCGGACACGGGTGCAACGAGATGGTGGCCTTCGACTTTTACGACTTCCATGAAGGCGGTAGTATGGCCGCCCATTGGGACGCGATGATGTGCGATACGCCGCCCAATGCCTCCGGTCATGGTCTGACCGACAATATCTCGCCGATCACAGATCTGGAGCTGACAGAGGAAAATAAAGCAAAACTGGCCGCTGCGTTTAATGTCTTTATCAACGGAACGCCGGAAGAGGCTTATGCAACCCTACAGTCGACATTCCATGCCGATTACATCCAGCATAATCCAGACGGGTCGGACGGGATCGACGGGTTCCTCGCCGCTCAGATGAGTTCTGAGGTCACGCCACGTTGGCAGTTCACCAAACAACACAAGATGATCGGTGAAGGCAACTACGTGCTTGCGATTTCCGAAGGCAACCACGTTGGCGTCCATTCTATCTTTTATGATCTTGTGCGGTTTGAGGATGGCAAGGTGGCCGAACATTGGGATGTCATCCAGGCCGTGCCTACGGAAGGCGTGGCAAACGATAACACCATGTTCAATTTTGACTAAAGCAGGACCCGGCGCAGGACGCCCCTGCGCCGGGATCGTTGATCGCCTTGTGACCGTCAGCGGCAAGGCCAACAAGCCCTGGGTTATCAACAAGCTTTAGTAGTTCCGCTATGCTCTCACGGTTTCACAAAACGAAGCCATTACCGGGTTCAATGCGGACATTGCAGTGTCTGCAGACAAGGTCAGCTTTGTCCGCACTGCCGACCTCCACAGTCCCAATTAAACTACAGTCTGCCTTGGCCAAAAACGCTGTCAGGCGGATCAAAAGCTTACAGGGTGAATTTTCCTGCAAGTTCAAGTGGGACAGAAACCCCAAATTTCGGTAGCGCAGGATTCCGCCCCTATCTGCAACCGACCCCTTTGGCCCTTTCATGAAGTTGTGAAGCACGCACGCAGACATTGACGTGACGGGCACGGGCCGGTGTATAAATCGAAGCGTTGCAGAACCGATCCTTGCGAGAAATGAAACGACCCATGAAAAAACATGAAAAGTTGCGCCGCAGCCTGTTGGCAGGATTTGCAGGACTGATCGGCACCAATATGTTTGCAGCCAAGGCTGTTGCGAAAGTGCTGACACCCGAGGCCGTCGAAGGGCCATATTATCCGACGCCCCCCATGCGAACGCCCGATACGGATAATAACCTCGTCAAGATCATGGGGCTTGTAGAGGAAGCTGGCGGCGAAGTGTTCACGCTGCGCGGGACAATCTCCGATCGCGATGGACAGCCCCGCGCGGGGCATCGTATCGAAATTTGGCAATGCGACATGGATGGCAATTACATGCACCCGCGCGACAGTCGCAGCGCCAATTTCGACCAGGCGTTTCAGGGCTTTGGCCATGACATAACGGATGATGGCGGGAATTACGTGTTCCGCACGATCAAACCGACCATCTATCCCGGCCGCACACCCCATATTCATGCAAAGGTTTTTGACGGCGACAACGAGCTGCTGACCACGCAGTTCTACATCAAGAATGATCCCAACAATGCCACAGACGGGCTGTTCAATCGCATGTCCTCTGTTGAAGCTGAAGCCGTGTCGATGGAATTTGTGCAGGGCGAAAATGGAACGGAAGCCACCATTAATGTTGTCGTCTAGACGCTGTGTTGTGAGCGGGACGTGACCGAATGGAAGCCTCACAATGACATTGGTTGTCCGCAAGATGGAACAAGCTGACCGCCTGTCATAGGCAGAGATGCGCCATCGCATGTGGGACAGTCTGTCCATCGAGGCGCATCTGGACGACATCAAGAAGATGCTTGAGGGTGGCATCGACCGCACCGGGTACATCGCCTTGCTGGATGACAATGAGGGCGCCGGGTTTGCCGAAATTTGCATCCGCGACTACGCCAATGGCTGCAAAGCCCAACCCGTTGCATTTCTTGAAGGTATCTGGGTCGAACCAGAACATCAGCAGCGCAGCATCGGGCGGGAATTGGTCGCTGTGATCGAAAACGATCTTGTCAGCCGGGGCTTTCACGAACTCTGCTCAGACGCCCATGTCGAAAACACGATCTCGCATCATGCACATGGCAAATGGGGCTTTGATGAAACTGACCGCGTTGTCTACTTTCGAAAATCACTGGATCGGAAAGCCAAACCCGGACCGAACCGATCTTAGGGTGTCATTCTGCCCCCGGGGCCGGAACAGACCCTCAACGGGACAACGCGGACATTGCGCGGATCAGCATATTTGGTCGGGTTGTGAATGGGTTGGCACGGTTTTTGAGTGGCAGGAATCTGTGGCTTTTTTCTGCGGCCAGTTCTCTGGCAACTGATCGATGCGCATCAAACAAGCCGGTACGCGGCGGTGAACGGCGCACAAGACCGGATTTGCAAGCATCTGGGGCAGGGTTTCGGGGTCAATCCCTTGCTGCAAACTGGTCGCCCACCGATGGTGCCAGATCGCTTTGCTATCATTTGGACTGATGGTCGTCAGTTTGCCCGCGCTCCTAGATATCCAGTCCTTCATTCTGTTCGACTTCGCCTTCGTCGTAGTAGCGCATGGCCTGTTGGACGGAGCTGTGGAGGGAGAGGCGCATGGCCTGGGGGAGGGGGACGCCGCGTCTTCCGGCTTCGGTCATGAAGCCGGAGCGGAACCCGTGCGGGGTGGCGTAGTCGTGGGGGTATCCGGCCCCGGCAAGGCGGCGTTTCAGGATTTCGCGGATCGAGCGGGGGGCGAGGCCGCGGCTCAGCACCCGGTCGGTGGCGGTGATGACGCGGAAGACCGGGCCGCGCTCGATCTCTGCCGTGCCGAGCCATTGCATCATCATTCGCGCCGCGCTGCCTTTGAGCATCAGGCGGGGCGTGGCACCGGGTGCGGTGGTCTTGGTCTGGTCGAGCTGGATTTCGATCAAGCCATCGCTGGCATGGCGGTCGGTCATCAGATTGCCGCGTCTGAGCGCCGTGATCTCGGACACCCGTCGCCCGCCGGAGGCAAAGGCAAAGGAGAACATCGCCGCATCGCGCAGGCCACTGAGGTCGCGGGGCAGGGCGGCGATCAGGGTGTCGAGCACCTCGCGCGTGATCGGGTGGCCGGAATGACGGGCGGCGCGCGCACCGCTGTCACGGGTCGCGGCTGCACGCGATTTGCGGCGCGCGGTGGCGAGGCGGGGCAGGGCAAAGGGGCTCTCATGGCCGCGCAAACGGTGCAGGCTGGCCCAGGTTGCGACATAGCGGTCCAGCGTCGCGGGGGCCGGGCGGGTCAGGGCACGGCGCAGGCCTGCATCGACCAGCGCCTGCATCACCTGCCGGGCGGGATGGGTGTCTGGCACCGCGGTCAGATCTTCGGAATGGTCAAGGATGAAGCGCAGCGCGACCGTTTCGTCCTCCGGCCATATGAGCGGCGCATCGAAGGCCAGCTGTTTCCATGCGGTGATATAGGCGAGATCGCGCGCATAGGCACGTTGGGTGGCGGCGGGGGTTCCGGCTTCGAACAGGGCGGTGAGACGCGCGGCGAGGGTGGGATCGGGGTCACCGGGAAGAGACGCATCCGGAGAGCTGGTATCGGGCAGGGGGGCGGTTTTGGGGTCCATGAGCATCAGATTAGCGTGATTTCAGCAATGAGGAAAGACTTGCTGTTAAGTGAACATTAACGGTAGTTATATACGTGTTTTGAAAGTGCTGCATATTTCTTATTTTTGATGTTT
>JBGCDV010000060.1:0-48145 GCA_045105735.1 Sulfitobacter sp. | reverse complement strand
GGGCGGCGCATGCCACCTTGCTACCTCTGATCCGACCGGAGAGCCAAATGGCCCGTACAACCACCGACATCCCGCAGACCACCACCACCGCCAGCAGCCAGCTGCCCCAAGTGACTGAGCCGCGCAATCCCGGCATGCCATTGGACCTGAATTGGGTGCTGAATGCGCAGGCAAATACCTCGGCGATTGAACGGCGTGCCGCCAGCATCGGGGCGCGGCGCTCGGTCACAAAGGCCAATCAGGCCGCCTGGCTGTTGCGGGCCGTGACCTGCATTGATCTGACCACCCTCTCGGGCGATGACACGGACCGCCGTGTCGCGCGGCTCTGCGCCAAGGCGCGCCAGCCTGTCGCGCCCGCCCTGCTCAACGCGCTTGGCATGGGGCCGATCACCACCGGTGCTGTCTGTGTCTACCATGAGATGATCCCCGCCGCTGTCAAAGCGTTGCAGGGCACAAGCATTCCTATCGCGGCGGTGTCCACCGGGTTTCCTGCGGGGCTGTCCCCGTTTGAGCTGCGCCTGCGCGAGATTGAGATGAGCGTGGCCGCCGGGGCAACCGAGATCGATATCGTGATCTCCCGCCGCCACGTGCTATCGGGCAACTGGCAGGCGCTTTATGATGAGATGGCGCAGATGCGCGCGGCCTGCGGTGAGGCCCATGTCAAGGCGATCCTTGCGACCGGGGAGTTGGGCAGCCTGCGCAATGTCGCGCGCGCGTCGCTGGTCTGCATGATGGCGGGGGCGGACTTCATCAAGACCTCAACCGGCAAAGAAAGCGTGAATGCAACCTTGCCCGTGACCCTCGTGATGATCCGCGCCATCCGCGACTATTACGACCGGACGGGCATCCGCGTTGGCTACAAACCGGCAGGCGGGATATCCAAGGCAAAGGAAGCGGTGACCTATCTGGCACTGATGAAGGAAGAACTGGGCGACCGCTGGTTGCGGCCCGACCTCTTCCGCTTCGGCGCGTCCTCCCTGCTCAATGACATTGAACGGCAGCTGGAACATCACGTGACCGGTGCCTATTCCGCCGGATATCGCCATGCCACAAGCTGAACAGATGGCAGTGCCGACACATTTCAAAAGGGTAAAGACATGAGCGTGGCCGATATTTTTGAAACGATGGAGTATGGCGCGGCACCGGAATCTGCCGCCGAAGCACTGGCATGGCTCGTCGATCAGGGCGATCGTTTTGGCCATTTCATGGGCGGGGCCTTCACCGATCCGGGCGATGGCTTTGACAGCAAGAACCCCGCGACAGGCGAAGTGCTGGCGACCTTGAGCCAGGCCACGCAGGCCGATGTGGACGCCGCTGTCAAAGCTGCGCGCAAGGCACAGCCGGGCTGGGAAAAACTCGGCGGGCATGGCCGGGCGCGGGTGCTCTATGCGCTGGCACGGCTTTTGCAGAAACACAGCAGGCTCTTTGCAGTGCTCGAAGTGCTCGACAACGGTAAACCCATTCGCGAGGCGCGCGACATCGACGTGCCGCTGGCGCAGCGGCACTTTTACTACCACGCCGGCATGGCCCAACTGATGGAAAGCGAGCTGCCCGACGCCGAAGCGTTGGGTGTCTGCGGTCAGATCATCCCCTGGAACTTCCCGCTTTTGATGCTGGCATGGAAAGTCGCGCCAGCCCTCGCCATGGGAAACACCGTGGTGCTCAAACCTGCGGAATACACATCCCTCACGGCGCTTTTGTTTGCAGATATTTGCATGCAGGCGGGCGTGCCCAAAGGCGTGGTGAACATCGTCACGGGTGACGGTGCTGTGGGCGAAATGATTGTGGCCGCGGATGTGGACAAGGTCGCCTTCACCGGCTCCACCGCCGTGGGCCGCCGTATCAGGGAAGCGACGGCGGGCAGCGGCAAGGCGCTGACGTTGGAGCTGGGCGGCAAGTCCCCCTACATCGTGTTCGACGACGCCGATCTCGATTCAGCCGTCGAAGGGTTGGTCGACGCGATCTGGTTCAATCAGGGGCAGGTTTGCTGTGCCGGATCGCGCCTCTTGGTGCATGAACCAGTCGAGGACATGTTCTATGCCAAACTGCGCGCGCGCATGGACAAGCTGCGCGTGGGCAGCCCGTTGGACAAGAGCATTGATGTTGGTTCTCTGGTGGATCCGGTGCAGTTGCAGAGTGTTTCTACACTGGTTGCCGCAAATACGGCAGGCGAGATTCATGTCGCCGCTGGTGCCGTACCGGAAGGTGGCAATTTCTACCCGCCCACCCTCATCACCGGGCTGAACCCCGCAGATACGCTGATGCAGGAAGAAATCTTTGGCCCCGTCCTCGTCTCCACCACGTTCCGCACGCCAGCGGAGGCTGTACAGCTGGCCAACAACACGCGCTATGGCCTGGCCGCGACGGTCTGGTCGGAAAACGTGAACCTCGCGCTCGACATCGCGCCAAAGCTGGCCGCGGGTATTGTCTGGATCAACGGGACCAACCTGATGGACGCTGCCGCCGGATTTGGCGGCGTGCGCGAAAGCGGTTTTGGCCGTGAAGGGGGATGGGAAGGGCTGGCGGCCTATACCCGCCCCATAGGCACGCGGAAAGCGCTCAAATCCATCGCGCCTATGGAAGGCAGCGGCGGCCCGGCGGATGGCGTGGACCGTACCGCGAAACTCTACATCGGGGGCAAACAGGCGCGGCCCGATGGTGGCTACTCCGCCCCGATCTGGGGAAAGTCCGGCGCGCTTTTGGGTCATGCGAGCCTTGCCAATCGCAAGGACGTGCGTAACGCAGTTGAGGCCGCGCAGGCGGCAAAGGGATGGTCCAAGACCACCGGGCATCTGCGGGCACAGATCCTCTATTACATCGCGGAAAACCTTGAGGCGCGCAGCGATGAATTCGCCGCGCGGCTCGATGCGATGCAGGGCGGCAAGACGGGTTCAGAAGAAGTTGCAGCAAGTGTGCGGCGGCTCTTTACCTATGCGGCATGGGCCGACAAATACGACGGGCAAGTCCACGGTGTGCCCATTCGCGGTGTCGCGCTGGCAATGAAGGAGCCTGTCGGCGTCATCGGTGCGCTCTGCCCGGCGGAGGTGCCTCTGTTGGGTCTGATCTCCTGCATGGCCCCCGCGATTGCGATGGGCAATCGGGTGATCCTGTCTGCGTCCGAACCCTTCCCGCTGGCCGCCACCGATTTCATTCAGGTGCTGGAAACATCTGACGTGCCAGCCGGAGTAGTGAACATCCTGACCGGCCCGCAGCACGATCTGGCAGAGCCGCTCGCGCGCCATATGGATGTCGATGCGGTCTGGTCCTTTGGCGCAGCAAAGCTGAGCGGCGTGGTCGAAGCGGGTGCGGCTACGAACCTCAAGCGAACTTGGGTCAACAACGGCTTTGCGCGCGACTGGATGGGTGCCGCGGGGGAAGGTCAGGCGTTTTTGCAGGCGGCAACAGAGGTCAAGAACATCTGGGTGCCCTACGGAGAGTAACGCCTGCCTCGCGCGGCCGGAGTATTCAAAAACTCCGGGCAAAATCCTTTGAAGGGTTTTGGGTCATAGACGCCAATGATTGGGCCATAATTGTATGTCCCCGCAGGGACAAACAGAGCTTCGCCATTCATTTCAACGGGCTATCGCGCTGTTTACCCTTAAGTAGGGAATTTCAATTGCTGGTGACACTCTCCACACCCACCGGCTGGCCCACGACGACGAAGTGCAATCCTTCGGGCTTGAGCAGTTCACCCGCCACGCGGCGCACGTCCTCAACCGTTACGGCATCCACCCGATCATTGCGCGTGGCGATGTAGTCGATGGGCAAGCCCAGCATCTGCATGCCCACCAGAATGTTCGCAATCGGCCCGTTGCCGTCAAAGCGCAGCGGATAGGCCCCGGTGATAAAGGTCTTGGCATCCGCGATCTCTTTCTCGGTCAGGCCCTCAGTCGCGGCCTTGGCCCATTCATCGCGGATCACTTCAATCGCCTGCCCGATCCGATCGTTGGCGGAACTCACTGAGCCCATATAAACCTCAGCCAGATCGCGGCTCATCAGGTAGGAATAGACGCCATAGGTCAGCCCGCGTTTCTCGCGCACTTCGTTCATCAGACGGCTCTCAAAGCCGCCCGCGCCCAACACCTGATTGAGGATGAGTGCTGCAAAGAAATCCGGATCGCTTTGGGCAATGCCCGCGTGACCAAAGAGGGCGACAGACTGCGGCGTGGCGAAATCCACCACTGTCACGCCGGGTGGGATGGCGACATCCGCGCGCGCAGGCATCGGTGCGCCCGTGGCGGGCAGATCACCCAGCAAATCGTCCAGCAACGTGCCCAGCGCCTCCGGCGTGATGTCCCCCACTGCACCAACGTAGATGCGGTCGCGCGCAAAGACGGCGCTGTGTGCCGCCAAGAGATCATCGCGGGTCAGCGCGGTCACGCTCTCGGTCGTGCCGTTGACCGGATGCGCATAGGGGTGATCGCCGTACGCCAGCTTGCCAAAGGTCTCTGCCGCGATGTCGTTGGGATCTTTCTTGTCCGAGGCGATGATCGACAGCACCTGCCCGCGCACCCGTTCAATCGCGGCATCATCAAAGCGCGGCTCAAACAGCGCGGCACGCAGCAGCGCGATAGACGCGTCGCGGTTTTCTGTCAGAAAGCGCGCAGAGATCGAAACCGCATCGCGCGAGGCGTCAAAGCCAAAGGTGGTTGCCAGCTCTTCTTGGGCCTGCGCAAAGGCGCGGGCATCCATGTCGGCCGCTCCTTCTTCGAGCAGACCCGTCATCAGGTTGATCGCGCCGCGCTTTTCCGGATCATCCAATGAGACACCACCGCGAAACCGAATTTCAAGGGCAGCAAAGGGGATCGAGGGTTCTTCGACAAGCCAGGCGGTGATGCCGCCGGGGCTGGTCACGGATTTGATGTCGACATTTGCACGCGCGGGCAGGCTTGCCAGACAGGTCAGGATCAGAGCGTAAATCAGCCTCATTGCGCGGCCTCCTCTTTCATCAGCCATCCGGTGACGGAGCGGCGGCGGTCAAATACATCGCGGGCGGCCTGCATGATGTCGTCGGCTGTGACCGCGTCCAGAATGCCAGGCCAGGCCTTGACGTCCTCGACCTTCAGCCCCACGGCCAGCGCACGGCCATAGCGGTTGGCCACACGTTCTGCATCGTCGCGGGCATAAATCTGGTCAGCGCGCAGTTGCAGCTTAATTCGGTCAAGGTGCGCCTGATCCACCCCGCTTTCCAGAAAGCTGGCGAGGGCCGCATCCATGGCGTCCTCTGCCTCTTGCAGGGTCACACCAGCGGCCGGCACGATGACCATATCAAAGCTCGCATCGTCCAGACTGCCTCCGCGGTAGAACGCTCCGGTGTAGGTCGCGACCTGTGTTTCAAACTGCAGTTTGTTGGCCATGAAAGACGTCGTTCCACCGCCAAGGATTTCCGCCAAGAGCGTCAACGCCGCTGCGGTCTCCTGCGCGCCGGGGTCGCGTTCCTGCGCGAGGTAGGACCGGCTGACGTAGGGCTGCGCCACACGGGGGTCACGAAAGGTCAGACGCCGCTCAGCGGTCTGCGGCGGTTCCTGCGCACGGGCCCGTTCGGGCAGATCGGGATTGGCGGGGATCACACCGTAGTATTTCTCAGCCAGACGGCGCACTTCTTCGGGCGCCACATCGCCAGATACCACTAGGATCGCGTTGTTTGGGGAATAGTAGAGGTCGTAGAAATCCAGCGCATCCTCCAGGTCCAGCGTCACCATCTCGTGCCGCCAGCCGATGATCGGGACACCGTAGCGGTGGTTGAGGTATTGCGCGGCATTGAGTTGTTCGTTGAACAAGGCGCCGGGGCTGTTTTCGGTGCGCTGGTTGCGCTCTTCTATGATCACGTCGCGTTCGGTGCGGATGTCTTCTTCGGTCAGGCGGATGTTCTTCATCCGGTCGCTTTCCATCGCCATCATCAGTTCAAGCCGGTCAGCGGCAACGCGTTGAAAATAGGCGGTGTAGTCGTAGCTGGTAAAGGCGTTGTCGCGCCCGCCGTTGGCTGCAACCGTGGCGGAAAACTCCCCCGCTTCCAGCTTGTCGGTCGCTTTGAACAACAGGTGTTCGAGGAAATGCGCAATGCCCGACGCACCGGGCGGCTCATCAGCTGAGCCAGCGCGGTACCAGACCATTTGTTGCACGGCGGGGGCGCGGTGGTCTTCGACGACGACAACTTCCATGCCGTTGTCCAGCGTGAAATAGGTCACTGCTTCGTTGTCTGCGGCAAACACGGCAACGGCCGAAGTGAAATACGCCAAAAGTGCTGCGAGCATCGGCAGTCTGAACATCTTGCGTCCTTTGATTGTCTTGACAGAACCACAGGTACGCCCGCACAGCGCACATTCAAGGTTCATGACATAATTGTAAGGTGCGGCCTATTGCGCAGGGGGCGCAGACGGCGTGCGTGCGCCAGCCTGACGCCAGCGCGCGGCCTCATCATCTGCATCAAGCGCCTCGCGGCGGTAGGCCTGATTGTAACGGTCCACCGGAACAATCCGGTATTGGGTAAAGCGCGCCTTGCGCTTGCGGAAACCTGCGTCCTTCTCTGCGAGGTCTTCGCGGATGCCGGGGACAACGCCCAGTCGGCTGGCGTGTTGCACAAGCGCGCCATCACTGGCGGGAATACCCCCGCCCGCAGCCTCAGGTCGCCCGCCAAAGGCCACCACACCCTCATTCAGCGCAGAGCGGTCCGTGATGTTCGCCTGTCCGGGTGTGGGCGGCGGCAAATCGCTATAGCTGGCCGGGCTTTCCAGCGGCTTGGACGGTTGCAGCATAAATTCATCCGGGCCGTCAGAGGGGTTCCGCAAATCGCGCAGACCCTTGTTGGCGCAGGCTCCAAGGATCAGCGGGATCAAAAGCAGGATGGCGATGCGGCGCATGGGGCGTCTCCGTCAGGGTTGGACGAGTAATATCTCAGTCGGGCGGTCAATGTCACTCAGCTTTTTTCGCGGAGGCCTTGGGCGGCTTTTTTCCGTCGTCGGCAAAAAGGATCAGGCCAATGGCCCCGGCAAAGATAAAGATGTCCGCGATGTTGTAGACAAAGGGGTTTTCCCAACCCGGCAGTGAGTTGTTGAGAAAGTCGAGCACGTAGCCATAGATCAGGCGATCAATGACATTGGCCAGAGCGCCACCGATCAGCAACCCCGCGCTCATGTATTCGCGGGCGCGAAAAGTGCCACGGCGCATCCAGATCAGAACGCCGATACAGATCGCCAGCGCAAGGCCGATGAGGATGTAACGGCTCGCGTCTGATCCGTCACCGAAGAGGCCGAAATTGATGCCCCGGTTTTCACCGTAACGGAAGTTGAGGAAGGGCGGCAGCACATCAATCTCTCGCACACGCCAAAGCTGCCACATGTGGACGACCACATATTTACTGGCCTGATCAATCAGGAAGGCTGCGAAAGCTGACCAGAAAAGGAGCCGCATCTTTCCCCCTAATGCCTGAAGTGGCGCATGTTGGTGAAGACCATCGCAAGACCCGCCTCATCAGCGGCGGCAATGACCTCATCGTCGCGCATCGAGCCGCCCGGCTGAATAAGCGCGGTTGCCCCGGCCTGCGCGGCTGTGATCAAACCGTCAGCAAACGGAAAGAACGCGTCAGACGCCACAACGGAACCTTGGGTCAGTGGTGCAGGCAGGTCCATCACATCAGCCATATCCTGCGCCTTGCGGGCAGCGATACGCGTGCTGTCTACGCGGCTCATCTGGCCTGCACCCACACCTACGGTTGCGCCATCCTTGACGTAGATGATCGCGTTGGATTTGACGTGTTTGGCAACGGTCCATGCAAACAGCAGATCGCTGAGTTCCTGCTCCGACGGGGCGCGCTTGGTGACAACTTTCAGGTCATCGCGGGTGATCCGGCCCACGTCCTTGTCCTGCACCAGCCAGCCACCCGACACCTGACGCGCGGTGAGTTTGGCGGTATCCGGGTCAGCAAGGCCATTTGTCGTCAGCAGGCGCAGGTTCTTTTTCTTCGCAAAGAGATCAATTGCCTCCGGTGTGGCATCGGGCGCGATGACCACTTCGGTAAAGATGCCACTGATTGCCTCGGCGGTTTCGCCATCCAGCGTCTGGTTCAGGGCGATGATCCCCCCGAAGGCCGACGTGCGGTCGCAGTCAAAAGCGCGGGCGTAGGCCTCCGCCATCGTGGTGCCTGTTGCCACGCCGCAAGGGTTGGCGTGTTTGATGATGGCGCAGGCCGGGCCGTTTGCAGGATCAAACTCGCTGACCAGCTCAAACGCGGCGTCGGTGTCGTTGATGTTGTTGTAGCTCAGTTCTTTGCCCTGATGCTGCGTCGCGGTCGCCACACCGGGACGATGCGTGCCATCGGTATAGAACGCCGCCTGCTGATGCGGGTTTTCGCCATAGCGCAGGGTCTGGGCCAGCGTGCCGCCAAAGGTGCGGCGGCGCGGCGTACCCTCGACCTGGCCCGCCATCCATGTGCTGACAGCGGTGTCATAGGCGGCAGTGCGGGCGTATGCAGTCTGGGCCAGTCTTTGACGCAGCGCATAGGTGGTCTGACCTCCATTGGCGGCCATCTCTTCGGTCACGGCGGCATAGTCCTCAACATCGACCACCACATTCACAAAGCCGCGGTTCTTGGCAGCAGAGCGGATCATCGCAGGACCGCCGATGTCGATGTTCTCAATCACCTCGTCGTAGACCGCACCTTTGGCCACTGTTTCCTCAAACGGGTAGAGGTTGACCACCACCAGATCAATCGCGCCGATGCCGTGTTCATTCATCGCGCCGACATGGTCGTCATTGTCCCGCAGCGCCAGCAGGCCGCCGTGCACCACCGGGTGAAGGGTTTTGACGCGGCCATCCATCATCTCTGGAAAACCGGTGACCTCGGCCACATCCTTGACCGTCAGCCCGGCATCGCGCAGCGCCTTTGCGGTGCCCCCGGTGCTCAAGAGTTCCACACCGTGACCCGCCAGCGCGCGGCCCAGATCAACCAATCCGGTCTTGTCTGAAACGGAGAGAAGGGCGCGTTTGATGGGGTGCAGGTCGGGCATGGGCTGGTCCTTTGGTCAGTCTTCGATCAGTTGCGGCTCGTCCATGGACAAGTCACGCACGCCAATCGCAGTTTCCTGCGCCTTGGACAAGGACCACCTGATCCGCGTGGCATAGGTATAGGCCGTGCCAGACAGCACGATCTGCTGTGCGGCGCGGGGTTTCAGGCGCGTGGTTTCGAGATAGGCACCCGGCTCCAGCGCCAGATTATGCCCGCCATCGTGGCGAAATACCCAGACCTCACCGCTCTTTAGCGCCATTGAGACCGCAGCCCCGCCAAGGTCCAGCGTCGCGTCCACGTCCGGATGCAGATGAAAGCGTATGTCAAAGCGGATGCCTTTGAGCTTGCCTGCGTCCAATGCCGCGTCAAAGCGCCGCTTGTCGCTGTCCTCCATGGCAAGCAGCATGTCTTCGCCCGCAAGGCCGCGCCCGTCGAGCGTGAGTTCAAGCGTGCGCGCATGGGTCAGCCCATGGGAGGGAACATAGCCGTCATGTCCGCCCTGAAAGCGCATGCCATCGGGTGCATTTGATATTTCGATCGGCACATGACCCGGCGCGCTGATCAACGCCTCATGGCCGGTTGCCGGGTCAGGATCGGCAAGGCGCGCGCTGGAGTAGCCGCCCAGACAGAGCGTGGAATGTGACGGCGTTGCCCGCCCGGCGCGCCGCCAGTCGATGCCAAAAGACGCGCCCGAACCACAGTTCACAATCAGCGGGCGACGTCCCGACGTCAGCTCAAACGCGAGTGTCGAGGCATGCGCATTGGGGGAGGCGGACCCCACGGGTGGGGCGGCGGCATCCACAACAATGCTGGTGCGCCCGGCAGAAAGCCGCGCGTAGCCCATGGCCAGCCCGCTGGGTTGAGCCGTTTTCACGCCACTGGCCGCAAGCGCATGATCCAGCCACCCTTCGATCCCGCGCCCGCCCCCGTGAAAACGGGCAAGCCCGCCATCCGAATGGCGCAAAGAGCGCAAGGTGGGTGCGATGCGCTCAATCGCGGCAAGGTGTTTGGACGGGGTTTCACGGCCTGCATCGCTGAGCGCGGCAGCCGCCCATGTCAGCAAGGTAAACACTGCCAGCAACTCTTCGGGGTTACGGGTGGACAGCCCCCCTTGATCATCAATCTGGCTGGCACACGCGCGGGCCAGCGCCTTGATCGCAGGATCGGCCAGCGCCTCCTGCCCCTCAAGCGACAGGCCCGCATAGATCAACCCGGTCAGCGCCTCAAACCGGGGCAAGCCGGGCGCAGCAGCGCGCCAGCGGCGGGAGAGAAACTGTGTCTGTTGCTCAAGCGAGCGGTAGAACGCGTGGCTGTGTTCCGATTCCTGCCCGCGCAGCACAAAAATGGCGTGGTTGATCCAGCGGATCAGACGACGGCCTGTCAAATCCGGGCTCCACCCCGGGCCGCGTCCTTTGCCATAACTGTTGATCCAGCCCCAGAGCCAGGCCTGCGCGGCACCACGGGCCTGCGTGTCACCAACAGCGGCCAGATCATCAAGCCAAGCAAAGCCGTGCAGCTCAGCCGCATATGCGGCATCGGGCGGCGTGATCTCCCACATGCCATGCCCCGGCGCATTGATCAGTGTGCCTGCAAACAGGAAGTTACCCGCAACCAATTGCCGCCCACGGGCGTAAGACCCGATTGTGCGTGGTTCTGGCGACGACACGAAACCCTTGACGGTCGCCCGGGTCCGGGTCGCCAACCGCGCATGCAGCGCATTCAAAAGCCGCGCCTGGCGCGCTTTCATAGAAGTAATGTTGATCATTGATCAGCTGCCCTTGACGCTCTGATGGCGTTTGCGGGCACCATAGACCGGGCAGGCGGGCGAGTCACCGTTTTTTGAACAGGTTATGATCAATCGGCGGGATTGGTCGCATTGTGCCTGTCGCTGGGATGCGCGCGTTTGTAGGGTACGGGCAGGATGTGAGGGATAATGCGACGATGATTGCGAGCCTGATGATGTATGCCCGGCCCGAGTTGGAAGGCGCACATGGCCGGTATTGGGCGCTGCTGCGCACAGCCCTGAGGGCCCGGGGGATCGACACGCCTGAGAGGGTGTCGAATGACGTGCAGCCCTTTGATGTGTGGGAGGCACCCGATTTGGTGCTGAGCCAGACCTGCGGCATGCCTTATCGGTTGAGGCTCTGGGATCTGGTCACATTGATCGGGACACCGGATTTTGGCGTTGAGGACTGCGCGCCGGGGTATTACCGCAGTGCGATTGTCGTGCGGGCCGATGATGCGCGCGAGGGGTTGGGTGCTTATCGAGAGGCCCGCTTTGCCTACAATGAAACGATTTCACAGTCCGGGTTTGCCGCCCCCTATGCGACCGCAAGGGCCGCTGGATTTTGGTTTCGAGACAAGATGCAGAGCGGTGGGCACGTCCTGTCAGCGCGCGCAGTGGCAGAAGGACGCGCTGACATTGCCGCCCTTGATGCGGTGACGTGGCGGTTGATTGAGCGGTACGATGATTTTGCGGCACGGTTGCGCGTGCTGGAATGGACCAGGCCGACGCCCGGCTTGCCCTACATTTCTGCGCTTGGGGCGGACAAGGCCGCGATGTTTGATGCGGTGACGGAGGCGATTGAGGGTTTGCAGCGCGACGACCGCGCGGATTTGAGTCTGCGCGGGTTCGTGGCGATCCCACAGGAGACGTATCTCGAAGTGCCCAACCCGCCTGAGGATGCGGCCTAAGCTGCTTTGCGCAGGCAGACGATGTAGAAACCATCCATCCCGCCTTGATCCGGCCAATAGTCAGGACGCAGGCGCAGCCCCCCTTCGGAGGTGATCCACGCAGGGTCAATGCCGGGCAAGTTTAGCGCCTCGGTGTCCACCGACATATCGCCATGCCGCTCCAGCGCCTCATCTACCTGCACTTCACCTTCATCCGGCAGCAAGCTGCAGGTGCAGAACACCATCCGCCCACCGGGTTTCAACAGGGTCCATGCGTGGTCAATCAGCTCTGACTGCAGCTCAATCAGCGGGCCAAACTCCGACCCGTCCTTGGCATAGGGCAAATCGGGGTGGCGGCGCATGGTGCCCGTGGCGGAACATGGCGCGTCGAGCAGGATGGCATCAAAGCTGCCTTTGACCGCGCGGGCGTCTTTGGTCAGTGTCTTGGCGGTCAGGGCAACACGGGCGAGGTTTTCTTTCACACGGACCATGCGCGGGACGGAATCGTCCACAGCGGTCACCTGCGCGCCAGCGGCGGCAAGTTGCATGGTTTTGCCGCCCGGAGCCGCGCAAAGATCAAGGATTGTTTCTTGTGGCTTGGGTGCAAGTATGTGCACAGGCCAGGCGGCGGCGGCGTCCTGCACCCACCAATCGCCTGCCTCAAACCCCGGCATCGCGGAAACCTGACCGGGGTTGGTGACGCGCACTGATCCGTTGGGCAGCAGCGTCCCACCAGTTGCCTCCGCGACGGCAGCGGCGTCTGTCTTGGCGGTCAGGTCCAGCGGCGCACCTTTGAAATGCGCCATTTCCATCGCGGCCATGGCGTCAGCGCCCCACGCCTCCACCAGCGGACCCCGCAGCCATTTTGGCAAGCGAGGCGCGCGCAACGCGTCCCATGCGTCGGGGCCATCCGCCGCGATTTTGCGCAAGACAGCGTTGGTGAGCCCCTTGAGGTGGCTCAGGCGCGGATGTTGGGCCACGAGGTTGACCATGGCGTTGACAACGCCGTGCGCCGCGCCGCCCTGACACAGCTCAACTGTGCCGACGCGCAGCACATTGTGGACCATCAGCGGTGGGTGTTTCTTGAGGTGTTTTTGCAGCAAGCGGTCGGCACGCTCCAGCCCGCGCAAGGTTTCCACCGCGAGGCGTTGGGCGCGGGCGCGTTCTTCTGGCGGCAGCTTGTCCAGTGGGCCACCGGGGACCAGCAATTCCGACATCAGGCGCGGTTCTTCGCCCAGCACCTGATCCAACAGTTGCACCGCCCCTCTGCGGGCCTGAACGCCGGTCTGTGACATGTTGTTGTTCCTATCCGGGTTGCCCGTAACACAAGGCGGCGTATATCAAAGGTAAGGATGCCTCAAGAGGATGCCATGACCGACACACCCGAGACCCCAACGCCCCGAGACCTGCCGCCCGCCGCCCAGCGCGCACTGGCAGAGGCAGAAGAGAGGCGCAAAAAGGCCAAGGAAACGGAAATGCCGCCCGAGTTGGGCGGCAGGAATGGGCCGGAACCTGTGCGGTTTGGAGATTGGGAGAAAAACGGGATCGCCGTCGATTTCTAAAGTCGTAACCAAACGTCAGCGCAGCCGGAACACAGCAGATTCGCCTGCACCCCGATCAGACGTGATGCGCACCCGAGAGCCGTTTGTGCGGACTTCCTGACAATTGTAGCCCAGATCATCACCGCCCCATTCAAGGCTGCGGCAAAGATAGCCGTTTTCCCAAGTCCATTGGCCAGTCACGGCCCATGAAGCCCCTTTGCCAGATATGCTGCCATCGGGGGAGACGTTGAGTTTGACCAATGGCCGCGTCAGGGTCTTGCCCCCCACCAACGCGACGAAATCATCCCGCGATGTGACCTGTTGAAATTCCGCAAGCGCAGGCGTTGCCAGGCCAATGGTGGCGGCCCAAAGGGCGGATACGAGGATTTTCATCACGACACTCCTGAACTGGTCATGGAGGGTATACGCGCGAGGTTAGGAATTGGTTTCACAGGTTGGTGAAAAAACTCCTCAGCACGCGATCAACAGTCGTCAGAAAGGCCCAGCACGTCCAGCATGTCGTAGTGCCCCGGCGCACGCCCCTGCCCCCAAAGGGCGGCCTTGAGCGCACCTCGCGCAAAGACGGAGCGGTCAGACG
Source organism: Sulfitobacter sp. (assembly GCA_045105735.1). Classification (GTDB taxonomy): domain Bacteria; phylum Pseudomonadota; class Alphaproteobacteria; order Rhodobacterales; family Rhodobacteraceae; genus Sulfitobacter. The sequence continues at coordinate 34,329 of JBGCDV010000060.1, read as the reverse complement.
CGACATGGCGCAGGATGATCCGTTCGCCGGCCGCGGCAAACATCACGTCATGCTCCCCGATGATGTCGCCCCCGCGAATGGCCGTAAACCCGATGTCGCCGGGCGTGCGCGCGCCTGTGATGCCATCACGGCCCCGATCGGACACCTCGTTGAGTTTCACACCGCGCCCCTCGGCAGCGGCCTCCCCCAGCATCAACGCGGTGCCGGACGGCGCGTCGACCTTTTGGTTGTGGTGGGCCTCAATGATTTCAATGTCATAATCTGTATCCAGCGCCGCCGCGACACGTTTGGTCAGTTGGGTGAGCAAATTGACACCAAGGCTCATATTGCCCGCGCGAATGATCGTCGCCTGCGCGGTGAAAGGCTCAAGTGCTGCGATTTCAGCGTCGCTCATGCCCGTGGTGCCGACGACGTGCACGATACCGGCAGCCGCCGCCGCCTCTGCAAAGGCAATTGTCGCAGCGGGCGCGGTAAAGTCGATCACAGCGTCCGCGCCTGAGATGGCCGCCTGCGCATCCTCCGTCACAATCACACCCAGATCAGCGCCGCCCATTGCAGCCCCGATATCACGGCCCAGCCACGGATGCTCCGGGCGCTCAATCGCCCCGGTCAGCACCATCCGTTCTGAGGCGTTCACAAGCGCGATCAACGTCTGGCCCATCCGGCCCGACGCGCCGGTGATCGCTATGCGGGGAAGGTCTGTCATCATCATGCTCCATCGCGGGTCTGTGTCCCGTCTACCGCGCGCGGCCCCGCTTGGCAAAGGCAATAGGAGCGCTTAGATAGCGCGCATGGGAAAGAACAAATTTCATGAGGGCGCAGGCCCGTCGCAACGACAGCTTCGTGTGGGCGAGACGATTCGCCGTGCGCTCTCTGATGTGCTGGCGCGGGGGGATGTGCATGACCCTGAGCTGAACCGCATGTCGATCACTGTGGGCGAGGTGCGGACATCACCGGATCTCAAGATCGCGACGGCTTATGTGCTGCCCCTTGGCGGTCAGGGACAGGATCAGGTGATCGAACTCTTGGCCCGCAACAAGGGTGAGCTGCGCCGGATGGTGGCCAAAAAGCTGACGCTGAAGTTTTCGCCCGACCTGCGCTTTCGGCTGGATGAAACATTTGACCAGATGGATGAGGCCCGACGGATGCTGTCCGAGGATCGGGTGCGCCGCGACGCGGAAGCCCCGGACGAGGATGCGGATGGGGCACCGGAAGGATGATCCGCGCCGCCGCCCTTTTGGTTTTGCTCTGGGTGGTGCCTGCCAGCGCGACGGAGTGCCGCAAGGAAAACTATGCCGGCAATGCCTATACGATTTGTGAAGTTGACCTGACCCGCGAGCGGCTTGAGCTGTTTCTGGCAGACAAGGACGGCAAAACCTTTGGCCATTTTGGGACGCTGGACAGTGTGCTGGCGGCAGATGGGCACAAACTTGGTTTCGCCACAAATGCAGGCATGTACCACGATGACCGCAGCCCGGTGGGCCACTACCTTGAAAACGGTGTCGAAGTACAACGGGTTATTCCAAACGCAGGCCCCGGCAACTTTGGTCTGTTGCCCAACGGTGTGCTTTGTCTGCGCGAGGGCCGTGCGGACGTCTTTGAGACATTGACCTATCTTGATCAGGCCCCTGCCTGCCGCTCCGCCACTCAGTCGGGGCCGATGCTGGTCATTGACGGCGCGCTGCACCCTCGGTTTCTGGTCGACAGCACCTCTCGTTACATCCGCAACGGCGTGGGGACGAGCAGTAATGGCACCCGCGCGGTTTTTGCGATCTCGGACACCACGGTGACGTTTTACGAATTTGGCACGCTCTTTCGCGACCATCTGGGCATGCAAAACGCGCTCTACTTCGATGGCAACATCTCGCGCCTGCGTGCGCCCGATCTGGGGCGCAGCGGGACGGGGTTTACCTCACTTGGGCCCATCATTGGTGTTGTCGAGGACGCAGAATAATCTCTGACCCCTCTGGGCAGTCTGGGCCGCGCACAGTATAGCGCGGGCGATGATTTGGATGAGGCATGTATGGCGCGCAAACGCAAAGGGCGGGATATTTCGGGCTGGCTGGTGGTGGACAAACCCGCCGGACCGACCTCAACGGCAGTGGTAAACAAGGTCCGCTGGGCGCTGGAGGCGAAAAAGGCGGGCCACGCGGGCACGCTTGATCCTGAAGCGACGGGTGTTCTGGCTGTGGCGCTGGGTGAGGCGACCAAAACGGTTCCCTTCATCACCGATGCGCTGAAGGCCTATGCTTTCACTGTGCGGCTGGGTGTGTCCACCAATACCGACGACGCGGAGGGTGAGGTGCTGAAAACCTCAGATACGCGCCCGGATGATGCAGCAATCAAAGAAGCGCTGGCCGGGTTCATCGGGGATATCGAGCAGGTGCCGCCGCAGTTTTCCGCCGTCAAGATTGACGGGGAGCGGGCGTACAAACGCGCGCGGGATGGCGAAGAGATGGACCTGGCGGCGCGGCCCTTGTTTGTCGAAAGCCTGCTGCTGACAGACCGGCCCGATGCGGATCACGTGACGCTTGAGATGGTCTGCGGCAAGGGTGGTTATGTCCGCTCCATCGCGCGGGATCTGGGAGAGGCGCTCGGGTGTTACGGCCACGTGCGCGAACTGCGCCGCATCTGGTCAGGGCCGTTTGATGCCGCGGACGGGCTGAGCATGGAGGAGATCGAACGCCTCGCGCGCACACCTGAATTGGACACACATCTGCTGCCGCTTGAACAGGGGCTGAGCGATCTGCCCGAGGTCAAGGCCACCGCAGAGGGAGCCACCCGCCTGCGCAACGGCAATCCGGGCATGGTGCTGGGCGGGGACGTGGAGTATGGCGATGAATGCTGGGCATCTTTTGAAGGACGCGCGGTGGCTGTCGGGCGGTTCAAGTCCGGAGAGCTGCACCCGAGCCGGGTGTTTAACGGGTAACGCGCTGGCCTGTGGTATCGGACCTGTGCACACTACGGGTTCAGTATTGCAGTCCCCTGATGAAATCGCAAACGCCATTGGCCATGTTGCCTGCACCATATTGACGATCGATTGGCCCGTTCAATTTCTGTTCCATAGCGTACTTCACTCACGTATGTGACCTGTGCCAAATCCTCTGCCAGATAACGTGCTTCGAAACCGGGCAACGGGAGAACGGCGTCAATCTGGTCATAGTCCTGAGATCCCAGCATCATTTCCGATCTCGAATAGACCCGCCCTGACCGGCCAAATTCAAAGAAATCATCGGCAAAAACACTTTCCATCCGTTTGTCGTCAAACCGGGTCTCTGGGCGCCACAGGCTTTCCTCCAAGACGCGCAAGGTTCGGTATGTTTGTTGATCCATGGGGCTCCTCCAAGCTCGGCGAAGATTAGCAATCTGAGCAACCAATCGAAATGCGATTCCATCCGCGGTGGAACATATGACGAAAAAACAGCTTCATTTTCTAGACTGATCAGTACCCAATTGTTACAATTCACACCCGCCCTCACACCGATGTCAGCCAAAGAAGGCATTTTTGACAGGGAATGTTACATTTTGGAACCAACCAGTCACTAACTGGTGAGGCATCTGCACACGCTCCATGAGACCTGCCATGTTGAGTGCAATACAACGCAATTTCCAACACGGAGACACCGATATGAAACGCACGATCTTTACCCTTCTGAGCGCCGGCGCATTGGCAACCGTCGCATTCGACGCCTTTGGTCAGGGCCTTAGCCCGCTCTTTGGCTATGCCAAGTTGGCACCGGTTGGCCTTGCCAGCAGCACGCTCAAGCAGGTCTTTGGCGCGAGCCCGTCGGGGGCCGCCTATCTGCTGCACATCCTCACCGGGCTGGTGGCCTATACGTTGGGCTATTTCCTGATCGCACGCCCTGTTCAGCGCGCTGTCATGCCTTCGCTGCATTGGAGCCTGACAGCGGTGGCTTATGGTGTCGTGCTTTGGGTCTTCGCGCTTTATGTCATGGCGCATCTGGTGGCGGGCATGCCGGCGTTCCTTGGTTTTTCCGGGATCACCTGGGTCGCACTTTGGGGGCACATCGTCTTTGCCGTTGTTGCCGCAGTGGTGATTGAAAGCCAAGGTTTGATCTTTGATCTCAGGTCGCGCCGGGTGCCTGTCACTGCGTAACCTTTTCCACCTCCTCTTCTTCCTCACCTGGTCGCTGTCTTCCTCCCGGACAGCGGCCTTTTTTCATTTGCGGTGGGCGAACGGCGCTGGCACACAGGGCCATGATCACACGCAGCCACACCAAGGGCGACGCGCCCTCCACCGCGGTCTATTCGGATTGTGAACGGTATCGTTACAGCCTGACACGGGTTTGGGACACAAAGGCCAAACGGGTGCTGTTTGTGATGCTCAACCCGTCAACGGCAACTGAGGTGCAAAATGATCCCACGGTGGAACGCTGCGAACGGCGGGCGCGGCATCTTGGGTTTGGCGGTTTCCGGGTCACGAACATATTTGCGTGGCGCGCGACAGACCCCCGCGACATGCGGGCGGCTGTCGATCCGGTAGGGCCTCAGAACGACGCCACTTTGCGCGCGGGCGCAGATTGGGCGGATCAGATCATCGCCGCATGGGGGGTGCACGGGGAACATCGGGGGCGCGGGCCGATGGTCGCGGACCTGCTGGCGGGTCTGGGCAAACCGCTGTTTCATCTGGGACTGTCCAAAGCGGGCCACCCCAAACATCCGCTTTACCTGCCTTATGCCCAGCGCCCCATGCCTTGGCCAAACGCAGAGGTTGGTAACGAATCCCTAACCAGTTAACCGCTTTCGTTTTGACCTCTGCGCTGCAATATGGCTTGGTCTGAGCAGCGACGACTGGGTCGCGTGACGAACTGGGGCAGAGATCAACGCATGTTGTGGTTGGCGGGATTGATGGGGCTGATGGCAATCAGCGCTGCGGCATATGTAGACATCGGCGGCGATGATGCCGAGGCCGATGGCGCGCCCGAACCTCAACCACTGGCACAGGATGGGTTCAATCTGATGATGTCTTCTCAAAGTCAAAGCTCCGACATCCCGCAAGACGGGGCGGAGAATACCATTTCAAAGGCTTTGGCAGTTGGAGAACACTTGGCCAATGGTGGTGCACCCGATGCCTATGAGGCCCTGCCAGAAGAAAGCGACAGCATTGCCGCTGTCGACATTTCGGATTTTGAGGCTGAGGACGATTCACTTCTCTTCATTTGGGATGACAGTACAGGAGAGAGTGAACCACCCCATATCAACATCCTCGCCGATCCTGAAAACGACGGACAGCTGCAAGTCTGGCTGGATGATGATGTTGTTGCACAGGTCAGTGGGCAATCCACGCTGACGGAGGCGGATATCTCACTCATCCCGCTCAGCTCTGCCATCGAGCTGGAACTGGTGGACAGCTGATATTGGCGAGAACGCCAATAACCCTTTGCCATCCGCCCCGAATTTTCCTATACGCCACCGTCGCTGTGTCGAATCCTATTCGGCTGGCACATCTCCATGGGCCTGCGCTGGACGACATCCCGGCCTGCGCCATCTCTTTTACTCAAGCTCTGAAAGGAGACCCCGATGTCGATTACACCTGAAGAAAAACAGCGGATCATGAAGGAATTCGGTGCCAAAGAAGGCGATACAGGTTCGCCCGAGGTACAGGTTGCCGTTCTCAGCTCGCGCATCGCGACGCTGACGGAGCACTTCAAGACCCACAAGAAAGACAACCACGGCCGCCGCGGCCTGCTCAAGATGGTTGCGAGCCGTCGCAAGCTTCTAGACGATGTCAAAGGCAAGGATGAGGCCCGTTATCAGGACCTGATCAAACGTCTGGGCCTGCGCCGCTAAGCTTTATTGCTTTGGTCTACGAACACGCCGCGTCCCTCTGGGGCGCGGTTTTTCGTTGGGTGTGGGCCTTCTGAAAGGCTCACGCCACCACGCAATGCCCAATACGAAGATGAGCCAACTGCCAAGAGGACGAAGGCCAAGATGTACGATCCAAAAGGAAATGCAAAAGAAAAGGCCGTTCAGACCGTACATTTTGTTGAGGCCGAACCGCCAAACCATCTGCGCGGGATCGTGCACCGTTTTCTCGAACTCAAGACCCTTGGCACGCTCCCGGAAGACTACCGGTTTCACGCCCTGCCCGATGCCTGCGCCTATGTCGTCTTTGACCAGTTGGATCGCAGAATTACCGGCGTGTCCAAATTGCGCGCCACTTCGGAAGAGTTCAATCTGGGTCGCACATTTCATTTTGTGAACATCCGGTTTCTGCCCGGTGTCTGGCAGACTGAACATGTGGCCCTGACACATGGTATTGTGGATCAACCCTATGCCGGTGATCTGCCCTTGCTTGATACAAATCTGCAATTGGCGGGCAAAGAGTTCGCCCCTCAACACGCCATACTGACGACCTTGGTTGAACAGCTGGTCGCCAATGGCATCGTGGCACCGAACCCGGTCACGGAGGCGATTTTTCAAAACCTGCAGGACATCGCATCCGTCGCGGATATGGCAGAGGCCACGGGCCTGTCAGCACGACAGCTCCAGCGGACGCTCAAACGCACCACTGGGTTTGCGCCGCATGACTTCCTCAAGGTGCTGCGCTTGCAGCAATCCTTGAACGGCGAGGATACGTGGTCTTATGCCGACCAGTCCCATTTCATCCATTCATTTCGCAAGGCGACGGGGTACACGCCCGGAAAATACTCAAAAAAATTCGATGTCTGAAATCTACAATACAGCGCAACTCCACCCCGATATCTCAGGGGCATAGCGACACACAAAGGAGTTGAAGATGACCAAGATGAATGCAGTTGGATGGTTTGACATTTACGTGGATGATCTGGATCGGGCAGTGGCCTTTTATCAGGCGGTGCTGGGTGCAGAGCTTGAGCCAATGGGCGATCCTACCGGCGAATCCCAGATGATGAGTTTTCCGTCAGAGATGAGCGCTTATGGCGCGGGCGGGGCCTTGACCAAGTCACCCCACGCAAAGCCCGGTGTGGGCGGAACGATCGTCTATTTCATGGCCGAGGATTGTGCGGTTGAACAAGCCCGCGTAGCGAATGCGGGCGGGCAGGTGGTGCGGCCAAAATTCTCCATCGGGGAGTTCGGTTTTGTTTGTCTGTGTCAGGATACCGAAGGCAACATGTTCGGCCTGAACTCGATGAAATAATCAGGGCGATCGACCTGAGGCAGCACGCGCATCCAAAGGGACGCGCGTGCTGTTTTTGTCTGACGGTCCCGGACTTCGGTTTGGCGAGTGCAAACCCGCGGCTTGTGCCTTTGAAAGTTTGTCACTACCAACTGCTGAGTTTATTGCGGAGGGGTGCCACCATGGCCAAAACAATCGTCAACAGCTGGAATGAGTGGGATCCGCTCAAACATGTGATCGTGGGGCGCGCGGATGATTGCCATATCCCGCCCGAAGAACCTGCGCTGGATGCCAAAGTGCCCGAGGACAGCGACATGCGCGGGCAGTGGGGGCGGCGCCCGCAAGAGACGATTGACCGGGCCAATGAGCTGTTGGACAATTTTGCGGCCCAGCTTGAGGCGCGGGGCGTCCGGGTGGACCGGCCAACCTGCATCGACCATTCGCTGCCGGCCACGACACCTGATTTTCATACCGAAAGCCAGTTTGGCTGCATGCCGCCCCGCGACGTCCTGCTGACCGTCGGGTCAGAGATGCTTGAGGCGACGATGTCGTATCGTTGCCGCTGGTTTGAATATCTGAACTATCGCCCGCTGATGCAGCAGTACTTCGACGAAGACCCCAATTTCCGCCATGAGAGCGCGCCCAAGCCGCGCCTGACCGATGCGGATTATCACCCTGACTACCTGAGCGACAAAATCGGGGATGCCAAGCGGTTGGAATGGGCGGCAAAGAAGTTCTTTGTCACCACAGAAGAAGAGCCCTTGTTTGATGCCGCCGATGTGCTGCGATTTGGCAAGGATCTGGTCGTGCAGCACGGGTTCACCACGAACCTCAAAGGCATCGAATGGCTGCGCCGCCATTTCCCTGACCACCGAGTCCACACGGTGAACTTTCCGGGTGACCCCTACCCGATCCACATCGATGCGACGTTTACGCCGCTGCGCCCCGGTCTGATCCTGAACAACCCGCAGCGCCGTTTGCCCGATGATCAGCGCGGCATGTTTGAGGCCAACGGTTGGGAAATCGTGGACGCCGCACAACCGGCGCACAACACGCCGCCACCGCTGTGCTATTCCTCCACTTGGCTCAGCATGAACGTGCTGGTGCTGGACCCCAAGACCGTTTGCGTGGAGAAATCCGAGGTTTATCAGGCAGAGCAGATGGACAAGCTGGGCATGGAAGTGGTCGAGGTTGAGCTGCGCGACGCCTATGCCTTTGGCGGCGGGCTGCATTGCTGCACGGCGGATGTTTACCGCGAAGGCGGATGCGAGGATTACTTCCCCAGCCTCTCCAAGTAGAGCTACGTGTCACCAGTGATGGCCCTCCGGCTGAGGAACCATCACGCTTTTGAGTACCCTGAACGCTTTAATCCTCATGGATTACGGCGTTTGGGATGTGCCGAACAATTCCTTATGCAAAGTGTTCTGGATGCACGACACAGCGGTCAAACCGCATCTCTTCGAGGTCCTGTCTTGGCATCCAAATGCCCATGCCGTAGCCATCGAAGAAATCCAGCCCCAACGCAGGGTCCGGGCCAAGCGAAAACAGCAAAACAAAATCCTCGCGCTCAAGTCCCGGCATCGATTGAAAGATTGGCGGTTCCCTACGCTGCGAGGCACCCAGAATGCTGTGACATTCGACTGGAAGGTTCAGGTCCGACGCTTCGCAGCCATACTGCTGTGCGATATCTGTCGCTTCTTTTGCCCACAGTTCGTCAAGCATACCTTTGATTTCAAAAGGAATGTGCGCGCCCAAACCCTTGAATGTGTTTAATTCAGATAGGCCAAAGGCAATCTGAGGAAACTCAGGCGACCGATCTTGGGCAGAGGTTTCGGCCCAATCGTGTGATGTGACAGCGTCCACTTCCAGATCTGAAAGGTCCGGCATCACGGGCGCTGACCGGCCCCTGACGTCACTCACATCCTCAGGCCAATGGATCACGGATATTCCTCTGCCAAGGGCAAAGCAGTCATATGGGGAAAGTGCGGCAAACACAGGGTCAAGAAACACAAACAACGTCCCGCTGTCAGGCAGAGCGCTTGTTTTGGACGTGCGCGGTAATTCTGCCAGATTCAGCTGGAACAAGAAATGCATCGGTATTTGAAGCTTCCGCTCGTATTCCTCATAACATGGCCAGTCTATTTCAGCGGGCAGCGTTGGCTTGCCACCAAACCAGCATCCGGGCGCAACCGTATGTTTGGCTGCGTCTTGTTTGACCATCAAGACGCCCGGGATCGGGGCATCCTTCAGCATTTGATCAATGTCTTCTTGCGGGATCAAGTCACGCCAGTCGCGTTGTAACCCATCAACGCCCGTCTGGGCCTTACCTTCGCTGGCTTCACCCACCAGACTGCCTAGTAATTTTTTGAATAGCCTCATGCGTCTTGCCCCTGTTGACTGACAAACCTTCGCATCATGCTAAATTCGGAGTTTGACCAAAATGGGATACAATTGCGGTCTTTGGCAGTCGCGCAGTTCGGGGCCGCTGCAAACGCTGGCGCTTCCACTTGCATAACCTGTGCTTGGACAACGGCCCATCCGCGTGGAAAAGTCCGAGGTTTATCAGGCAGAGCAGACGGACAAACTGGGCATGGAAGTGGTGGAGGTTAAGCTGCAGGGCGGATGTCTACCGCGAAGGCAGATGCGAGGCGTACTTCCCCAGCCTGTCAAAATAGAGACGCGCCGCCCGTCGAGGCGGCGCTGTTTTTCGTGCATCCAACGCTGGACGGATGCGTTGGGTGCGCCCCTTCAAACCGGCATGTTGTCGAAGAAGTCTTCTTCCTCCCGATCGACCTGTTCCTGTAGCAGCGAGAGCCGCTCTGGCACTGCGATCTCCCGTCCACGCAACGTCTCAATCAGATGTGTGATCTGCGCGCGCAGGACTTGACGCCGATCTGGCGGTGTGGCCTCAACCGCCCGTTCCAATGTGGCGATCTGCTGTTTGATGTCGTGATCATGCATAACGTCTCTCCCCTGGTGCGATTCATACACTTTTAACACGAATTTTCGCCGCATGGGTTAATCTGGGTCAAACGCCTGAAATGGGCGATTTGCCGCCCTTCCCAAGGTCCACAATCTGCTATACACGCGGCCCATCTGAAAGCCGGCGCCCGGACCGCAGCGCCGCCAAAAGAAGATACCGCGGTCAGAGGCAATACGGCCTCTATGCAAATGGCCAACAGGCCGAAACAGGAAACGTAGATGTTTAACGTAACGAAAAAATCGATTGAGTGGGGCGAAGAAACGCTGACGCTCGAAACCGGAAAAGTGGCCCGTCAGGCGGATGGGTCCGTGATTGCAACGCTGGGTGAGACCAGCGTGATGGCAAACGTCACCTTTGCTCGCAAGCAAAAGCCAGGTCAGGATTTCTTTCCTCTGACCGTCCATTATCAGGAAAAATACTATGCCGCGGGTAAAGTGCCCGGCGGTTTCTTTAAGCGCGAGGCGCGCCCAACGGAAAAAGAGACGCTGACCGCGCGTCTGATCGACCGTCCGATCCGTCCGCTGTTTGTCCCCGGCTTCAAAAACGAAGTGCTGGTGATGTGTACTGTGCTGTCTCACGATCTGGTCAATGACCCCGACATGGTTGCGATGATCGCGGCCTCCGCGGCGCTGACCATTTCCGGCGCGCCGTTCATGGGTCCGATTGCCTGTGCCCGCGTTGGATATGAGGATGGCGAGTACATTCTGAACCCAACGGTCGACGACATGCAGGACCTGCGCCAGAACCCCGATCAGCGCCTTGATCTGGTTGTGGCCGGTACCAAAGACGCTGTGATGATGGTTGAATCCGAAGCCTACGAGCTGACCGAGGAAGAGATGCTGGGTGCGGTGAAGTTTGCGCATGACGGTTTCCAGCCTGTGATCGACCTGATCATTGATCTGGCCGAAGATGCGGCGAAGGAGCCGTTTGATTTCCAGCCGGTTGATTACTCTGACCTGTCGGCGGCAGTTGCCAAAGCCGGTGAGAAAGAAATGCGCGCGGCCTTTGCGATTGCGGACAAGCAAGAGCGTACCGCCGCAGTTTCCGCTGCACGCGAGACCATCAAAGGTGCGCTGAGCGACGAGCAGCTTGATGATGCGAACCTCGGCTCCGCGATGAAGGGGCTTGAGGCCTCCATCCTGCGCGGTGACGTGGTCAAAACCGGTAAGCGGATCGATGGTCGTAAGACCGATGAGATTCGTGACATCGTTTGTGAGAACGGCATTCTGCCGCGTACGCACGGTTCCGCGCTTTTCACCCGTGGTGAGACGCAAGGTCTGGTTGTTACAACGCTGGGCACTGGCGACGATGAGCAGTTCATCGACGCGCTGCATGGCAACTTCAAATCCAACTTCCTGCTGCACTACAACTTCCCCCCCTATTCCGTGGGTGAAGTGGGTCGCGTGGGCCCTCCCGGCCGTCGCGAAGTGGGTCACGGTAAGCTCGCATGGCGTGCGCTTCAGGCGGTTCTGCCTGCGGCAACGGACTTCCCTTATACGGTCCGCGTTGTGTCTGAGATCACCGAGTCCAACGGTTCCTCCTCCATGGCGTCTGTCTGTGGTGGCTCCCTGTCCATGATGGACGCGGGCGTGCCGCTGAAATCCGCTGTGGCCGGTGTCGCGATGGGCTTGATCCTCGAAGACGACGGGTCTTACGCGATCCTGTCCGACATTCTGGGTGACGAAGACCACCTTGGCGACATGGACTTTAAGGTTGCAGGAACCGAGAACGGCATCACGTCGCTGCAGATGGACATCAAGGTTGCAGGCATCACGCCTGAGATCATGGAGAAAGCTCTGGCACAGGCCAAGGACGGCCGGATGCACATTCTGGGTGAGATGAACAAAGCACTGTCTGGTGCTGCGGACTTCTCCGTGCACGCGCCACGCATTGAGACCATGCAGGTGCCAACGGACAAAATCCGCGAAGTCATCGGATCCGGCGGCAAGGTTATCCGCGAGATCGTGGAAGTCTCCGGCGCGAAGGTCGACATCAACGACGAAGGCATCATCAAGATTGCTTCGCCCAACAGCGACAGCATCAAGAAAGCCTACGACATGATCCACTCCATTGTGGCCGAGCCAGAAGAAGGCATGGTCTACACGGGTACAGTTGTGAAAATCGTCGACTTCGGTGCCTTCGTGAACTTCTTTGGCAAGCGCGACGGTCTGGTGCACGTGTCCCAGATCGAGAACCGCCGCCTGAACCATCCTTCCGATGTGCTCAAGGAAGGTCAGGAAGTGAAAGTAAAGCTCTTGGGCTTTGACGATCGCGGCAAGGTGCGCCTGTCGATGAAAGTTGTCGATCAAGAGACCGGCGAAGAAGTCAAAAAAGAGGAAAAGGCGGACGATTGATCCCCTTTCCTTGTTAAGAAAATGGAGCCCCGGTGGAAACGCCGGGGCTTTTCCTATCTTAGACCTGGTGTCTCAATTGGAACGGTGGCGTGCGCAAACACCAACACTGAGGTCGTATTTGCGCTGTTCGCCTCCCCTTGGGCGCAGCTATACAAGCGCAACTTACTGCGCCCCTAACCTCGGAAATCTCACTTGTGAACGACATCTGGCAAGGCCTTGTAGCTGCGTTTTGGCTGGTGGTGACGCTGGACGGTGATCTGCTTGAGATCACGTTGCGGTCTTTGCAGGTGAGTGTCAGCGCGCTGATCATCGCATCCGTTATTGCGCTGCCTTTGGGCACGTGGCTCGCCATCCGCCGTTTCAGGTTCAGACGCACAGTGATTGCATTGCTGAATGCGCTGATGGGATTGCCCCCCGTGGTTGTGGGGCTGATCGTCTACCTGCTTTTGTCCCGCTCCGGTCCGTTTGGGGTGCTGGGGCTGCTTTTCACACCCACCGCGATGATCATCGCTCAGGTGATCATCATCACGCCACTCATTGCGTCGATCACCCATCAGGCAATGCGAGAGCTGTGGGCGGAATATCACGATCTGCTGATTTCCATGAACGTCACGCCGCGCCAGCGCATATGGACGCTGATCGTGGACGGACGGCGCGCCTTGCTTACGGCGGCGCTTGCCGGATTTGGCCGTGCAATAGGAGAGGTCGGGGCGATCATGATCGTTGGTGGCAACATCGACAACGCGACCCGCGTCTTGACCACGGCCATCGCGCTGGAGACAGGCAAGGGGGATTTCGCACTGGCGCTTGGCTTGGGGTTTGTCCTGATTGGGTTGGCGGTCAGCGTGAACCTTGCCCTGCACAGCCTGTCCGGTACAGAGCGGAGGAGCCGGTGGTGAGTGCCCTGCTGCCCTTGCACGCCAATGGGATCACAGTGCGCAGGCGGGGAAAAACCCTGCTTGGCCCTGTCGACCTGACCCTCATAGGGTCAGGCGTGACCGTGGTTCTTGGCCCCAATGGTGCCGGCAAAACGACCTTCCTCAAGGCACTGTACGGGATGGAGCGGTTGAGTGCTGGGGAGGTCACGTGGTCCGTTCCGGAGACCGAAGCGCGCGAACGGCAGGCCTTTGTTTTTCAGACACCTATCCTGCTGCGGCGGTCCGTGGCCGGCAATCTGGCCTATCCGCTCACGCTGAAGAAATGCGAGAAAGCGCAGGTTGCAACACAGGTTGCAGATTGGGCCAAAAGGATCGGGCTCAGCCATGCCCTTGAGCAGCGAGCGAACCTGCTGTCGGGGGGTGAGAAACAAAAACTAGCGCTGGCGCGGGCATTAATTGGGGCACCTGATCTGCTGTTTTTGGATGAGCCCTGCACGAACCTTGATGGCCGCGCCACACGGGAGATTGAGGCGCTGCTGTGCGCCGCGGTTGAGGCCGGGACGCGGATTGTTCTGGCAACACATGATCTGGGTCAGGCCCGACGGTTGGGAACAGAGGTCCTCTTTCTCAAGGACGGGCAGATACATGAGAGCGGTCAGGCGGAGGCTTGCTTTGCCGCGCCGCAAACAGCGGCACTGGGTGCGTTTCTTAAAGGAGATATTGTGGAATGAAACAGATTTTTGCGGCGCTTATGCTCACACTTGTTGCGTCCAACTTGTTTGCTGAAACGCTCAAACTTGCGGTGACGACCTCGTTCAACAATTCCGGTCTGTCTGACGTCTTGCTGCCAGTGATCGCACAAGATACCGGGATTGAGGTGCAGCTGTTGATCGTGGGCACCGGGCAAGCACTGCGTCTGGGTCAGGCGGGCGATGTTGATGCGATACTTGTGCATTCCAAATCGGCCGAAGATGCGTTTGTCGCGATGGGCTACGCCACCCATCGGCGCGAAATCATGTACAATGACTTTGTGATGATTGGCCCCTCGGCGGACCCCGCAGGGATTGCCACCGCGCCAACAGCGGCCGCTGCCCTACAGCAGATTGCCCAGAGCCGCGCAAGTTTTGTCAGCCGGGGTGACGACAGTGGCACCCACAAAAAGGAACTGTCGCTGTGGGCTTCTGCGTCGTTGGATCCTGCTCAGTTTGACGGCTGGTACAAACCCGTGGGTGCGGGCATGGGGGCGAGCCTGAACACCGCTGCGGGACTTGGCGCATACATCATGTCGGACAGGGCAAGCTGGCTCAACTTCGCCAACAAAGGAAACCTTGCACTGCTTTTTGCAGGAGATCCGGTGCTTTTTAACCAATACGCCTATCTGCCCGTGAACGTCGCACGACACCCTCATGTCAATGCGCAGGCCGCCGCAACGCTTGAAGAGTGGCTGGTCTCACAAACCGCTCGTGATTTGATCAACAGCTATGTTGTGGCGGGCGAGCGGCTGTTTACTTTCAACGCAATATCAAAATAGCGCGTGAGGAGGTTTTATGGCCGCGCATTTGCGGCTATGAGACGTGCATGCGATCTTTGATCATCCATTTGTCCAGAGCAACAGCACGCGCCGAGAACGTCGCGCGGTTGCTCAAGGATTTGCCGCAGGCCGAAGTGGTCGAAGCCGTGGATGCTCAGGACCCTGCACAGCTTGAGGGACGCGCGCAGGTCAGCCCGGGATTGCACCATCCCGCCTACCCATTCGGGCTCAGCACGGCGGAGATTGCGTGTTTTCACAGCCATCGCCATTGCTGGGAGTTGGTCGCAAATGGCGACGCTCCGGTTGGCCTGATCTGCGAAGACGACATGACCGTTGATCCCGGCCCTTTTGCAACAGCGCTTGAGTTGATTGAGCAATATGCCGACGAAGACAGTTTCATCCGCCTGCCCGCCAAAGCGCGTGAGCGGCCTACGGGTGGGATTGCGCGAAAGGATGGTGCGACGCTTTTTATGCCGCGCACCATCGGATTGCAGGCCGTATGTCAGGTGGTGGGCCGACGCGCCGCGCGCCGCGTGCTGGCGGCTACCGAGGTGTTTGATCGCCCCGTGGACACGACATTGCAAATGCACTGGATCACCGGCCAGCCGATCCTGTCTGTTTTGCCAAATGGCATTGCAGAGATGGGCGGGCCCAGCACCATCCAAAGCAAAACCCGCACCAGCGATGTGCTGATGCGGGAGGTGCGGCGCGCAACCTATCGCGCGCAAATCCGGCGCAAGCCTCAGGTCGCCTGAGGCTGGCCTTAGCTTGGGTCTTTGGTCGTGCGCAGGTAGGGCAGCACGGTTGTAAAGTCGCCGAACTTGGCCTTGGCGTCTTCATCTGAGACAGATGTCGGGATGATCACATCATCGCCCACGTTCCAGTTGGCCGGTGTCGCGACACCCTTGCCGATGGAGGTTTGCAACCCGTCCAAAGCGCGCAGCACTTCGGCAAAGTTGCGGCCGACCGTCATGGGATAGGTCATGGAGAGCTTGAGCTGTTTGTCCGGGCCGATGATGAACACCGAACGCACGGTGGCGCTGTCGGCGGGCGTACGGCCATCAGGCAGATACGCGTCAGCGGGCAACATGTCGAAGGCTTTTGAAACCTCCAGCCCGCTGTCAGCGATGATCGGGAAACCGGCCTTGCTGCCTGCAACCTTCTCAATATCACCCTTCCACTTTTTGTGATCCTCGACACCGTCAACGCTGACGCCAATTACCTTGGTGCCGCGTTTTTCCCATTCGTCCGCCAATTGCGCCACCGCACCAAATTCTGTGGTGCAAACGGGCGTAAAATCCTTGGGGTGGGAAAACAGGATCGCCCAGCTGTCGCCGACGAAGTCATGCAACGACATGCTGCCGTGGTCTGTTTCAACCGTCAAATCTGGAATCGTGTCGTTAATGCGCAAACCCATGATATCCTCCGGGGCCAATGTCAGTTTCTGGACTGAACGTAGGGGGCCGCGGGTCTGCATACCACCCCTTGCAGCGACCTTGTGGCAGTGACACAGTGGCGGGAATTTTGGCAGCACGTGTCGGGCTGCCCCAAAAAACCAAGAGGAGTTCTGCCATGTTGGAGAAACGTGAGTTCTATATCAACGGTCAGTGGGTTGCCCCGGCCAAAGCGAATGATTTTGCGGTCATCGACCCGTCCACCGAAGAGCAATGCGCCGTGATCTCACTTGGGGATCAGGCGGACACGGATGCGGCAGTAAATGCTGCCCGCGCGGCCTTTGATGGCTGGTCACAGACACCCCGAGAAGAGCGCATGGCGCTGATCCAAAAGCTGGCCGAGGTCTATGACGCGCGGCAAGAAGAGATGGCGCAGGCCATGTCGATGGAAATGGGCGCACCGATTGCATTGAGCCGGGCGCAGCAGGTGGGCGCGGGCAGCTGGCACATTGGCGGTTTCCTCAAGGCGTTTGAAAATTTCTCGTTTGAGAAAGATTTCACCGCGACAGAAAAGACCCTGCTTGAGCCGATTGGCGTGTGCGCGCTAATCACGCCGTGGAACTGGCCGATGAACCAGATCATCCTCAAGGCTGTTCCGGCGATTGCAACGGGCTGCACCGTGGTGCTGAAACCGTCCGAGATCGCGCCGCTCTCTGGTCTGCTCTTTGCTGAGTTCATGGATGAGGCGGGCTTCCCTGCCGGTGTGTTCAACATGCTCAACGGGGACGGCGCGGGCGTAGGCAGCCAGCTTTCGGCGCATCCAGAGGTGGACATGGTCAGCTTTACCGGATCGACCCGTGCCGGCATCGCGATTTCCAAGGCGGCAGCAGATACGCTCAAGCGCGTTTCGCTGGAGCTGGGCGGCAAAGGGGCCAACGTGATCTTTGAAGATGCACACCCCAAAGCAGCCAAAGCGGGCGCGATCCGCTGTTTCCGCAACTCAGGTCAGTCGTGCAACGCGCCCACACGGATGCTGGTGCACAAATCCCGTTATGACGAAGCCGTTGAGATGGCCGCAGACGTGGCGACAAGCACACATGTTGGACCAGCCTCGGAAGAGGGCAAGCACATTGGCCCAGTGGTATCTGAATTGCAATTCAACAAGATTCAGGGCTTGATCGAAAAGGGCATGTCAGAGGCGCGGCT
Source organism: Sulfitobacter sp. (assembly GCA_045105735.1). Lineage (GTDB taxonomy): Bacteria > Pseudomonadota > Alphaproteobacteria > Rhodobacterales > Rhodobacteraceae > Sulfitobacter. The sequence continues at coordinate 16,863 of JBGCDV010000060.1, read as the reverse complement.
GGTTGCCGGTGGTCTGGGACGTCCCGATGGGCTCAACCGGGGGTATTACGTCAAACCTACAGTCTTTGCCGATGTCACGAACGACATGACCATCGCACAAGAGGAAATCTTTGGTCCGGTCCTGTCGATCATCCCGTTTGAGACTGAAGAAGAGGCGATTGCGATTGCCAATGACACGCCTTACGGGCTGACCAACTACATCCAGACCGAAGACGACGACAAACGCCGCCGCGTGGCGCGGCGTCTGCGTTCCGGTATGGTTGAGACAAACGGTGTGGGTTTTGCCCAAGGGTCGCCTTTTGGCGGCTACAAGCAGTCAGGCAATGGCCGCGAGGGTGGCGCATTCGGGCTGGAGGAATTCCTTGAGGTGAAGGCCGTTTCCGGTTGGGCGGCTGAGTAAACCTGCACCGCTACGATGTATCGAAGGGCCTCCGGAAGCGGGGGCCCTTTGCTTTTGCACGCACCGCAAGCCACCTCAAACGTTAACGATTTGGAGATTTCCCAGAATCGGGCCACACTCGCGCGATATTTTGATTTAGGACGGCGGGCATTTTCAGGCCCCAAGGAGTACAGCCATGTTGTCATATGATGATGAGCGTTTTCTGGATGATCTGGAAGACATCAAGAAACGCTACCTCATGTTGCAGAAAAAATGCGAGATTTACGAATCCGCGTTGGAGGGGCATGACGATTGGGCGGTGCCGGATGCAGACGGCAGTGAGGGGAGTTTCCTGTATATCCCGTATCAATTGGGCGGTCTCGCTGAGACGCTGATTGAACTGTCGCGGGCGATGCCGGACGACCCGGATTTCAAACATTCACAGCAACCCATCAGGCCACTGACCTTTTGTGAGATCGGCTGTGGCATCGGGCGGAACGTAAACCTTGTGAAACGGCAGGAGGTCCTCCCGGTGTCCAAGGCCGTTGGGTTCGATATTATTCCGGAATACGTTGAAACGGCGCAAAAGCTGTATGGGCTGGGCGAGGACGTCTTTGTTCACGATGCGATGACGTTTGACTACAGCGGGTTTGATCTGTTGTTCTTTTACCGGCCCTTTGTGGACGACAAATTGCAAATCAAATTTGAAAAACACCTAATCGAAAGCATGAAAACCGGCGCAATCCTCATTGGGATGAGCGCGGAGCAGTTGGAGAAATCCCGCAAGCTGGCCCCTGTGGGAGAAGTCAGCGACTGCTACAAGAAGCTCTGATCAGAACGGGGCTTTGGCGCGAATTTTCACTGACCGCCCACCCTGCGGGTGTTTAAAGCGCAGCTCCTCTGAATGCAGCATCAGGCGGGGAAAATCGCGCGCAGGCCCTGTGGCATAGAAGGGATCACCCAGAATGGGGTGACCCAGCGCCAACAAATGCACCCTAAGCTGATGACTGCGCCCGGTTTTGGGGTGCATGCGCACGCGGGCTGTCTCGCCCTCGGTCTTGATCACCTTCCACTCCGTTTGTGCGGGCTTGCCTGTCTCATGACAGACCTTTTGCAGCGGCCGGTTGGGCCAATCAACGATCAGTGGCAGGTCAATCTCTCCCGACGGCTCTGACGGCACACCCCAGACACGGGCGACATAGGTTTTGCGGGTCATGCGCTTTTCGAATTGCAGTCCCAGATGGCGTTGCGCATGGGGGGTCTGGGCAAAGATCATCACGCCGGAGGTGTCGCGGTCCAGTCGGTGAACCAGCAGCGCCTGAGGAAAGGCCGCCTGCACCCGCGCCATCAGGCAGTCGGCAAGATGCTCCCCCTTGCCCGGGACACTCAGCAAGCCGGAGGGTTTGTCCACCAGCAACACTTCAGCGTCTTCGTGCAGCACCACGAGCGGATCTTGGGGCGGGGCATAGGTGTCATCCATGGCCGCCCTCGTCCCAGATGTGGCGGGGGTTTTCAACCCACCTTGGACGCACGCATCTGTCGCAGCGCGGACGTGGAATAGATCACGAGGGCCAGCCAGATCATCGGAAAGGCGATCATGCGCGCCCGGCCAAAGGCTTCGTCAAAGACAAAGACCGCCACGAGGAAGATCATCGTTGGCGCGATGTATTGCAGGACGCCGATGGTGGACAGCCTCAGCAGCTTGGCCCCGTTGGCATAGAACATGAGCGGTACAGCAGTCACAACGCCGCAGCCGATGAGCAGCCAAGTATCGCGGTTAAAGCTAAGGGAGAAATGGGTTTCGCCGTTTAGTGTAAGATAAATTAGGTATCCCAGCGCTGGTGGAGTGAGGATCAGTACTTCGAGCAAGAAACCCTGGTTCGGGCCAATAGGCAGGCTCTTTTTGGCCAGTGCATAAAAACCCCATGTGACGGTCAATGCCAATGCCACCCAAGGCACCCGGCCTGCGTCCACAGCCAGCACCAGAACGGCCGCCGCCGCCAGACCAAGCGCCACCAATTGCGCCCGGCTCAACCGCTCTCCGAGCAGGACCGCAGCCAGAAAAACGCTGAACAGCGGGTTGATGTAGTAGCCAAGTGCGGCATCCAACGCATTCCCCGCCGCAATCGCCCAGACGTAGATGCCCCAGTTCAGCGAGATCAGCACAGCGGTGACGCAGCCCATCGCCAGCATGCGCGGCGTGCGCAGTGCCTCGCGCAGGGCATCGGTGCGGCGCAACAGGATCAGCACCACTGCGGCAATCGGGACCGACCAAAGAACGCGGTGCACAACCACCTCCGCTGCGGGCACATGTGACAGCAGCTTCATGTAGAGCGGCAAAAAGCCCCAAAGACAGTATGCCGTGAGCGCAAAGGCGAGACCTTGCGGGGTATCTTCGTTGGTTTTGGGCTGGGTCAAACTGTCGGGATTGCGCATGGTTTCGGTCCTCTGCCCAATCTCTAGGCAAAGGACACCCCGTGCGGAACCCCCCGAATTGTACCCGTTACACTCTCACCCGTTCGGACTTGGGATCGTACATGGGTTTGAGGGAGGCCTCTGCCTGAACGCGGGTGCCCGCCACGTCGATCTCATAGCTGGAGGCGAGCACATCCGCCGCCGTCTCACCCTTGCAGGGGACATAGCCGAGGCCCATCGCACCGCCCAGCGCGTGACCGTAGGCACCTGAACTGAGATAGCCCACGATTTCCCCGTCCCGCACAATCGGTTCGTTGTGATAGAGCAGCGGTTCAGGATCGGTGAGCTTGAACTGCACCATGCGGTTCTCTAGCCCCGTCTCCTGCTTTTGCAAAATCGCCTCGCGCCCGATGTAGTTTGGCTTGTCCTTTTTCACCGCAAAGCCGAGGCCCGCTTCCATCACATGATCCTCCGGTGTGATGTCATGCCCAAAGTGCCGGAAGCCCTTTTCGATCCGGCAGGTGTCCATCATGTGCATCCCGCAGAGCGTGAGGTTCAAGCCTTCCCCAGCTGCTGCAAGCGTTTCAAACACATGGCCTGACATGTCAGCGGAGACGTAGATTTCCCACCCCAGCTCTCCCACGTAGGTCACACGGTGCGCACGGGCGAGGCCCATGCCAATCTCGATCTCCTGCGCGGTGCCAAAGGGGTTGGTGTCATTGCTGAAATCGTTGGGGGAGACCAGTTGCAGCAACTCGCGCGAGCGCGGGCCCATGATGGCCAGCACGCCCTCCCCCGCCGTGACGTCAGTGATGGTGACGCGGTAGTCACCCACATGACGTTCCATCCACGTCTGATCCGCCAGCCGCGTGGCGGCCGGGGTGACAACCAGATAGACGGTCTCGCTCAAACGGGTGACCGTCACATCCGCCTCGATCCCGCCCCGACGGTTGAGGAACTGGGTGTAGACGATCTTTCCCTTCGGCACCGTATAGTCACCGCCACCGACATAATTCAGGTAAGCCTCCGCATCCGGCCCTTCAACGCGGATTTTGCCAAAGGAGGACATGTCATACATGCCTGCGTTCTCCCGAACGGCCATATGTTCTTGGGCGACGTTGTCAAAGAAGTTCTGGCGCGACCAGCTGTATTGATACTCCCTTTCCTGACCTGCCCGCGCGAACCAATTGGCGCGCTCCCATCCGGCAATCTCTCCCATCACGGCACCGCGTTCGATCAGGTGGTGGTGGAATGGCGTGCGACGCACGCCACGCGCCGTTGCCTTTTGGCGGTAGGGGTAGTGATCGGCATAAAGCAGGCCCAGCGTTTCCTTGGAGCGCTCCGCGAGGTAGGTTTTGTTGCCCTGAAAGGGCTGCATGCGGCTGATGTCCACGTCACCCAGATCAAAAGGTTTGTCGCCATCTTCCATCCATTGGGCCAGCGCCATACCCGCACCGCCCGCTGATTGGATGCCGATTGAGTTGAACCCGGCCGCGACCCAGACATTGTCCATCTCGGGTGCCAGACCAAGGTGGTAGGCGTCGTCGGGTGTGAAGGATTCGGGTCCGTTGAAGAACGTGTGAATGCCCGCCTCTGCCAACATCGGCATACGCTCAACCGCCGCTTCAAGGATTGGCTCGAAGTGGTCGAAATCTTCCGGTAGTTGATCAAATTCGAACCCTTCGGGGATGCCATCCAGCGCCCAGGGCTTGGCATTGGGCTCAAAAGCCCCCAGCAGCATCTTGCCCGCGTCTTCTTTGTAGTAGGCGCATTCGTCAGGCACGCGCAGCACGGGCAGTTGTTTCAGCCCTTCGATGGCTTCGGTCACGATATAAAAGTGTTCGCAGGCTTGCAGGGGCACGTTGACACCCAGCATCCGGCCCACCTCATGCCCCCACATACCACCGCAATTCACCACCATGTCACAGGAGATGTGGCCGCTCTCTTCACCGCTCTGCCAATCGACACCAGTGATGCGCCGGCCCTCGCGGGTGACGCCGGTGGCTTTAGTTCGCTCAATCACCGATGCGCCGCGTTGCCGCGCGCCTTTGGCCAGCGCGAGTGCGATGTTCGCCGGATCGCCCTGCCCGTCCTTGTCGAGGAAAACCGCGCCGGTGATGCCTTCGATGTTGAGGTGCTCGTATTTCTCCAACACTTCCTGCGGGCTGATCTCCTCCACGTCCACACCAAAGGCCCGGGCCATTGCCGCCTGACGGTAAATCTCCTCGCGCCGCTCGTCGGTCAGGGCAACGGTGATAGACCCGCAGCGTTTGAAGCCGGTGGCAACGCCCGTCTCTTGCTCCAGATTGCCGTATAGCTCTTGGGAATACTTCGCCAGCTTGGTCATGTTCGCCGTCGCACGCAGCTGCGCGATGAGGCCCGCCGCATGCCACGTAGTGCCCGATGTCAGCTGTTTGCGCTCCAGCAGGACAACGTCTTTCCAGCCCAGCTTGGTGAGGTGATAAGCAACAGAGCAACCAATGACGCCGCCGCCGATGATGACAACGCGGGCGTGAGAGGGAACGGAGGACATGGGGCGAATTCCTTCAGCAGTAAGAGTTTAAACGATAGTATGGCCGGACGCTCTCAGGCGGTTGGCGATTTCGGCAATATGCGCGGGGCTAACCTCGCAGCATCCTCCGACGATGGTGGCGCCGGCATCGACCCATTTCAGAGCATGCTCTGCATAGGCTTCCGGTGTGAAATCCCAGCGCATCCGCAATGCGTCCACGGTGGGTTTGTCACCAAGAAACCCCTCGGTGATGCGCTCAAAACCATTGGCATAGGCACCATAGGGCAGGCCTGCTTTGGCAAGAACATCCAGCCCGGCGGGGATCACTTCCGGCGTTGTGCAGTTGATCAACACGGCCTGCACATGCGGCGCGGCGACCGCCACGGCATCCGCGAGGGGTTCGCCAGAGCGCAGCTGTGTGCCGTCCTGATCGGTGACGGAAAACGCCATCCATATTGGCACATCAAGCCCTTCCAGTCCGGCAAGAAGGCTCTCGGCATGCCGCACAGAGACAACCGTTTCGCAGATGATCAGGTCACACTTGCCTTGCCACTGCGCGGCAACTTCAGCGTAGAGCTTCGCCGCCACGGCAACCTCGGGATGAATGTCCGCCTGATAAGAGGCGCCCAAAGGGCCGATGGAGGCGGCGATGCGTGCCGCACCGGAATTGCGTGCCTCTGCCAGTGCGAGGGCATGCAGGTCCGAAAACCGATCTTCAAACCCTGTGCCTTCCAGCCTGTCGCGGTGGATGGCATAGCTGTTGGCCGTGGCAATCGTCGCCCCGGCGTCTGCGAAATCGCGATGCACCCCGGCGACCATGCCGGGGTGATCGATCATCACTTGGGTGGACCAAAGCGGCGTGGGTCTGTCGCCCGCACGATGCACAAGCTCCTGCCCCATGCCACCATCAAGGAGGGTGATCTCGCTCATGCCCGGATACGCGCGTTTTCAGGGTCCCAGAGCGGTTGATCCGGCTGGACGGTGGCTTTGCACATCTTGCCAAAGATATTGATCTCAAGCTCGGTGCCCGGCGCAGCCAGTTCCGCCTTGATCGTGCCCAGCGCCACGGATTTGCCGATGCGGTGGCCCCAGTCGCCCGAGGTCGTCTCCCCCACAACTTCGCCATTGTGGAACACGGTGGACATGTAGGGCGCATCCTGATCGCCGGCTTCAACCACCATGGTGACAAAGCGTTTGGTCACGCCCTGCTGCTTTTCGGCCAGCAACGCAGCTTTGCCGGGGAAGTCCTGCGGTTTGTCCAGCTTGACCCAACGGTCCAGCCCTGCCTGCAGCATGGAGTAATCGGTGGAGAGGTCGCCTTTCCACGTCCGATACCCTTTTTCGATCCGCATGGAGTTCAGAGCATACATACCGAATGGCGTGGCCCCGGCCGCCTTGATCGCCTCATAGGCGTTGGGGCTGTCGTCAAAGGAGGTGTGCACTTCCCAACCCAGCTCTCCCGCAAAGGATACCCGGAAAAGCTTGGCCGGTTTGCCCGCCACAGTCGCATCCTGAATGGACATCCATGTGGCTGAAAGGTCTGCGCCTTCGGTGACGCCCGCCAGAAGATCGCGCGACGCGGGACCTGTCACGATAAGGGTGGACCAGTCTGCCGTGATGTCGGTCAGGGTCAGGGACCCATCGGCAGGCAGTTTGCCCTTGAGAAGTTCAAAGTCATGCCACAGCGCCACGGCGGCGGTCATCAGCCAGAAGTCATCTTCACCCCAGCGGATGATTGTCATCTCCGTCAGGATACGGCCCCGGCTGTCGGCCCAATAAGCAAGGTTCATGCGGCCTGCCTTGGGCAGCGCGCCGGTGATCTGGCTGCGCAGCCATTCGGCGGCACCTTCACCAGACAGCGCATAGCGTGAGAAACCCGGCATATCGAGGACACCGGCGTGGTCGCGCACGGCCTCAACTTCTTGCTTGATCCGTTGCGCCCATGGGCCATTGCGGTCCCATGTCTGTGTGCTTTCCTCGGAGGTATCATCGCCGTCCTTGGCAAACCATGTGGCCCGTTCCCAGCCGTTGAATGCATCCATCTGTGCGCCTGTATCCAGCAGGCTCTGATGGTTGGGGGAGAGCTTCTTGCCCCGCCCGGCAGGCCATGCGTGGTATGGGAAGTGCATGGCGTATTCGTGGCCGTACGTCTCAAGCGCTTTGGCATGGCAGAAGTCGTGGTCACAGTGATCGGTGTAGCGGCGCGGATCGACCGCCCACATATCCAGTTCCGTTTCGCCGTGCATGATCCATTCGGACAGGACCTTGCCTGCACCCCCGCCCTGCGCGATGCCGAAGGTAAAGGAATGCCCTTCAAAGGCGTTTTTGACACCCGGCATGGGGCCAATCATCGGCAGACCATCAGGCGCATAGGGGATTGGACCGTTGATGTTGCGGCCCACACCGGCGGTGCCAAGAGCGGGCACGCGTTCCATCGCGTCTTCGATGTAGAATTCGAGCCGCTCAAGATCATCGGGGTAAAGTTGGAAGGAGAAGTCTTCGGGCATCGGATCATCAGGTTTGACCCATGCCGCCTGACAATTGCGCTCGTACGGGCCGAGGTTCAGACCATATTTGTCTTGCCGGAGGTAATAACTGATGTCCACGTCGCGGATCATCGGCATTTTGTGGCCCTTTTCCTTGGTCCATGCTTCAAGCTCGGCAATTGGCTCGGTCAGGAAATACTGATGTGACATGGTGACCATCGGCACGGTGCGCCCGCCGAAGGGTTTGAACATCTCGCCCACGCGCTGCGCATAATAGCCCGCGCAGTTGACGACAAATTCACAGCGGATCTCGCCCTTTTGTGTCTTCACGATCCACTCATCGCCATCACGGGCCACACCTGTGACGGCGCAGAAACGCTCAATCCGCCCGCCTGCTTCGCGCGCGCCTTTGGCCAGCGCTTGGGTCAGCTGAGCCGGGTCAATATCCCCGTCGAGTGGATCCCAGAGGCCACCCGCAAGCGCGTGGGTTTCCATGAACGGATTCAACTCTTTGAGTTCCGCTGGCGTGCAGATGTCCATCTGCAACCCCTGATAGCGACCCATCGAAGCGACCTTTTCAAACTCCTGCATCCGCTCTTTGGAATGGGCCAGACGGATCGCGCCGGTGACGTGGTAGTTCATCGGATAATCGACGTCATCGGCCAGCGTGCGGTACATTTCCAGCGAATAGCGCTGCATGTTCATCACGGCCCAAGAGCCCGCAAAGTTGGGGCAATTGCCCGCCGCGTGCCATGTAGAGCCAGCCGTGAGTTCGTTTTTCTCCAGCAGAACGCAGTCTTTCCAACCCGCTTTGGCCAGATGATAAAGCGTTGAGGTGCCCACGACACCGCCACCGATGATGACCACACGGGCCGTTGTTGGAAAATCTGCCATGATAAGGCTCCCTTATTGATCGTGTTGCGGCGTTCCGTCCGCGATGTCGTAATAGTCGCCCTTGTCAGCGACAAAGATGTGTTTTTCGGTGTGAATGCCGGTCACCCCATTGAGCGTACCAGACATGACAGAAACTGCGCCGTTGTCTGCCTCATGCCTCCAGAACAGGGACGATCCACAGGTATTGCAGAACCCCCGCTCCGCCGGGGCGGAGGAACGATACCATTGTAAGGTACTGTCGCTGGTGATGTTCAGTTGCTCCGGCCCCACTTGGGTGGCTGAGACGTAATGACCGCTGATCTTGCGGCATTGCACACAGTGACAGGCGACGGAATTGCGCAACGTGCCGCGCAGCTCAAAGGTGACACCGCCACACAGACAGCTTCCGGTGGTCATATCAGGCCCTCCCCGGCGATGAGGTGCTGCCAAGGAGCACCCCGTAGATGACAAAGCAGACCGACATCACCCGGCGCACCCAGACGTTGAACACAGCGCCCAGTGCCGCCCGGCCAATGACGGCCCCCAAGGCCGTGAAGCTGAGGTAGCTGAGGGCTGTGAGCGTCAGGGCAGTGGGCATGATGACAACCATTTGATCCCAGATCGGGACATTCGGCTGCACAAATTGCGAGAATGCAGCAAGGTAACCCGCGAACGATTTTGGGTTGATCGTCGCGATGGCAAAGGCGCGCAGATAAATGCTGTGCGCGGGGCGCTCATCCACCTTCACAGGTGTCTTCGCCAGAACCCATCCTCGAACGCCGAGGTAAATCAGAAAACCGGCCCCAATGTATTTCGCGACAGTGAACGCGGTTTCGGATGTCGCGATGAGCGCTGTGATGCCGAAGGCTGAGAACAGCAGGAAGAGCGTCGCTTGCGTGAGAATGGCCAGCACGCCGGGAAGGGCGCGGCGAAAGCCAAGCGTCATACCGTTGGTGATGCAATTGACCGCGTTTGGTCCCGGGGTGGTCACAAAGACCACCCAGAACAGTGCAAAGATGATCCAGGCTTCAAAACTCATCGGTCAATACACCGGCGGGGCGATGACCCAGATGGCCACGGCAGGGGTGTCAAAGGGATTGGCCCAGCGAAAAGCCTCACCGCGGATGCGAAAGCTGTCGCCGGGGTTGATGAGGTGTGTGGTCCCCCCGATTTCAATTTCCAGCTGGCCGGATATCACATAGCCCACTTCTTGCGTAGGACGTGTGACCGTCTCTTTGATCCGGCTGCGGGGTTGAAAGGTGGAATGCACCATCTCAAAATCATCCGTCAGATCGGGCGAGAGCAGTTCCTCAACCAGCCCGGCCACATGGCTGCCGATGGGGCGTCGTGCGTTCTTGCGCACGACATAGCCTGCCTCGAGCGCCGGCGCGGCCTCATGCCGAAAGAGCATGGAAACCGAAACGTCCAGTTTGGCGGCAATATCACGTAAATCGGTGATGGAGGGTTCTGATAGGTCACGTTCAACCTGGCTGAGCCATCCGACAGAACGGCCCAACATGTGCGCCATCTGCGTCAGCGTCAGCCCACGCAGGGTTCGCAAAGCCCGCAGATCCGCCCCAAGGGTATCAGGCATATCCGGGGTGGCGTGTTGCATCTTGATTCCGTGAAAAATGGCGTTCGATTTTCACGTAACCGTAGTTTCGTGAAAAAATCCAGCCTTATTTCACGCAAGCAAAGGTGGCGGTCAGGATTGCGGTCAGAGCGTCCACATCCGCTTGGGTGAAAGCATCGGGCTGATCGCTGTCGAGATCAAAGACCGCTGTCACCTGTCCTGTGCTGTCGGTCACTGGAATCACCAGCTCTGAGCGCGTGGAAGAAGCGCAGGCGATGTGCCCTGGAAAGGCGTCGACATCCGGCACCAGCTGTACCTCGCCCGTGCGCGCCGCAGCGCCGCACACACCGTGGGCGAAGGGAATCACCAGACATCCGTGCCCGCCCTGATAGGGTCCGATCTTGAGCACCTCTGGTGCGACCACGCGGTAAAACCCGGTCCAGTCAAAGCGATCATCGGCATGGTGCACCTCACACGCCAGCGTCGCCATGAGCGCCACAGCATCTGTTTCACCTTCGGTCAGGCTCGCGATTGTTTTGGCGAGCGTTGGGTAGTCCACAGTCATCAGACGGTTCCGCTTGGCTGGGTTCGGACGGTATATAAGGCCAAAAAGAGGGGCTAGCTGCGCTCAATCGCGATGGCGGTTCCTTCGCCGCCGCCGATGCAGATGGCAGCCACCCCGCGTTTCAGGTTGCGTTTTTCCAGAGCGTTCAGAAGCGTAACGATGATGCGTGTACCGGACGCCCCAATAGGATGGCCCAGCGCACAGGCACCGCCGTTGACGTTTACGATGTCATGGCTGAGGCCCATTTCGTGCATGAATGCCATGGGCACCACGGCGAAGGCTTCGTTCACTTCCCAAAGGTCCACGTCTTCTTTGGTCCAGCCAATGCGGCTGAGCAGTTTTTGGGCGGCAGGCACGGGCGCTGTGGTGAAAAGGCCCGGTGCCTGTGCGTGGCTGGCATGCCCCAAAATACGAGCGCGGATGGTGAGGCCTTGGGCCTTTGCGGTATCCTCGGACGCGAGCACAACAGCTGCTGCGCCGTCGGAGATAGATGAAGAGTTCGCCGCAGTGACAGTGCCCCCGTCGCGAAAGGCGGGCTTGAGCTGTGGTATCTTGTCGGGGCGCGCAGTGGCTGGCTGCTCATCAGCATCGATTGTTGTCGATACCTTGCGTCTCTTGACCTCAAACGGGGTAATTTCGTCCGCAAAAGCGCCACTGTGCTGGGCGTCCAGTGCGCGGGAGAGCGACGCCAGGGCGTAGGCGTCCTGTGCCTCGCGCGTGAATTGAAAGCTCTCGGCGCAATCTTCGGCAAAGGTGCCCATCAGGCGGCCCTTGTCATAGGCATCCTCAAGCCCATCGAGGAACATGTGGTCAACGACGGCTGCATGCCCCAATCGCGCGCCACCGCGCATTTTGGGCAGGACATAGGGCGCGCCTGTCATGCTTTCCATTCCACCCGCGACCATAACGTCCGTTTGGCCAAGCGCGATCTGGTCAAAGCACATCATTGTGGTTTTCATACCAGAGCCACACATCTTGTTGACTGTGGTGGCGGGAACATCCTCGCCCAAACCGGCGGCGAATCCTGCCTGCCGGGCAGGTGCCTGCCCTTGGCCCGCTGGCAGCACGCAGCCCATCAACAGTTCCTCGACCTGCGCCGGGCCTGCGCCCTCAAGCGCTGCGCGGATCGCATGACCGCCCAAGGCTGCTGCAGAAACGCCATCGAACACGCCCTGAAAACCACCCATTGGCGTGCGTGCAGCCCCTGAAATTACGACATTTCGCATGTTCACATCCTTTGATCCACCGGCGCTTATCAATTGGTAAGTATTTCAGCTTATCCACATGATCAACGAGTTATGCGGAGCATCAATATGGAAATGTCAGTCAAAACAGCAGGTCATATTTGTGTTGTGACGGTCGAGGAAACGCGGATCGACGCCCCCGTGGCACTTGCCTTCAAGGACAAAATGCGCACCCTGACACGGGATGCAGAAAACCGCGTACTGCTTGATCTCACCCAAGTGACCTTCATCGATTCGAGCGGGCTTGGCGCGATTGTCGCTGTGATGAAACATCTGGCCCCGGATCGAAAGCTCCTGCTTGCTGGACTGACGCCCGCAGTTGAAAAAGTGTTTAACCTCACGCGGATGAATTCGGTTTTCACCATTTTCATGACACTTGAAGAAGCGCTTGAGGTGGAAGGTGCCTGATCCTTGTAAGGATCCGACCATGTCGGAGCCAAACCCTTTCGAGAGCGGAGCAGCCTTTGGCGTTCATATGTCCGAAGGGGCGCGCAACGTGAGAGAGATGTTGGCGGAGGTCATGCGCAATCTGGAGCCTTGGGGATTCGACGTTGAGGAATCCAGCACCATTCAACTGGTGCTGGCAGAAGTGCTCAACAACATCGTCGAGCACGCCTATCCCGCCTCTGAGCCTGCTGGGCCGATAGACATTCGCTGCCGTCAACACACAGACGGGTTGCATTTCCACGTGGCCGACCAAGGGATGGCGATGCCCGATGGGCAAACGCCGCTGGGAGTGCCCCAGTCGCTTGAGGTTGACATGATGGACATGCCGGAAGGCGGGTTTGGATGGTTCCTGATCAAGGACCTTGCAAAGGATGTGCGTTACAATCGTGTTGGCAGCGAAAATCAACTTGAACTGCGCATTGCACTGAGTGGTATGTCGGAAAACAACTAGCGTCGGACATGACGTCGGCGGCGGCTACCATGTTGCGCCAAAGCCGTATCTGCGCGAAGGCAGGTCAGGCACTGTTGTTGCATTCAAGCACCTGCACTCATGTAACAGGACGGCATTCAATGCCGCTTGTCTATCAAGCTATCCTGAATTCAAGCGATTGTGACGATAGACAGCATCCCAAACGACAATTTGTGAGCATAACGATAGGCTCAAATCGCGCACCAATGCATCCAATTTTTCGCAAAGTGAGAACGCCCTATTTCCGCCATGAAACGTCTCGAAAATGCCCCGCGCACCTCACAATGGTGCCGTTGTTGAAGCGCATACATTGTCTTGTAGCTGCATATGGCTTCCGTCGGCACCGCGTTTAATAGCCCCCACCCAGTGCGCGGTGTCGACGACTTAACTTCCCCCCAACACACATCAAAAAGACGCCGCTGAAGGCCGTGATTAAGCTCTGCTACTCAGCGCTTGCTCAGTTCAGTTCAGTTCAGTTCAGTTGGAAGTGCAGCGGGTAAGCCCCATCCGTAAACGGGCCAAAGAGGTCCGGAATATCAGGATGATCGACCGGTTCTCCAGAATAGTCCGCAACGAGGTTTTGTTCAGACACATAGGCGACATAGTAGCTTTGATCATTTTCGGCCAGCAAATGATAGAACGGCTGGTCTTTGATCGGGCGACTGTCTTCGGGAATCGCCTCATACCATTCATCGGTATTTGCGAATTCCGGGTCCACGTCAAAAATCACACCCCGAAAGGGATGTTTCTTGTGCCGGACGACCTGTCCAAGATGATATTTTGCGCGTGTGCGTAGCATAACATTGCAGCCCCTACCGTTCGTTAGTAACGGGTTCAAGGGGCATTTGTCCAATCACGTCGCGGCATTTTGAGGAAACAAACTGTTGACCCTTGTACTTACAGTGTTGGAAATCGTGGCTCCGGTGTTTTTGCTGGCTGCGATTGGGTTTGGCTGGGTGAGGCTCGGGTTTGAATATCGGCTGGAGTTTGTCACGCGGCTTGCGATGACGCTGGCGGTGCCTTGTCTGATCTTTACCGCGCTGGTCAACACGACGCTTGATCCTACGGCATTAACCACGCTCACGCTGGCCAGTCTGGTAACCTATGCGGCGGTATCGGCTGTTGTGCTGATCCTTGTGCGGGTTCTGCGCCTGCATCAGGGCACTTTTGCGGCTCCGTTGATCTTTGGCAACACCGGCAATCTGGGCCTGCCGCTGGCGCTTTTTGCGTTTGGTGAGATCGGCCTGGAATACGCAGTGGTCGTCTTTGCCGTGATGGCGGTGTTGTCCTTTACGTTTGGTATTTGGCTGGTGGCCGGGGCCGGTTCCTTTGGCAAAGTGCTCAAGGAGCCGATGGTCGCTGCAACAATCGCGGGGGGGCTGTTTTTGTGGCAGGGCTGGCAACTGCCGACCTTTGCCAACAACACGCTGGGATTGATCGGGCAGATGGCGATCCCACTGATGCTGATCACCCTTGGTGTGGCGTTGGCGCGGTTGTCGCCCGGCGGGATTGGGCGGGCTGTGTTGTTGTCTTTGGTCAAGCTGGTGATCTGCGTTGGGTGCGCCTGGGTCGCGGCGGATTGGTTCGCGCTCGACAAGGCTGCATTCGGCATCCTCGTGTTGCAAGTCGCGACCCCTGTCGCCGTGACGTCTTATATGCTGGCGGAAAAATATGGAGCGGACGCGCATTCGGTTGCGGGACTGGTTGTCGTATCAACTTTTATGTCGGTCGGCGCATTGCCGCTTCTTTTGGCAGTGCTGTTGTAAAAATTGTGATGTGACGCGCCTACAAAATCCGTTAAACTGCACCAAAATAAAAAACAAAAAAGCGAGAGGCAGATGAGCAAGACCCTTCGCGCCATGATTATTGTGCTGCTGGTGGCATCCTGCGGGGGTGGACAGACGTCCGCGCCGCGCAATCTGGACAATGCCTGCGCAATTCTCAAAGAGCGCCCGCAATACCTCAAGGCATTCCGCAAGGTGGAACGCAAATGGGGCGTGCCGATGCACGTCATGATGGCCACGATCCATCAGGAAAGTAAATTCATCGCGGATGCACGCACGCCGTTCCGATATCGGCTGGGCGTGATCCCGATGGGCCGACAGTCGAGCGCCTTTGGGTATTCACAGGCGCTGGATGGCACCTGGGAAGAATACCTTGATGATCAGAACCGGGGCCGCGCACGGCGCGACCGGATCAGTGACGCAACTGATTTTATGGGTTGGTATTTCAACCAAACGCGGGCACGCAATAACGTCCCGCTTTCGGACGCGCGCAATCAGTATCTGGCCTACCATGAGGGCCATACCGGGTTTGCGCGGGGCAGCTATAACCGCAAGGCATGGCTGGTCGGGGTCGCGGCCAAGGTTGACGCGCGCTCCGCGATGTACCGCGACCAGATCAACAGCTGCCGGTTGCGCGGGTAATCAGCGGTTTGCGCTGCTGCCGGGACTGCCCACGTCGAACAGACGATTGGGCAGGCTCCCGCCGCGCTGCAGATCACCCAGCACAACGGTGGTTTGCGAACCGTTGCCATCGTTGATCACCCATTGGCGCAATTCCACAGGGTTACCCGTGAACTTGAGCTGGATGTTCCCGTATTGTGGGTTTTCAGGGTCCTGCGCGGTTACAACCGTCGCAGTGCCGTCAAAGCTATGGCCCGTGACCATATTGGCCGCGCCAAGGTTCACGTTTCGCGCAAGGATAATCGACAGAGGTGTACGGCTAAGCGGATAGCTTTCTGCGGGTTGGTTCGATTTCTTGTCAAAGATCACAACCGTGTTGCTGCCCGCAATCACCAGCGCGCTTTCGGGCGGGTTGTACTCGAACCGCACCTTGCCGGGCCGTTTGATATAAATCGTGCCCGTGCTGATCGACCCATCATCGTTGATCTGCGTGAATTCGCCCTTCGCTGTCTGTAGTTTATTGAGATAGCCGGATATATCGCCTAGCGGCAGTCTTTGGGCAGCCGCCGCAAATGGCAGGGAAATCGCGAGAAACGCAGAGAGAAGAATACGCATGATGGTTACCTGTTTGTCGTTGTTGCCACAGACATAAGACTTCTGGTGGTGATATGCGATAACAAGGGGCGGATTTGTGCTGATCATGGTGTTGGCAAGGAGAAGTTCCGTCTCAATTTGCGTAACCGTGCGGGCATCGCCTCTAGGGCTGGTTTCGATCGATTGTTGGGAACGAAGCCGACAGCGCAGGTGTGCGGACCTTGTTACCGTTGTCGCGCAACGGCTTTTCACTATCATCAGCGAACCAAGCAAAAGGATGGTCGGGTGAAAATCACTGTTCGAAAAGGATGTGATGCAGATGGCGCTGAAGCAGTCGATGTAGTGCGCCAATCAATCTCCGATTTGTGCTTTGCAGATCATGAAGATGATGCGCAGGAAATTGCGGATTGGTTGTCCAACAAAACAGAAGAAACATGGGTGGCATGGCTCACGCGCAGGGATGCGACCGTGCTTGTAGCTGAAAAGGCCAATAAAATTGTCGGCGTTGGAATGATAAATCACGATCGAGAAGTGTTGCTGAATTATGTTCGACCTGATGCTCGGTTCACTGGGGTGAGCAAAGCGATACTTGAAGCTTTGGAAAGTGTGGCTCTTAAAGGGGGCAAACGAGAATGCATATTGGAGAGCACCAAGACGGCTAAGAGATTCTACGAAAACTGTGGTTACAAATCAATAAACGGAACCAGTATGAAGTTGGTGAAGCCGCTGTAGAGGGCGGTGGCTGGTTGTAGGTATGGGCTGATTGTGTTGAAAAACTAATCCTTGATCGTAGCACAGGCTGTTGATTCAATCTGTTTATTGGACAGGGGGATTTGCGATGTTGGGACCAAGGCAGGAGGCGCAGGCAGCACTGTTTTATGAGTTTTCGCTGGAAGATCAC
>JBGCDV010000059.1:0-23101 GCA_045105735.1 Sulfitobacter sp. | reverse complement strand
CCGGAAATTAGCAAAACTCAAGCCGATGGGGTCAGCCGTCGGATGATAGTTGAAAGACCTACCGACGTCCGAAATAAATCAACGCGATAGCCCGCTTCGACACGCCAAAACCAAAGAGTTTTTCAACACAATCAGCCCAGTCTGGAAATTGGATATTTTTGCTGCCCGCGCTCGCAGCGTGGAAAGGGCTGCGTCAGCATTAAATTCAGTGTTGCCGCCGGGGGGGAAACCAGCCCTTCGTGCTGAGCTTTGTCCGAAACAACAAGACGCGAGAAGTCCTGCTTTTTTCTGGTGAGCCAATTGACCGCGCAGCTTACGTAAAACCCTTCCACCAAGATATGGCAGGTCATATTGGCTTTGTTAAACCGAGACGACGCTCAGCAGTTCTTGCCGTGAAATTTCATCCGGTGACCCGCTCAGGACAACCTCGCCCCGGCGCAGGGCCACGAATTGATTGGCAAGCTTGTACGCAAAATCAAAATACTGTTCGACTAGGACGATTGCCATGTCGCCTTGATCGCGCAGATGGGCAATGACCTCTCCGATTTGTTGGATGATATTGGGCTGGATGCCTTCGGTTGGCTCGTCCAGAAGCAAAAGCTTGGGTTTGGCAATCAGCGCGCGGGCGATAGCCAGCTGTTGTTGCTGTCCACCGGAAAGATCCCCCCCTCTGCGCGATTGCATCTTTTTCAGGACTGGAAACAACTCGTATATATGGTCGGGAACATGGTGTTCGGATGCCGGCAGGCAGGCAAAGCCAGTCTCAAGATTTTCAATCACGGTCATCAGCGGAAACACTTCGCGCCCTTGAGGGACATACCCCACACCTTTGCGGGCCAGTATATGCGCAGGAAGCTTGCCCAGCGTCTCACCATCCAACGTCATAGTGCCGCTTGAACGCGGATGGCTGCCACAGATCGCCTTGAGCAGGCTCGTCTTGCCCACGCCGTTGGTGCCCATCACGCAAGTTACTTCGCCAAGGGCAGCTTGCATGGAAATCCCGTTCAGGATTTGCGAATGGCCGTAATGTAGTGTCAGATTGTCGAGTGTCAGCATCTTAGCGCCCCAGATAAACGTCGATGACGTCTTTGTTGGATGTGACATGATCCAGGCTGCCCTCGGCCAGAACCGACCCTTCATGCAGGACCGTCACTTTGCAATTCAGCCTGCGGACAAATTCCATGTCGTGTTCGACAACAACGACCGCACGAGTCTTTGCTGCCTCGACCAGAATGGCGGTGGTTTGTTCGCGCTCCGCTGGCGTCATGCCGGCGGCGGGTTCATCCACCAAAAGCAAGCGCGGTTCCTGGGCCAGCAGCATGCCGATCTCCAGCCATTGCTTTTGCCCATGGCTCAGCTCACCCGATTTGCGCGGCAATGCGTCACCAAGGCCGATTTCGTCAGCCAGTTCTTTTACGCGGCGAAGATCAGCGCCTGATGGTCGATAGCTCAGAACCGCCACCCAACTGCGTGGTTTTTTCAGCGCCATGAGCAGGTTTTCTTCGACCGTCTGATCCTCAAACACCGTGGGTTTCTGAAACTTTCGCCCGATGCCCGCTTGCGCAATCCGCGCCTCGCTCATCTTGAGCAGCGATTGCGATTTCTCACCCCAGAGCACGTGGCCTTCGTCGGGGCGTGTCTTGCCCGTGACGATGTCCATGAAGGTGGTTTTGCCCGCGCCGTTGGGTCCGATTACCGCCCGCATTTCGGCGTCACCAATCCGAAAGCTCAGGTTGTTTATGGCGCGAAAGCCGTCGAAAGAAACGGACACGCCGGAAACTTCGAGAAGGGTGCTCATGTTTCTGCCTCTCGTTCGCGCAGGGATCCCGCATCCGGTCCCAGATCGGCACCATGCCGGTTAGGTGTGCGGCGCTGCGTCCACAGGTCCACCAGACCTCCCATACCCTTGGGCGCAAACAAGGTAACCATGACAAAGGACAGGCCCAGCAGCACCAGCCACCAATCAACCCACTTAATGGTGTAGAATCCCAGCGGAATGTCGGGGGCCTGACCGCCTGTGAACCATGTAGACAACAGGCTGACAAAAGCAGCACCGATCACGGCCCCATAAAGCCGCCCACGCCCGCCAATCGCGACCCAAACCGCCAGATAGATCGAGGCAATCGGCGTGATTTCTGCGGGATTGATGATGCCCGCTTGCGGATAATAGAGCGCGCCTGCGATGCCCGCGATCACCGCCGTCAAGGTAAAGACCACCAGCTTATAAAGCTCCACCGAATAGCCCAGAAACCGCACGCGCGCCTCGTTGTCGCGGATGCCGCGCATGACTGAGCCGAACTTGCCCCTGACCAGCCAAGCGGCCAGCAGATAGCCAAGCCCAAGTGCGAAGGCAGAGGCCCAGAAGAACCAGAGCGACACGGTGGATTGTGGTGCCGTCACGCCAGGAAGGTTTTGGAGGCCGGATAAACCGTTATTCCCGCGCAGCCCACTGTCGTTCTGGAATAGGTAGAGCGCCAAGGCCAGCGTCATGGCTTGCGTCAGGATCGAAAGGTAAACCCCCGTCACGCGGCTGCGAAAGGCCAGCCAGCCAAACACCAATGCCAGCACCCCCGGGACCAAAACGACAAGCAGCAATTGCAAGAACAGGCTATCAGCGAAAGCCCAGATCAAAGGAAACTCGCTAGAGCCAACCACGCCGAAAATCTGGTTGCCGATGGCATCGACCACCTCTGTAGCCGTCGGCGGTATCTCGGTCTGAGAGAGCGATTCAA
Organism: Sulfitobacter sp.; assembly: GCA_045105735.1. Lineage (GTDB taxonomy): Bacteria > Pseudomonadota > Alphaproteobacteria > Rhodobacterales > Rhodobacteraceae > Sulfitobacter. The sequence goes on along the minus strand of JBGCDV010000059.1, from coordinate 20,369 downwards.
CCACAATCAGCCGCGTGCGTTCATACATCAGCCACATGCCAATCATGTATCCGCCAAGCCCAAAAAAGGCGAAATGCCCAAGGCTGAGGATGCCCGTAAAGCCCCAGATCAGGTCCATCGCAACCGCGACGAGGCACAGGCATAGCGTCTTGCCCAGAGTTTTCACAAAACTGGTGGAGATCACGCCGATGCCGAACCCTTCGGCCAGAACCGTAACTACGAGCGTGAACAAGGCGAGGAGCGCCATGAAGATCAGTACCGATGGATTTCGAGCGATAAACGAGCGTTGCATAAGATCAATCCCCCGCAGCACGGCCTTTGAGGGCGATGATCCCTCTTGGCCGGAACTGGATGAAAATAATGATGAAAACGATCATGAAGGTCTGCGCTGCCAGCGTATTGGACGGGTTAAACCACTCGATGCCCTTTTGCAGGAAACCAATCATCGTCGCCCCCGCCAGCGTGCCCCAGATGTTGCCGACACCGCCCACCACCACGGTCATAAAGCTTTGCACGATGTAATCGCTGCCCAGCTCTGATGTGACCTTGGCAAACAATCCGATGGCCACTCCCGCAACACCTGCAATGCCGGAACCAAGCCCGAAGGTCAGCATGTTCACGCGCCCCGGATTGATCCCCATGGAGGCCGCCATGCGCGGGTTTTGGGTCACCGCGCGGGTCTCAAGCCCCAGTCGCGTGCGCTTCATGATATAGAGGAAGATCGTCAGAAATACGCAGGCAAGTATGAAGATCGCGATACGGATATAGCTGATCGAGACCACATCATTGATCACCCATGCCCCGTCCAGCCAGCGGGGGGCGGTCAGAGGGCGCGCTTGGGTGCCAAAGATGTTCTTGGCCAGTTGTTGCAACGCGATGGAAATGCCAAAGGTGGCCAGCAAGGTCTCAAGCGGGCGCGCATAAAGCCAACGGATCACCAAACGCTCCATCGCCACGCCAGCGGCAAAAGTGACCGCAAAGGCGAGCGGGATCGCCACAAGGATCGACACCGTGTGATCAGGGATGATCTGCTGCACCACGTAGCCGGTGTAGGCTCCCATCATGATGAATTCGCCATGCGCCATGTTGATCACGCCCATCACACCGAAGGTAATGGCAAGGCCGATGGCGGCGAGGAAATAGATTGAGGCCAGCGAAAGCGCATCCAGCGTCAGATCGAGCGCCTGATTGGCACCAACCTTCAATTCGATGGTTTTCAATGCTTCTTCAGCTGCATCAGTCACCTCAGACGAAGGCTCGGCGTAGGTTTCAAAGAATGTGTGCGCGGCCACTGCGGCCTCTACATCTGCCTTTGTCACCAACGGGGGAACCAGCCCTTTCGCAGCCAGAGCAGCATAGGCGCGGGCGCGGGCCGCATCGGTTGAAAGCTGGACGACAGGCACGCCGCCCACGCGCCCCGCTTCGATATTGGCGACCAAAACGGCGCGGATGTCGGCTTGGGTGACCTTTGGCGGGGCCAGATTCTGGGCCACCAGCAAGGCGTAGGCCTCTTCAAAGGGCAATGCGTCCGTGTTCGGGCGCAGTATCTGCGCGATGTTGCGGTCTTGTGGTGGGTCTCCGCTGGTCACGTCGCGGGTGGTGACCAGCAAGGGGTTTAACGTGGCACGCAGATCAACACCAAGATCGCCGGACATCTCTTTGATTGCCATAACACGAGCAACAGTGTCGACGTCATAGCCTATGGTCAGCAACCGTTCGAGCCGCTGTTTCTGCGCCTTCAGGCCCGCGTCCGTTTCCCCTTCAATCGACAAACGCAACGGCGCTAACAATGCGCCTTCTGGGTCACGGGAAATAGAGGTCAGCGCGTCTTGCCGCCGCGCCGGATTTGGATCGCTCAGCTGGAATTGCACCAGCGCGGTCTGAATCATGGCGCGCACGCCGCTGTTGGGTTTGAGCTGTTTCAGTTCAGACTTGGCCGTCTCACCAATTACGCCGCCGCTGTCGATATCGGTCAGCGCATAAGTCTTGGCATCCATCATTTCGCCAATGAAGAACAACCCATCGGATTTGCGCATCCAGATGTTCTTGGCCGCCCATTGCTCTAACATCTTCTGCGCTTGCGGTGCCCCACTGTTCGCAATCGCGTCAATCGCTGGCGCAATTGTCTTGCGGGAGCTTTTGGCGATCAGCTCGCGATGCTCCTGCAATACGGGCTGCAGTGGGGCGTTCTGTGCGCTGCCGACCATGCAGGACAGCACAAGGGCGAGGCCCGCAAAGAATAATCTAATCATGTCATGAGGTTCCGCATCCGAGGCAGGGGGCGAGGGCGAATGATCCGCCCCCGCCAGTCACATCCCAGAACTTAGTAGTTTGACAGCGTCTGAACGCAGGTGCTTGTCTGTGTGTTATACATCCCACAGCCAAGCTCTTTCCAATCGGACTTTAGCACCGCAGATTCAGGCAGGAAGTCTGTCCATGCATCGCCGGGCACTTCGGCGGTCTGGCTGATGATGTCGAATTGACCGTCATCCTGAATTTCGCCAATCAACACTGGCTTGGCGAGGTGATGATTGGGCAGCATCACCGCTGTACCGCCTGTCAGATTTGGAAATTCCTGGCCGTACATCTCGGCACGCACAGCATCGACGTCAGTGGAACCTGCGGTGGTGGCGGCGTTGACCCACATGTTAAAGCCGATGTAATGCGCTTCCATCGGGTCATTGGTGACGCGCTCTTCGCCCATTGTGGCTTTCCACGTTTCGACGAATTCCGCATTCACATCAGCATCCGCGGACTGGAAATAGTTCCAGGCCGCAAGGTGACCAACAAGGTTCGATGTGTCGAGGCCCGCGAGTTCTTCTTCACCCACTGAGAAGGCAACTACCGGGATGTCATCCGCTGAGATACCTGCCGCTGCCAGTTCCTTGTAAAAACCGATGTTCGCATCGCCGTTGATTGTGGAGATTACGCCGACCTTCTTGCCATCCGCGCCAAGGGCAACCACATCAGCTACGATCTTGGACCAGTCAGAATGGCCAAACGGTGTATAGTTCACAAAGATATCGCCGTCCGCGATGCCGTTTTGCTTGAGGTAGCTTTCCAGAATGTTGTTGGTGGTTCTCGGATAGACATAGTCCGTGCCGAGCAGAGCAAATTTCTCGACCCCAAGTTCCTCCAGAAAATAATCTGTTGCGGGAATAGCTTGCTGGTTCGGAGCCGCACCGGTGTAAAACACGTTTCTGGAGCTTTCTTCACCCTCATATTGCACAGGGTAGAACAGCAGCCCGTTCAGTTCTTCGATCACCGGCAGAACGGATTTGCGCGACACGGAAGTCCAGTTGCCGAAGATCACGTCGACCTCGTGAACGGTCAGCAACTCACGTGCTTTTTCAGCAAACAGCGGCCAGTCAGAGGCAGGGTCCACAACGACCGCTTCCAACTGCTTGCCCAGCACCCCGCCCTTGGCGTTTTGCTGGTCGATCAGCATCAGCATTGTGTCTTTCAATGTGGTTTCCGAAATCGCCATGGTTCCGGACAGGGAATGTAGAACCCCGATTTTGATCGTGTCATCGTCGGCCATGGCAGCGCCGGCAAGGGCAGCAAAAACCGCAGAGCCGGCGAGCGTTGTCTTAAGAAAATTCATCATGTTCTCCTCGCGGGCGCGGGCAGAAGACTTGCGCAGTTGCGCCGACTTCCGTTATCTGCACCCGCAGCTTTGTGTTGCAAAACGTGTGGCGGCCGCTTCGAGGTCCAATTCGGTCGGTCGTCACACCCCTCCATTTTTTGATGGTGTTTCCAATGCAGGTGCGCCATCGATTCTGCACCGCAGCAAGAATAGCAAACGTTGGGGAACAGATTTTGCCTGCAATGCGGTTATTCGATTAAATATTAGACGCTAACCGCATGAACCGCTCAATAATTACTCAAGTGGGTAGGGTGTCAGCGCGATGCATTTTTCCGCGCAGGTCAGGTTCGACGCTTAACGCGGTCTTTCTGAACACCGCTGGCAGCGTGACGGGTGGCGACAAGATGACCTTTGCCACGGCATCCGTCACAGAGGCGTTGATGCCAGCACCTGTCATCCATCCGCCCAGACGACCTTTCCAGATCAGAAAGATCACCAGCGACACGGCGGCAATGCCGAAGGTCGCGGGGTTGATCTGGCTGATGGGGGTGATCGCACGTCCGATTGTCACGGCAATCAGGTGACTGCGCGGGATATCAAACCTCAAGAGGTGCTTGAGCTGGAAAAACCTGATGACCAATGCCGCAGCGCTGGAAAACCGGAAACAACCGGGTGGCTGAGGACGTTTACCAAAAACCTCAGACGTGCCAGTCTCATGCCCAAAAGGATGGCCACAAACGAACCGACCAAGCCATCACTGGTCAGCATATGTCGGTTACGCGCGTTGCACCGCACTGTTGGCGCGCAACCGATCCGCTTCATCCATCGACCGCCCGACTTCGCTGCCGACCAAGGCACCGATCAGAACGCCAACACCCGTGGCCAGCCTGTTGCCGCTACCGCCGCCAAACTGATCGCCCACAACGCCGCCAACGATTGCTCCGGTCAACGCCCCTGTGGTTTCGTTTGGCCGATATGTGGCAACATCGCAGGCGTATAGCCCCGGACCAAAGGCAAGATGGCCAAACTGCCTTTCAAGATCATCACTCTGGCCTCCTGTTTTGCATATGACGGGAAAAGCATCTCAAGCTTCTGAAGCTGGGCATTTGATATTGCTCACTTTGGCAAAGCCATGAACAATGCAAACAGGTGCAGCTTCGCGTGGTACGTTTACCCCCATGACAATAGAAAATAGACCTATCCTCACGGATCAACGTTCTTGGTTCCAGCGTGTGTTTCTGGACCTTGCGCGGCAAATGCGCTGGTCTTTCCTACCGCCGCTCATGGTCTATTTCGCAGCCGGCGTGTCGGGGCTGACATCTGTTGTTGGGGCGTTTTATCTCAAGGACTATCTGGATCTTTCGGCTGAGTTCATTGCGGGCCTCACGTTTTGGGCGGGTCTGCCATGGGTGCTGAAGGTGCCGATGGGACATGTCGTTGATTTGTTCTGGAGGTGGAAAGCGTGGTTGATCGTGACTGGTGCCGGGCTGATCACGCTATCGCTGTTGATCATGTACGGGCTGGTGTCACGTCCCGAAGAGATGAGCGCGATCTTACCGCCTGCCACGTGGTATGTCATCGCTCTGCTGCTGGCGCCTTCGGGATATGCCATTCAGGACATTGTTGCAGACGCGATGACGGTCGAGGCGGTGCCGTCCTGCGATGAGGCAGGCCAGCCCTTTGATGAAGCGCAATCGCGCGCAATGCATACCACGATGCAGACGCTGGGTCGGATCGCGATCATCTCGGGGTTTACCTTTGTTGCTGCGATCAACATCTGGATTTTCACCGGTGCCGACACACTGCCAAGCGAGGCACGTCTGGCACTCTATGGGCAGGTCTATCTGATTGCCTTGGTCATCCCGGTGATCTCGGTCAGTGGGATGTTCCTGCACATGTCTATGCAGCGCCGCCAAGCTGCTGTAACCGACCCGGCAAGCGAAACGGTCATCAACTGGCAAATCCTGGGCGGAGGCATGGCCTTTGTCGCCCTCAGCCTTACGCTGGGCACGTCCAATCTGGTCTATGCGCAGGAGATCATTTTTGCGTCGTCGCTCATGATTATCCTCTATCTGATCCGCGAACTGGTGAAAGAGTTGGATCAGGCGGCGGCCTATACGCTGATCGGCACGGCGACGATCATCTTTGTGTTCAGGGCCGTGCCATTGCCCGGTCCGGGGCTGACCTGGTTTGAGATTGATGATCTGGGGTTTGACGAACGGTTCCTGTCCATTCTGTCGCTCATCACATCAATGCTCACACTGGTCGGTCTGATCGTTCTGCGGCCCTTGATGGCGCATCGCTCAATCGCCTATATCGTCGTGCTCTTGACCCTCGCGGCTGGCGTTTTATCCCTGCCGAACATCGGGCTCTACTACGGGATACAAGATTGGACGGCGGCACAAACCGGGGGGATTGTGGACGCGCGCTTCATCGCCATTCTCGACACAGCGATTGAATCGCCGCTGGGACAAATCGCCATGGTGCCGATGCTGGCGTGGATCGCACGCAACGCGCCGCCGGATCTTAAGGCGACGTTCTTTGCCGTGATGGCATCGTTCACGAACTTGGCCCTCTCGGCGAGCGCTTTGGGCACCAAGTATCTCAATCAGGTGTTTCTGGTCACGCGCGCGTCGGTCGATCCGGTCACAAGTCAGCAGACCTCATCGGCGGATTACTCTGAGCTGGGGCAGCTCTTGATTGTTGTCGGGCTGATCACTGTGGTGGTGCCGCTGTTGATCGTCTTGGTCGTGCAGATGTCGCGGTTCCGAACCTCTGAGTAGTGACGGCCTAAGCGGGGAAAAACAGAGGCCCCAAGAGCATCGCAAGGCATGTGATCAGGCCAATCGCGGGTACAATGCCGGGCACGATGAATATCCCGCCCGGTGCCTCATCCCCGCGCCATTTGATCCTGAGCAGCGCGAGGTTGATTAGAACAAACACCACCAGCACGGCCTGCGATGTGAGTTCTGCCAGGACGCTGATCGGAAAGAACAGCGCAAAAACGGCGGTCGCTGCCGTGACCAAACCTGTGGCGAGCAGGGGCGTGCGCGTGCGCGTGTTCAACACCGCCAAGACCTTGGGCAGCCGTCCCACGTTGGCCATGCCATAAAGGATGCGGGACGCCAGAATGGTCTGGATCACGATCCCGTTCAGGGTCGCTCCGATGGCGATGAGGGTGATCATCAACGGCGATATGCCGGTGAGCCTCTCGAACAAAAGACTGATGGGCGCGGTGGAGGTTCCAAGTTCGTCCAAGGGCAGGACCAACACCGCCACCGCGGCGACCAGAAAATACAATGTCGTCGCAATAACCAGCGTGATGAAGATGCCAAGGGGCATGTTGCGCGACGGGTTCTCGGTCTCTTCGATGATGTTGACCATGCCGTCAAATCCGATGAAGGCAAAGAAGGCGAGCAGGCTGGTGAGAGCAACAGCGGTGAGCGCTGGTCCGTCGCTAAAGGAGGGCAGGACAGCTGGTAGGTCATAGACGATCTGCGGTTGCTGCCAGACACCTGCAATGATCACCGCGATCAGGCCGGAAACTTCGATCAGCGTGAGGATGGCTGCAAAGCGGACCGACTCCATGATGCCCCAAGCCGCCACCGCGCTTGAAAATACGACGGTCAGCAGAATGATGGACCAGATCGGGAAGGGAACCAGTGTCGCCACATACCCTGCGCATCCCACCGCGATGGCGGAGGCTGACACAACAGCGGCCAAGATCAGCAACGCACCGGTGATGAGGGTCAGGGGCGGCACTCTGAACGCGGCCTCAACATAGGCGGCTTCGCCTGCGCTCTGGGGAAAGCGGCCCGATAATTCGCTAAAGCTGCCCGCGCTGAACAACATGACCAGTGCGGCCAATAGAAAAGACGCCGGCGCGTAAACCCCTGCCTGCGCAGCAGTCGCCCCGACAAGAACATATATACCCGCCCCGATGGTCACGCCCAGACCATAAAACACCAGCAAGGGCAAAGTGATCGCGCGTCTGAGGGTGGTGGTTGTGGTGATATGATCTGGTTCAATGGCCATCCATGCGCCCCTTGTACGCCGGTGCGGGAGGGACTTGCATATTATGTTCCAACGTCGCGATTGGGTGGGAGGCACCAAATACAATCAAAGGGCATCGCGCTGCCTCGAGAACGCGGGCAAGATCGTCCGGCGTTTGGATCGGCCCGTCCTGGAGATCTACCAGAACAGCATGGGCATTTGTCCGCGCGAGGGCATGCAAAACCGCATCAAGTGACGGAAAGGTTTGATTGGGCGATGCTGGCATGGCGGTATCCGCAGGTGTGTCAGGGTCAAAACGAAAGGAAAGGCATTGGGTCGAATGTTGCTGGGCAAGGCTTTGCGACGCAAGGCGCATTTGATCGCTGGGTGGCCCAGCCCCTCGCAGCAGGATGATGCGTCCGCGCATGGCGTGAACAGGTCGATACCCGACCACCAGAATATCCCAGCCCTCTGCAACACGTAACGCGGTGTGAACCAACTCTCCTTCTTGACGCACAAAGAGATCTTCGCGGGCTTCATCGGCCCCGGCGTCTTTCAAGGACTGGCGAAAGGCGCGTGCCTCCGCATGCAACACGGTCCTGATCTGTGCAGGGTTGGGTGCCAGCAAGGTCATGCCGCTGTTTGTCACCACGCGCCGATTGGGCAGCCGGCATGTGGCAAGCATATGCGTTTCTTCAACAAAAACACCGCCGAGGGCGGCGCGATACGTGGCGGGTAAGTGCTCAACAATACGCAGAGCCGCCGCTGCATCCGCAAACGAACTTGCCCCAATCAGAATACGCAGGCCGGGAGATATTGTCTTTGCCATCAGGCCTCCCCCTTGCTTTCGCCAGTGCCTTTTCGTGCGCCAAAGCTGCGTCGTTTGTTCGCAAAGCTGCGCAATTGCGCCTCAACCAGTCCGTTGATGCTGTCTTTGGGGAACGCACCTCCGCGGCCACGTTTTCCTGCGAAAGTGCCGGTCAGGACTTCGATGCCCTGATCAATGGTCTTGATCGGGATCACACGAAAGCTGCCAGAATTGGCTGCCTCAACCACATCAGCCCGCAACATGAGGTGATCGATATTTGACGCGGGGATCAGAACGCCTTGTTTGCCGGTCAGCCCTTGCGCGACGCAGGTGTCAAAAAAACCTTCGATCTTGTCATTCACACCGCCAATGGCTTGCACTTCTCCATTCTGGTTCACGGATCCCGTCACGGCCAGCCCCTGCCGGATTGGCACACCGGACAAGGCCGAAAGCAACGCATAAAGCTCGGCAGAGGACGCGCTGTCGCCGTCAATGCCATAGCTTCGTTCAAACACAAGGCTCGCGTGCAGGGACATCGGCACATCCAACGCATAGCGCGAGGCCAGATAGCCGCCCAGTATCAGCACGCCTTTGGAATGCAGTGGGCCGCCCAGTTCCACCTCGCGTTCGATGTCGATCAGTTTGCCTGCGCCCATGCGCGCGCGCGCTGTGATCCGGGACGGGCGGCCAAAGTGGTTTTTACCAATCCCAACAACGGCCAGCCCGTTGATCTGGCCGACAGCCCTGCCTTTCGTGTCGATCTGAATGGTCTTGCGTGCCACCGCTTCTTGCATACGCTCTTTGATGCGGGTGGCGCGATGTTCGGCCTGCTGGATTGCCTGCGCAATGTCGGTGTCCGATATCAGGTCGCGTTTTTGCCGCCCGGCATAAAAATCCGCTTCGCGCATCACATCCGTCAAGGCACCCAACTCAAGGGTCAATTTCTTGGCATCATCGGCAAGCCGGACCGCATGATCCAGCAAAGCAGCGACTGCTGCGGCAGACAGGGGTTTCAGGTCTTCCTTGGCGGCATACCCTGCCACGATCCGGGCCAAGGCGCGCATGTTGCTGGCGTTACGCGGCAGATCATCCTCAAAGTCGGCCTGTATTTTGAACAATTGCCCGAACTCAGGGTCCAGAAGTTGCAACAGCATATGCAGCCGTCTGTCCCCAATCAGCACGATGCGCACGTCCAGCGGGATCGGGTCCGGCTCCAACGTCACGGTAGAGGAAAAGCTGAAACGCTCTGCAAGGGATGTGATCGAGATGGCGCGGCTTTGCAGGCAACGTTTCAGGGTGTCCCAGGCATAGGGCTCTGTCAGAATTCGGTGCGCATCAAGGATCAGATACCCGCCGTTTGCCCGGTGCAGCGCGCCGGGTTTGATCAGGGTAAAGTTGGTAGACAGCGTGCCCATCTCTGAGACATGTTCGATCCGTCCGGTCAGATGTGGCAGCGACGGCAGGTCTTCGGTGACGATTGGGGACGATATCAACCCCACGGTGGCGTACAGACGCGCTGCCGCTCAGGGGGACCTGCAACAGATAAAAGCCACCAAGCATACCGGGATCTATTTGAACATCAGCGCCATAGTGCAGGTAGTTCACGGAGACATTCGCGCCGGAAACATGATTGTGGCGCAGGGCAAGCCTGTCGGATCGTGATGACATCACCAGTTTGTGGTCGCAGAACTTCTCGGTAACGATTGAACGCGCCTGATCCAGATCATCCGTCCGCATCAATGGATGGCTGGCAAGAAAGTCCCTGTGATGCGTGACCGTCATGATTTCCCCCGCAGGCAGGCTAGACCGATATCTGCACTTACTTCAAGCCTAAAGCATTTTGGTTCGTTTTCTGGATAATCGGTCCTGTGCAATGGCGGCACAATGATCCACAGAATCAAACAAGGAGATCCGTCATGGAAAAGGGAATAACACCGGCAGCCGCCGGGCTTCAAAACATGTCATGGAACGTGGTGGGGCAAACCTATGTTCCTAAGCTGCTGAGTCACAACGCGTTCATTTGGCATGCGGTTGTGCCGGCAGATACGTTTGTGCCGCCACACATTCATCCAACACAGGATGAATGGATTTTGCTTCTCGAAGGCAACCTTGAGATCGAGTTCTTGGGCGACGTCCACAAAGCGGGTCCGGGTGATACGGTATGTATGCCGATGGGGGAAGCTCACGGCATCTTCAACCGCTCCGGCAAGGAGGCCAAATGCGTGTTCGGCGTGGCCCCCGCGCGCAAGCTGTTTGACCTTTTCACCAAACTTGATGGCGTCACCGACCCGGAAGAACTGGTGCGAATATCCGCAGCACACGAGGTCGACTTTTTGCCGCCGCCGGATGCGGCATGATGAGGGACCAGACTGATGACAATTCGTAAAAAGGTCGCTGTCATAGGCGGGGGGGTCAGCGGGCTTGCTGCTGCCAAAGCATTTGATGAAAAAGGTCACCGCGTCGTCGGGTTTGAACGAAGCCATGACTTTGGCGGTGTTTGGGAACTCTCGCGGTCTTACCCGGACGTGCAGACGCAATCGCCTAAGGATTTGTATTGCTACACAGATCACCCGATGCTCGAAGACTACCCTGAATGGCCGAAAGGTCCGCAGGTCCACGCCTATCTTCATTCTTATGCTGAAAAGCATAACATCGCTCGCCTGTATCGGCTGAACACATCCGTTAAGACCATGGAGCGCCGGGCCGATGGAAAGCCGGGCTGGACCTTGACCATCGAGGCCGGTGGGCACCAATGGACGGAAGACTTTGATTTCGTCGCTGCCTGCACGGGTCAGTTTTCCGAGAAAAACATCCTCACTCATCCCGGTCAGGACTCCTTTGTTGAAAAGGGTGGTGCAGTCATGCACTCGTCTGAATACACCGACCCCAGCATGTGTGCAGGCAAAGATATCGTCGTGCTGGGTGGGTCAAAGTCGGCCACAGACATTGCCGTGAATGCGGTCAACAACGGCGCGCGTTCCGTGCGGCTGGTCTACCTCGAAAACGTCTGGCGTGTGCCCTACTTTGTTGGCGGGATCAATTTCAAACGGCTGCTGTACATGCGCGCGCAAGAACAGCAATTCAACCAATGGGGCAAGAGCCCGTTGCAGCGCGTGATTGCAGCGGTTCTGAAACCACTTGTCTGGGTGAACTTTCGCGGGCTTGAGACGATGTTGAAAGTCCAGCTGAAGCTGAAAAAACACAACATGGTGCCCAAGACGCCAATCGAAAAGGAAGTGTCTTGTTCTGTGCCGATTGTAACACCGGGCCTGATTGAGGCGCTAGATGCGGGTAAGATCAAGCCGGTTCTGGGCACGTTCGACAGCTATACAGAAAGCGGCCTCAAGTTGAGTACAGGTGACACAGTCCCGTGCGACGTGGCCATTCTGGCAGTGGGCTGGAAACTTGGCGTGCCTTATCTTCCTCAGAAATATCAGGAAAAGCTGGTCGAAGAGGATGGTCAGTACCGGGTCTATCGCCTTGCCGCCAATCCCGACCTTCCAGACATGGGCTTTGTCGGTTTCAATTCCAGCTTCTGCACCGTTCTTTCCGCCGAAATGGTGGCAAATTGGTTGGTGCGTTTTGCGGATGGCAAGCTGAAAAACCAGCCCACAGTGGCGCAGATGAACGAGAACATCGATATGATGTTGAACTGGAAAAGGAACGAACGCCCTGCGGCCAAAATCTATGGCGGTCTTTGTTCGGCACCTTTCCTCTTTAAGCACTTCGATGAATTGCTGGCCGACATGGGAGCCGCAAAGCATAAACGCGGCAATCCATTGGCTGAGCAATTCTCTTATCCCAATGCCGCTGCCTATGGGACGTTCCTTGCTTCCACGCCGCAGTATCAGGCGGGTTGATGCAGCCAGAAGAAGGGCGATGAGCTTCAGCCGATTGGAGACATTGCCGATGGCAGTTGGTACGGGAACATCATGAGGGTGACTGCCCAGCCAAACGTTGGCACCTGACACACATGTCACCCATATGATCTAACAGTTGCGTGCGGGACTTGAAGCCGCCGCAGCGCAGGTGCTTGTGAGGTAGAATTAAATGGGTCTTGACCCTAGCCAAGTTCCATTGTCGCTATCGCCTGAAACTTGGCTGGGTGTGCTGCGGGGGGCGTTCCACTGAACATTCTGGCGGTTTCGAAGGTTGGTTCAAAGTTGAGCGATGTGACGACCTGGGCAAGTGGCGCGTTTTGGTCAACGATATCGATAGAGCACGGCAGGTCCGGTTTTCCGAATGGATTGGCAGACAGCAATGCCCGTGCGTCAGCGTCGGACCCAGCGTAAAGTGGTCCGATCTTGCTGCCTGACGGACACCGCCGGAAGGTTGCAAACCCTGCGATGCCTGCGCCTTTTATCAGGACCATCGTTTGCCGGGTTAAGGTATCCGTGAACCAAGCCCGAGCAAATGCAGTGCGTCTTGTGCCGGTTGCCTTTGCATCGCGGGAGACGAGTGTCTCAAGATCGCCGGAGGCCGCCTGGCGGATCCGCGCATCAGTCCTTGGTGCAATCAGCCCTTCGTACCGGACTGTGCTGCCGTATTTGACAAAGCCTGAAACCGCGTAGTTTTCTTGCTGGTCTGGTACACCGTCCAAGCCGATGCTGCGCGCGCCTGCGTGCGCAATGCCTGCACGCCAAACATCGATCCCGTGCCCTTGCCCTCGAAACGCGGGCTTGCACAGGTACAGCCCCAAGAAGGCGACATCAGGGTCGTGATTGACGACAGAGATTGCGGCGGCTGGTGCGCCGTCGACCTCCTTAATCAGAAACCCCGCAGGGTCAGCCGCGTGGAAAGCTGGTGCATCATCCAACCCCGGGTTCCAGCCTTCGTCGGCGGCCCATTGCAGGACCACATTCAAATCATCAAGCGTCATCGCGCGGATAGTCATTGGGAAAGCGCATCCTTCAAAGACTGGGTCCGGCCATTCCGTTCCCTCAGGTCGAGGGCCGAATGGAGATCTACAAGATGGCTGCGCATCAGGTCCTCGGCTTGTTGTTCATCTTTTTGTGAGAGGGCCTGAACCAGTGCGTGATGCGCGTGTTTTTCGCAAAGCGCGCTTTCGCGCCGCCAGTACAGAGCAATAATCAGCGATGATCTCGCGATGAGCGTGTCGATGAACCCAGCGATTGTCGTTTGCTGGGCAATGCGCGCGATCTCTGTGTGAAAAAGGCCAGAGAGATAGAGCGCGCGACCGGGATCAGCGGCATCGAGAGCTTTGTGCTCATCGCTTATGTGGCGTTCAAGCAGCGTGATGTCCGCCGGTGTTGCGTGCATCGCGGCACTGCGGGCCGTCCGCGGTTCCAAAAGCTCACGCGCTTCAAAGACCTCATGCGCTTCTTTGATCGAAGGTGACGCAACAGAGGCCCCTTTGTTACGGCGGATATTCACCAGTTTGATGTGAGCGAGCGTTTGCAGCGACGCACGCACCACTGTGCGGGATACGCCGTATATCTCGGCCAGTTCATCTTCACCCAGCTTTGTGCCGGGCGCGATTTTGTGCTGGTGGATTGCCAAGGACAAGGCCTGCGCAATGCTGTCGCTTGTGGCGGGCTCTGGCGGTGTGGAAACTGTGCTGTGGGTCATGTCGAATTCCTTACACATTCCAAATGGCAGAGTGATGAGCTTGCCTCAAGCCTTTCAGGTGTATGCACCTAAAACTTGTATTGTATACATTTTTGTGTTCAATTTTTAAACAGCTGTCATTTTAACAGCATGAATTTTGGGCAAACCGATCAAGCCGCTCCTAAAATGCCATGCCATCAATTGCTTTGCCATCTCAACGCAGACTTGAGTGGCACAAAGACTGGGGAACGTATGACCACACCGACGAAAGAGCTGGAACTTGTAGCTGTGACCAAACGCTATGGCGTGACGGTGGCGGTTGACGCCATCAGCCACAAGTTCCGGCCCGGTGGCTACGCTTGTCTGTTAGGTCCGTCAGGTTGCGGGAAGTCCTCGACCCTGCGCATGATTGCTGGCCATGAAGTTGTGTCGGATGGGGCGATCCTTTTGGGCGGCGCTGACATCTCTGAGCTGGCACCCGCCAAACGTGGCACCGCGATGATGTTCCAGAATTACGCGTTGTTTCCGCACCTGAGCGTAGCGGACAATGTCGCGTTCAGCCTGAAAATGCGGGGGGATGACAAACAAGAGCGGCGCAAGAGAGCCGGCGAAATGCTGGAACTTGTGGATTTGAGCGCCTTGGCTGACCGGTTGCCCGATCAACTGTCAGGTGGACAACAGCAGCGTGTGGCGCTGGCGCGGGCGCTGATCACACGCCCACAGGTTCTGCTGTTGGATGAGCCTTTGTCCGCACTTGATCCCTTTCTGCGCATTCGCATGCGCGGTGAGCTGCGCAAGTTGCAGCGTGAGCTTGGCATCAGCTTTGTGCATGTCACCCACGGTCAGGACGAAGCCCTGGCACTCGCGGATGAGATCGTGGTGATGAACAACGCCGTCATCGAACAGGCCGGCACCGCGCGGGATGTGTTCAACGCCCCAACCACAGCTTTTGTTGCCCAGTTTATCGGCGGTCACAACGTCATCGCCTTGCCCGAAGGACGCTTTGCCATCCGCACGGATGCCGTTGGCATCTCGCAAAGCGAGACGGGCAAGATGCAGGGCAATGTCACCGCTGTGGAATATCAAGGCGCGCATGTCTCTGTTTCGACCCGGATTGCAGGCGATCAGGAGGTCAGCGCGCTGATCCCGGAAGACACATTTTTTAACAACCCAATGAACCCAGGCGATCAGGTCGGTCTGATCTGGGAAGAGACCAATCTGCACAAACTGACGGCCTAGAAATCACCAGACATGGAGAGTGAAGACATGACCAAAGTATCAAGACGTAATGTTCTAAAGGGCGGTGCCGCATTCGCTGCCGGATCAACGCTTGGCGCACCAATGATTTGGGCACAGAACATCAAGGATGTCACCTTGCGCCAGTTCGGCACAGGTGTGTCCAACCTCAACGATGTGGCCAACAAGGTGAAGGAAGATCTCGGCTTTACGCTCGAGATGACCGCGCTCGATTCTGACAGCGTCACGCAGCGCGCGGCAACACAGCCCAACAGCTTTGACATTGCCGATATCGAATACTGGATCTGCAAAAAGGTATGGCCCACGGGCAACCTGCAGGCGATGGATACCTCGAAGATCAAGAACTACGACAAGATCGTCGGCATCTTCCGCAACGGGAAACTGACGCCTGAAAGCACAATCGCGCAGGGCACTGCACCGCACACGGTGGGCTTTACCGAAGGGCCGGATGGCAAAGGGTTTGTGGACAACGAATCTGGTTGGATGACGCTGATCCCGACGATCTATAACGCAGACACGCTGGGCATTCGCCCTGACCTGATCGGCCGCCCGATCAACAATTGGTCTGAGCTGCTGAACCCAGAGTTCAAAGGCAAAGCCTCGATCCTCGACATCTCCTCCATTGGCATCATGGACATGGCGATGGTCGTAGAATCCATGGGTGAGTACACCTATCCCGACAAGGGCAACATGACCCGTGAAGAGATTGATCTGACGATGAAAATCTTCACCGAAGCCAAGCAGAACGGTCAGTTCCGCGCCTTCTGGAAGTCCTTTGACGAGAGCGTGAACCTGATGGCGTCGGGCGAGGTTGTGATCCAATCCATGTGGTCACCGGCCATCACGGCGGTAAAGTCCAAAGGCGTGCCCTGCGTGTACCAGCCGCTTGAAGAAGGCTACCGCTCATGGGGCGGCGGCATCGGCCTGTCGGCAGCACTCACCGGGTTGGAGCGTGATGCAGCTTATGAATACATCAACTGGTATCTCGACGGATGGGTCGGCGGCTATCTGATGCGGCAGGGCTACTATTCTGCGGTGCCAGAGACCTCCAAAAACCACATGTCTGAAAACGAGTGGGGCTATTGGTTCGAGGGCAAGGCAGCCACCGACACGATCACATCCCCGACCGGCGATGCGTTGGCGCAAGCCGGAGATGTGCGCGACGGCGGATCGTTCCAGGACCGCATGGGCGCAGTGGCCTGCTGGAACGCCGTCATGGACGAAAACCAGTACATGGTCCGCAAATGGAACGAGTTCATTGCGGCCTAAAGACAAAAGGGATGGGGGTTTCTGCTCCCATCCCACCCTCACTTTGAAAGACTGAAAGTGCTGAAAAATAATACATTTCTGGGATGGATCATGGCATTGCCGATTATGGCGGTGCTGATGTTCTTTTTGGTCCTGCCCATCATCATGATCGTGACGGTCAGCTTTTGGCAGGCGACGGAATTCTCCATCATTCCGGCCTTTGATCTGGAAAACTATGAGTTCCTGTTCGGCTCAAACGTGACCTACCGCGTGTTCTTCAATACCTTCAAATACGCCCTCATTACATGGGTCTTTACGCTCTCTATCGGCTTCACCGTGGCCTATTTCCTCGCCTTTCACATCCGTAGCCTGACCTGGCAGATCGTTCTCTTCCTGCTCTGCACGATCCCCTTCTGGACCAGCAACATCATCCGCATGATCTCGTGGATCCCTTTTCTGGGCCGCAATGGCATCGCCAATTCCACGCTGATTTCATGGGGCGTGATTGACGAGCCGCTGGATTGGCTGTTGTTCAGCGACTTTGCGGTCATCCTTGCGTTTGTACAGCTTTATACACTGTTTATGGTCGTCCCGATCTTCAACACGATGATGCGCATCGATAAATCCTTGATCGAAGCGGCACGGGACGCAGGCGCATCGGGCGCGCAAATTCTGTGGAATGTGATCATTCCACTGACCAAGCCGGGCATCATGATCGGAACCATTTTTGTGGTAACCCTTGTGATGGGTGACTTCATCACGGTCCGCTTTATGTCTGGGTCTCAATCAGCAAATGTCGGGCGCCTCATCTCCAATGACATCGCGCTTCTGGCCTATCCGTCCGCTTCGGCCACCGCAGTCGTACTGCTGCTGACCGTGCTGATCGTCATCGGGATCATGCTGCGGTTCGTCGATATCCGAAAGGAGCTTTGACCGTGTCCTTCAAAACGGAATGTCGCAAACGCCCTGAACGCGATTGCTATCGCAGTGGCTGCCTCAGGGTGACGGCGCCAAATACGTCCATTGTGAAGAAGGACACAGTCTGATGGAGCCGCGTCCCAAGTCTTTCTATGTCCTCAGCGCCGTTTTCGCGCTGTTTTTGCTGTTCCTCTACGGCCCCACAATCACCATTGCGATCCTGTCGTTTCAGGGGCCGGGCGGTGGTCTGACCTTTCCCATGCAGGGCACCTCCTTGCATTGGTTCCGCGACCTGTTTGAACAACAGGCTGTCGGTGACATCTGGGGCAGTTTCCGCCGCAGCTTTGCTTTGGGATTGATGGTCATGGTGACGACCGTTGTGCTGTCAGTCATGGGCGGGCTCGCGTTTCGCAAGAAGTTCAAAGGCTCCAGTATCCTGTTCTACCTGATCATCACGTCCCTGGTGATCCCGTCGATCCTCGTCTCTCTTGGCGTCGGATTGATCTTTTCACAATCGGGTCTCAACGTGCATTGGTCGACCTCCGGATTTGGGTCGCAGCTGACGTGGACGTTGCCTTTTGGCCTGCTGATCATGTTCGCCGTCTTTAACCGTTTCGACAAAAGCTATGAAGAAGCCGCCCGTGATCTGGGAGCAACCTCATGGCAAACCCTGCGCCATGTCGTGCTGCCAATCATTGGCCCATCGCTGATTGGCGTGGCTCTCTTTGGCTTTACGCTCAGCTATGATGAGTTCGCCCGAACGCTTCTGACCTCCGGCAGCTACAATACTCTTCCGCTTGAAATTTTTGGCATGACAACCAATGTCACAACGCCTGTGCTCTACGCTTTGGGGACGCTGACCACCGTGTTTTCATTGCTGATGATCGGTCTGTTCCTCTGCCTCGCGCTGTGGAGCACCCGCCGCAAAGCCCGCGCGGGATCAGATGCGGGCAAGGGTATGCTATGATTGTTCTGATCAATCCCAACAGCACCGCTTCAATGACCGAAAGCATGCTGCGCACCGCGCGGGAAACGATGCCAACTGCGAAGTTCGAGGGGTGGACCTCTCACGATGGTCCCCCTTCAATTCAAGGGGCAGAGGATGGCGCGTTGGCCGAAGCACCCTTGCTTGAGCTTGTGGCCAAAGCTTCCGATCAAGGCGCATCAGCAATCATTATTGGCTGCTTTGACGACACGGCGCTTGATGCGGCCCGCAACATTGCACGATGCCCGGTCATCGGCATTGGTCAAGCTGCCTATCATCTGGCGGCAGTCGCGGGCGGGCGCTTCTCTGTCGTGACGACACTCGAGGTATCGGTGCCAATCCTGCAGGCAAACATTGGCACCTACGGCTTATCCGGCCAACTTGGCAAAGTACGGGCCAGCGGCGTGCCTGTGCTGGCCCTTGAACAAGATGCAGATGCAGCCACCGAGCAAGTTGTTGCAGAAATTGAACGCGCAGCCCAAGAAGACGGTATCCGGTCCGTCGTTCTTGGCTGTGGCGGTATGGTGGATATTGAAGAGAGAACGCCTCGATCACTCGGGATATCCGTGATCGATGGTGTACGAGCAGCCGCCCTGTTTGCGAGCCAGATCTGAAGAAACACGGTCTGAGGTGTCCGGATGGGGCAAAGGCAGTTGCAGATTGCCTATCTGAATAACGGAGTCGATGCCTTCTCCAGCATCGGTCGCACCGGGCTGTCTGCGGCCAATAGATCGACCGCGGCATGTTTCCTTGCTGCAGTGCGGCCTACTTCGCCGAACAGGCGCTTGATTCAGCTGACTGATGCGAGAGCCGGGGCGTTTCTGCGCCGCTTGTAGCCCAAACAGTCGAGATGGGGACGCTTCTAGGCTTTGTTGGTGCCGACATCGCGTCATGGCTTCAAGGTTATGAGAAATCCTGCCTCACAATCCAATTAAAACAAAGATATGGCACGCGGGTCCAGTAACAACTGGTACGGGGATATGGATCACAATTGGCATTTACTGGCAGACTTGGATCGAATTTTCCAAAAGCCCACGCTGATGATTTACAGCGAGCAGGACAGAGCGGTTACTACGGCATTTTACCTAAAGCCGGAATTTGCAAAACTGGTATTGCAGTCCCTCTCGTGTCCGCGCGACCCAATTGGCTCCGGTTAGTAGGACGAGCAAGACGGCGACAGTGGTAGTACCGGACTTCGCAACAGTGGCCGCGCTGGTCGCATGGACCAGATGATCGGGCAAATTCGGCCAACTCAGGATCATAGCTGCGACGCCAAGATTTTCAGCGTAGTCAAGAATGGCGGCACCCACCGAAGCCCACGGGCCAACCCGGGCAAGTTTGCTTTCGGGCAGATCCCGCCTGAACCAGTAAACTGCAAAGACTAAAGTCAGTGCGAGGAGGGCTGGATAGACAGTATCCAGTGGGATTTGTCGGGTGAGGTAATACATACGGCCTTCTTCACCTAACGCCCCAAGGAGCGCCGCAGCTTCTTGCGGGCTGTAGCCTAAAGGGCGTATATCAAAGGGTGTCAAAGTCGAAACCGCTTCGAGATGGGCGAGGGTTATGTTGATCATGGGCAGGTATATCGCCACCGCTGCTGTCCCAAAACCAAATGTCGCCAAACCGTAATATCGCGCCCAAATCCCTGTCGTCATTTTCTAAACTCCTTATGATGTGCAACATATGATCCCGGACGACGCGCCGCGTATTATCATTTGATAAGGGTCTCTCAGAATGGATTTGCTAACTTTCCTTTTGCAGTCAGCTGACCTGTCGGAACCAACAAGCGCGGAACAGTTTGCGTCAGAATGGTTGATCAAACGCATCGAGAAGGGGACGCATATCATTCGGCAAGAAGAGCCTGAGACCAATGAGTTCATCTTGCTTGAGGGTAGCTTTGCCAGTCGCATCTATGACTCTAGCGGTCTTGAAGTCTGCGTCGAGTTTTGTGTTGGGCCCAGCGTTCTAACGCCAAATATTGCACGCAAAAATGAGCGTTTTGACAC
>JBGCDV010000058.1:0-20763 GCA_045105735.1 Sulfitobacter sp. | reverse complement strand
TGGCAGTTGGGTGTTCGAGCTGACCGATCCGGCCCATGCGTATCTTGATCAAGGCGAGAGCGAATTCATCTACGCCTATTACACCGCGACAGACGCGGGCGGCGCATCGACAAACGGGCGCCTCGTGATCGAAGTGCAAGGTATTAATGACGCACCTGTTCTGGGCGCTGATAGCGAAACGGTAACCATCGTCGCAGACAGCCCGCCACCTGGTGTCGATTGGACCCAATGGACCCAAGACGCAGGCGGGAATGACCATTACTACCAGTTTGTCACAAGCAGCACGCTAACTTGGACCGCCGCGCGCGCTGACGCCGCAGCAAACAGCGGCTATCTCGCGACCGTGACCTCAGCCGACGAACAAGCCTTTGTCACGGGCATCGCCGCCGGCCGTGTTGCTTTCTTGGGTGGCTCGGACGCCATAGAAGAAGGCACATGGATCTGGGTCGACGGACCAGAAGCAGGCCAGCAGTTCTGGCAATCCGCAGTTGGCGGTGCAACGGCAGGGCCCGTTGGCGGCAGCTATGTCAACTGGAGCGCCGGTCAGCCCTCAGCGGCGGCCTCGGTTGAGAACGTTCTGCACCTCTTTGGAGATGGCTCTTGGAATGATCTGGTCGACGCTGACACACCAAGCACCACCTTTGGCTACGTCATGGAATACAGCGGCCCGTTGAACGTGAGGGGCTCCATTGCCACAAATGACACCGACCCTGAAGGCGGCACTCTCACCTATGCCGCGACGAACAGCGTGCAAGGGCTGACGCTTGCGGCGGACGGCACCTGGGCCCTCGATCAGACCGACCCGAACTTTGTCACCCTCGCACAGGGCGAAACCAGCAGCTTGGCTCTGACCTACACCGCCACAGACGCAGGCGGCGCGACAGCCAACGGCACCCTGAACATCATCGTCGAAGGGGCCAATGACGCGCCGTCGATCGTGGATGATGCCGAAACGGTCGCCGAAGGGTCCGGTGTCACGGCATTCGACTTGTCTTTGATCTCATCGGACCCCGACAACGGTGACACGCTGACCTATCAAATCATCTCCGCGCCGGTTGCGGGCCTCGCCTCCATCGTCGGCAACGAGCTTCGGTTTGATACGAATGGTGACTTTGCGGCCCTCAATGATGGCGAAACCGAAGATGTGACGGTCGAGCTGCGGGCAACTGACGGCAGCGGCGCCACAGATACCGCCACCGTTACTGTGACGATAACTGGCGACAGCCCGGCGATCACCACAGTGGACGACACCGTCGCACCGCGCACCGAGGACGCGGGCTTTACCACGTCCACCGCGAGCTTTACCTCCAACGACGTCGAGCCAAATGGTGAGGCGTTGGTCATCACCTCGGTTTCGGCTGTCAGCGCCTTTGGTGCGCCGGTCACGCTCTCTGGCACAAACGTGTCCTATTCGGCGTTCCGCTCCACACAGCTTAACGATCTCAACGCCGGGCAGACCGTGACCGACAGCTTCACGTATACGGTGGAAAACATGTCTGGCACGCTTTCCGCCACAGGCACGGTCCGGGTTGATATCACGGGCGTCGACCAGATAGACAATGATCCGGTGCCATTCGGGACCACGACCGTTGGTTTCCAATCCGGCGGGTCGGGTGAATACAAGATCAACGACAACTGGCTGCGTGACGATGATGAAGGGACCGGCATCACCTACAAGTTCGGTCTGATCACAGCGGATGCACCTTTGCCCGATTTCCTGACCTATGACACCAGCGCCCGCGTGCTCCTTATTGATCAGGCAGAATACAGCGAATTGACGGACGAAGGGTTTACCAACCTTGTTGTGACCGGTTTCGAAGGCGACAGCGATTACACCTCAATCCCCTTTGGCGTCTACATCACCACCAGTGAAGGCAAGGGCATCATGGATTTCGTTCTCTTCGGCGGCGGCACCAGCGGTTTTGCACAAACGCTTGAGGTGGGTCTGAACCCTGAGTTTGGGCTTGGTCCGTCTACTGTAGGGGCAACGGTCGACCTCAGCGGCATTGAGAGCCTGCTGGATCCGTCCAGCACTTCCGCCATAGCGGATGTTGGGGTGATTGACCTGTCCAACGGCCAGACGTCCTCATTAACGGTGATCGCGGACGACTTGCTCAACCTCATTGAGGGGAATGCGCCGGCGGCAAATGAGAACATCCTGATTTCGATCGACAGCTACGATAGCGTAGCGATTGATGCGGATCCGGATTTCGCGGTCAATTTTGTGTCCACCAGCCGGGCAGAGCTTACAGGTGTCAGCGGCGATTTTGCGGGATTGGGGCTTTTTGCGACCCTTGAGGTGGACAATGGCAACTTTGCCTTTGTCGCGTGATAGAATGCGGCAATGATGCCAAATCGAAAGTAATACCATGACCCGACTGCTGATGACCCGCCCTTTGCCGGAAACCGTTGTGGCGGCCGCCAAAGCGCGGTTTGACGTGACCCTGCGGGAGGACAACGCACCGCTCAGCCAATCGGAAATGACCGAGGCGCTCGCCAACTATGACGCGGTGTTGCCGACCTTGGGTGATCTGTTCAAAGCAGATGTGTTCCCGGATGCGCCCCGCTGCAAGATCCTCGCCAACTTTGGCGTAGGGTTCAACCATATCGACGTTGACGCCGCCAAGGCCGCAGGGGTGCAAGTCACCAACACCCCCGGTGCCGTGACCGACGCAACCGCCGACATTGCCATGACGCTCATGCTGATGACCTGCAGGCGGGCGGGCGAGGGCGAGCGGATGCTGCGTGCGGGCAAATGGCCCGGCTGGAACCCGACGCAGCTTTTGGGTATGCACATGAGCGGCAAGACCCTTGGCGTGGTTGGCATGGGCCGCATCGGCAAGGCAATCGCGCGGCGCGCGGCGCTTGGTTTTGGCATGAAGGTGGTCTTTTACAACCGTTCCACCGTTACCGATCTTACCTTTGACGCCACACAGCTTGACGGGCTGACCGATGTGATGGCCTCGGCGGATGTGGTGGTGCTTGCGCTGCCTGCAACGCCGCAAACCCATCACCTCATTAACGCCGATGCTTTGGCTGCGATGACGCCGGACAGCTATCTGATCAACATCGCGCGCGGCGACATCATTGACGAGGCCGCGTTGATCGCCGCCCTGAGCGCAAGACAGATCGCCGGTGCGGGGCTGGATGTCTATGAGTTTGAACCCAAAGTGCCAGAGGCCTTGATCGCCATGGAAAACGTGACCTTGCTGCCGCATCTTGGCACCTCAGCCCTCGAAGTGCGCGAACAGATGGGCATGATGGCCGTGGATAACCTGATCGCGTTCTTTGAGGGAAAGCCGGTGCCCAATCCGGTTTGACCCCACTTCGATTTTCGCGGTCCTTCTTTATAACCCTTTGAAATCTATGACGTCACCATAAGTGAAGATCCGGTATTCGCTGTGAATCTTCACACCTGCGACAGCCATGGGTTGATTAATTCCGGTGTTAGCGCTAACGATCACGCAACTCTCTCCCTACGCCAAAGGAGCACATGGCATGACCACGAAAATCGCAATTAATGGTTTTGGGCGGATTGGCCGCTGCACCCTGCGCGCGCTGTTCGAAAGCGGCCGGGATGATCTTGAGGTGGTGGCCGTCAATGACCTTGGATCTGCTGAGCATCTCGCCCATCTTTTCAAGTATGACAGCGTGCATGGCACGTTCCAGAAAGACGTGAGCGTCAAAGGGGACATGATGATCATTGATGGTCACGAGATCCGCCTGACCGCGAACCCCAAGCCTGAAGACCTGCCTTGGAGCGACGTTGATATCGCGCTGGAATGCACCGGTCGGTTCAACAGCCGCGACAAGGCGGCGGCGCATCTGGCCAACGGATCAAACCGCGTGCTGTGCTCTGCGCCAGCGTCGGGTGTGGACCGGACTGTTGTTTTTGGCGTGAACCACATGGACCTCACCAGCGAGGATACGATTGTCTCCAACGCCTCCTGCACAACCAACTGTCTGGCCCCGGTCGCGAAGGTGCTTGATGATACCTTTGGGATCAAGACCGGCTATATGACCACGATCCACGCCTATACCGGGGATCAGCCGTCGCATGACCGCGATCACTCTGACCTCTACCGTGCCCGTGCCTGCGCCCTGTCGATGGTGCCGACCTCTACCGGCGCCGCGCGCGCCATTTCGCTTGTGTTGCCGCACCTCGAAGGCAAGCTTGAGGGCTCCGCGATCCGCGTGCCCACGGCCAATGTCTCGCTCGTGGACCTCAGCGTCATGACGGACAAAGACGTGAGTGTCGACGCGGTGAACGCCGCGATGCAGGAGGCCTCCCAAGGCGCGCTCAAAGGTGTGCTGGGCTATGAAAGCGCGCCGCTGGTATCGTCCGACTTTAACCACAACCCGCTGTCTTCCGTCTTTGCGCCCGCGCAAACCAGTGTGACTTCCGAAGGCATGGTGCGCATTGTCAGCTGGTATGACAACGAATGGGGTTTCTCCAACCGCATGCTGGACACCTCTGCGCATATGGCTAGCCTCGGCTGAGCAAAGCGCCAAACACCGATCGCCAATGACCCCCGAAACGGGCCGCGCCCTGCGGGTTATTGGCACTTCGACTTTTCCTTCGGGCGGGTTAGGCTGCTGCCAAGACCGATGCCAGACGAAGGAAACATCATGCCCCTCACGCCCCTTGGAATAGACACGGCACAGTGTCTGATTGCCGGACAGTGGGTGTCCCCTCTGTCTGGTGACACGCTGCCGTTGACGAACCCGTCCGATGGATCGACCCTGTGCGACATAGCGCGCGGCGGTGCGGATGACATCGACCGTGCGGTGCAGGCGGCACAAGATGCCTTGGCGGGCGACTGGGGCAGGCTGCCCAATTTCGAACGGGGCCGCATCCTCGCGCGGATCGGACAAAAGGTCCTCGACCATGTTGAATTTCTGGCGGCACTTGAGGCGCAGGATGTTGGCAAACCGCTGAAACAAGCGCGCGCTGATGTGATCGCCCTCGCGCGGTACATGGAATTCTATGCCGGAGCTGCAGACAAAATCCATGGTGCCACAATTCCCTATCTCGACGGTTACACCGTCTATACTTTGCGCGAACCGCATGGGGTGACGGGGCATATCGTGCCGTGGAACTATCCAATGCAGATCATTGGCCGGTCTGTCGGGGCGGCCCTTGCCATGGGCAATGCCACAGTGTTGAAACCGGCCGAAGAAGCCTGCCTCACCGCGCTCGCCTTTGCCGAAATCACGCGACAGGCAGGGCTGCCCGATGGGGCGCTCAACGTTGTGCCGGGCCTCGGGGCCGAAGCGGGTGCCGCCCTGTCCGGCCATGCAGGCGTGCAGCATGTGTCCTTCACCGGCTCTGTTGCCACCGGCAGGTTGATCCAGTCCGCCGCCGCGCAGAATGTTGTGCCTGTGACGCTGGAGCTTGGCGGCAAATCCCCGCAACTGGTGTTCGAAGACGCCGATGTCGATGCTGCGCTGCCGTTCCTCACCAACGCAGGGATTCAAAACGCAGGCCAAACCTGCTCGGCGTCCTCCCGCATCCTTGTCCACCGCAGCCGCTATGACGAAGTCGTCAGCGGCATGGCTGCGCGTTACACCGGCTTGCGCGCGGGGCCTGCGATGGCGGATCTGGATCTGGGGCCCATGGTTTCCGCGCGGCAACGTGACATCGTCGCGGATTTCCTGACGAAGGGGGCTGATCTTGAGGTCGCAGCGCGCGGCATGGTTGTGGATGACGCCCCAGATGGCGGCGCCTATGTCGCCCCGACGCTCTTTGCAGGCGTTCACCCTGATCACCCCCTGGCGCAGGATGAGATTTTTGGCCCCGTGCAGGTCATCATTCCGTTCGACACCGAAGAAGAGGCTGTCGCCATCGCCAATGGCACCGATTATGGCCTTGTCGCTTCCGTCTGGTCCGCCAACGGTGCGCGCCAGATGCGGCTGGCCAAACGTCTGCGCGCCGGTCAGGTGTTTCTTAATAACTACGGCGCGGGCGGCGGTGTGGAGCTGCCCTTTGGCGGCACTGGCCTTTCGGGGCATGGACGCGAGAAAGGGTTCGAGGCACTCTATGGGTTCTCGACCCTCAAAACGGTCGCGGCGTTACATGGATAGGAGAACATCATGAGGTTGCAGGGAAAAACAGCGATTGTCACTGGCGGCGCTTCTGGCTTTGGCGCAGGGATCGTCCGCAAGTTCCACGCTGAAGGGGCAAAGGTGCTGATCGCCGATCTGAACATGGAAATGGCCAAAGACCTCTCCACAGAGCTGGGCACCGGCGTTGAAGTCCAGCAGACAGACGTCGCGGATGGCACCAGTGTGCAGGCCATGACCGACCGCGCGATGGCGCTTTGGGGGCAGATCGACATCCTTGTGAACAACGCCGGTGTCACCCACCTTCCTGCCGCGATGGAAGACATCTCGGAGGCAGATTTTGACAGGGTGCTCGCCGTGAACGTGAAATCTGTTTACCTCACAGCCCGGAGCATCGTGCCGTTGATGAAAGCAGCAGGGCAGGGTGCGATACTCAACGTGGCATCCACCGCCGGGGTCAGCCCGCGCCCAAGGCTAAGCTGGTACAATGCTTCCAAAGGCTGGATGAACAACGCAACCAAAGGCATGGCTGTCGAACTGGCACCGGGCGGTGTGCGGGTCAATGCGCTGAACCCTGTGGCGGGTGAAACCCCCTTGCTCAAGAGCTTCATGGGTGAGGACACGCCCGAGATGCGGGCAAAATTCCTGTCCACCATTCCGCTTGGCCGTTTTTCAACCCCCGAAGACATGGGCAATGCCGCCTGTTACCTGTGTTCGGATGAGGCCAGCATGATCACTGGCGTTTGTATGGAAGTCGACGGCGGACGTTGTATCTGAGTCGGGCTTGATTTGTGCGCCCAAGGGCGATAGACGATGCTTGTTAGCGCTAACAGGAGCCAGATCATATGTCCGTCCAGCCAAGAGTTCAGGAAATCACCGATCGCATCATCGCGCGGAGCGCGGAACCGCGCGCGGCCTATCTTGCCCGGATGGAAGCCGCCAACCGCAAAGGACCATCTCGCGGACATTTATCGTGTAGCGGACAGGCCCATGCCTATGCCGCCGCAGGCGAGGATCAGGATACACTGGCCACTGGTGGTGGGGGCAATCTTGGGATCGTAACGGCCTACAATGATATGCTGTCTGCCCATCAACCCTTTGAAAAATTTCCCGAAATCCTGCGTGACGCGGCCCGCAGTGTTGGGGGTACAGCGCAGGTTGCAGGCGGCGTGCCCGCGATGTGCGATGGTGTGACACAGGGTGAGGCAGGCATGGAGCTGAGCCTGTTTTCCCGCGATGTGATCGCCATGGCCGCCGGTGTCGCGCTCAGCCACAACACCTTCGACGCTGCCGTGTTCCTTGGGGTTTGCGACAAAATCGTGCCGGGTCTCGTGATTGGCGCACAGGCGTTTGGGCATCTGCCTGCAGTCTTTGTGCCTGCCGGGCCGATGACCAGCGGGCTGGCCAATGACGAAAAAGCACAGGTGCGCCAGAAATTCGCTGCCGGTGAGGTAGGCCGCGAAGACCTGATGCGCGCCGAGATGGCGGCCTATCACGGGCCGGGCACCTGTACCTTCTATGGCACCGCTAATACCAACCAAATGTTGATGGAATTCATGGGGCTCCACCTGCCGGGATCCAGTTTTGTGACCCCTAACACAGAGATGCGCGCGGCCCTCACCGCCGAAGGGGCCAAGCGCGCGCTGTCGCTGTCTGCTTTGGGCGATTCCTACACCCCCGTCTGCGAGATCCTGACCGAAAAAGCCTTTGTGAACGGCATCGTCGGGTTGATGGCGACGGGCGGTTCAACGAACCTCTTGATCCACCTCGTGGCCATGGCGCGCGCCGGTGGCATCGTCATCACGCCCGAGGATTTCTCGGATCTGTCCGATCTGGTGCCGCTCCTGGCGCGGGTCTATCCCAACGGCCTTGCGGATGTGAACCACTTCCACGCGGCGGGCGGTCTGGGCTTTCTCATTGGCGAGCTGCTCAAGGGCGGCCTTTTGCATCCCGACACCAAAACTGTCGCCGGGGGCGGGTTGGCCGAATATACCCAAGAGCCCTTTATCGAGGATGGCGCGCTTGTCTGGAAACCCGGAACAACCGAAAGCCTCAATCCCAAGATCGTCAGTCCGATCACCGAACCGTTCCAGAAAACCGGCGGCCTCAAGCGCCTCAAAGGCTCGCTGGGCACCGGCGTGATCAAGGTCTCAGCTGTGGCACCGGAGTATCATGTAATCGAAGCGCCCGCCCGTGTTTTCCATGGTCAGGACGCGGCCAAAGCGGCCTTCAAAGCAGGCGAGCTGACCGGTGACGTGATCGTCGTGGTGCGCTTTCAGGGGCCAAAGGCCAATGGCATGCCGGAACTGCACAGCCTCACGCCGATGCTCGCGATCCTGCAAGGACGTGGGCAGAAAGTCGCGCTTGTCACCGATGGACGGATGTCCGGTGCCTCCGGCAAGGTGCCCGCCGCAATCCACGTCTGCCCCGAAGCGGTTGACGGTGGTCCCATCGCCAAGGTACGCGACGGGGACATGTTGCGGGTCGATGCGGTGAACGGGACGCTGGACATCCTCACCGAAGGTTTGGACGCCCGCGATCTCGCAACCGCCGACCTCAGCGGCGCACACAGCGGCACAGGCCGCGAGCTTTTTGCACCCTTCCGCGCCGCCGTTGGCGAAGCGGACGACGGTGCCAGCGTATTTGGATGGTAAGGAAACCAAAATGACACCCAAAAACCGTTCCATTGAGACCCGCAAGCTTTGCGAACTGGCCCCAATCATCCCCGTTCTGGTGGTGCATGATCCCGCTCATGCGCGTCCTCTGGCCGAGGCTTTGGTGCGCGGTGGGCTGCCTGTTCTCGAAGTGACCCTGCGCACCCCGGCAGCACTCGAAGTAATTGCTGAGATGACCAAAGTTGAGGGCGGCTATGCAGGCGCAGGCACCTTGGTGACACCGCAAGACGTGACCGATGCGGTTGCCGTAGGTGCTCAATTCGGTGTCTCGCCGGGGGCCACCGATGCGCTCCTCGATGCCACCGAAGCCGCTGGTCTGCCGATGCTTCCCGGTGCCGCCACCGCGTCCGAGGCGATGCGGCTGCTTGCGCGCGGCTACGACATGCTCAAGTTTTTTCCCGCCGAGGCGTCAGGCGGTGTCCCCGCGCTCAAGGGGATCGGCGCGCCCCTGCCACAGATCTCTTTCTGCCCGACCGGCGGCGTCAATCCTGACAACGCCACAAATTATCTTTCGCAGTCAAATGTCGTCTGCGCAGGGGGCAGTTGGGTGGCCCCATCCGCCGCTATTGAACAGGGTGACTGGGATCAGATCGAAGCGCTCGCCCGCGCGGCGAGCATCCTGCCGCGTTGAACAAGGGGTTCGCGACCGGTCATTATTGAGGGAGCGGATCTGGCCCGGTCGGAAGAACGCCACATCAGCAGGCCCTCGAACATCCTTCTGAAAAGGCAGGACAAACCACCCAGTCGTCTCGGGCGGCGGTTGAATGTCTACCCACGAAGCGGCAGTGATTGAAACGAGAATTCGAGTTTTTTAACCTAGTTAATTGATACTAAATGTAAAGTTGATCCGATTGGGTGAAGCCCAGAGATGGATTTTCTGCAGTCATCCAATCGACCCCAGTTCATTGAACGCTGACAACTTTGTCGCGCGCGCAAACTGATCCGGCATTATGAAATCCGAAAGATCTTTACCCTTAGGAAGGAAACAGCCGAATCCGAAAGGGAAGTTTATGTTAGCTGGTATGAAGAATGTTAAAATTGGAACGAAACTTCCACTGATTATGGTGGGGCTTGTTGCTGTGACAATTGTTGTACTGACTTTGGCAAACGCGTTCCTAACCGAAAGGATTGTGACACAAGCCGCAGAAGTGAAGCTCAAGGGCCTGTCGGTTCTCAAGGCAAAGCGCGTAGAGTTCCTGATCGAAACGATTGACCGTAACATTAGATTGCGCGCCGCATCGCCCGCGACCACCCAGGCGCTTATCGCGCTCGCGGACGGATACGAGTCTCTCGAGGATCCGCTGGAAACTCTCACGCGCGTCTATGTTACGGAAAATGAATATCCAATTGGCGAAAAGGACAAATTAGTCTCCGCTGATACCGGATCCAGCTACGGCTTCATTCATGCGATCTATCACCCAACTTTTGATCAGCTGCAGAACGAGATGCACTACTATGACATCTTCTTGATCGATCCCGAGGGCAATATTGTCTATTCCGTTTTCAAGGAAAATGACTTTGCCACGAACCTTAATACCGGGGAATGGAGCGACAGCAATCTGGCCCACGCCTTCCGCTCGGCGCTGGAGATGGGCGCAGATGATCCAACCACCTTTGTCGATTTTGCCCCATACGGGCCAAGCGCCGATGCGCCGGCTGCCTTCATGTCGCGGCCTGTCTTCAATGAGAAAGGGACGCTGCTGGGAGTCTTGGCGGTTCAGATGCCTGTGGATTTGATCAATATCGCTGCCCGCGATCTTGTTGGCCTTGGCGAAACAGCTGATGGATTTCTGGTCGGGTCTGACGGGCTGTTGCGCACCGATTCTTTGTTCTCTGAAGAGAACGACATTCTTACAACGTCAGCCAACATCCCCGAGCTGCAGGCGGCTGCATTAGGAGAATCCCTCTTTTTTGAGGCGGATAGTTTTTCGGGTCAGCACGTATTGGGCTATATCACACCAATTGAATTGAACGGGGTGCGGTGGACAGTCGTTTTGCAGCAGAGCAAAGCAGAATTGCTTGAAGGACTGCGATGGGCCATCTCTCGCACGGCATTGATATCCGCAGTCGTGTTTGGGCTCGCCTTGGTTATTTCGATCTACTTCGCACGCGGCATCGCCAGACCTGTGCAAGTATTGGCAGGCGCTGTTAAAGAAGTCGCAAACGGCGATTTAACGACCACAGTTCCTGCACAAGACCGCCTCGATGAAATCGGAGAGGTCGCGCGCGCTGCTGAAGTGTTCCGTCAAAATGCCGAAAAGATGGAAGAGTTGAACAAAGAACAGGCGGCTGCACAGGAAAAAATGCAGAAGATGAATGCCGAACGCGAGAAAGCCGCGCAGAAAGCCGTTAAAATAGCGGCTGAGCAGGAAGAAAAAGATCGCGCCGCAGCACAGGCCCAGCGAGACATGATGCGCGATCTTGGCAATTCTTTCGGTGAGGTGGTTAGCGCCGCCGTCGCCGGGCAATTCTCAAAGCGGGTGGACGCCGACTTTGACGATGACCACCTCATCGGTTTGGCGCAGAATATCAATATGCTGATGGAAGCGGTCGAAAGCGGCCTTTCCCAGACTGGTAAACTTTTGGAACGAGTGGCTGCGGGCGATCTTACGCAGCGGATGGATGGCAATTTTCAAGGGGCTTTCGCCGACCTCCAGACCAATGTTAATGCGATGATTTCCTCGCTCACCACGCTTGTGGGTGACATTGCAAACAGCGGCACAGCGCTGTCAGGTTCCGCCGATGGCTTGCGCGAATCCGCGAGCGAATTGTCTCGACAGGCCGAGCAAAACGCGGCATCCATAGAGGAAACCTCGGCGGCGCTGGAAGAACTGGCTGCGAACATCAAAAATGTTGACCTCAATATTGAGGAAGTCAGCAACACCGCCGAAAAGGCCAGCGCATCCGCACGGGCCAGCGAAACCATTGCCGAAGATGCAGCACGCTCCATGGACCGGATCGCCACAGGCTCAACCGAGATCTCGCGGGTGACCGAAGTGATTAATGAGATCGCTTTCCAAATCAACCTGTTGGCCTTGAACGCAGGTGTCGAAGCGGCCCGCGCTGGGGAAGCAGGGCGAGGCTTCTCTGTTGTTGCGTCAGAGGTGCGTCAACTGTCCCAACGGGCCAGCGAAGCCGCCCGCGAGATTGAAGATGTAATCAAAGAGAGTGACACCGCCGTCGACGAAGGCGTCAAAAAAGTCGCTGATGCCAGATCCTCGTTAGAAGAAATTGCAAAGAGTGTAATCCAGATTTCTAGCCGTGTGGCCGAGGTCAAGACCGCGACTTCCGAGCAATCTGCAGGTATTGCCGAGATTAACTCCGCGGTTGTGCAGATCGATTCCAATACGCAGCAACAGGCTGCGGCGTTCGAAAAACTGACCGGCTCGAGCAATGTATTGTCCGATCAGGCCCGTGAATTGGAAACCACAACGGCGCGCTTTGTAACGGAGGCGAACGGCGAAAGGTCGCATGAAAATGCCGCGCGTCGAGCTGGATAACGCGAGGTGCCAAGGCCCGCTCCCGGTAGCCGACACTTGCGCACTATACAGTTGATCCGCAACACTACTTTCGAAGACACTCGCTTCGCGGCCGGGGGGGGCGAATTGGTGAGTATGACGGTTGCATCAGAGATCTCTTACTAAATATGGTTTCTTACGAACTATCGTCCGTGCAGGTCGCGCAATCTGATCCGGTGACTCACCCTTTTTCGCGAGACCATTCTCAAACTGTCCGAATTGGAGCAAAACAGTCCAATGTTGGGCAAACATGACCACTACCGACCTTATTCGATAGGAGATGATGCAAGTGCCCGGACAAAGCGTTCTTAAACAAATTGGAAAGGCGGCACCCTCAGCCAAAGCTCTTATCGCAAAGGTTTCGATGTCGACCGTGCCCCGTTCGGCCAAAGGCTCATCGAGCGCAATGATTGCGCTAAAGGCTAAGGTTAGACCGGACTAGTTTCCATTTCGTATTCCTGACCCCTTCAAGTTTTTCTTTTCGCGGTGCGTTGAAATTTCGGGAGTACCCTAAGTCGGCGAAAAAACGCGTTGGCCGCATTGTGCTACCGTAGCCAGACTTGCCCTAATATTGTCCTTCGGATCCAAATGCTTCCCTGTTCGCCGCAAACGCTGTCCATGGCACCGGGTTGTTAGTTTTTTTACCTCCGGACTGCGCCCATAGACCATCATGTTTTCGCCTGTTTCTGCGAAAAACTCTGTGATCTCAATCGCCTTGTACATTTCAGCGCAACCGAATTTTGCGCCTGCCACACGTCCTGCCACGTGCGCAGCCACTTGAGGGGCGCGTTATGTGTAAGCGTCGGGCAGGTGCTGCGGGGGTGTTGGGCCTATGTTGCAGCATCCTTAGCAGTTTAGTCTGGAATCGCTGGGCATCCACTTGCGATCAGAACCCGCTAGTGACGGAATATTGAAAAGGTGTTCAAGCGTATTCCCTTTCTTGCTGAAGTCGCTCGCCCAAAGGCGCAGGTGGCCAACAGATCAGCCATGTCAATACATCAGCAGAATTGCGCCACAATAGCAGCCACGATCGCGCCAGCATGTTCCCCGATCACCGCCATACCGGAGTCCTCCAAAGGGCCGCAAAATGATAGAGCTTTAGGCAGATTGGATCAGCCGCGCGGTGCCCACTGAGGCTTCCGACGATCCAGCCTCGCTGAGCGACAGGCCAAGGACACGTTCGCGGATTTTGCTCCAAGTGGGATTATGCGCGCCGCCACCTGCGGTAAAGAGCATGGTGGGCATGGCACCACCGCGTTCCGCAATTGCCGCGTAGCACTGTGCCTCAATGCGCGCGATGCTTTCCAAAAGACCATGCAGGAATGCTGCATCCTCTGTGGGGCGTGGCGTCATACAAGGCGCATAGGTCGGATCGTTCACCGGAAACCGCTCACCTGGTTTGATCAGGGGGTAATACTCCAGCGGGCTTTGCGTCGATGGGTCAATCAGAGCAGAGAGCCGCACCAGATCGACGGAGGAGAACAGGGAGGCAAGCACACCACCACCGGTGTTTGAAGCCCCCCCGGTCAGCCAAAACGCCCCCAACCTATGGGAATAGAGACCGATGGCCGGATCGTCGATGCGCGTATCGCTGAGGATTTTGACCGCCAATGTGGTGCCAAGCGAGGTAACTGCCGCGCCAAGCTCCATGGGAGCGGCGGCAAGGAAGGCCGCAATGCTGTCGGTGGTGCCTGCGTGGATCTGGGTGGTGGGGGACAACCGATGTTGGGCGGCGCGTGCTGCGCTGATTTGACCGATGGCGGCGCCGGCGGGGACGACTTGGGGCAGGATTGCGCGGGGCAGGCCGGTGGCCTCAATCCAATCCGGCCAATCCTCCGTTTCAGGATCAAACCCAGTCTTGAGGGCATTGTTATGATCAGAAACACCGCCACGCCCCAACAGCTTGGCGGCAATAAAGTCCGCCTGATGCAACAGATGCCGCGCCTTGCCTTGGGTGTCTTCCGCATGCAGGTGCATGGCGCGGGCCAGCGCTGAATTTGATCCCTTGGTGATGTGAACGCTAGGAGCAAGGGTGTCGATAAGCTTTGCCTCGGCGTCAAACCCAGCGGAATTATACATCAGCGCACGGGTCACAGGAACCAGCGCGGCGTCGGCCAGAACCATGCTGCCTGAGGTGCCATCCACGCCGATGCGCGAAATATCGGACGGGGCATAACCCAGATCGCGCAAGCCATCCCATTGTGCATAAAGACATTTCTCAACCGCGCGCCACCACGCCATTGCGTCAATGTTTTCAGGGTCTTGTGCTTCGTGCGACGCGCGCGCTTGGGACACAACCGATCCATCCGGCGCCACAACCGCCGTGCGCACACCGGATGTCCCGATGTCGATGCCAAGCGCCAGACCGCTCATCCGCGTGCGGCCAGCGCTTGGCGGTATTTCTCCGCATCCCAGTTCAACAGCTCCGCTTCTGCCTCTGTGCCGATAGCCTCCACCGCCCAGCCTTTGGGCAGGCGGGCAAGGCAATCGGCAAGGCAGCGGATCATCGCCACTTGCGAGGATGTGGCCCCATGGCGCAAATAAACGCCTGCGCCCGGTTGCAGGATCGCCGGCGGGGCGTCGTCATTGTCCGCCTGTGGCAGCGCCGCACCAAGGAACACCACATGGTCAGGATAATAGGATCCGGCCAATGCAAGGTTGGCGATACGCGGATCAAAAGCCATCCAGCTTTCGGGGATCCTGTCGAACCCAGTGTGGTCCGGCCCGTTGGGCAAATCAACACGAGGTCGTTCCGGCATCATCAGACGCGCCTCAACCTCCGCAATCAGTGTCTCAACCTCTTCGACGGAGGATCCGCAACAAATCAGCCCGTGGTTTTGCAGGACGATCACCTGTGTCTCTGGGAGAACCTTCGCGAGGATCTTGGCGGTGAGTGGCAGCCCCGGTTTTGCATAGGGCACCATCACAGCCGGCAACCCCTGCAGCTTGTCTTGCGCGGCAAGCCGTCCCTCGGGGCTGATGGCATGCACAAGGGTGGCAACCGAATGAGTATGCGCCACCACATCCCAATCAAGTGCCGCATGAAAGGTTGTCTCAATCGAAGGGCGCAGGGTGTTTTCAGGGTCCAGCACCGTCGCCTTGCAGGTGCCATCACCTGCACCGCCCGCTTCGGCCTTGGCCGCGGCCCGGTCCACGGCCACAAAGATCGGCTTGTCCATCGCATCGGCCAACTCGGTGCCGGATGCTTTGATCCACATCGTATTGCCGTCTTTGATCGAGGTGTTGCCGCCGGGGCCTTGGACCTGCAAAGGGTCGCTGCCCAGCTTGGCGGAAAGCGCGCGGAATTCTGTGGACGGGCCGGTCATTGAAGTCACCTCAGATGGGGAAGGGAATAGGTCGGAAGGGCGGTACCTTGGAACAGATCATGCTCGTGTCCAGCATGCAGGCCGCCGTGGATAAACAGGCTGTCCCAGCCGGCGGTTTGCGCACCCGCTATGTCATGTTCGGGGCTGTCGCCAATCATCAGAACACGGCCCGGTTCGGTCGCTTTGATCAGATCAAAGGTTGCGGCGAAAATCGGGTAATGTGGCTTGCCATAAAACGTAACATCGCCGCCTGCATCTTTGTAATCATGGGCCAAGGCACCGGGCGATTGAACCGTGACACCGTCCGCACGGGGGCTTGCGCGATCTGGATTGGAACAGAGCAGCGGCTTGGCAAGTTCAAGCGCGCGGGCAAGGGCGGCCTTGGCGGCGCTGTGATCCTGATCCTCGGGCAAACCCATCAGCAAAACCGCATCCGCTAGGGCAACATCATCAACAAATGTGATCGGCAGGCCGCGTGCCCAGCGAGCGGCGTCCCCTTTCGCGCCGGTGATGGCAAAGATGCGGGTGAATGCGGCCAGCGCGCCGCCCGCAAAGTCGCGGTAGAGCGCCTCGCCAGAGGTCATCACAACATCAAAGGCATCTGCATCAAACCCCATGTCCGTGATCCGCGCGGCATTGACGTCGGCCGCTTTGCCGGAGTTGGACAGGACGGCCATATTGCCCCCCGAAGCCCGCAGCGCGCGGATCGTTTCAACCGAGTCGGGATAGGGCGCGCTGCCATTGTGCAGCACGCCCCATTGATCAAACACGAGGGTGTCGTAATCCGCTGCCACCGATTGGATACTGTCGATGGAATGCATCGGATCAATCAGGTGTCGGCGGAACGAGCCCGGCGATATAGGCCTCGGCCTCTTCGGCGCTCAACGCAGGTGCAGCCTTATCCACGGCACCAGCTGGCATATCTCCGAAATAGAACTGATAGCCCGGAATGACCTGACGGCGCTTGCGCAGGGGCATCCCTTCGTATGGGAAAACGTCGGACCGCGCGTTTGCAACCTTGTCGTGGCAGGCAAGGATATAATCCGCGCGCTTGTCCAGCTCCTCGACCGATTTCCACCCTTCGAAGGAGTTCACAAACCGTGCGGGCACCCAATAACGCCACTTCTCGGCGGGGTTCGGCTCCATGTTGCGTTCCTGAAAGATCGCATCGCCAGCAACAACAATGTCCCCCATCGCGGTGGCAACCGTCACGCCCATGTGCCCCACCGAATGACCGGGCGTGTGGAACATCGTGATGCCGGGCAGGACCTCGCATTCGTCCTCAACCGCTTCAAAGACACAGCCCGCATAGGCCGGTTCAATATCCAGGATCCCGCACTCATAAGTACGGTAGTAGAGCGGCAGCGGGTTATAGGCCATTTCGATCTCGGCCTTGGGCGCGATGTAGCGGGCGTTCTTGAACTGTTTCATGTTTTGCACATGATCCCAGTGCAAATGGGTAAAGACGATCGCGTCAATCTCATCGGGGTGCACGCCCAGCTTCTGTTCCAGATGCTCATGCACCTGCAAACACCCGCGTTTGTCGCATTTGTGGTGATATTTGGTCGCGCGCTCTTCGTCGCACAGGCCCGTGTCAATCAGGATCTTGTGGGTGCCGGTGTCAACATAATGGCAATAGACCGGGTTCCAGATCTTCTGACCCGCAGGTCCTTTCCAGAAGATATAAGTGCCCAGGTCGGCCTCAAGCCAGCCGGTGTTGATCGGATAAATCTTGGTTTCTGCAACGCCCATCAGGTCCTCCACATGCGAGTCGCGTCTTTTGTATACAAAAAATACGAACTGTCTACATGTGAGGGTGGTTTTTTGCGATCAGGCGGACGTTTTAGGCGTTTGCAGCCAAAATACGCATGAAACTTTCCGTCATGTGGCGGCGCATGCCGTCCACCGCGGTCTGTGAATCCCCTGAGAAAATCATATTGAGCAGGTCAACATGGCTTTCGACCGAAGAAACCAGGTCCGCCTGCGTTTGCAGCTTCTTGGCGCGGAACGGGCCGGTCTTGCGGCGGAAGTCTGAGGCAAGCTCATAGATGTATGGGTTTTCCGTCGCACGATAGATCGACATATGCAGCGCTTCGTTTGCCTTGATATAGGCAGGGCGGTCATTCGCTTCGGCGGCTGCGGCGCATTCTGCCTGGGCGGCTTCAATCTCAGAGCGCGCCAAAAGGGTGAGCCTTTGGTTTGCCAATCGTGCGCACACGCTCTCAATTTCTTGCATGGCTTCAAACATTTGGCCCAGCTCGGCGCGCGAATACTGCGCCACGCGCGCACCGCGCTTTTCGCCCGATACCAACACGCCCTGCGCCGTCAGTCTGCTGAGCGCTTCGCGCACGGGGGTTCGGGAAACACCAAACCGATCCGCAAGCCGGGTCTCATCCAGCCGCTCGCCGGGTTCAAGCAATCCGCAGGCGATGTCATCAAGCAGCGCGGTTTCGATCCGCGCGGCGGTTGATTCTCTGGTTGGTGCGGTGTTTCCGTCCATCTCAGCCCCCTTTTGGCGCGTCTGGTTCCCTCCTTCTAGCAGGGAAAACAGTTATAAACCAGTAAAATTCCCAAAATTGGATATTTTGGATTGATTTTGTATACAAAGTGCTATCCTTTAGCGCCAAGGTGAGGGGAGATTGCCGCATATGCCACAAATACGGCTCCAAAATCTGCGCAAAGACTATGGCGCGGTTACAGTGATTGAGGATCTCAACCTCGAAATGGCGGATGGGGAGTTCACCGTTCTGGTGGGACCATCCGGTTGCGGTAAATCCACGACCCTGCGCATGATCGCGGGACTGGAAAGCGTCACGGACGGTCAGATCATGATCGGCGACCGTGATGTATCGCAGCTTGAGCCCAAAGAGCGCGACCTTGCAATGGTGTTTCAGGACTACGCGCTTTACCCGCATATGAACGTAGCCAAGAACATGTCCTTCGCGCTGCGTCTTGCGCGGATGAACAAGTCCGACATCGAAAAGCGCGTGAAAGAGGTTGCGGCGACGCTGGACCTGACCGCGTATCTGGATCGCAAGCCGGCAGAGTTGTCTGGCGGGCAGCGCCAGCGGGTTGCCATGGGCCGCGCCTTGGTGCGGGATGCGGGCACGTTCCTGTTCGATGAACCCCTGTCAAACCTTGATGCCAAGCTGCGCGGTCAGATGCGCGCGGAACTTGCGCTGATGTCGCAGCGCATTCGCAAGAACATGATCTATGTGACCCACGATCAGGTTGAGGCAATGACATTGGGTGACAAGATCGTAGTGATGAAGTTTGGCGAGGTCATGCAGGCTGGCACGCCCGAAGAGCTGTATCGTTCGCCAGCCAACAAGTTTGTCGCAGGCTTTATCGGCTCGCCAACCATGAACTTCCTCGAAGCGGAATTGTCGGAACAAAACGGCGCGCTTGCGGTCGTCGGTGATGGGTTTTCCATCCCGCTGCCTGACAGCCGCCGCGCCAGCCTTGAGGCGCGCAGTGACCGCAAGGTGCATCTGGGCATTCGCCCGTCAAGCTTTGCCGAAGGGGCGGGCGGCATCACGATGCCCGTGATCCTGTCGGAATATATCGGCGCGCAATCGGTGCTGATCTCCGAAATGGGCGGCCAGCGGGTCGCCATCGAAGTGAACTCTGTCGCGCCTATCCGGGTCGGCGAAACACGCGAATTCACGGTGCAGGGGGATGAAGTCCATCTCTTTGATCCAAAAACAGAAGCGGCTCTTTAGAAGTCCGCTTGCAACCATCTGGGAGGATGAAATGAAGTCAACACCAACCAAAATCTGGTCCGCCGCTGTTGCGGTCTCCATGAGCTACACGGGGGCTGCGCTTGCGGACGGCCATACGGCGGATGTTTACGCACCCTACGAAGGCACAACGCTGGTCGTGAACTTTCCAGCGCACCCACATTATAACGCAGTCATGGAAGTGCTGCCCGAGTTTGAAGAACAGACCGGCATCACCGTTGAGGTGGACCAGCTTCAGTACCTCAAGATGCGCGAGCGCCAGACGCTTGAGCTGACCAAGGACGAGGGGGACTATGATCTGATCGCCTATGTGGTCTTCTCCAAGGCGGATTATGTCTATGCTGATCAGCTTGAGAACCTCGCTCGGTTTTTCATGAACCCCAAGCTGGCGAACCCGGCCTATGACGCCGAAGACCTGATCGACGGCTATGTCCAGAACATTGGCGTTGCGGGCGGCAAGAAAGGGTATCTGCCGGGTCCGACCGGATCGCTCTTTGGCATTCCGTTTGGGTCAGAGACATCTGTTCTGGCCTACCGCAAGGACATTTTCGAAAAGCACGGCATCGACGTGCCTCAGAACTATGACCAGCTGCTGGATGTTGCCTGCAAGGTGCCAGAAGTTGAGCCGGGCATGGGGGGCATGGCGTCACGCGCGGCCTCTGGCCACCAGGCAAGCCACGCATTCCTGCTGCACCTCGCGCCTCTGGGCGGTCGGGTGTTTGACGACGAATGGAACCCCACGATCAACTCCGCCGAAGGTGTGGCTGCGGCCAATGCTTTGAAAACCATCGTGGATTGCGGCCCCGAAGGCTCCGAGACATTTGGCCCTGCCGAAGCGGCGGCGTCGTTCATGCAGGGCACCTCCGCCATGTTCATGGACTCCATCGCTTTTGCTGCCGGATTTGAGGACCCAAGCCGCTCCAAGGTTGCAGGCAAAGTGGGCTACGCGCTGCACCCCGAAGGTGTACGTCGCGGCAGCCAGACCGGTGGTTTCGGCATCGGCATCCCGCGCAACGCGCAAAACAAGGATGCGGCCTTCCTGCTGATGCAGTGGCTGACCTCCAAAGAAGGCGATCTGGCTGTGGCGATGGCGGGCGGCAACCCCTCACG
Source organism: Sulfitobacter sp. (assembly GCA_045105735.1). GTDB lineage: Bacteria > Pseudomonadota > Alphaproteobacteria > Rhodobacterales > Rhodobacteraceae > Sulfitobacter. The sequence goes on along the minus strand of JBGCDV010000058.1, from coordinate 331 downwards.
TTTCTCCACTTATGAGAACGCGGAGCTGAATGCGAAATACCCCTATTCCGCAACATTTGGTGAAGCGCTTAAGTATGCCGATCCCGACTGGCGTCCGATCATCCCCACATGGGGCAAGATCAATGCGGACATCGGCACCACAATGTCCAAGGTCCTGACCGAAGGGCTGGATCCGCAGGAAGCGCTGGACGGTGTGGCCGAACGGGCGCGCGCGATCATGGATGAGGCCGGTTACTACACCTGGCAGTAAGCCAAAACATGGGCCGGCGTTTGCGCGCCGGCCCTTTCTACCCTTCCAAAGGTCCGTCTCATGTCCCTTTCCCGCGCCAGC
>JBGCDV010000057.1:0-19136 GCA_045105735.1 Sulfitobacter sp. | reverse complement strand
GACAAATATGAGACCCGTTTTCACATGGCGGGCAGAACACGCACTCGCGGATGCGGACGACGTGGACCGCGCGGTGATGGCCGCGTTTCCTGCAGCAAAGCGGCAACGCGGGACAACGTGGCTTTTTGCCATCTGCTTGGTCGAAAACTGCTTTTCAAATGTGGCACCCCTAACGAAACGCATCTTGGTGGGAAAGCTGGAGGTCACGGCCAAAGCAAAGGACGTTTTTGGGTGCTTCGAAAGCAGACTGTCACCTAAACCATCCAAGACCACAATTCAGTGACATGAGACAGGGTCAAGCGTCAGTACCGCGTGGTCAACACGCCATCGAAATTGCCTTTTGCGAGGTTTTCTTTTTCGATCCAGACCTGCACCACTTCTGTTTCAAAGTGTAGGCCACTGATCACCGAGAACTTTAGCAGTTGAACGTGTTTTTCAGGATCCAGTTGGGGGCGATGCACTTTGGGTCCGATGCCAAACAGCTGTAGAAACGCAATCGCTTGGGGCGTGGCCTCGGGCTTTGGTGGGGTGACCTCAGTGTTTTGCGCATCTTTCTCCGGATCGGGCCTCCCTTTCAGAGCGGTCGAACAGGTGGAGTGTAGATGCCACGCGCTGAGGTCAGGATGGCCTCCCCAAAACCCATAGATTTTTAGATCTGCAGGGTCGCGGTTTTCCTTGGCGTCCTCTGTCTTTTGTAACATCGCGCTAAAGGCACGTTTGACTTCCGGGCTCATCGCCGCCCCCTTGGATCGCCGCGCAAACAACATCCATGCTTTCAGTTGAACATCCGTCGGGGGCGAATGCGATGGTATCTGCAACGGCAGCAGACGCTCCACGATCGTAGGAGGGTCATCCAGACGGGAAACACTAAGGTGTGCGATGCTTTTCTCTGTTTGTGCCAAAAGTTTCTTGAGCGCAGATGTGTTTTTTCCTTCCTCAAGCTCAAGAGGAATGACCCAAGTCAGGGTCTGGAGGCATCCCATTAAAGCCTCCTGGGCCGCGTCAAAGATATGCTGCCATGTCCAGTCAAACTCTCCTGATCTAAGCGCATCCTGAAGGCACCATGCAAAGTCAGGATAAAGTGGATCATTGACAGCATCGCTCGGCGCAGGCTTTGGCGCACGCACTTGGAAATCAATACCCACATCCGCCAAAAGCGCGGCATATTCCAGATCAAACTGATAGCGGTCTTGCTCTGTAAGATTGGTCCTGTCTTCTGGGATCAGAGGATTTTCGTGTCGGTGCGTCATCTGCGTGCGCATGCCAGTCGCCATCGGCAGCAGCATCTTTCGACACGGCGACGTCATTGACAGGTCCACATCGTAAGCATCCTCGTCCAGTTTTGGAATGTCAGTTGGAAGCTTGCTTGGACGTAGCTCTGCAACGGACTTTGGAGAATAAAGAATTTCAACAAAGTCTTCGAAGTTTGCAGTGTAGTCGCCATCCAGAGGAACAAAGACAAATAGCGTGCCCTGTTGAGGAAACGGCAAGAAATCATAGTCTTTTCCGTGATGGCGGGCCTGTTGTGGTAGCGACCCAAGATCAATCTGACACACAAAATGCATCAGATCCCCGGATCTAAAGCGGGGCCATTCCAGTCCCTCATCAAGGGTGGGCGTACCCCCGATGCGCAGCGCAGAGCCTGGCGGCTCAACACCTGCGTCCAAGGGGTAGAATTCAATTGCTGGCGCGACAAGGTTCTTTTGGTGTTCGTGCACGCTGGTTCTCTCTCCCTTGGGTTGAGGGTGGATACACGAACAATCAGGCGCAATTTTGACAATCGATATGCGATGGTCCGTATCGGTTGAAATGAGAACGAGCCGTGGTCTTCTGATCACACTGCCCCGGGGTCAATTGGTCGGGTAGATATCGGTCGGAACTTCGACGCCAGTTTTATCATCTCGCGAAAGCGGACTTTGGCCGTGATACAGAGAAATGGTAAGATCGGCTCAAAGCCTTCTATATCGGCTAAGCGGACATTGTTACCGTTGATCTTTGACAGTTGCTGTTTGGATAACCTGCATTTTCTTAGCGTTTTACGATTGAACGGGGGGCCTTGAAACAAGGATGACTTTGCCCGATGTAATACGCCTGATATTTCGTTGCATCACTTTATGTTGGATCGGCCTTGTCCCCAGTTTTGCCTTGGCAGAAATCCCGATGCCTATTCGAAGTAATTCGGCATTTCTGGAAGCAGAGAGCATTGTCCTGTGTTCCGATTTTGAAGAGATCAACGCATCACGTGTTACCCAGTTTCTTGAAAATTTAGATCGGGGCTTTGCAATACCGGAAATTTTGGATGGTCCTGAAACCCCTGTCAAAGTGAGCACTTTCAATGTGTTGGTGGTTATCTCTGGGAAGGAAACAACAAGGTATACTTTAGACTGCGCAAGTGATGTCGCTCCCTATGACATCGATGCACAGCAAGAAGTTATGATCGCAGTTCAAAGACTTAAGCAAGGCTTCGAACACCCCAATCCAACAATAAATGCCGCACTTGGCGACACACAATGGGCTAGCTCCAATTTCTATCACGAGGCAGAAAATTGGGTCACGATTGTGATCTCAATGCTTGAGCCATCGGCGTACAATCTAAATTATACAATGATAAGACTATTCGACTTGCCGGATGTCATCTGCGAGCAAAATTCGGCTTGCATAGATCGGTAGGTATGGGCTCGGAGCTGCCATTGAATCACCCCTCCATCGCCCGAACCACAGTTAAAGACCCTGCGGACCAACCTTTAGCCGAACGGGCCATTCTCACCCCACCGGCAGCGCGGTGGTCTTAAACACCGTCCGGAGCGCAAAGCTTGACTGCATCCCCTGCACGCCGGGCAGCCGCGCCAGATACTGGCGGTGGATGCGCGCAAAATCTTCGGTGTTTTCCGCCACGACCTTGAGCAGGTAATCCGCTGTTCCCGCCATCAGGTGACACTCCAGCACATCCGGGATTCGTGACACCGACTTTTCAAACGCATCCAAAATGTCATCGGCCTGCCCGCGCAGGGTAATCTCCACAAAGACGGTCGTCGGCACGTTCAGCTTGCGTGCGTCCAGCAGGGCCACGTAATCGCGGATATACCCCTCTTTTTCCATGCGTTGCACCCGGCGGTGGCACGCGGAGGGCGACAGGTGCACGTCCTCGGACAGTTCCGCATTTGACATCCTGCCGTTGCGCTGAAGGGCGCGCAGGATACGTCGATCAATCTCATCAAGGCTCATTGGCGCAAAATTCTCGCGAAGTTATCCACAATCTCGCAAATTTATCCCATGCGACATGCCAAAGAACAATGTAATTCGCACCTCCTTGCAGGTCGAACTGCCTAAATATCGGGCAGAATGCGAACATAGAGGACCGCAACATGAAAATCGGATGCCCAACAGAGATCAAACCACAAGAATTCCGCGTCGGCCTCACGCCCAGCGCAGCGATGGAAGCGGTCAACAACGGTCATGACGTGATCGTGCAGGCCGGTGCCGGCGTAGGCGCTGGCTTTGAAGACGCCGATTATGTCGCCGCCGGTGCCGCGATCATCGACACCGCTGAGGAAATCTTTGCCAGCGCTGATATGATCGTCAAGGTTAAGGAACCGCAAGCCGGGGAGCGCAAGATGCTGCGCGAGGGGCAGTTGCTCTTTACCTACCTGCACCTAGCCCCTGACCCCGATCAGACCAAAGATCTGATGGATTCAGGCTGTACGGCCATCGCTTATGAAACCGTGACCGACCGGAACGGCGGGCTGCCCTTGCTGGCACCGATGTCCGAGGTCGCAGGCCGTCTGGCGCCGCAGGTGGGTGCATGGACGCTGCAAAAGGCAAACGGCGGGCGCGGTGTGTTGATGGGCGGTGTGCCCGGTGTCGGCCCCGCAAACGTCATGGTCATCGGCGGCGGCGTTGTTGGCACACATGCTGCACGTATCGCGGCGGGCATGGGCGCGGATGTGACCGTGCTGGACCGGTCCCTGCCTCGTATGCGCTATCTCGACGATGCCTTTGGAGGCGTTTTCAAGACCCGCTATGCCTCTGCCCAGAACACTATTGAGCTGGCGCGCGAGGCTGACATGATCATCGGTGCGGTGCTAATCCCCGGTGCCGCGGCACCCAAGCTGATCTCCCGTGCGCAGCTGTCGGAACTCAAGCCCGGTGCGGCTCTTGTGGACGTGGCGATTGATCAGGGCGGATGTTTCGAGACGTCCAAGGCGACGACCCATCAGGATCCCGTCTATAACGTGGACGGGATCATGCACTACTGCGTGGCCAACATGCCCGGTGCTGTGGCCCGCACCTCCACCATCGCGCTCGGCAATGCCACGATGCCGTTCATGCTGGATCTGGCAAACAAGGGCTGGCGTGAGGCATGCACGGATGATGAACACCTGCTGAACGGATTGAACGTCCATGCGGGCAAGCTGACCTATCACGCGGTTGGCAAAGCCTTGGGCATCGACGTGCTGTCGCCCCGCCTTGCGCTCAAGGCGTAACCCACGGGTTACCCGTTAAAGCCGTGTTAACAACAGGTTGGCCGGGGATTGCCCGGCCAACACTGACGCCAAAGCCTCACCAATCGGGGTGATCCACGCCGCGCAAAACCTCGATCCGGGCAAAGGTGGCGGGGCCTGCAACACCATCCGGCGTCAAATCATTCTCCAGCTGGAACTGCTTGACCATTCGCAGTGTCGCTGGCCCGAAATCCGCATCAATGACAAGGTGATAGCCCAATCCGCGCAGGTGTCTTTGCAGGTCCGCCACATCATCGCCACGCATCCCAAGCCGCAAGGACACGTCATCGGTCGGATTTGAATGCTGGCCTGCGTGTTTCCGGTAGGCCGCCGCCATCCGGGTGGCGTAATAATCGACCTGCCCGGCCCCATTGTAGGCGCGCGCAAACCCGCGCCAGTCGTGATTGCTCAGCTCATCAATCAATCCGCGTTTCTTGATAAACTGCAGCATAACGGCCAATTGCCCGTCGATGCCGTCCATTGCACGCTCCGCAAGCGCCTTGGGCGTGCCGAAGCCCAGCCATTCTGCGTTCTCACCCAAAACCTGCCCCACGCCCCAGGAACAGGCCGCATAAGCCGCCTGTTCATTGATCGTCGCCGCGCGTTTGAGTTGGTTGTAGCGGCCCGAATGGCTTTTGACGTAAGGCAGATCGCCCCATTTTTTGGCCGCAAGCTTTCGCTGCACAGCTTCCTTGCGTTCGGCGTCGCTTAGCCCCGGCCAGCGGTAGAAGACGTGGTACTCATACAGGATCAAGGGCATCGGCTTGCCGTCGATCGTAGCAAAGGCGCGACCGCCACTTTCCACTTCAACCACCGCCTTGAGTGCGTTCGCCTCCAGCCCTTCGGTCTGCGCGAGGGCTTCAATTGCGTCAAATACTTCTTTGGAAAATGCCATTTCAAATACTCCTGCTAAAAGATGCATCGGAGTAAACGAACCTTGCTGAGTCGAGTCAACTTTAGCGCGTATGAAGTCAGACCCGTCAACCGACGGGCCTGAGACGTCTTAAACCCGCCGCGCAGTGATTTCGCGAATGACAGCAACAGCTTCGGGCGGCGGTGTTTGTTCGATCCGCCAATAATCCGAACCATCCGGTTTGCGCTGCACCAGCTTCATGCCGATCAGACTGCGCCGCAAAATCGCAGGATCCCCAAAAGCATGCGAGAGGTTCAGGATACCGTTCACATCACGTTCCTGCAGGACCTCGCCACGTGGCAGACGGGACCACATGACCCAAAGGCAAAGCTCTTGCACATAGCGCTTTGATGGCCAGCGGATCAGGCACCCATCCGTATCAAACAGCTGCAGTGCTTTCTCAACCCGCTTAAAATCGACAGCCCGCGCGGCCACCTCCAAACGTTCCTTTGCGGTTTGTGACGCGCGCAAATGCTGATAATTCCGATACCCCCCTGCACGGGCCAGCATGTTCAGCAAAACCAGGTGCGAAGGCGGCTCTGATGCCGTCTGCAGTTGCTTTGACAAGGAACGTGCAAAGGGGGTGATATCCGCCACGCTGAGCGGCGTTGTCTGTTTCGACATGATCGTCCTCAATCGGCCGCAGCAAAGCCGCTGGTCGCTGACTTGCGGACGCGGCATTGAAGAGTGGGTCAATGAAGCGTGTCGGGGCAGTTTTAGCTTTCCCAAAAGGGAACAGCGACGCCTTGGTGACTGCCAACCATGGATGTGGCTACCGCAGTTCACCCTGCCGGACAACGGCAAATAAACAGGTCAAACAAAGAGGCCCGCCAAAATGACGGGCCTCTCAATCTCGTATCACAGCCCGATTAGGACTTTTGCAGCGCTTTCAGGATGTCTGTCAGCAGCTCTTCCTGTGTGGGGCCCGCTGGCTCCTCTGGGGCTGCCTCTTCTTCTTCAGTCGCCGCATCCTTAACCCGATTGACCATCTTGACCAGCATGAAGACAACCCATGCAATGATCAGAAAGTTGATGATCGCCATGATGAAGGCACCGTAGGCGAAGACCGACGCGCCCGTCTCGCGGGCGGCTTCAAGCGATGCGCCTTCTGGCACGTCGCCACCCAGAACGGCGTAATTGTTGGTGAAATCAACACCACCGGACACCAGACCGATGATTGGATTAATCAAATCACCCACCAATGAGGTGACAATTGCGGTGAAAGCAGCACCGATGATGATACCAACGGCCATGTCCATGACATTGCCCTTGGCGATGAAGTCTTTGAATTCTTGAATCATTTTAACGTCCCTTTGTTGAGCATGACCGCTGTTCGCTCCAGTCGGTTCTTTGCCGCACAGTTGTTAACACATCAGCGCACATGGAGAAGACTGTATTTGCGGGGAAAGATGCCTATTTGAAGTCAGAACAACCCAAAGGAGCAACAAATGGCCGATCTTTCCACATTTCCCATCACCCAAAAATGGCCACCGCAGAACCCGGGCGTTTTGCAACTCTATTCCTTTCCCACGCCCAATGGGGTCAAAGCCTCCATTGCGTTGGAGGAAATGGGCATCCCGTACGAGGCACATAAAGTCACGCTCTCAGATGCTGATGTGAAAAGCGACGCGTTTTTGTCGCTGAACCCCAACAACAAAATCCCGGCGATTATTGACCCCGATGGCCCTGACGGCACGCCCGTTGGGATTTTCGAATCCGGAGCAATCCTGATCTATCTGGCTGAAAAATCCGGCATGCTGTTGGGGACCAACGCCACTGAAAAAGCGCATGTGATCCAGTGGCTGATGTTCCAGATGGGCGGCCTTGGCCCGATGTTGGGTCAGCTTGGTTTCTTCTCCAAGTTCGCAGGATCGGAGTGGGAGGACAAGCGTCCGCAGCAGCGCTATCTTGACGAGGCGAAGCGCCTGCTGAACGTGCTCAACCTTGAGCTTGAGGGCAAAGATTGGATCACGGGGGAGTATTCCATCGCGGATATTGCAATCGCTCCGTGGCTGGGCGCGCTTGAGTTTTATGGCACCCGTGATGCCGTGGGCTGGGAGGATCACAAGAACCTTGTGACCTATCTGGATCGTTTCCTGGCGCGTCCTGCAGTGCAGAAGGGCCGGGTCACACCAGCACGCGACTGATACGACCACAAGATGCGGGCTATCCCGCCCGCATCTCCGCCGCAATTTTCTCAGCGATCATAATTGTTGGTGCGTTGGTGTTGCCCCCAATCAGGCGCGGCATCACAGAGGCATCAACCACGCGCAGCCCCTCGACCCCGTGCACGCGTGTTGACGGGTCCACGACTGCCATGTCGTCGACACCCATTTTGCAGGTTCCCACCGGGTGATAGATCGTGTCGGCACGTTTACGGATGTCCGCTTCCAACGCGCTGTCTGACCCGTCATGGGCATAAAGCTGCTGACCACGCCACGGCGCAAGGGGCCCTGCGGTCAATATCTGCTCCATCTTTCGCGCGCCTGTCATCAACGCGGAAAGATCGCGATTGTCAGACAGGTATTGCGGATCAATGCGCGGCGCATGGGCCGGATTGGTTGAGTGCAGCCCGACATGGCCACGCGCATGGGGGCGCAGCACGCAGACATGGCAGGAAAACCCGTGTTTGAGGTGAATTTTGCGCATGTGATCATCCACAATCCCAACCACGAAATGCAACTGCAGATCAGGACGGTCCTGGCCGGGGTCTGATTTGAGGAATGCACCCCCTTCGGCAAACGGCGTTGCGAACGGTCCTGTCCCATCCTTGCGCCATTTCATGCCATCTTTGAAAAGCTGAAGCAGCCCCTTGGGGGTCAGTCCGATCACATCGTCGCGTTTGGAATGGTAGCTCATCACATAGTCAAGGTGGTCTTGCAGGTTGTGGCCAACACCGGGGCTTTCATGCTGAACCGCAATGCCGTGCGCCGCGAGCTCTTCGCGGGGGCCAATCCCACTGAGCAACAACAATTGAGGAGAGCCAAATGCGCCGGCACTCAGGATCACTTCGCGCCCCGCTTCCACCACCTTGACTGTGTTGAGATGGCGTATTTCCACACCCGTTGCGCGACCATCCTGCATCATTACCCGGCGCGCCTGCGCTTTGGTCAGGATTGTCAGGTTCGGGCGGTGGCGCACGTCACGGTGTAGATAAGCAGCGGCAGCGCTGCACCGCTCCCCCTTGGCCGGACCGTTGTGGAATTGAGTGACCTGATAATGGCCCACGCCCTCTTGCTCCGCCCCATTGAAATCGGGGTTGTGCCGGATTTGTTGCTCACCCGCTGCCTCAATAAACGCCTGCGCGATCGCGCGGGGCTGCGATTGTTCCGCTACCTGCAACGGGCCATCGGCCCCATGCAGATCATCAGCACCGCGCACGTTGCCTTCGGATTTTTGAAAGTACGGCAGCACCGAAGCCCAGTCCCAGCCGTCGCAGCCCATATCGGCCCATTCGTCATAGTCGCGTTGATGCCCGCGCACATAGAGCATGGCGTTGATCGCGGAGGACCCGCCGAGCGCCTTGCCGCGGGGTTGATAGCCGCGCCGCCCGTTGAAACCCGGCTGCGGCACCGTCTGAAACGCCCAGTTGTTGATCTTGGGCCGACCTGAAATCATGGCGGCCACAAGTGCGGGGGCGCGCACAAAGATGTCCCGCCCGGTGCCGCCTGCTTCGATCAAACAAACTGAAGTATCTGGATCTTCGCTCAACCGGGAAGCCATAACAGACCCGGCAGAGCCGCCGCCGACAATCACATAGTCGAATTTCATCGCATCCTCCCTATCAGATGCCAAGCCTATGCCGGGTGCGGGCCCATTGCAAAGCGCTGAGTGCCGCACTACCCAAGTGGCATCCAATCTGCGCAAGGAACTGCCCTATGGACCCTCTGCTCTTTGCCAGCTTTCTGGCTGCCACGCTGCTGATCATCGCCTTTCCGGGGCCATCCTGCGCCTTGGCGGCAAGCCAGCTTGTACGCCGGGGGCCGCGCGCGACATATCTTTGTGTGGCAGGCGATGCACTGGGTTCCGTCGTGCATATCATCATCGCGGTGGCGAGCCTGCAAATGCTGATTGGACTGGCGGATGTGGTCCTGCCTTACCTGCAAATTGCAGGTGGGCTGTTCATCCTTTATCTCGGCCTATCAACGCTCCGGCAAGGGCATCACGAGAGTGGATCGGAGGTATTGAACGCTGATCGATCCGCCTTTTTGTCAGGCTTCTTTGCCTGTGTGACAAACCCAAAAGCCATCGTATTTTTTGTGGCTTTGTTTCCCGGCTTCATCTCAACCGACCACGCCATACTGCCGCAAACCCTGATATATGGTGCGGTTTTCGTCACGCTGGATGGGCTATCGATCCTCGCCTATGCGTTTTTGACGTCCTACCTTGTCAAAACAACCTTGGGCACCCGTATCAGCGTTGAGACGCTGAGCGGTTGGGGCTTGATCGGCGTCGCGCTCTTGCTGATTTTCAAGGGCTGGAAAGCGGTTCCTGCGCAGTGATGCGCAGGCCGGGATCAGCCAAAAGGGCCATCCTACGCAGGCAGCGTGCCCGTGAGCACATAGCGCAGGATTTGGACAACCTGCGCGGGCTCTGACGCAACAGCAAGCGCTGCGGCGTCCACTTCCTTGAGCGCATGGGCGTGGTCAGGGCCATGCAAGACAATCAATGATTTACCAAGGGCCGCCGCATACCCTGCGTCAAAGGCGGCGTTCCACTGTTTGTACTGATCGCCAAAGCGCACGACGACGACATCTGCATCCTCAATCCCCTTGCGGGTGCGGATCGCGTTCATCTGCGCGCCTTTGCGGTCATGCCAGAACTTGTCCGGCTCCGCTCCAAGGATCGCAACACCACAATCATCGCTGGCCGCATGGTCGGTGACCGGACTGTTGAACGACACATCAAGGCCCTCGGAACCGTCTATGATTTGCTCACGCCAGTCTGTATGAATTTCGCCGGAGAGGTAGACTTTCAAGGTCATCTTGCGATCCTTTCGCAGTGGTTTCAATTTTTGCGCGCCGCGATGTAGCGGCTCATTTTTGGGCCGGTTGTGGTCTCGATGATGTCAAAACCTGACGCGGTCACGCAGTGCTCCACCTCGGCAAAGGTCAAACGCCGCACAAATGGCGCTTTGCCAATCAGACGCATCACCGGGATCATCGCGGCGATGGCAAAGCGTTGCACCCCGATGCTTGGTTCAGCCAAACATACTGTCTTGCTGATAAAAAGCGCGCCGGGTTTCAGGTTGCGTGACAGGGTATCAAGCACCCCTTCAAGGTCAGGCACCAGATGCAACAGGTTAAAGGCAAGCACCGCATCAAAAGCCGCAACCTCGCCCGCCGCATCCTGGGCGCTGGAGACCTTGAATGTGACGTTGTTCACACCGTCCGCCACAGCCTTTTCCTGCGCGATACGCATCATCTCGGGCGACAGGTCAGTGGCAGTCAGCCCCGCAACATCAGGTGCCAGCAATAGCGCGGTGCTCCCGGTGCCTGCCCCGATCTCAATCACTTTCATCTGAGGGGTCAGATGCGCGCGGGTCTTTGCCAGCGTCATCTCATAGGCATCGACGTTGCCAATGGCGCTTGCTGCATATTTGCGCGCATGCTTGTCCCAAAAGGCAGCGTCGTCAGCCATCGGTCTCCCCCTACCCGCGCAAGACGCCACCTGTGGCTTTGGCTACTTTCTCAACAACTTTGGCCGCGACCGCTTCGATGTCCGCGTCTTTCAGCGTCCGATCCGAAGGTTGCAGACGCACTGCAATAGCGAGCGATTTTTTGCCCTCGCCAAGGCTGCCGCCGATAAACTCATCGAACACACGCACCTCTTCGATCAGGGCCTTGTCCGCCCCCATCGCAGCATTGACCAGCGTCAGCGCCTCCACATCCGCGTCCACCACAAAGGCAAAATCACGTTCCACCGCTTGCAGATCACTGATCTTGAGAGCGGCGCGGGTGGCACCGGACTTGCGCGGCTGCGGCACTTCATCCGGCCAAAGCGTAAAGCCCATGGCAGGCCCTTTGACATCCATTGCCGCCAAAACCTTGGGGTGGATTTCCCCAAAGATACCAAGCACCTTTTTCGGCCCCAGACAGATCATGCCGTGGCGGCCGGGATGCCACCATTCACGCGCACCACGCAGGATCTGCACCTTGGCCGGGGCACCGATGGCCGCCAGCACCGCCTCTGCGTCTGCCTTTACGTCATAAACATCCACGGGGCGCGACGCGCCGTGCACGTCCTTGGGTCCGGTGCGCCCGATGATGAGGCCGGTGACAAGCGTATGCTGCTCCTGCGGCTCTCCCCCGTGAAAGGCCGGTCCGGCCTCAAACAACGCCATATCGGCAAACCCGCGTGCCTGATTTCGCGCCGCAGCGGCCAACAGACCCGGCAGCAAGGCAGGGCGCATATGGCTCATGTCGCTGCTGATCGGGTTTTCCAGCATCGTCTCATCCGTGCCACCGCCAAAAAGGGCGGCGGATGCCTGATCAATGAAGCTGTAGGTCACGCATTCGTTGTAGCCAAGTGCCGCACAGGCCCGGCGCGCGGCGGTCAAGCGGCGCTGCTGCGGCGACAGGATCGGACGCGGCACACCATCGCTGAGACGGGGCAAGGGCACGCCTTCGAGCTTGGTGAGAGACGCGATGCGTGCAACCTCTTCGACCAGATCGGCCTCACCCTGCACATCGGGTCGCCAGCTTGGAACACCAGCCATGTCGCCCTCAAGGGTGAAACCAAGGGCGGTCAGCGTGGCGCGCTGGGTCTCCGCCGGGATGGTCATGCCGACCAGCGATTGCACGCGGTCGGTGTCGAGCTTGTAGGCGCGGGAGGTATCGGGAATGGCACCTGCGATCACCACTTCGGAAGCCTCACCACCCGCATGATCCAGGATCATCCGCGTTGCATGTTCGATCCCATGAGGTGTCCACGCCGGGTCAATCCCGCGTTCAAACCTGTAGCGCGCGTCCGAGTTGATCTTCAGCGCGCGGCCTGTGTAGGCGGTACGCACCGGATCAAAGTAGGCGGCTTCGATGAACACATTTGTGGTCTCTTCGGTGCAGCCGGACGCGGCACCCCCCATCACGCCGCCAATACTCTCAACGCCGTTTGCATCAGAGATCAGCGTCATGCCTTCAGCAAAGGTGTAGTCCTTGTCATCCAGCGCCATCATTGTTTCACCACCCTGAGCGCGGTGCACGCGCAGCGCGCCTCCCGCAACCTTGTCAGCGTCAAAGACATGCAATGGGCGGTTGCGGTCATAGGTGAAGAAGTTCGTCACATCGACAAGGAAGGAAATCGGACGCAACCCGATCGCGCGCAGCGCATCCTGCAACCAAGCCGGGGATGGCCCGTTCTTCACACCCTTGATCACGCGGCCATAGAAAACCGGACATTGATCCAGCGTATCGTCATCAATGCTCACGCTGATGGGACAGGGGAAGGTACCGGCCACGGCATCTGTGTCACGTGCCTTGAGCGTGCCAAGCCCCCGAGCGGCCAGATCGCGTGCAATCCCGCGCACACCCAGCGCATCGGGACGGTTGGGGGTGATCGCAATCTCGATCACCGGGTCCACTTTGGCCGGGTCATTGGCAGCGAGCCAATCCACAAAAGACTGACCTACCTCACCTGAGGGCAGCTCAATGATGCCGTCGTGCTCCTCGCTCAGGTCCATTTCGCGCTCAGAGGCCATCATGCCAAAGCTTTCAATGCCGCGGATTTTGCCCACACCAATGGTCGTGTCGATGCCGGGCACGTATACACCCGGTTTTGCCACAACCACAGTGATCCCTTCCCGCGCGTTGGGCGCGCCGCAGATGATCTGTTTGACACCCTCATCGGTCTCAACCTGACACACGCGCAGACGGTCCGCGTCGGGATGCTTTTCCGCGGACTTCACAAATCCGATGGTAAAATCGCGCAGCTTGGCACCCCGGTCTTCCACACCTTCAACCTCCAGCCCGAGATCGGTCAGCACGTCACAGATTTCATCAACAGAGGCATCCGTCTCCAGATGATCTTTCAGCCAGGACATCGTGAATTTCATGTCTTACCCTTCACAGCATTGCGTGCCGCTTCGGTAGCGCCAAATGCACCAAGGTTCAATGCACCAACATAATCCAACACCCGCCCCAAGCGCACGGACCCCTTTGTACGCAAGGCCCCGCTCCTTTTTGCCAAAAATACTCATGCACAACATCACCCCGGATGCGCGGTCCAAGGCCGGATACCCTCAAGGATACTCAGGTGTGCGGCCCATGAGCTGATCCAACTGCCAGCCAATCCAGCCATGGGGGATAAAATGGCCCCCCTCATGCAGATCCAGTGTCACCTTGCCACCGTCACATTCCCAGATATGGCGGTCAAGTTTGAGCCAGTCCACGGCTTGCCACATGCCGTCGGCGCGGCCTGCACCGCAGCCAAAACGATCGCGCCACAACGCCACAGGATAGGTCACATCGCCGCCCGGCCCCAAGGGAAATGGCAGGACATTGTCCTCGAACCCATAAACCTGCCGCACCTCGCGCGGTGCCTGACGACAGTCCTCTGACTGCGGCAGAGCGCCGGAGATGGCGAGCAAGGCGGCCACCCCGTTGCCGTTCTCGCAGACATATCGCCATGCCATTGACGCACCATAGGAATATCCTGAGACGTAGATACGGGTGCGATCGATGGGCAAATGCTTGGCGACATCCTCAATCACAGCAGCGGCAAAGGGCACATCGCGGCTTTTGTCATTCCAAAAACGCCAGGTACGTCCCTGACCGTTTGGCGCAATCAACAGCACCCCGCGGCGACGGGTATGGCCGGAAATACGCTGATGCTTGACGATCAGATCGCCCTGCCGGCCCCAGCCATGAAAATGCAACAGCACGGGTAACACGCTTTCTCCATCCCAATCATCTGGCAGGCGGATATGGTATGAGCGGTCATCGAGCACGCAAGCAGTGGCACCCTGACAGTCCATCCAAGGGCCCATGGCCCCCGTCAGAACAACGACAAACAACAAGACAAGAGCGCGGATCAACATGGGTGCAGACATGGCACCTCGTTTTGACCGTGTCACTTCAAAACCGCGCGATGGGCTTGCAGGCATCTCCTGGGGGCGTAAGAGCCGCATGTCACGCAGACCCACCCGCAGGGTCCACGCCTCATCCACCCCCTCGGCACGCTCACAAAGAAGCCAACCAATTGCGCAACTCCGTCATGCGGGTTTGCGGCTGCATGTCCGTAGCCCGGATGCCCAGTCGGGCCGCCGCGTCCGGGTCTTCAGCCGACAGGGCCAGATCGGCCGCGGCGGCATCTTCCATCCCGCCGATCCGCACCATGCGCGCGCTGTGGGATTTGGGCTCAAACTCCGGATGATACTGCGCACCCCAAAACCTGATCCCGTCCTGTTCATAGGCAAAGGCCTGCACACCCGAATGTGCATTGCCCGCAAGCACAACCGCCCCATCGGGCAAGGCGCGGACTTCATCACGGTGAATGCACGGGGCGGCATAGCCATCTTCACGGCCTTGCAGGAACGGATGACCGCGTCCGGCCTCAGTCATGGTGATATCCTTGGCAATGCCGCTCTCAACCCCATTGGGTGACGCATCGGAACTGCCGCCCAGCACGCTGGCAGCGAGTTGCAAACCATTGCAGGACCCCAGCGTCGGCAAGCCTTCATCAAAAACACGTCGCATCGCATCCGCGAGGGGCTGAGCACGCGGATCATCCGTGCTCCACTCCACGCTGGATCCGGTAAAAACAACACCGTCGAACCGATCAAGCGGCGGCAGGGTGTCACCATCGTAAGGAGCCACAATGGTGATCTCCAGATCATCGCGACAGGCCTCAAGCGCACGGGCATAGGTCTGACCGGGTGTGATGTCGCTGACACTCGATATGGTGGCGTTTGCCTCCGCCGGGTTGGAGCAAATGATCAAGATATGGGGCATTGTGATGTCTCTGTGTGCAAGGATGGGCCGAAGGCCCACCTTACGCGGCTGGCCCGGGCAATCAACACATTCAGCGGAACAAAGGACACCCTTCAAACCATTCAATCCGGACGCGAGCCGACGCCCCGCACACAGCTTATACTTGAAAAATTCCCGTCTTAGCTGCATGATTTCCCATATTTTGGGGGATTCTTATGCGATTTTTATTGATCATCGGCGCTATTGTTGCGCTTCTTTCCGGCTGCCGCAGCCTGTCGCTCGACATCAGTCACGCAGACACCGACAAAGGATATCTCAACTCCGGGCTGCGCGATTTGGGTAAATTCTATGTCTTTGATACTGCAAAAGGAAATCTGACAGAACTTGCCACCATTGACCTAAGATCGCGCGACAAGGGTGCGGTGTTTGAAAAACAGGTGGCGCGCGGGGTGACGGGGGTCAAGGTTGGCGGTCAGGCTGACGTGAAGGTCAAGGCAAAAGTCGCCGCGGAGGTCGCGCGCTCTTCTTACATCGAACTTGATAACGCCTTTGGGGAGTCTTACAAAAATACCTTCTCGGACCTGTCGCAAGAGATCAACCGGCGTGAATCCGAGGGCGAAGACCTCGGCTTTTCGTGGTTTCTGGATGAGGCTGTCGAGGCGGGCTCAACGACCCGCTATCTACTTGTTTTCTCAACCATCCGCGCGGATGTGGCCCGTGTTGGCTATGCCAATAGCTATGCTGCGGATGGCGTGATTGACGTGCCCCTGAGCAAAGGCGGCAGCATTGCGGTCAGCCTGACAGGGCTTTCAGAGGAGCAGTTCAAAGGCAAAGCAGTCCCGGTTCTGGTGAACTACCATGTCATTCAGGCGTTCAAGAAAGACGGCAACTACAAGTTCCGCATTGACCGCAGTTTTGACGATACGGATGTGACACGCCTGTTGCAGGATGATGAAGGCCAAGGTGTGCCACCTTCGGACGAATAGGCCAGGAATGGGCCAGTGGCCAACTTTAAGGGGTTGATTTAGGACGCGCGAGTAAGGTGGACGTCTCGTCCACCCGTTTGTCGCTCAACTCATCGCTTTCGCCTCAGCTGACGCGCAACCTGCCCTTGCCTTCGGGCAAACACCGGGCAGGAAAACCTACCGCGACAGCCCACCATGCAGGTTCGGCTGATCGAGCGACGCAAACCCATAATGCCGCAGCCAGCGCAAGTCACTGTCAAAGAACGCGCGCAGGTCCGGGATGCCGTATTTCAGCATCGCGATGCGGTCGATCCCCATGCCAAAGGCGAAGCCCTGCCAGATGTCCGGGTCGATCCCACCAGCGGCCAGCACCTTGGGGTGCACCATGCCGGAGCCAAGCACCTCCATCCAGCCGTCACCTTCACCGATGCGCAGCTGTCCGTCGACCCATGAACACCGGATGTCGACCTCGGCGGACGGCTCCGTGAAGGGGAAATGCGAGGCGCGGAAACGGGTTTTGATCCCGTCAATCTCAAAGAACGCGGAAAAGAACTCTTCCAGCACCCACTTGAGGTTCGCCATGGAGATGTCCTTGTCGATGGCGAGGCCTTCGACCTGATGGAACATCGGCGTATGGGCCTGGTCATAATCGGCGCGGTAGACACCACCCGGACAAATGATGCGCAGCGGTGCGCCCTCTTTCTCCATCGTGCGGATCTGCACCGGCGACGTATGGGTGCGCAGCACATGGGGCGGACGGTTGTCGCCCTCAGCACGGTGCATGTAAAACGTATCCATCTCGGCCCGCGCGGGGTGATGGCCGGGGATGTTCAAAGCGTCGAAGTTGTACCAATCGGTATCAATCCGCGGCCCTTCGGCAACGGAGAACCCCATCTCAGCAAAGATGGCCGTCAGTTCTTCGGTGACCTGCGAAACCGGGTGAATTGTGCCCTGCCTCTGTGGCCGCACGGGCAGTGTCACATCGAGCCATTCGTCACGCAAACGCGCATCAAGGGCGGCATCACCCAGCGCGGCTTTCTTGGCGGCTAGCGCGGAATTGATCTCATCCTTCAGCGCGTTCAGCGCGGGGCCTGCAACCTGCCGCTCCTCCGGCGTCATTTTGCCAAGTTCCCGCATTTTCAGCGCGACTTCGCCCTTTTTGCCAACCGCCGCCAGACGAATATCCTCAAGTGAGGATTCGTCTCCTGCATCGGCAATTTGGCTCAGGTATTTTTGCTTGAGATCGTCCATCGCGCACCTTTGAAACTTGGCTGCCCCCTGCTACTTGGCACCCCCTCAAAATGCAACCCACCGCGCTGCGGTGCGGTGGCTCGGATGGCGGTGCAGAATAAGTTCCGCAAATTCCATAAAAATAGCCGGATGATCGATGGAAAAACCTAGCGCGCCACAAGATTGAGTAGTATGATCCCTCCAACCCGCAAGATATCGTGGCGACAGCAAAAGAGTGCACCAAAGGCGCTTCATTTGGATCACATGCAACAGCAAATACTGAGAGGCACTGCAAAGCGATGGCGCAGCGAAATGTATTTTTGAAAGGTGTGGCTTTGGTTTTGGGCGCAAGCATGGCTTTCTATGCGCTCTACACGCAGGTCTCAAACGGCCCAGTGCATGCGCAAAACAATGCAATGGAAACATCCCCAACGTCAAAACAGATCAAAGCATTGGCAGGGTTGCCCGCCCCCGCGGCCCCCTCGGCCTTTGCCGTGGCGGAACAAGACACAGGCGAGCCGTATCTGTCATCACGCGCAGAGTCAGATTGCGTAGGCACCCTGGACAAAATGCTGCGGCCTGCGCTGGTCCAGTTTGAAGCGGGCAGTGCCAAGCTGTCGCCCGCCAACACACATCTGCTGGAACAGATCAGCGACCGGGTTATGGCCTGCAAGGGTGCCTATCTGATGGTTGCAGGCCACGCTTATAGCGGCCATGACGATGCCGCGAACCTTGCGCTGAGCTGGGAACGCGCTGACCGCACGCTGGAACGCCTGATCATCCTTGGCGTGGATGCACATGCCGCCGAAGCGGTGGGATATGGGGCCCGCGTGCCGCTGTCGCAGGGATCTGCGGATGAAAGCGCGCTGGATCGTCGGGTTGAATTTCGAGTGATGCAGCGCAGAGACCTGCGTTAACCTAACCCTGCTTTCGAAAGGAAACATCCATGCCCTTTACCGGTCGATGCTACTGCGGCGCGCTGAACTACGAAGTCACGGGAGAGCCGCAATGGCAGGCGCAATGCCATTGCCGCGAATGCCAGTATATCTCGGGCGGGGGACCAAACTATTTCATGATCGTGGCGGCAGATGACTACCGCTACACCAAGGGCGCGGCGCAGCAGTTCACGCGCAGCGATCTCGACACGCCCCGCACACGGGATTTCTGCGGCACTTGCGGCACCCATATGGTGACCCGCCTGCCCGACCGTCCGGCGGTGGTGGTCAAAGTGGGCACTCTGGATGATCCAAGCGTCTATACCGGGCCGCAGATGGCGATTTTCTGTTGCGACAAACAGCCGTTTCATGTGGTGGCTGAGGATGTGCCGCAGGTGGATAAGCTGCCGCAACGCTAAGGGCTCAGGCCCTGCCGGTCAGCCAGCGGGTTTCAACCTTGCCGATCCCCTTGATGTTGATCGGACCGGGCGGGGCATAGCCGGGGAAAAAACGAAAAAGCCGCCCCCGAGGGAGCGGCTTTCTCAAATCTGCATCACTGGCGCGGCTTAAGCAGCCAGCGCATCCTGTGCTGTCTTCACAATCGCACCAAATGCCTCAGGCTCATGCACGGCCAGATCGGCCAGCACTTTGCGGTCCACTTCGAT
>JBGCDV010000056.1:0-18104 GCA_045105735.1 Sulfitobacter sp. | reverse complement strand
GGTTGACCATCCAACAGGTTTTCCAGATCGATCATCTGTTTCTGATCGTCATAGTAGACGTTCACATCGTTGGGATGCGTCGTTGTCAGGTAATCTACATAGGACCCAAGCGCCTCAGACCGGCACGCATAATGCAGTTCCCAATTGCCATGGGCGCGGTCGAGTTGCTTGATCTGTGCAAGAAACGGCGTGATGCCGATGCCTCCGGCGATCATCAGATGTTTGCGCGCGCGCAGATCAAGGCTGAACAGGTTCACAGGGTTCGAGATCACCATCTCATCCCCGACACTGACCTTATTGTGCATAAAAAGAGACCCGCCCCGCCCCTCGTCATCGCGGCGCACCGAAATCGTGTAGGCAGTTTGGTCAAACGGGTCAGACATCAGGGAATAGGGATTGAGACGGGTGATATCGCCGTCTTTCATCTCAACTACCGTATGCGCGCCACCTGAAAAAGTGGGCAGCAAGCCACCCGCTATGGGCTCAAACCGGAACCTTGTCACGAGGTCGTTCAGCGGGGTTTTCTCCGTCACGCGGACGGCGATTTTCTCTGCACCGCTCATTCGTAAATCCCCTTAGCTGCCGGCACATTGCCGGGGTCTTCGGCATCGATGCAAACACCCTGATAGGCGGCCAGACGACGCGAATAGTGATCGCGCACAAACAGGTTCAACCCGCAATGCGAACAGACGAACGGGTCCGTCTCCACATCTTCGGTGATCCCCTTGCAATGCACGCATTGCATCCGACGTGCGACGCTACCGCGATGCTCGGTCTGGATGGCGGTATGCGGAACACCCGCCTGCATTGCCTCATTCTGCGCCTGCCCCATCAACCCTTCGGTGCCTGTGAGGTAGACCTGCAATCCCATAGAGGCATCCTGCAACACGCGTTGAATGCGCGTAACAGAGGCAGCATAGGAGGGCCCCTCGTAGAATTGTGCCGGGTTCAGCGCCCGCAGCTTGTCGGCATAATCCGTGCCGCGTGGAATGAAGATGATGTGTGTCTTCGCCATCAACTCAGGCGTGGCGACATCTATGATGGCCTCGGCCCCTTCGGCATCCGCAATCATCAGATGATGTTTGCCGGGGCGTGCCTCCAGCGTCCCGTAGACAGGGCGGCTGCGAATGGAAGGGGGGAATTCGAATTTCGACATTGTCATCCTCGGATCAATTCAAGGGGCACGATGCCTTTGCCGTGCCCCCTCAAACGTTAGCCTTTTGCGGTACGGATTGCTTTGTCCTGGTCATAGAACGGCATTTCTTCGGCGGTCGCCGCCAATTCGGTTCCGTCAGGTTGAACAACGCTCAATTTGGTTCCTGCCGTGGCTACAGAAGGATCAAGCCGTGCAATAGCGACCGAGTAGTTGTTCAGCTCGGACGACAAACCGTATGTGATCACGCCCACGTCTTTGCCGTTATGCATTACACGTGCAAACATCTCCATCTGATCCATCGAATTGGACAGCTTTACGCCATAAATCTTGAAGCGTTCACGCCCTTTGAGGGCATAGTGATTTTCAGCCCCGATGAACCCTTCCTTGTCAGGAGAGACCACAAAGTCGAGCCCAAGCTCCCACAGACTGTCGCCGGCAGGCGTGCCATCCTCAAACGGGAATGTCTCAGAATTGTCGCCGGGATAGAACAACAGATAACTTTCGATCCGCAACATATCGAGTGTGCTGAACTGTGTCGGTCTGATGCCCATGCTTTCGCCATCCGAAAGGATATTGTCCCAGACATGCACAGCGTCCTTGCGACCAACAAAAATCTCATAGCCGCGTTCGCCGGTATACCCTGTCCGGCTGATCATTACGTTTTTGCCAAATAGCTTGGTGTGAATGATACCGAAGTAAGCCAGATCGCGAATGCCATCGATGTGCTTGGCAAGGAAATCCACCGCAACTGGTCCCTGCAAAGACATATCATGCAGATCATCGTCCATGATCACAGCGCAGTTTTTCGCAGCTGCCACCTTGGTCAGTTGCTCCATGCCGGTGCCGGTGCCATGCACCACCATCCACGAATTGACCGCCAGGTGATAGATTACGCAATCGTCGACGAACAATCCGCGCTCGTCCAGCATCGCCGCATATGTTGACCGGCCAACGCCTATCTTTTCGACGTTGCGGGTGGTGACACGGTCGATCACATAAGCGGCGTCTTCACCCACCACGTGCACTTTCTTGAGGCCGGAAACATCCATCAACCCTGCTTTGGTACGGATCGCCTCATAGTCAGCCTTTGCGCGCTCATCGGTGTGATCATAGAACCACGCGGTGCCCATGCCGTTCCAGTCTTCAAGCTCTCCACCGATTTCAGCGTGACGATGCGCAAGCGCGGAATGTCTCCAAAGAATGGCCATGATGTTCTCCCTGTTTATGCGAGTCTTTTGATTGGCATCATTCAGCCCCAGGCCATATCAAAAAGCAAGAACCGTAGGCAAAAAATTTTCCTAGCAGGCAATTTCCAGTAAAATCAACGAAGCCGCCGCCTCTGGACAGAGACAACAATGTGTCCCGTTGCATACCATTGTTGACAGAATCTTTATCTGTGCGTTTAGATGGGGGAATAATATTTTACTGACAGGCAAATAATGCCTGCGCTATCAACAAGGAGTTGGACAGTGGACGGAAATCTGAACGCACTTACCACAGTGTTCACCGAGTTTTACTACTGGGTGACCGTGGTCTTTATGTTCCTCATTCATGTGGGGTTCTGCATGTATGAAGTCGGCGCAAGCCGGCGGCGCAACCATATGCATACATTGATGAAGAACGTGATGATCATCCCGCTGGTCACTGTGACATTCTTCTTCTTCGGATGGTGGATTTACTGGGCTTTCCCCATGTTCCCCTTCTTTGGCGGGCTTGATCACGCGGCGGGTAATGCCAACCTCCCATGGTCAGAAACCATGGGCACGAACCTGAGCGACCGGATCACTGGCGTCTTCTGGGCGGCGTTCTTACTGTTCTCATGGACAGCGGCCTCCATCGTGTCCGGCTCGGTGATTGAACGCATCCGGTCCTCGGCCCTTTGGGTGCATGCGGTGCTGATCGGTTCGGTTTTCTGGATCATCGATGCGGCATGGGGCTGGCACTACGGCGGCTGGATGGTGCAGTACTTGGGCTATCACGATGCCTATGCTTCCGGCGTCATCCACGCGATTGCAGGTGGCTATGCGCTGGGTGTGATCATGGTACTGGGTCCTCGGATCGGCAAATTTGCCGCGGATGGGACACCGCGCGATATCCCACCCCACAATCCGTGGCTGCTGACCATTGGTATCTTCCTGATCTACACTGGCTTCTGGGGCTTCTATGCGGCATGCAATGTGCCCGCAATTTCGCCCGAAGTAATCGATGGTCAGATCACCGGCACCACATGGACGGCCACAAACATCTATCTGGCACCGACGTCCCTCTCGGCCATCACATTTAACTTCCTGATGTCACTCTCCGGTGGCCTGATGGCAGCATATGTGGTCTCTAAAGGTGACGCATTCTGGACCTTCTCCGGCGGCCTTGCCGGGATCATTACCGCTTCAGCAGGCAACGATCTCTATCACCCTATTCAGGCCATGCTGATTGGTGCCATTGGTGTCGTGATCGTTTACAAGCTGCATTACTGGGTCGAGCGTACTTTCAAGCTTGACGATGCGGTGGGTGCTGTTGCGGTACACGGCTATGCAGGTTTCGTAGGTCTGGTAATCTCGGGCTTCGTTCTGTGGGGCGCACCTTCGTCACCTTACGAGGGCTACGCGTCGATCACACCATGGGGACAAACGATAGGCGCGATTATTATGTTCTTTGTTCTGGGTTTCCTGCCGGGCTTCATCGTCTCAAAAATGCAGGCGGCCGCTGGTGTGCTGCGCATTCCGGAGGAAGTCGAACTGCAAGGTCTCGATTACGCCGAGCATCACGCCTATGAGGACGCAATGGCTGATATCATCGAAGCCGACAAAGCGCACCTCACCGGCAAAGTAACTCCAGCAGAGTAAGGAAAAGACATGTCAACTATTGGATATAAAGACTGGGCTGTTGATCTGGCTGATGTTGGGGCGGTCTATCCGTTTCAGGGCTGGGAAGTTGCGATGACGATTGTCGGCGTGATCTTCTGGATTGGCTGGCACCGCATTCAATTTGTGCGCGAAGGCAAACATTTGGAAGAAGCCCGCAAGACGGGTGATCCAGAGAAGATCAGAAAAGCGCTCGAACGTTACTAATAAGCCCATGGAGGGCAGTCTTGTATTGCCCTCCATCCTTACTGATAGGAAATTTTATTTCCTCATAGTTGAGCTGGAAAACCTTTCCTGCTAGCCTGCGACTCACTGATAGATCAGCCTTGAAAGGATCGGATAGATGTGTGGTATTGTTGGATTATTCCTCAAAGACCCGGGCCTTGAGCCAAAGCTTGGAGATATGCTGACGGACATGCTGATCACGATGACGGATCGGGGACCGGACAGTGCCGGGATTGCGATTTATGGGGGGGAGACTGAGGGTTTCGCCAAGCTGACGGTGCAGTCAGATGCACCTGATGAGGATTTTGCGGGGCTTGAGAATAGCTTGCGCAAGGCGATCAAGGGCAAGGTGCGCATGGCCGTGAAGGACACCCATGCGGTGCTGGAAATGCAGGCGGATCAGGTGGCCGCCGCGCGTGCCGTACTGAACGAGATCCGCCCCAATGTCAGGATCATGGGGCACGGCACCTCACTTGAGATTTACAAGGAAGTCGGCCTGCCGCGCGATGTGGCAGAGCGATTTGAGTTGCGCAAAATGAGCGGCACACATGGCATCGGGCACACACGTATGGCCACGGAATCTGCCGTGACGACGATGGGCGCGCATCCGTTTAATACCGGTATAGATCAATGCCTTGTGCACAACGGCTCGCTGTCCAATCACAACTCCCTGCGCCGCAAGCTGCGTCACCTGGGTGTGCACATCGAAACCGAGAACGACACTGAGGTGGGTGCTGCCTATCTCACCTGGAAAATGCAGACCGGGTCCACCCTGGGTGAAGCCTTGGAATCAAGTCTCGACGATCTCGATGGCTTCTTCACCTTTCTAGTCGGCACCAAGGACGGCTTTGGCGTGGTGCGTGACCCGATTGCCTGTAAACCTGCGGTGATGGCAGAGACTGATCAATATGTCGCCTTCGGCTCAGAGTACCGCGCGCTGGTCAATCTGCCGGGCATTGAGGACGCGCACGTTTGGGAACCGGAGCCCGCGACCGTCTATTTCTGGAGCCACAACGCAGCGCCGACTGCGACTGAGAAAGCAGCGTAAAACATGCAAACATTCGATCTTGAGGCCGAGGGCCTGCGCGCTCTTAATGCAGCGCTGCACGCACAAGCGGCAGACACCAACCAGACGGTCTGGGAAATTGTGAACCCCAAAGGCAGCCACGCCATTGCCGTGGGGCTCGACGCACCGATTGAGGTGAATGTCAAAGGCTCCACAGGGTATTATTGCGCAGGGATGAATAAACAGGCGACCGTGCATGTGCATGGCTCCGCCGGGCCCGGTACGGCGGAAAACATGATGTCGGGCACCGTGATTGTCGAAGGGGACGCGTCACAATACGCCGGGGCCACGGGCCATGGCGGCACGCTGATCATCAAGGGCAATGCCTCGTCGCGGTGCGGGATTTCCATGAAGGGGATCGACATCATCGTGCATGGCAATGTTGGGCATATGTCGGCCTTTATGGCGCAGTCGGGCAACATCGTGGTTTGCGGTGATGCGGGCGACGCGCTTGGCGACAGCTGCTACGAGGCGCGTTTCTTTGTGCGTGGGTCGGTCAAATCGCTTGGGGCCGATTGCATTGAGAAAGAGATGCGGCCCGAGCATATCGCCATTCTCGAAGAGCTGCTGGAGCGCGGCGGCTGTGATGCAAAAGCCTCCGAGTTCAAACGCTACGGCTCGGCCCGTCAGCTTTACAACTTTGATGTCGATAACGCTGCGGCGTATTAAAATGCTTGGGAAATCATCAACAGCATCATCGTCGCCCCTGTCCGGCATCCGCATCGCGCGGCAGGGCTTGGGCGGCACACTCTTTTCCCACAGCATGGCTTGAGAGGGACAACCATGAAAGATCACGACGCACGGGGCATCCCGCATACCACACCGCGCCAATCGGCTACCTTTAGCCAGGATGCCAACAGCGACATCCGCCGCGCAGCAGCCACAGGCATTTACGACATCCGTGGTGGCGGCGCGAAACGCAAGGTGCCAAACTTTGACGATCTGCTGTTTCTGGGGGCCTCGATCTCGCGCTATCCGCTCGAAGGCTACCGTGAAAAGTGTGAGACTTCCGTCAAGCTGGGCACCCGCTTTGCACAAAACCCAATTGAGCTGGACATCCCTGTCACCATTGCAGGCATGAGCTTTGGTGCGCTGTCGGGTCCCGCCAAAGAGGCGCTGGGGCGCGGGGCGAATGCCGCTGGCACGTCAACAACCACCGGCGATGGCGGCATGACACCCGAAGAGCGCGGGCATTCCTCCAAGCTGGTCTATCAATATCTGCCAAGCCGCTACGGGATGAACCCTGATGACCTGCGCAAGGCCGATGCGATTGAGATTGTCGTTGGTCAAGGGGCCAAGCCCGGCGGTGGCGGGATGCTCCTGGGTCAAAAGATCAGCGACCGGGTGGCAGAGATGCGCAATCTGCCCAAGGGCATTGACCAGCGGTCCTCCTGCCGTCACCCGGATTGGACCGGCCCGGATGACCTTGAAATCAAGATTTTGGAACTGCGCGAGATCACCGGCTGGAAGGTCCCGATCTATGTGAAAGTCGCAGGCGCGCGGCCCTATTTTGACACCACTCTGGCGGTCAAGGCGGGGGCAGATGTGGTCGTGCTGGACGGCATGCAGGGGGGCACGGCAGCCACGCAGGATGTCTTTATCGAACATGTGGGCCAGCCGACGCTTGCCTGTATCCGTCCTGCCGTGAAGGCTCTCCAAGATCTTGGGATGCACCGCGAAGTGCAGCTTGTCGTCTCGGGTGGTATCCGCTCCGGTGCGGATGTGGCCAAGGCGATGGCGCTGGGGGCGGATGCGGTGGCCATCGGCACGGCGGCCCTGATCGCGCTGGGGGACAATGACCCCAAGTGGGAGGCGGAGTACAACGCGCTTGGCACCACGGCGGGGGCCTATGATGACTGGCACGAGGGGCTGGACCCGGCGGGCATCACCACGCAAGACCCCGAGTTGATGGCCCGGTTTGATCCTGTTGAGGGCGGACGGCGGCTCAGCAACTACCTCAAGGTGCTGACGCTGGAGGCGCAGACCATCGCGCG
Source organism: Sulfitobacter sp. (assembly GCA_045105735.1). GTDB lineage: Bacteria > Pseudomonadota > Alphaproteobacteria > Rhodobacterales > Rhodobacteraceae > Sulfitobacter. Next base: position 10,802 of record JBGCDV010000056.1, on the reverse strand, counting down.
GGCCTGTGGCAAGAACCACCTGCACAACCTTGAACCCGAAGACCTTTGCGCGCTGACGATGGAGGCCGCCGCAATGGCGCAGGTGCCGCTGGCGGGCACCGACTGGTGGCCCGGCAAGCCCGGCACCGCTTACTAACGATACACTCAATGAAGGGCGCGGCCATCTGGCACGCGCCCTCGCTCTATCAAGACAGGGAACAACACCATGACCAAAGACCTTGCCAAGTTCGCCGCAGACAACGGCGTCAAATACTTCATGATCTCCTTTACGGACCTGTTTGGCGGCCAACGCGCCAAACTGGTGCCGGCGCGCGCCATCGCCGACATGCAAGAGGACGGTGCAGGCTTTGCAGGCTTTGCCACATGGCTTGACCTGACCCCGGCGCATCCCGATATGCTGGCGGTGCCGGACCCCGACGCGGTGATCATTCTGCCGTGGAACAAGGAAATCGCCTGGGTCCCTGCGGATTGCGTCATGGAAGATGAACCGGTTGAGCAAGCGCCCCGCAACGTGCTGCGCAAACTCATCGCCGAAGCCGCAAAAGAAGGCATGCACGTCAAAACCGGCATCGAGGCGGAGTTCTTCCTGCTGACGCCCGAAGGCGACGCGATCTCTGACCTTTTCGATACCGCCGCCAAACCGTGCTACGATCAGCAGGCCTTCATGCGCCGTCTCGACGTCATCCGCGAGATCTCCGATCACATGCTGGACATGGGCTGGAACCCTTACCAGAACGACCACGAGGACGCGAACGGCCAGTGGGAGATGAACTGGGACTTTGACGATGCGTTGAAAACGGCGGACAAACATTCCTTCTTCAAATTCATGGCGAAATGCGTGGCAGAAAAGCACGGATACCGCGCGACGTTTATGCCAAAACCCATCGAGGGCCTGACCGGCAATGGGTGCCACGCGCATATCTCGGTCTGGGACGCCCCGGGGGCGGATGCCAAAACCAACGTCTTTGCAGGGAGTGGCGAAGGCCAGACCGGTGAGCTGGGCCTCTCCGAGCGCGGCAAGCACTTTCTGGGCGGCATCATGAAACACGCCAGCGCCTTGGCCGCCATCACCAACCCGACTGTGAACAGCTACAAACGCATCAACGCGCCGCGCACCACATCGGGTGCCACATGGGCGCCCAATACCGTGACATGGACCGGCAATAACCGCACCCATATGGTCCGCGTGCCCGGTCCCGGTCGGTTTGAGCTGCGCCTGCCCGACGGGGCCGCGAACCCGTATCTGCTGCAGGCCGTGATCATCGCTGCGGGCCTGTCCGGCATCCGCTCAAAGGCCGATCCCGGCCAGCGACATGACATCGATATGTATGCCGACGGCCACAAGGTCCGCGGTGCCCCTAAACTCCCCCTCAACATGCTCGACGCCCTGCGCGAATACGACAAGGACAAAGGCCTCAAAGCCGCCATGGGAGAGGCGTTCTCCGCCGCATACCTCAAGATGAAAATGCAGGAATGGAACGATTTTACATCCTACTTCAGCCAATGGGAAAAAGACAACACGCTCGATATTTGACCTGCTGACGGGCCATCGCCCCGCCGCACCCTGACCAAACGGAGCCATCATGACAAAACGCGTTGCCATCATCGGTGCCGGACCCTCTGGGCTGGCGCAATTGCGTGCCTTTCAATCCGCCATGGAAAAAGGTGCAGAGATCCCCGAAATTGTCTGTTTTGAGAAGCAGTCGAACTGGGGTGGTTTGTGGAACTATACGTGGCGCACTGGGCTCGACCAATACGGCGAGCCTGTGCATGGCTCCATGTACCGTTACCTTTGGTCCAATGGCCCCAAGGAAGGCCTTGAGTTTGCCGATTACTCCTTTGAGGAGCATTTTGGCAAACAGATCGCCAGCTACCCACCGCGCGCGGTGCTGCTTGACTATATCGAAGGCCGGGTCAAGAAGGCGGGCGTGCGCGATATGATCCGGTTTGAAACCGTGGTGCGCAGCGTGGATGAAAACGCCGATGGTAGCTTTACCGTCAAGGTCAAGAATCTGCCCGAAGACCGCGATTACGAAGAGGTTTTTGATTATGTCGTCTGCGCCTCGGGTCACTTCTCAACCCCGAATGTGCCGGAGTTTGAGGGTTTTGATACTTTCAAGGGCCGTATCCTGCACGCACATGATTTCCGCGATGCGATGGAATTCAAGGGCATGGACCTGCTGCTGATCGGAACGTCCTATTCGGCCGAGGACATCGGCTCGCAATGCTGGAAATACGGGGCAAAGTCGATCACAGTCAGCCACCGCACCGCCGCCATGGGATTTGACTGGCCCGACAACTGGGCCGAGGTACCCTTGCTGACCAAGGTTGTCGGCAACACGGCGCACTTCAAGGATGGCAGCACCCGCGACGTTGATGCGATCATCCTGTGCACCGGTTATCAGCACCACTTCCCCTTCATGGCCGACAATCTGCGCCTGCGCACGGCCAACCGTCTGGCAACAGCGGACCTTTATATGGGTGTCGCTTGGGTCAAGAATCCGAATGTCTTTTATCTGGGCATGCAAGACCAATGGTTCACCTTCAACATGTTTGACGTTCAGGCATGGTGGGCGCGAGATGTGATCATGGAGCGGATCACCCTGCCCGACTACGCGGCCATGCAAGCCGATGTTAAGGCCCGCATCGCAGCAGAAGATGCGCTGGAGGATGACTATGGATGCATCTGGTATCAGGGGGATTACACCAAGGAGCTGATGGAGCTGACCGATTATCCCAGCTTTGATGTGGAGGGGGCTTGTCAGGCGTTCAAAGCGTGGAAGGGCCATAAGGTCGCCAACATCATGACATTCCGCGACAACGCGTATCAGTCTGTTATCACCGGGACCATGGCGCCCGAGCACCACACCCGTTGGAAAGACGCATTGGACGACAGTTTGGAAGTCTACCTTCAGAACTGATTTGCATCAGCGATCCGAACCCAAGCAAAGCCCCGGTCTATTGATCGGGGCTTCCTTCTTGGGCCTGACGCAAGAAGACCACGGTTTGTCCCAGCCCCCCCTTGTCTTTCAATGAGACACTAACAGCCTTACCACCAATGCGGCCTGTGATCTGATCAAAGCTGTCGGGGTGGTTCACGCTTGCCCCTTCGATCGTCATTGGGGCATCAGCGCATGCGGCGACCAATTGCGACACCGCCTCAAACGCAGCGCCCGCCGCCTCATCGCGCAGCCCAAACGACCAATAGCAATTGTTTGACGCACCCTGCCCCAAGGTTCTGGAGGTTGTGCATGTGGCGGATTTGCCCTGCACCGCAGGCAACGCTTCCGCTGCACTGCGCAGGTTTGAACAGGTGTCTGCCTGCCCCACGCTCGCCTGACAGCAAATCGCGAAGGCCACCCAGAGATGTCTCATTCGCCGATCAACTGCTCACCCTCAAGCACCTTGAAAACGGTGGGAGGTGTTGCTTTGCTGACCCAAAAGAAATCGCCAGCGTACTCCATGATGTACCAGCCTTCCCATTCAGCATCTCGGGGCCAGATGCTCTGGTACTCATCCTTGTCCGCATCCACGCGCCATTGACCAAGCGTGGAGCGCGCTTCCTTTTGCGCATAGATCGTTGAGCCGTCCGTGGCAAAATACTGGCGGTATGGCTGCCCTTCCCATTTGCCAACAATAGTATTGCCTGTTAGCAGCGCCTTGATTTCATGGGATTTCAGCTTGACCGACTGCGCCGCCGCTACCGTGCCCAGCAGCGCAATGGCCGCTGATATTGCAATCGTCTTGATCATGCTCATGCCCCTTGCACCACCCCGTCGTTGACCAGCATCAGGGCCACTTTGCGCAGTGTGGTACGCAAGCGTTCCACCTTTGGCCCCACGTGCCCCAAATCTTGCAACGTTCGGTCCATCACAGACAACCATAATCCGGCGTCTTGGGGAAAGATCGGCACATGCGCGTGAATTTCACGCACGTTCATATGCCTGTGTTTCTCAAGATAATACTGCCGCCCGCCCATGAAACCGGACATGAAGTTGAACTGCTCTTCGCGGGTATGGGCAAGGCCATGACCGTCCATGTGCAGGTCCAACAGCCGTTGCGCTTCGGGTGCCGTCTCAACCAGATCGTAGAAATGCTCGACCAGCTCCCGCAGGCCCTCCTCTCCGCCGATCTGGTCGATCATGGTCGTCATGAGCGCGGGCGTTCCTTGGTCGGATCATAGGCCGCAACGGTCGGTGCGATCAAGGCTGGCAAGCGCTTTTGATGGCCATCGAGCTTACCAATCTCCAGCACTGTTCCCGGCTCCGAATGCGCCACATCGACCCGCGCCAGGGCAATGTTCTTGCCCAACAAAGGTGAGCGCATCGAAGACGTCACTTCCCCGATTTGCGCGCGGCCTACATGGATGCAATCGCCGTGACCCACATCAATCGCGCTGTCGATCTCAAGGCCCACCAGCTTGCGCATCGGATGTTCCTTGCGCCGGATAAGCGCGTCCCGCCCGATAAAATCATCGGTCTTGGACTTGAGCGGCACGGTGAACCCGATGCCCGCCTCAAAAGGATCGGTCTGATCGGTGAAATCGTAGCCTGCAAAGATCAACCCGGCCTCAATCCGCACAAGATCCAGGGCCTCAAGTCCCATCGGGATCAGGCCATGCCCCTGCCCCGCGTCCCAGATCGCATCGAAAATCTCATGCGCGTCTTTGGGGTGGCACATCACCTCATAGCCCAGCTCGCCGGTGTAACCGGTGCGCGACACCACAAAGGGTGTCCCGCTTTCGTTCATCAGCCGCGCAGGCGTATGCCGGAACCACCCAAGCTGGTCGAACTCGGGGTTATGCGGCGCGGTCCAGACAATCTTGCGCAGCAGCTCACGGCTTTCTGGCCCCTGCACCGCAACCTCGTGCATCTGATCGGTTGAGGCGCGCACTAGCACCTTGAGGCCCAGTTTCTCGGCCTGTTCGCGGATCCATTCGCCGCCGTAGTCATTGCCGCCAATCCAGCGGAAGTTGTCTTTGGCCAGCCGGAACACCGTGCCGTCGTCAATCATCCCGCCATGTTCATAGCACATCGCGGTATAGACCACGCCGCCCACGGCCAGCGTCTTCATGTTGCGCGTGAACACATATTGGCACAGCGCCTCGGCATCCGGCCCGGTGATTTCAAACTTGCGCAGCGGGCTCAGGTCCAGGATCACCGCTTTTTCCCGACAGGCATGGTATTCTGCAATCGGCCCGGCCTCGGCAAAGCAATTGGCCAGCCAATAGCCGTTATATTCGATGAAATTGCGCGTGTGCTGTGCGAATTTGTCGTGAAATCCGGTTTGTTTGGTCATTTTCGGCTCAGATTCTGGTGTTGGGCGATAGGCAACGGAACGCTGAAACGTCTCCTTGCCGGAATAGGTGCGCACATGGATGTCCGTGGGGTTCCAGCCGTTGGCAGGACTTGTGTCATCGGGACAGGCGGAGGACACACAGACGATGTCCGTGAGCGCGCGCAGCAACACGTAGTCGCCGGGCCGCGACCATGGTTCGTCGGAATACATCACGCCGTGATCGTCCAGGAACGTGTTAAAGAAAAAGTTAATCGCCATCCAGCCGGGCCGCCCGGTGACGTTGAACGTTGACAGCGCCTGGTTGAAGTTCTCCGAACAATTCACATGACCGGGATAGCCGATATCATCGTAATATTTCGCCGAACACGCCAACGCAAAGGCGTCATGGCGCCCGCAGGTATCCTGCACCACTTCAACCAGCGGCAGCATCTCCTGATCGTAGTATTTCGCATGCAGCCCCGGCATCGGATAGGCATGGTTCATCAGCGTGCGGGTTGTCGTGACATCGAGGGCGTGCTCGATACCCTTGTCCAGCTTGCGCGCGGAAAAGCATTCGAAATCAGTGCACTGCCGCCCATCCACATCAATGATCTGAATGTAGTCGCCCGCTTTGACAAAAAACGCCTCTGCCGTTTGGGTGTGTACACGGATGTCGTCCACCGGATCAGCCAAAGGATCGGGCAGCTCAAAGCCTATGTGCTTTTTCAGCGTGGCGCGTTTGACCATCACCGTGATCGGCGTTGTCGTGTCCTGAAGTTCGATGTCCATCGGCCCGCCCGGCGTGGCAACGATCACGGCACCGTTGCGCAGCACCCGCAACGTCTCTTGTGTCTTGGCGGCTGTGTCCGGCCCAAAAAGCCGCAGTGCCGCCGCCTCCGCGAGGTCAATGCCGCGCGCCTCAAGCCCCATGCGCAGCCCGCGCAGGGATTGATCACTGCCTGTGAGCAGCGCGCGCAGCCCGACCGCCTGCGCATTGGCGGGCACATCAAGGATCGCAGGGTCGATCGCGCCCCCCTTGCCTGCGGCCACCACTTCGCAGACCTGCGCGCCCTCGTCGTTTATCAAAGTGACCACATCCCCAGCCGAAACCGGGATCAGCGCCGCACCCATCCCCTCAACCACATAGCGTTCTGTGCCCGGCGGCAGCGCAAAAACCCCCGGCGTTATGATCTGACTGGGGCGCGGCGGACCGGGCCGCACGGCGGCATATCCATCTTGAATCTGTGCGCCAAGCCCGGTGTTCTGCATGTCCCGCCCTCACGTACTTTCTATGTGTTCAGTGTCGCTGCTGAAGCGGTTCTGTCAACGCCGCGCTTCATCCAAAATTCAACAAACACACCGATTTGCGCGCCCGCATTTTCGATGGCGTCACGCCGTATTCTTCTTTGACCGCCTTGGAAAGCATGTTGTTCGATCCAAAACCGGTGGCCACAGCAACATCAACCAACGGCAGCAGCGTTTCCTCGATCATCGCACGCGCCCGTTTGGTGCGCAGCCGTTTGTAGAATTTCGCCGGCGTGTCGCCCAAAACGGATTTGAACGCGCGCTCCAGATGGCGGGTTGAAATGCCCACCGCATCGGCCAGCTCCTGCATCGGCAGCGGTTCCGAAATGCTGTCCTCCATCAGGCGCAGCGCATGGGTGATCTGCGCGTCAAAGAGGCTCGCGTTGCGGGAAATATCCGACGGCTGTTCTGCGTCGCTTTTGCGGATCGTGCCCAGCAAGAGCGTATTGCTCAGCTCAGCCACCTGTGCGGGCGTGAGAAACTGCGCAATGAGGCCAATCATCAGTTCAGTGGTTGCCGTGCCGCCCGCCGCCGTAATGACGCCGTTGCTTTTCTCCGACAATCGCGTGCTCAGCGCGGGGTAATAGCCCGTTTCCAACAACTGCGCCGCATCACGCCAATGGGTGGTCACACTCCCCTGCGGATTTGCATCCTGAATATAGCGGGTGGCGGCCTGCGACAGCAACACAACCGGCAGCACCTTGCGCTGCATCATCCGCATGCGCCGCATCCAGCCGGTGTTTTGCCCGGACCCACCTACAGCGATCATCGTCGCCGGTGGGATCACAGCGTCCAGAAGCGCTTCGGCTTCAAGAATCATACCGCCATCGCTGCGCAGAAATCCCGGCGCATCGGACACACAGCGCCACGAGAAAAGCTGCCTGCGCAGGATGGCATTGGCGCTGCGCAACACATGGATGATCGACGATACTTCGACATCGCTGAACCCATCCGACACATAGATCTCGAACGCACTTTGGCTTTGCGCGCCCCCAAGACCAGGGTCAAATCGGTCAACACTTTGAAAGTCTGCTTCTCTACGGCCCATGGTTGCCCCCTTGCGACTTTCCCCATGTTAAAAAATTTTTCCTCAGTGTCAAATCCCAATTCGTAAGAAATGCGCAAAATCGAAGCCAATCGGGAATCTTTTGGACCTGTGAAAGGCACCGGAAAGTATGGTGCCTGCCACGACCAAAGACCGCCAAGTGTTTTCCTTACTCTGGTCAAATTCGCCGGATACCTGCGTCGCATGACAAAACGCAGCATCACCCCAAGGCAGAACGCCTGTTTGTCGCTCGCACTGATCCTTGCGGGGCTCATCGGGCTGGCGGCGACGGGTCATTATGATCCGCTGCCTGAGCGCGCCCCCGATACGGGCGGGGTCTTTGTCTACTACGGTCCCGAAGGGGAGACGGTCGCGCTTGAGAAGGTATCTCCGCAAGACCTCGCCCTGGCGGAGGCGGCACTGGCACAGAGCGATTACTTTGGTGCCTTCGCTGTTGGTTCCGGTGGGCGCACTGGGATCTGGACGGGCGCATGGACGGCTGCACTGGCGCATACCTATGCCAAAACCGCCTGCGGTGAGGGCTGTGTGGTTGTTGCAGAACGCCTGCCCCTGCACCGTGATCCCACGCGCAACGAAAGGGTCGCCACAACGGCGATGGCGCACAACCTTGCGGTGAAAGGTCCCTTTACCAATGATTTCATCAGCACAGGCGGCGCAAGCGCTTGGGGCCATCGCACGAAGCCGGGGGGCTCCACTGGCCGCAAGCGCGCCATGCGCGACGCCGCCGCAGAGTGTGAAACCCGGCGCGCGCAGGAAAACGGCCCCGATCCAACGCTGTCACCACCCTGCACGATCGCCCGGCTCACCGAGATTGAGGATCTGCGCCCAAAGCCGGAGCTGTATCCTGCCACCTTTGACATCGCCTTGACCGAACTTGTGCCCGTCCCGGTGGATGACACAGACATCACGAAGATGCCCGATGCCCCGGGTGCCGGCATTTTCGGAGCCTATCTGCCCCGGCGCCTGTTTGGCGCAAGGGCGGCAAATGGCGCGGCTTCTGCTGAGGGGGTGCATCAGGCAGGCTGGCCAGAGGCCGGTGCCACCATCGCGCTGGCCAAATGCAATGCAAAGCGCCGCCCCGGAGAAGGCCCTTGCGTGCTCAGCCATCAGCGGACACCCACCACCGCAATCGCGGACAATGCGCTTGCGGTGCCGCCCACGCTATATTCAGATTTTCTGGATTGGCAGAAGATGGAGGGTGTAGGCGCATTTGCCATCGGTCCTTACGGGGCATGGGGTTCGTCGCGCGGTTTTGACGATCTTGACGCCGCCATCCAGAAAGCCGCCGATTGGTGCTGGTACTACACCCGCAAAGGCTGGTCATATCGGCAGGTAGATCGTGCGTTTCTGGATCCGGGCGTGCGTTGTCGCATTGTCGCAATCCGCGCGCCGGGGACATAGCGGGCTGGACCGAGCGGCTCTAGCCGAAAAAGAAATCGCTTTCGGTGATATTGGCGGTGCTGCGGAACAGAACCTCAATGGTGTTGTCCGTGGCACCATCTGCCGTGACAAAGATCCGAGTCCCACTGCCAAAGGTCTCAACGGTCAAGTCCGCAAAGGTGATGCCGAGGCTGCTCATGTCGATGACCTCGTCCATGTTGGCTTGCCCTGAAATGACGTCGCCAAAGGTCGAGATCTGATCATGGCCCCATCCCGCATTGAACACAAAAACATCGAGCCCCAGTTGCCCCACCAGCAGATCATCCCCGCTGCCGCCCTCAAGCGTGTCGTCACCGGTGCCCGCAAAGAGCCGGTCGTCATCTGCGCCGCCGTCCAGCATATCATCGCCGCCGCCGCCGTTGATCCCGTCTTCGCCGTCCTCACCAAAGAGCCGGTCATTGTCACCAAGGCCGCCCAAGACATCGTCTTCGGTGCCGCCCATCAGGCTGTCGTCCCCGTCGCCGCCAAACAGACGGTCTTCGCCGCCGCCGCCCATCAATGTGTCGTTGTCAAAGCTGCCATTGATGCCATCATTGCCGGTGCCGCCGTCGATGAGGTCATTGCCGGACCCACCAACCAGCACATTATCGTCGTCCGCGCCGCCATTGATCGTGTCGTCCCCCGTACCACCGTTGGTGAAATCATCGCCGCCGCCGCCTTCAATGCTGTCGTTATCATTGTTGCCAAACAGCCGGTCATCATCGTCGCCTCCGACGAGCGTGTCATCGCCATCACCGCCCGACAGGCTATCAAGGCCAACGCCGCCCTCAAGAAGGTCATGATCCCCCAGCCCGGACAACAGATCAGCGCCCGTGCCCCCGGTCAGAATGTTGGCCAATAGATCGCCGGTCAGCCGGTCATCAAAATCCGATCCCGTGACGTTTTCGATAGAGGTCAGCATGTCGCCCTCTGCATGGCCGCCGATGGCCGCGCCATTGTTGAGGTTCACAACCACCAGCGCGTCGGAGCTGGCATAGGATGCGGTATCGCCATTGGTGGTTTCTGAGCCGCCATCGAGATCATCCGCGCCCGCCCCGCCTTCGAGCGTGTCGTCGCCCGCACCGCCCACGATGGCGTCTACCCCGTCGCCTGCGTTCAAGCTGTTGTCGAGCCCATCGCCCGTCAGGCTGTCGCCGAAGGCAGAACCGATGACATGCTCGACATTGCGCAGCATATCCGTGCCCTCGCCCGTCGCTGTCGCCGCTGAGGCCCCGTTCAGCGTCAGGTTGATCGCCGCAAGGCTGTTTGAGAAATCAATCGTGTCTTCGCCGTCGCCACCATCAACCGTGTCATCTCCAGCGCCGCCAATCAGCAGGTCATTGTCGTTGTTCCCCCGCAGATCGTCGTTGCCCTCCTGGCCGATCAGCGTGTCGTCACCCAAGCCGCCCACAAGGGTATCATTGCCCCCCGACACAATGGTCGATCCAACCTCTGCGGTGACATAATCGCCGTAAATCAGGTCATTGCCCGAACCGCCGCCAAACCAGTCATCGCCCGCAATAAGGATCGAATTCACGCCGATGGTTTCCACATCCCCGACCAGCGTGTCATTGTCCGCGCCCCCGCGCAGAACGTCGCCTCCTGCGGTAAGGGTATTAGCCTCGCCCAACGTCTTGACGTCCCCGATGACAAGATCGTCACCGCCGCCTGCATCTACATCGTCGATGCCACCGGTGATCGCGTTATTGGTCGCTTGCCCGATCTGAAACTCATC
>JBGCDV010000055.1:0-3593 GCA_045105735.1 Sulfitobacter sp. | reverse complement strand
CGATCTGTCGCAGACCCCGCTTGATGATCTGAATGTCGAAACAGGGACACGCCCCAGCGCCCCTGCCCTGCCAAACGTCACCGCAGCGCAGCGCGCCAAAGGGCGGCATTTGGCGGCGATCCACGCGCATTACCTACAGGATATGGCGCGACTGGCCGCCGTGATCGACCGGATCGAAGCCGGCGACACACCGCCCGCCCATCTGGCGCAAATCGTTCTGGCCACAGACATGGCACAGAACTTTGCGGCCTTTGGGAACTTGTGCGGACAAGGCTGCCAAATGCTGACGATGCACCACAACATCGAAGAACATCACATGTTCCCCGAAATCGAAGGCAAGGCCGCGCCCTTTGCCGCCATCATCGCGCGGCTGCGCGACGAACATAAAGTCGTCCATGAATTGCTGAACCGGTTGGCCGCTTGTGCCGAACGCCTGACAGCGTCGCCCGACGCAGACGGGTTCGCACAGACCCGCGCAACCTTTCAGGCCCTGCACCGCGCCATCCAAAGCCATTTCGGCTATGAAGAACGCGAACTCGAAGCGGCCATCGGCGTCTACGTCGAACGGATTTAACGCTGTCTTGATGTAGCGCGCTACTTCTTAGCGGACCGCGCCGCCTTGTTGGCCTCTTCGGCTTCCTTCTTGGCGGCCGTTTCCTCGCGAGTCAGCGTGTTGCCCCACTGATTGTTGGACAGGCCCAGCCCATCCGGCATCGGCTTGGTCTTGCCCTTCTTGACCTCCCCACCCTTGGCAAGAAATTCCTTGATCAGATCTGCGTCGGTGGTCGGTTTGGGGACTTGTTTCATATGTGCGGCCTTTGGCTGGGGGCGTTTGGGCACAGCTTAATGATCTCGCAGCAGATGGCCACCGTTAAGCGGACGGATGGTGATTTCAGGACCACCCCAGCCCCCAAGCCGCGCCATCGAGGGGATAGGGTGTGTAAACGTCGCTGGAGCAGTGGTCCGATACTAAGGAACCCCGTCGGCCTAACAATCTGTCGGGCCAGACCAACAGCCAAAATGATTAGTGAGAAACCAAAAAGAAAACCCCCGGCGCTTTCACACCGGGGGCTTCAATTCTTACCGTAAGGCGGGGTTCAGCCCGCGCTACATTACCAGTCTTCGCGAACCACGACGCGTGTCTTGATCGGCAACTTCATCGCAGCAAGGCGCAGGGCCTCACGGGCGATGTCGTCATTCACGCCGTCGATCTCGAACATCACGCGGCCAGGTTTGACTTTGGCTGCCCAACGGTCAACCGAGCCTTTACCTTTACCCATCCGAACTTCGATCGGCTTGGCCGAAATCGGCACATCCGGGAAAATACGGATCCAGACGCGGCCCTGACGTTTCATGTGACGCGTCATGGCACGACGGGCGGCTTCGATCTGGCGGGCAGTGATCCGCTCAGGTTCGATTGCCTTCAGGCCATAGGTGCCAAAGTTCAGGTCAGACCCGCCCTTTGCCAGACCCTTGATAGAGCCCTTAAACTGCTTACGGAATTTCGTACGCTTTGGTTGAAGCATCGTATCGCCCCCCTATCAGCGACGACCGCCGGCACCGCGAGGTGCTGGGCCGTCTTGGAGTTCTTGTGCCTTACGGTCACGTGCCTGCGGATCGTGCTCCATGATTTCACCTTTGAAGATCCACGTTTTGATCCCGATGATACCATAAGCCGTTGTCGCTTCGACGTGGGCGTAATCAATGTCGGCGCGCAGAGTATGCAGGGGCACACGGCCCTCACGATACCATTCGGTGCGCGCGATTTCGGCGCCACCAAGGCGGCCCGCGACGTTCACACGGATGCCCAAGGCACCCATACGCATGGCGTTCTGCACGGCACGCTTCATGGCGCGACGGAAAGACACCCGGCGTTCCAGCTGCTGTGCGATGGATTCACCAACCAATGCAGCGTCCAGCTCCGGCTTGCGGACCTCAACGATGTTCAGGTGCAGCTCGGACGCCGTCAGGTTCGCCAGCTTCTTGCGCAGACCTTCGATGTCTGCACCTTTCTTGCCGATGATGACGCCGGGACGGGCTGTGTGGATCGTAACGCGGCACTTCTTGTGGGGGCGTTCGATGATCACACGGGCGATACCCGCCTGCTTGCACTCTTCTTTGATGAAATCACGGATTTTCAGGTCTTCCAGCAGAAGGTTCCCGTAGTCCTTTGTGTCGGCATACCAGCGGCTGTCCCACGTACGGTTCACCTGCAGGCGCATGCCAATCGGATTGACTTTGTTTCCCATCAGGCTTGCTCCCCTGAAACTTCTTCAACTTGACGCACTTTGATCGTGATTTCCGCGAACGGCTTCATGATCTTGCCGAAACGGCCGCGCGCCCGAGGACGCCCGCGCTTCATGGTCAGGTTCTTGCCAACCCAGGCTTCGGCAACGATCAGCTCGTCAACGTCCAGGTTGTGGTTGTTTTCAGCGTTGGCGATGGCCGACTGCAGGCACTTCTTGACGTCCTGCGCGATGCGCTTCTTGCTAAAGGTGAGGTCCGTAAGGGCCTTGTCCACCTTTTTGCCACGGATCATCTGAGCCACGAGGTTCAGCTTCTGTGGAGACGTACGCAGCATCCGGGTCTTAGCCATTGCTTCGTTGTCCGCCACGCGGCGTGGATTCTTATCCTTGCTCATTTGCGTTTCGCCTTCTTGTCAGCGGCGTGACCATAATAGGTCCGCGTGGGCGAATATTCACCGAATTTCTGACCGATCATTTCTTCGGACACGTTTACGGGAATATGCTTCTGGCCGTTGTAAACACCAAACGTCAGACCCACAAACTGGGGCAGGATCGTCGAGCGGCGCGACCAGATCTTGATTACTTCATTGCGACCCGACTCACGGGAAGCTTCGGCCTTTTTCAACACATAAGAGTCGACAAAGGGGCCTTTCCAAACAGAACGAGACATCTATCAGCGCCCTTTCTTCTTGGCGTGACGCGAGCGGACGATCAGCTTTTGCGACGCTTTGTTCTTGTTGCGGGTACGAGCACCCTTGGTCGGCTTACCCCAAGGGGACACAGGGTGACGACCACCCGATGTGCGACCTTCACCACCACCGTGCGGGTGGTCGATTGGGTTCATGACGACACCACGAACACTTGGGCGGATGCCCTTGTGACGCATGCGGCCCGCTTTACCGTAGTTTTGGTTGCTGTTGTCAGGGTTCGACACGGCATCAACAGTGGCCATGCATTCCTGCCGGACGAGAAGCAATTCACCCGAAGGCAGGTGGATCTGCGCATCGCCACCCTCACGACCCACAAACTGGGCATAGGTGCCGGCGGCACGTGCAATCTGACCACCCTTGCCGGGCTTCAGTTCGATGTTGTGCACGCTTGTACCGATATGCATGCCCGAGACCGGCGTTGCGTTGCGCGGCTTTACGTCCGCTTTTTGCGACGCAACCACGCGGCCGCCAATGGCGAGGCGCTGCGGGGCGAGGGTGTAGGCCTGCTCGCCATCGTCGTATTGAACGAGTGCGATAAAGGCGGTGCGGTTGGGGTCATATTCGATGCGCGCGACGGTCGCGCTCACGTCAAACTTGTTCCGCTTGAAATCAACGATACGGTAAAGGCGTTTCGCCC
>JBGCDV010000054.1:0-19129 GCA_045105735.1 Sulfitobacter sp. | reverse complement strand
GGAACTGCATTATGCGTGCCGGTCTGAGGCGCTTGGGTCCTATGTAGATTACCTGACAACGACGCATCCCAACGATGTGAACGTCTACTATGACGATCAGAAACAGATGATCGATCTGGAAAACCTGTTGGATGGTCAACCGCTCGGGAGGCATATCTATGTCTGTGGTCCCAAGGGCATGATTGACTGGGCGCGCGGCAAGGCCGCAGAACTTGGGTGGCCCCGTGAGGCGGTACACTTTGAGGAATTCCTTGCGCCACAGCCCGGCAAACCCTTTGAGGTCAAGCTGGCCGTGTCGAACAAGATTATCCAGATCGGTGAACAGGAAAGCCTGCTTGAGGCGATGGAGCGGGAGGGTGTTGATGCACCATACCTTTGTCGGGGCGGCGCCTGCGGCATGTGCGAAACCCGTGTGATCGACTACGCGGGCAACTTCATTCACCGCGATCATTGGCTGGACGACGAGGAGCACAGCAGCGGCGAAAAAATCATGCCTTGCGTGTCCCGCTTTGAAGGCAAAACACTCGTATTGGACCGATAACATGACGATACAATTCAACGATGAGACGTTCCGCGAGGACTACTCGTTCCATAACTCCGAGCGCGCGATCAAACGCTTCCCGTTCCCGTTCGACAAAGACAGCTACATGTACGCTGTTAATATGGAACAGCACCGTGGTGGTCCTGCGGACAGCGTGTATGAAAAGCGGTTCGACGTAGATGAACACTATGTTTCCGAGATGCGCGACAGGGCGATGGTACTGGCCGACGATCCGCTGCGCTGCCAGTCCTTGCCGCACATGACGCTGGCGGGCTGGGATCTGCTGGAGTTGATCATGGTCAGTAAGTCGGAGGACTATCCTGACCTGTTTGAGTTGCACCGGGACGGCGATCAATGGCACTGGATCAACAAGCCATTGGGCATTGACGATAAATTCACCTTCATGGATGAAACCACACTGCCTTACGGCCCGATGGAGTACATCACGCGGCAGGCGCAGGGCGACTTCTGCGTCCTGGACCAACGTGATGACAACCTTTGGATGGATGCAGGAACCGTGACGACGCAGGCCGATTGGTCACTGGATTTTGACATTGGGATGAACTTCTTTGAATGGCATGCACCAGTACCTTTGGCGCATGAAAAGGGAATTTTTGTCCGAGCGTTGAAATTCTTGCTGAACATCCAACAAGGTGCGCCTGCGCGGCGGCTGAACTGGACGATGACAGTGAACCCTCTGTTGGATACATCGCCTGAGAACTACCACAAGTGGGGCATCCAAAAGACCACGCTGACGCCTGAAAATATCGGGGCCAAACAACATTTACGTGTCGAATTGCAGACATTTTTCCGCTTGCCTCGCTCCAACGCCTTGGTTTTCCCGATCCGCTGCTATCTGTGCAGCTTTCAGGACTTGATGACTGTCCCCAAATGGGGCCGCCGCCTGCACCGCGTGATCCGGGATTTGCCGGTGGAACTGGCGACCTACAAAGGCTTCATCGACAACCGTCCCATGATGCTGGACTACCTGTCGCAATTTGATGATGGCTTACCCACGTCGAATGGTATCTGGCCGGAATTGAATACAGAGCCGCCCTTGCAGAAATAGCCAGACGCCGCCCCTTTGGTCGGCGTTTCTACATGCACGCGGCTGTATCAATCAGGCGTTCTGGGGATAGCTGATCACCGACAGATATCGCGCGGGCAATTGGACCAGTTCCTCAGGTCCATGTGGCGCGTCGGCGTCAAAGAAAAGTGTATCGCCGGGTTTCAACGGATACACCTCGTCACCATGGCGGTAGTCCACTTCGCCTTCCAGCATGTAAATCGTCTCAATCCCGCCGTGCTGGAAAGTGGGAAACACGTCCGATTCAGCCGTCAACGTAATCAGGTAGGGTTCCACAATCACGCCTGAGGCGTTTGACCCGATGTGCCCCAGCAAATTGTATTGATGGTTGGCCCGCGTCCCGTCCCGGTCAATCTCAACGCCTTGACCCGCACGGGTGTGGACGGCCTGCCGGGTCTCTTCAAACTGACGAAAAAAGCTGGTAAGCGGTACAGACAGCGCATTGGCGAGCGCCTGTAACGTGGTCAGGGAGGGCGAGGTATTGCCGTTCTCGATTTTGGATAGCATTCCGATGGAGATACCTGTCAGTCCCGAGAGTTCCGCAACAGTGATCTCTTGCTGCTTGCGATAGCTCCGCACCTGACGGCCAATGGCCACCTCCAGCACTTTCTCACGTTCGTCGTCGCGTGTGCGGTGCGGGTTCTGGGAAAGTTGGACGACCATATCAGTGCTGTGCTTTTCTATATTCATCGGTTCTGGCCTTCTATGCAGCAGCGATGGATGCGACAACTCAAAATTGTCTGTGCATACCGAAGTATAGGGCAAATATTCCTATGGGTATGAAAAAAATTCCTGAGAGCAAAAACATTCAGGGCGTTTGAATTGAACATGTCCCGGAGCGATCCGATTGGAGGACTTTGGGAGAGATAGCATCTCCCGGCTTACAGCCCTGCTTGCATCGCGGTGAGCAGTGCGTGATGCAATGATCCGGCTGATGCGCGGGGGCCAAGGATACGGACCCAATTGGATGGATCACGCCGCAAGACAAAACATCCCAGATGATGGATCGAGGTGCGTTGTGCGTCACCGGTCTGCATGGCTCGAATATTGATGTTGCAGCACAGCTCCATAACCGCCTCTATCCCGTCACCGCGCAGATCAAAGCAGGCCCATGCGTCGGTCTGTTCGGTCACAGAGGCGCTGTTGCCCATCCGGGCCTTCAGCTGGTCGGCGAGGTCCTCATGGGTTTCAAACGGCGCACCCACCATCCATTGATCAGTGCCCATCCAAAACGCAGCCTCGGGGTCATGCAAGCGGCATTTCCCCGGTTCCGGCACGGGCCCTTCCAAAAGATCCGACAAGTGTTTGCGGCAGGTTTCCTCATGGCCCATGCGGGCCGCAACGGAGGCCAGAGCAAGGCCGGGGTTTTCGGTCAGCGTCACCCCTGCCTCTGTGTCCACGCGCGGTTCGGTTCCGCCCAGAGCGGTGATGGGGGTCAGATCATGCACGAACGCGGTCTCCTTGAGGATCAACAAAGTGATGCGAGACAATCTCAACCTCGACGGTCAGATCGGTCAGTGGTGAGACGAGGCGCATGCGCTCGCCGATACGGTTCCCACCGTCTTTGAGGAACGCAAGACCGATCATGCTTTCGAGCGTCGGCGAGAAGGCTGCTGAGGTCACGTAGCCTTGATCGTGGGCGGCGTCGACAGGGCCGTCTGCCTTCATCAGATGCCCCCCCGCGGTGACCTTGTCGGCGGGGTCCAGCGGTTTGATCCCCACCTGCATCAGCGCGTTGGGTGCATTCAGCCCCTCGCGCTCGGACAGTTTGGAGCCAATGCTGTCCTTTGCCTTACTGACCATCCGCCCCATGCCAAGGTTGAGCGCGGTGGTCGTGCCGTTCAACTCATTGCCTGCCGCGTGGCCTTTCTCAATTCGCATGACGCCAAGCGCTTCGGTGCCATAGGGAACCACGTCAAACTCTTCGCCCTCGGACATAAGCCGCCGCATCAACGCATCACCGTAGCGTGCAGGCACCGCAATCTCAAACGCCAGCTCACCGCTGAAGGAGATACGGAACAGCCGCGCGCGCAGGCCCCCACAGACCGTGATATTGGCGCAGCCCATGAAGGGGAACGCCTCATTGGAGATGTCATGCTCCGCATCGACGATCTTTTGCAACAACTTGCGGGACTTCGGGCCCGCAACAGCATATTGCGCCCAGGCCTCCGTGGTGGAGATCAATTGCACGTCCAGGTCGGGGAACAAACACTGGCGGACAAACTCCATATGCTGATAGACGCGTGCCGCGTTAGCGGTGGTCGTCGTGACAACAAAATGGTCCTCGGCCAAGCGTCCGGCGGTGCCATCATCCATGGCAATGCCGTCTTCGCGCAGCATCAGGCCATATCGGGTTTTGCCCACAGCAAGTTTGGCAAAGCCATTGCAATAGACCTTGTTGAGGAAAGCGGCCGCATCTGTGCCCTGAACATCGATCTTGCCCAAAGTCGTGCAGTCGCAGACCCCGACGGAGGCACGGGTTGCACGCACCTCGCGGTCCACACTTTCGCGCCAGTGTGTCTCTCCCGGCAGCGGAAACCATTGCGCGCGCAGCCAGTTGCCCACTTCGACAAAGACCGCGCCGCGCTCCTTAGCCCAGAAATGCGAGGGGGTGAGTCGGGTCGGGTGGAATTCTGTGCCCCGCATCCGCCCCGCGAGGGTACCGATGGCGGTGGGGGTGTAGGGTGGACGGAAGATGGTGGTGCCGACCTCAGGGATGGCTTTGCCCGCAAGTTCAGCCATGATTGCAAGGCCACCCATGTTCGAGGTTTTGCCCTGATCGGTGGCCATCCCCAGCGTCGTATACCGCTTGAGATGTTCGACGGAACGGAAGCCTTCCTGATGGCTGAGTTTCACATCCTTGACCGTCACATCGTTTTGCTGGTCAAGCCATGCCCGCGCGCATCCTTCGACATACCAGAACGGCGTTTGGGAAACCGGCGCGTCTTCGGCCTTCGGCACGTCATCCGCAGAAAGTCCCAGAGCCGCTGCGGCCCCCTGCGCGCCGCCGCTGAGCGCGGCATGGGTCGAAAACGCGCCCGCTGCCGCGCCGGCGACAGACATGCCGGGGGGAAGTGTTCCGCCGGGGACAAACGCGGCGAGGTCCGCGTTCCATGTGGGCCGCCCCCGCTGGTGGCAGGTCAGATGCACATTGGGGTTCCATCCACCGGACACCCCAAGCGCGCCGCATTCCACGGTGCGCAGGCTGCCGTCACTCAGACGCACCTCAACAAAAGTCAGGCCCAGCCGGCCCATCGTATCCACAACCTGCCCGCCACGGATAACCTCAAAAATCTCGCTCAGCGGTGCATCCGGACGGGTATCGATGACCGCGGCAATGTCGACGCCCTTGGCAGAGAGGTCATAGGCCGTGCGGTGACCATCATCATTGTTGGTGAAGACCGCGATGCGCGGCGCAGGTGTGGCGGCAAACCGGTTTGCATAGGTCCGCAAGGCCCCTGCCAGCATCACACCGGGTCGGTCGTTGTTGTCAAACGCAATCGGGCGTTCTGTGGCCCCGGCACAGAGCAAGGTCCGTTGCGCATAAATCCGCCACAGGATCTGACGTGGTTTGCCTGCGTCGGGCGTGTGCAGATGATCGCTGACCCGCTCCACCGCGCCGTAAATGCCGTGATCGAAGGCACCAATGACTGTGGTGCGCGGCATCAGCCGGACATTTGGCAGCGCAGAAAGCTCGGCCACTGTCTCGGTCACCCAGTCGCGCGCAGCCGCGTCATTCAAAAGGAACGTTTCACTGTTGAGACGCCCGCCAAAGGCGAAGTCCTCCTCCGCGAGGATCACCTCTTTGCCCGCGCGCCCAGCGGTCAGGGCCGCCATCAGCCCTGCCGGACCTGCGCCGATGATCAGCAGGTCGCAATGGCGAAAGCCCTTGTCGTAGTCATCGGGGTCCGCACGTCGCGAAAGCGCGCCGAGCCCTGCCGCCTTGCGGATGATCGGCTCGTACACCTTTTCCCAAAACGCGGCCGGCCACATGAAAGTCTTGTAGTAGAACCCTGCTGTTAGAAAGTTTGAGAACCGGTCGTTGATCGCCATGGCGTCAAATTTGAGCGAGGGCCAACGGTTCTGTGAGTTGGCAACCAGCCCCTCATAGAGCTCTGCTGTCGTGGCGCGTGTGTTTGGCTCTTTGCGCGCACCACCGCGCAGCTCTACAAGCGCATTGGGTTCTTCGGAGCCCGCGGTCAGCGGCCCCCTCGGACGATGATATTTGAACGACCGCCCCATCAGGCGCACGTTGTTGGCCAGCAAAGCGGAGGCCAGCGTGTCACCGGGATGCCCTTGATAGCTTTTACCGTCGAACAGGAATTTCAACGTGCGGCTGCGGTCGATCTGGCCGCCACTCAACCGGTTTCTCTGTGTCATTTGCTTCGTCCCAAATTGCGGGCAACGGTGCGGGCCAATGCGACGGATGTGATCTCATGGGTCAGCGTATTGCGTGTCACCACAAGCCATGACCGGTCGCCCCCCTCATGAAACCAAAGTTCCTTGGCCTCGCCGGCCACGTTGTCGCGCAGGTAGCCATAGGCGTGCCAATCCTCAGACGTGGCCGTCTCAGGGTCGGGGCGGTCCATGAGGGACGCATCCCCCAGATAGACAAACTCCGCGCTGTCGCGGGGGCCGAGCAAGGGGTGGTTAATGATCATGGGCGGCACCTTTGGTGGTGAGGTTGCGCTGGAGTATTTTTGGCAAAAAGGAACATAGGCTGGATTTCCTCAGTGCAGGTTGGGCTGATTGCCCACGCCTTTTTCGTCGATCATCAAGCCGCGTGCGAAACGATCAAACCGGTAGGCTGTGGCCGTTGGATGCGGCGCATCCCGCGCCAGCAAATGCGCATAGGCGTATCCTGAGGCAGGCGTGGCCTTGAAGCCACCATAACACCAGCCGCCGTTGAAGTAGAGCCCGTCGATGTGCGTGCGGTCGATGATCGGGGAGCCATCCATCGACATGTCCATGACCCCGCCCCACATGCGTAAAAGCCGCGCACGTCCGATCATTGGCATGATCGCCATGCCCCCTTCGCAGACGTCCTCAACCACGGGCAGATTGCCGCGTTGTGCGTAGGAGTTGTAGCCGTCAATGTCGCCGCCGAAGACCAGGCCACCCTTGTCGGATTGGCTGACGTAGAAGTGCCCCGCGCCGAAGGTGATCACGCCGGGCAAAAGCGGCTTGAGGCCTTCGGACACGAAGGCTTGCAGGACGTTGCTTTCGAGCGGCAGGCGCATGTCCGCCTTGGCCATCAGGCGGCCAGAGGACCCCGCAACACAGGAGGCCACTTTGCCCGCACCAATGAACCCCTTTGACGTTTCCACGCCGACGCAGGTGCCGTTTTCAATGCGAAAGCCAGTCACTTCGCAGTTCTGGATGATGTCCACACCGTGACTGTCAGCGGAGCGCGCGAACCCCCAGGCCACCGCATCGTGCCGCACCGTGCCGCCACGCCGCTGGGCCAGCCCGCCCTTGATGGGGAACCGCGCATCGTCGAAATTGAGGTAAGGGTATTCCGCCCGCACTGCCTTTTCGTCAAGGTATTCCGCGTCGGCACCATTGAGGATCATCGCATTGCCGCGCCGGATAAACGCGTCACGCTGCGCGTCGGAATGGATCAGGTTGATGATCCCCCGCTGGCTGATCATCGCGTTGTAGTTCAGGTCTTGCTCCAGCCCCTCCCAGAGCTTGAGTGAAAATTCGTAGAATGGCTCGTTTCCATCCAGCAGATAATTTGACCGGATGATGGTGGTATTGCGCCCGACGTTGCCCCCACCGATCCAGCCTTTCTCAATCACAGCCACATTGCGCTGGCCGAACACTTTGGCCAGATAATGCGCCGTGGCCAGCCCATGCCCGCCCCCGCCGATGATCACGATGTCATAGTGAGGCTTCGGCTCCGGCTCCCGCCAGGCCGGTTGCCAACCCTTGTGGCCGGTCAAGGCCTCTTTGATCACTTTGAAACCAGAATACCGCATGGAATCAATCTCCCTCTGAAATCAGAGTCTCAGACCAGCTTCCTTGCTCCGTTCCTAAATCCGACATTCGCATTCCAAATTCAGACATTAGAGCACAAACGTTGTGCGTCCCGGTGATGAAGTTTCACCACCATTAAGAAAAAAACTTGATTGATAGGAAAATTGTGCAACTGTGTGTCATGGAATTCAGGATGTCTGCGACCAGAATCAATCAGGCGTTCCAAGACTGCCTTAGGTGGACCTTTCCATGACACAGCGGTTCCAACAGGCCGCACCAACCGGGAGAACAAAATGAACAAGTTTACAACCGCATTGGCGACGGGCGTCCTGGCCTTTGCCCCGATGGCCGTTTTGGCCGAAGACAGCAGCGATCCGATCGTCATTCCGATACACAACTGGTCTTCACAGATCGTGATGTCCAACGTTGTGGGTCAGATCTTTGAAGAGATGGGCAACAATGTCGAGTACGTCACCACAGACAGTCAGGCGGTATACGAATCCGTTCGGCTGGGCGACGTCACGCTTGAGCTTGAAGTCTGGGAAGGGGCATTTGGTGCATCCTATCGGGCGGCGCTGGAAAAAGGTGGCATCGTTGATGTGGGTGACCATGACGCGGTAACGCGCGAAGACTGGTGGTATCCAATGTGGACCAAAGACGCATGTCCTGGCCTGCCAAGCTGGGAAGCGCTGAATGATTGTGCTGCAGTTTTCGCAACAGCCGAGACAGGCGACAAAGGGCGCTATCTTGACGGCCCCGTTGACTGGCTCAAGCACGGGCAAGAGCGTGTCGCAGCTTTGGGCATGGACTTTGTGGTGGTGAACGCGGGCTCCGCGGCGGCACTCTGGGCTGAAATAGGCGCAGCTGAGGCGGACAAACGTCCTGTGGTTGTATTCAACTGGACACCAAACTTTGCCGAAGCTGTTTGGCCCGGTGAATTTGTTGAATTCCCTGAGTGGGTTGACGGCTGCGACAAAGACCCAAGCGTCGGGCCAAACCCGGATGCGCTCTATGACTGTGGCAACCCTGCCAAGGGCTACCTCAAAAAAGCGGCGTGGGAAGGCATGGAAGCCAAATGGCCAGCGGCTCATGGTGTTCTGAGCAAGATTTCCTTTACCAACCCGCAGAT
Source organism: Sulfitobacter sp. (assembly GCA_045105735.1). Lineage (GTDB taxonomy): Bacteria > Pseudomonadota > Alphaproteobacteria > Rhodobacterales > Rhodobacteraceae > Sulfitobacter. The sequence goes on along the minus strand of JBGCDV010000054.1, from coordinate 10,393 downwards.
CGCTGAGATGGCCAAGCTGGTAGACGTTGATGAGATGGAGCCGGAAGAGGCTGCAGAAGCGTGGCTGGAAGCCAATCCTGACATTTGGAAGCCATGGTTGGGTAACTCCTAATCCACCTATCTGAATGACGACATGCACCCGTTCAAAAGTGATTTTGAGCGGGTGTTTCACACAACAACTTGTCCCGACCAAGGAAGACCCACGCCATGAGTGCCGCCCCTGTCATTTCCTGTAAAAACGTTTGGAAAGTTTTTGGATCTGACCCTGAGGGATATCTCAAGAACATGCCTGCGGGGCACAGCTTTGATGAGATCCGTGCAGATGGGTACATCGCCGGTGTCAAAGATGTCTCTATCGAAGTCAACAAAGGCGAGATGCTGGTGATCATGGGCCTCTCCGGCTCTGGAAAATCCACTTTGGTGCGCTGTTTCTCGCGCCTTCATGACATCACCGGTGGCACGATTGAGGTGGAAGGGCAGGACATCATGAAGCTTTCTGAGAAGGAGCTGATTGAACTGCGCCGCAATAAGATGGGCATGGTTTTTCAGAGCTTCGGCTTGCTGCCGCACCGCACGGTACTGGACAACGTGGCTTTCCCACTGGAAATGCGCGGCCAAGACAAACACGCACGCAGGGAGCGTGCCCTTGAAGTGGTCAAATTGGTGGGCCTTGAAGGGCGGGAGGACTATTTTCCTCGTGAACTATCAGGCGGCCAGCAGCAGCGTGTGGGCATTGCGCGGTCTTTGGCGATTGAGCCGGATATCTGGTTTCTGGATGAACCGTTCTCGGCGCTTGACCCGTTGATCCGCCGCGAAATGCAGGATGAGTTTTTGCGCCTTCAGCAGATGCTGAACAAAACCATCGTATTTATCACACACGACTTTGATGAGGCACTTCGTCTCGCCGATCGCATTGCAATTATGAAGGACGGTGCCGTTGAGCAATGCGACACGCCGGACCAAATCGTGCTGCACCCTGCCACCGAATACGTGCGCAAATTTACCGAAGAGATCGACAAGGCTCGTGTGATCCATGCCGAGGTCCTGGCCACAGCCGCGACCAACGGAGAAGGCGAGCCGGTTGACGCCAAAGCGACCGTAAAAGAGATGGCTAAACTGCTGGTGCAAGACACCCGAGAGGTGATCCCGGTCGCGCGTGATGGCGTGGTCATTGGTGGCATGAACCGCCAAGACAGCCTGACCATTCTGCTGGAGGCCGGATAATGGCAGACGCAGCGCAAAGCTATGCTGAGGCACCTGCGATTGCGGGATTGTCGCGCGGCAGGCTTGCGCTGGTATTCGTCGTTGTTGCGGTTGTCCTGACTTTGATGCGCTATACCGCGCTGTTGCCCGACGTGCTGTTTCGTGTGCCAGAGGCGATGGTGCCACCTTTTGCCGTCTGGCTGGACGCGATTTTCAACTTTGTGAAAGATGATCTTGGCCTGTTGACCTTCACGCGTATCCTGACCGAAGGGTTGGAAAACGTGCTGGATACAACGGCAAACCTGCTGTTTGGAAAACGCCGTTGGCCCAATCTGGGCCCAATCCCTTGGACATCCATCGCCGCGGTGGCCGCTGTTCTGGGGTACTACCTTGGCGGTTGGCGCATGGCGGCCCTGGCCGGGGGCACGTTCATATGGACCGCGCTGATCGGCCAATGGAAAATCGCGATGGAGACGATGTCGGTCCTCGTCGTGGCTGCCCCTTTGGCCTTTGTTATTGGTCTGACGCTGGGCATTCTTGCGTGGCGCAAACCTTGGGTGAACCGTGCAATCAAACCGATCCTGTCCGTCTTGCAAACCTTGCCGTTCTTTACCTATCTCCTACCTGCGGTGATCTTTTTCAAAGTTGGCCCAACCGCGGGGGCCGTCGCCACCACAATCTACGCGATCCCGCCGATGATCTTGATGACGACATTGGGTCTGCAAAAAGTCTCCCCTGAAGTTGTCGAAGCCGGGGAGATGAGCGGATGCTCCCGCTGGCAGCTTTTACGGCATGTCTACATCCCGTCGGCGCGTACTGAAATTCTGGTGGGCGTGAACCAGGTGATCATGCTCTGTCTTGCGATGGTCGTCCTGACCGCCTTCATCGGAATGCCGGGACTGGGTGCTAAGCTCTTGGCCATGATGGGCAGTTTCAAACTTGGCCGCTCGTTCGAGATTGGTGTGACCATCGTGCTGCTGGCCGTCACGCTCGACAGAATGTCGAAAGCATGGGTCGTCAAGCAGCCTGAGCACTTTGACAAAGGTACGCCCTGGTGGAAGCGCCACATCATGCTTTTGTTGGGCCTTGCTTTATTTGTGTTCTTCATCGTCGTCTCGCAGTTCCTTGAAGTCGCCTCGACCATCGGGCGCAAGCAGAACTTTAGCCAAGGAAAGGAAATCGATACGCTGATCAAAGGGTTTCTGAACATCGATGTGGTCAAAGCCACCACAGGATTCCTGCGAGCGTTCCTGAATGTGCAGGTATTGATCCCATTCCGAAATTTCCTGCTGTCGATCCCGACACCTGCCTTCATCCTGCTGATCGTCGCCTTCGCGCTCTGGCTTGGTGGCAAACGGCAAGCGGTCCTTGCTGCGATCTTTTTCTCACTGGTGGCATTGTCCGGCTGGTGGGACAGGTCGGTAATTACACTTTACTCTGTCATATCCGCGGTCGCCCTGGCCATGCTCATCGGCCTGCCACTTGGCATCTGGGCTGCCCGTACCGAGAAATGGTCAAACCGCATCCTATTGGTTTGCGATACGGCACAAACCTTCCCGAGTTTCGTCTATCTCATACCGGCGATCATGTTGTTCGGCATTACGGATATTGCGGTAATCTTCTCCATCCTGATCTTCGCGATGGTGCCTTTGACGCGGTACACCATCGAAGGTCTGCGGTCGGTCCCGAAAGAGATGATCGAAGCGGCGGACATGTCGGGCGCTACGCGCTTCCAAAAACTCTGGAAAGTACAACTTCCCTTGGCCCTGCCAACTATGGCCGTTGGGTTTAACCAGGCCATTATGTTTGCGTTCTTCATGGTGATCATCGCGGCGTTTATCGGCACCCAGGATTTGGGGCAGGAACTGCAACGCACTCTGGCGGGTACCGATCTGGGCAAGAATTTCGTTCTTGGCATTTGCGTGTCCCTGATGGCGCTGACATTTGATCTGATTATTCTGAAGTGGGCGTCTGACCAAAAGGCTGCACTGGGGCTGTCGGATGAGTAGTTGCGCGGAACGGCGTTGCTGCGCGTGCTGGTGTGCCGCCATCCCGAAGTATCCCGCGTACTTTTTGGGGAACGCATCATCGGCCCAGAAGTTGCGTTTGATCTCGCGGAAGATCGTGAATTTGTGACGCTTCAACACGCGCGCCATCTCTGCGACAGGCACCTTTGCAAGCCACCAGTCCTCAATTCTGCGACGTTCACGCAGGTTTAGCTCAGAGTGGGCCATCTTTCATTCTCCTTGCTTTCCAGCAAGATAGGGGCACATTCGTAACCCAGTTTTGAATGTGCCCCTTCATACGAAATAAACTGGTAATCTTTGTTATGTAATTATTATTGGGATGTATCCCGGTGAAATATGGTAGGTGAAAGCCCTGCACACTGCGCGAAATGGATAAACGTCCGCGAGATCTTTTGGCACTTCCCAACAGATGTAGCATCCTTTTCATGCCAGCTCTGGCCAAGGGTTTGAGTTTCAAAACACCGCGAACCTTCGGATCAACATGATGGCCACACCACTGGCTGGAAGAGACCCGCGCTGATCGTCGCGGATTTCAAGACAAGGCTGGGGTTGGAAAGTATCGAAACGCTCCTTGGCCCGAGATCACATAACGAGGCCACTTGCGCGCCAGTCATCAAATACCTCTAGCGCCTTGTCCGCAAAGGCTGCATCATTGATGTGACATTCAATCCGTTGGACAGTGACATTGCCAGTCAGTGTATCCTCGAGTTCCTGCAAAAACGCGTCCAACCCAGCTTGGTTGTGCAAATCAGCGCCTGCGCGATCCCATTCGCCAAGACCGTGTTCCGGCAATAACACGGTGACCGGACCTTTTGCTTTGACCAGTTGTGCACTGTGCGCGCGCGCAACCTGTTTGCGTTCTTCCTCGTTCAACACAATCGACGTGAGCAAACGGTTGTGTTCGTGTCGCAGGTGGTCCGACCATTTTTCGGGCAACGGTTGCCAGCCCACAATATCAACAAGGTCATAGCACCCGGGCGCTACAATCTGTGGGGTGCCGTTCAGGCCAGCGTTCGTGAGACGATCTGCTCCCGCCGAGATGTTGGACCCGTGAATATGATTGCCCAATTCCTGCGTGCAAAAATCAAACACGCAGGCAAAGGCACCCTGCCCCGCCAGGCTTTCAAACGCGCGCCCGCCCATGCCCGTTGCATGAAACACCGCGACCTCGTATCCGCGCGCCTCAAGGGCTGGTTTCAGCGGGATCACATACTTCAGTGCTGATGTGCCCAGCGACATCATCCCGATGAGAGGCTTGTCGGGATCGGGCATCTGCACCGCGCGAGCGGCCCCCAACACCGCACCCGCAGCTTGACTAAGGGACGCTTTGCAAACCGAATTGAGGCCATATAGCCCCCCAGCCCACAAAATCATCTGCGTGTCAGCCGCCAACCGTTCCGCAGGGATCAGCGGCGAAAACGATACGGTGGAGACGATGTATTTCGGAACGCCTAGTGGCAGCGCCGAACAGACATCTAGCGCCAGATCAGTACCCATCGTACCGCCAAGAACAATCATGCCATCAAATCTGCCGAGCGTGAACAGGCGTGCCGTTAGCAACGCTGCACCTTTGGCCATGATCTGCATCGCGTGGTTTTCATTGCCCGATGCAACGGCTGCTTCAATCGAGCTGTCGGCCTCTTTTGCAACATCATGTTTGGAGTAATCGGTGGGCGCAGATGGATCACCCAGCACAGAAACGTCCATCGTCACGACCTTCCCACCCTGTGCGCGGATGACATCAGCCAGAAACGTCAGTTCATCATCTTTGGTGTCATAAGTGCCAATCACCAGAATGGTTTTATCCGTCATTGCGCAGCCTCCTATAGTTTGATCCAGGCAGTTTTCAGATTGACGTATTTTTCGATCGCATGCAGGGATTTGTCTGACCCGTTGCCTGATTGACCAACACCACCCAAAGGTACCGTGCCGTCCGCGCCCCCATAGGTGTTTACATGCATAACACCTGTTCGCACGTCACGTACCATGCGATGCGCCCGGCTGAGGGTGCTTGTCCAGACGGCACCCGCCAAACCGTAGACCGTTGAATTCGCTATACGCACAGCGTCATCATCGGATGCAAACGGGGTGACGCCCAGCACTGGGCCAAAGACTTCTTTCTGGGCCAACGTCGCTTCTGGTGTGACGCCCGTTAGGATTGTTGGGGCCATGTAGTAGCCGCCCGTGTCCTGCAAAATGCGGGTACCACCAAGAGTAATCTCGCCGCCTTCTTTGATGGCCGTATCAACAAAACCTAGGTTTTGCGCGAGCTGAGGTTCAGAGTTTACCGCGCCAATTGCGGTGCTCATATCCAGCGGATCACCCACGCGCATGGCCTCAGTTGCCTTTGCCACAGCAGCAACAAAATCGTCATGAATAGGTGCCTCCACCAGCAGGCGCGAGCCGGCAACACAGACCTGCCCCGAATTGCGAAAGATACCATTGGCCGCAACCTTTGCGGCTTCATCCAAATCGGGCGCATCGGCAAAAACAATGTTGGGGGATTTACCCCCAAGTTCCAGATAGACCCGCTTCATGTTGGACCGTGCCGCATATTCCAGCAGACGCCGGCCAGTACCACCCGACCCTGTAAACACCAACACATCAACGTCCATGGATAGGCCCATTGCCTCACCAACCACCGCACCTTCGCCGGTTACTGCATTCAAAACGCCAGCGGGCAACCCGGCCTCCAGCGCCAGATCACACATGCGCATCAGCGAAAGAGACGCGGTTTCGGATGGTTTTAACACAACCGAATTACCCATCGCCAATGCAGGCCCCAGTTTCCATGCCCCGATCATTATTGGAAAATTCCATGGAATGATCGCACCGACAACACCTACTGGCTCTTTGTGAACGAGCCCCAGAATATCAGATGAGGTCGGGGCAACCTCGCCATAAATCTTGTCCAGCGCCTCGGCATAATACCGGATTGTGCTCGCTGCTGATCCGGGTTCTGCCTTGATCGCCATGCTGATCTCGGTGCCGTTGTCGCGCACCCCCAGAACGGCCAGCTCCAGCGCGTGGGCCTCAATCAGATCGGCCCATTTCATAAGAACTTTCTTGCGTGCAGCAGGGGGTTGCCCCGCCCAACGACGGTCATCAAATGCGGCGCGCGCCGACGCAATGGCGGCCTCCATATCAGCGGCTGTGCCACGGGCAACTTGGGTCAGGATCTGTCCGTTGATGGGTGACAGAACATCCATCATCCCGCCATCTGAAGCGGGCACATGTTTGCCATCAATCAGATGTGAAAAGGAGGCAACGGGTTGCGCACGAAGCGCGTTGATCTTGGTCTGGTCCATAGCAATTAACTCATCTGACTGTCGTGAAGGTGTTGATCTTCTGGGCCCTGATGGGCGCGGTATTCCTTGATTAGCGTATGAACGTGCCGGACCAGAACAAAAAATATGATCACGCACAGAATAAATGAGAGCAGGCGGTTAATCATATCGGGCGGTGTTTTGAAGCGCGGCATCGCGGGGCGGAGTCTGATCAACAAACCACTGTTTTTGGGCACCTTCAAACCAATTCAAGAGACCCCTCAAGAACTTGCAAATCCCGGTTCACGTATCGCTTACAGCTTGCCTTCTGATATCCACTGATCCAGCTGTTTGCGGCTGATCTCAAAGTGCATGCTATCCTCTCGGCGCCAGGATGCGCCCCAGACCCAACCTTCGGTTCGAAAGAAGTCCGCCAAGATCGTCAGCCCCAATTGTGTTTTGCCATCCCCAAGCGTGTCGAGCTTGCCGTCGATGTTCAAATCAACAGCAAGACCAAAAGCATGCGTCGAAATGCTGTTACGTGTGCCCCGTATCCGCCGAACGCAGAGTGCGCCAGCGGTGTTGATCCGGGCGTAAAGGTCAGGGTCGGTGATCCGGACATTTTCAAACACGCGCCGGAGTGAATCGATGGCCGGTTGCAGCATGGTCACGCGAATGGGGCCCACCCTTTCGGTCACCAGTTTGGGTCTGAGACGTGAGTTGGTCATTGGTTCGCACGTGTCAGAAAGCACCTCTCGGGGGCGTCCCAGCTTCTCCGCAAGATACCGGGGGCCAGCAGTCTTGAGGCCCTTGTTGACGTTTCGCCGATCCGCAATCAGGACAACCTGTGCGTAGGCATTGATGATGTCATTGGTGCCATTTTGCTCAAACACCTCTGAACCGTCCGTTTGGGGTTGTTGGTCGAGCCCTGCGCCGGGCATCTGAGGTTGAAAGGCGGGCCTGTTGCGAACCTCCTGCCCCAAGGCTGCCATCCCTTCTCGGATGTCTTCCATGCGCAGACGGATATCCTCAACCTGTTGATTTAGAATTTCAATCTCGATGCGTGCCTGAGAGTCAATCGCCGGGCCCATGCCCCCTTGGTTCTGGCCCATAACCATCGGAATGACGTACCACAGGATGGGTGCCAGAATGATTGCAAAGGCGAGGATCAGTGCCGGAACAAGCCGCATGAATAAGAGCTTTCTGAAATGGACAGCAGGGGCTGCTTTGGCCACCTTAAGGCAAAGGGGTCTGTCACGTCAAAACCGTTGTGACCCGGCGTCTCGTCGTATACCTTGGTGTTATACGTTTTATTGAATCCAATTTTGAAAGGAGGAGACATGAATTTTGCACGTACCCTCACCGCCGCAGGTGCCGCTGCTCTGTTGGCAATGGTCGGTCAGGTCGCATCCGCTCAATCAGAGCTGACTGCGGATGAGATCAAGGATGCATTCAACAAGCAGAAAACCCGTGGTTTGGTGATCGTTCCGGCGGAACCAACCGAAGACAGTACTGCGCAAACCGACGACAGCACTCAAACTCAGGTGACCACGGCCGCGACGGAGTATTCTGCCGTCGACAAGGCCGATCAGGTCAATGTCAAAGTCAGTTTTGATTTCGACAGCGCCATTTTACGTGATGATCAAAAGCCAAAACTCGCGAGCTTGTGCGCTGCGATGAAAGAGGTGGATGTCGCCGTGTTCCAGATCATCGGCCACACCGACAGTTCCGGCTCCGCGAGCTATAACGAAAACCTGTCGCTTTTGCGCGCGCAGGAAGTGAAGCGGCACATGGTATCAAGCTGTGGTATCGATGAAGAAAGGCTGCAGGCTATCGGGTTGGGTGAAAGTGCGCCATTTGATCCCGCTGATCCCCGGTCAGATGCCAACCGCCGGGTAGAGTTTCAGGCCCTCGGTTGAGGATCGGTTGCGTAAGATTAAGGCCTGAACCGGAATGACACTATGACAGAACCCCGCCCCGGTGATGCGTTTCAACCCGGAGACGTGCTGAACAACACCTACCGGATTGAGGCATTGCTGGGCCGCGGTGGCACATCGGATGTCTACCGCGCCCGCAGCGAAATCTCGGGCCGCCTTGTCGCGATCAAAGTGCTCAAGTCTGAGTTCTCCGGAAATGACGATTACCTTGTGCTGATGACACGCGAAGAAGAAATTCGTGAGATCAGGCATGACGCGATTGTCCGCTACTCTGAGAACCATCGCACATCCGAAGGCCTTGTTTACCTGCTGATGGACTATATCGATGGACCCGGCCTTGACCGCAAGCTCAAGGAAGGGCCGATGTCAGCAGAAGACCTGCTGGTCGTGTGCAAACGTGTGGGCGAAGGACTTGAAGAAGCCCATTCGCGCAGCATTGTGCACCGTGATCTGTCCCCCGACAACATCCTGCTGCGCAACGATGATCCGGCGCAGGCCGTGGTGATTGATTTTGGCATCGCCAAAGACACCAATCCGGGTGCAGAGACAATTGTCGGGAATGAGTTTGCTGGCAAATATGCTTATGCCGCGCCAGAGCAGTTGAGTGGAAACACCGACGCGCGGTCAGACATCTATTCGCTGGGCGCGCTGCTGCTTGCCAACTTCCGGGGCAAATCCCCTGATGTTGGGGCCAACCCGATGGAGGTTGTGCAAAAGAAGGGTGAGCCGCTGGATACCTCGGGTGTGCCAGACCCCCTGAAATCCTTGATCGACAAGATGACAGCGCCGGACCCTGCGGCGCGGTTCCAAAGCATGAGTGAGGTTTTGGACTTTATCGCCAGTGGCGGTGAAGAAACCTCGTTGCTGGATGCCACCATCATTGCGCCGGTCTCAAAAAGCACAACGAAAACGGCACAACTCGAACCCGTTGCAGCACCCCCTGCCCCAGCGCCCCAAAAGCCGATAGCGAAAGACACCTCACCTCAGAAAGAGGTGAAGGCGTCTGGTGGAAAATCCGGGGGGCTGATTGCGGCCGCGGTCGCAGCCATCGCCATTGGCGGTGGTGCGGCGGCCTTCTTTGGAGGTTTCATTGGCGGCGGGCCCAGCTATCCGCCGGTGAGCCCATTTTCTCTTGCCATTGAAAATGTCGAAAACCTGCCCGTCAGCGCCAACGGTTATGTGCCAAGCCCGGAAATGCAAAACGCGCTGGTTACCCGCATGAATGACCTTGGCGGCACCACTGATCTGACGCTGGCGTCGGGGCAGATTGCCGAAAGCTGGGGCGCGGATGTGCTGAGCGTGATGGACGACATCACAGACCTTGAGGAATGGCAGTTGTCGATGACCGGCAATGTCGGTGAGATCATCGGCAGCACTGCCGACGCTGATCTGCTCGAAACGCTGTCGGCGCAATACGCCCAGAGTTGGCCGGGCGCACTCAGCGGGACGTTTGATGTTGTGTTGACGGATGTATTTCTTGCGCCCGCGGATATTGATGCGGTCCTCTTGCAATACGGCGATTGCGGACCGCTGGAACAGGTGAACCCGCCCTTGCCTGCGGGTTACGGCCCGCTTGAGCCGATCCTGATTTCCGGCACCTTCGCGAGCGAAGAGACCCGTGAAAACCTTCAGGATGCGCTAGATGATCTCGCTGGGGATCGTGTCGTCGTAGTGGATGCGGAGACGTTGAACGAAACACTTTGTCTTGTGGAAAATTATCTGCCTCAAGCTCCGGAAAGCGATGCGCGTGTCACCTTTCAGGACGGATCAACCGGCCCAATCGTTTCCTCCGGGCGGTTTACACTCGATCAGAACCCAGTCATCGATGTGGTTCTGCCGCAAGATGTGACGGATGGTTTCCTGACGGTTTCGGTTCTCGATGTCACGGGGAGTGTCATTCATTTGTTGCCCCACATTGGCCGCCCTGACAATTCTGTTGCCTCTCTGCGCGACGGCAAAT
>JBGCDV010000053.1:0-6102 GCA_045105735.1 Sulfitobacter sp. | reverse complement strand
GCAACCGTATCGAGATCATGTTCGGCAGGCTCAAGGACTGGCGACGCGTCGCAACACGCTATGATCGATGCCCAAAGGTCTTCCTGTCCGCAATCGCTCTCGCCGCAACCGTCATCTATTGGTTATGAGTCCTGACCCTAGAACGCAGAAGCGCGCATATTTGAGACCTGTCTGGCAAAGTAAGTTCTTTGAAGAGGTGGCTATCGCGAATGATCTAACCCATACTCGACAACGTGACCGGGTTTGACACCGACAACCTGCCTTCTAGCCAGCACATCGTGACTCTACGAACGAGAGTTCAAATCTTCCATTGTGGTCAAGCAACCTCAGGTGGTTTTTCTTTATCAAAGCTGTTGAAGATGCTCCATTTATTTGACACAGGGGAATATATTTTGAATAATAGGAAATATGTGAATCGGTACAGATATCAGCAACGAACATGAAGATGAAAGATTTTCCTGACAACCGGTTGCTCAAGGGCCGTCCGGTAAGTGATCGTATCCTATCGGACTGCCGCAGCTTCACACAGGCAAATACCGGCATGCCGGGGCTGGTCTCGATCTCGATCGGTGACAATCCGGAGGTCGCTGTATACATGCGCAATCAAGCGCGGGGTGCCGCCCGCGCCGGGCTCGCCTTTGATCAGCAGTACTGGGATGGCGACATTTCGCAAGATGCCGCGAAAGAGCAGATCCAGCGTATGAATGATGATCCGTCGGTCCTGGGGATCATTTTGCAACGCCCTGTGCCTGACGGCATCAATGTGCGTTCGTTGCAATCGGCCATTCATCCGCTCAAGGATGTGGAGGGGATGAACCCGGCCTCGATCGGGAATATCGTCTATTCGGACGTTGCACTAGCTCCCTGTACGGCTGCGGCAAGTGTTGAGCTGGTGAAAGAAACCGGTCTTGAGCTCGAAGGGCTCGAAGGTGTGATGATTGGGCACTCCGAGATTGTGGGTAAACCAGCCGCGATGATGCTTATGGCCGAAGGTGCGACAGTAACGGTGTGCCATCACATGACCCGTTCAGTTGCGATGCATTCGCGCCGTGCGGATGTTGTCATCATCGCGGTTGGCATTGCCGGATTTCTCAAACCTGACATGATCAAACCTGGCGCAGTGGTGATTGATATTGGCATCAACCAGATTACACAGCCCGACGGTTCGGTTGCGATTGTCGGAGATGCGGATACGGACGCGGTCAAGGATTTGGCCGGTTGGATTACGCCAGTTCCGGGTGGGGTTGGCCCTGTGACTGTGGCGGTTTTGATGCGCAATGCGATAGTGGCCTACCAGCGGCAGGTCGCAGCGGGATGGGTGAGTTGATATGGGACGAAGAGAAGCGTTTTTCTGCGGGGTAGACCGCGTTGATCTGGCAACGGGTGGTGCCAAAAGCCAGAGCGTTTTTGAGATTTTTGTTTCGGGTGGCTTTGCCGAGGCCGAAGTGGCGGCCGTGATTACGACCTTGCGCACGGCGAACAAAGTGCTGGCACAAACCTTGTTCTCCTGGTCCTGCGTGTCGGACACGCCCGGTTTTGTCAAAAGCAGAGGCGGCATGATTGTTGAGGCGGGGCCGGTGCTGAATGACGTTGTGTCGCCGCATACGATGGTGGTCGTCGGGGGCGACATCGCAAAAAAACAGGCATGGCCGCGCCGGATGCGCATGATGCAACGCAAGATGCTGCCGGTGGTTCTGCTGTCCGAAGCGGCGACCAACTATATTCGGATGGACAAGCCTTGTGGCAAGGTGACGACCCACTGGCGTGAGGCCGCAAAGCTGGAAGAGACCGGGTTTTACCCGGCCCTTAGCACGCGCTTTTCCGAAAAAAGCAATGGGGTGATCACGGCACCGGGCGGCGGCGCGTCTACATCAGAACTGATGATCGGTCTGATCGCGCCGTTACTGACGTCAGAACAGGTAGCTGAACTGGGCAACCGTATGTTGTTGGGCACGATCCGCAGCAGTGATGCAGAGCAGCCCAAACATATTGCCCATAACATGGGATTGTTTGATCCCTTGATCACGCAAGTGTTACGGATGATGGAAGACACGATTGCTGAACCGTTGCAGATGCCCGCGATTGCCAGTGAAATCGGGATCTCTACACGCCAGCTTGAGCGCGTTTTCAAAGTGGCGCTGAACGAAACACCCGCTAAGTTCTACAAGCGTCTACGGGCGAAACGCGCGCGGGTGATGGTCGAAGAGACCTTGCTGCCGTTGATTGATATCGCGGTGGCGACGGGATTTGGCTCTATCAACACCCTATCCAAAGCGATCAAAGACGAATACGGTGCGACCCCGTCAAAAATGCGGGAACGCAAGTCGATTGACCTGTTGAGGTTCGAGCGCGCCTAGGCTCAAACCGCCAAATAGCCAATCCCGGCAAAGGTTAATATGACTCCGCCCCATTGGGCGGGTGCCATGTGTTCTTTTAGGAAAGCCCAGGCCAGAATGATCGTGACTATGCCAAAGACTGACGCGGCCACCGCAGCGAATTCAGGCCGATCGAGGCCCCCCGATGCGATGACAATCCCCAATGCGAAGGCATCCAGAGTGGCCATCACGGTCAGCATCGGCCAGGCGCTGCGTTCGGGGAACGTCAGCCCACTTCTATAGAGTAACAGCAACCCAACGCCTGTGGCCGTTACGATGCGTGTGGTCAGGATCACCGGCAGTTCAGCCCCGGCTTGGGTCGCGATATGGCCGACCGCAAAGGTGCAAGCAAATCCGATGGCGGCCATGATGGCCCAGCCGATTGCCTCTTTTTGTGAGCCACTGCTGTCTTTTTGATCGGAGAGCAGGCTGACCAATGCAATGCCCGAGACGACCATGCCAACGGCCAGCCATTGATCCAGCGATATCGCTTGTCCTTGAACCGCGGACCAACCGATGGACAGGATGGGATAGGCCCCAACGATGGGTGCGACCAGCTTGACGGGGCCGATGCCGAAGGATTTGTACAGACCGACGCAGCCGAAGATATAGCAAAACCCGCCGAGCACGGAGAAACCGTAGGCGCGCCTGGTCATGTCCTGCCAGCCGCCGAAGGCCAGCGTGACCGGGATCAATACGATAGAGCCCAGAACAAGAACAGTAGTAAGCGCAGGCAGGATGCCGCCGCGTTGCGAGACATAGCGCACACAAATGTCGTGAATGCCCCAGGCCAGTGCCGCGCACAGGCCCAGTGAAAGTGATAGCATGGTCGTGTCCTCATTGGGCTCGCTGAAAACATGGCTTGTTGCGACCAAATTGTCTTGCATAAAAGAGCTGCCCCTATATTCTTTTTGGTAAATAAATATTCCACGTATGCAACACTCGTCTTCATCGGAGCGCGACATGCTTGATCAACCCTATGCACAAGTGACGCCGGGGCCGCCAAAACCCAGCAAGATGTTCGTGCCCAGCCAGTTTACACTGCCGCCTGGCACCGAACGCTATGTGGTTGAGGGGATGGGTGCCGCGTTGATCCCGGTCTCTGCCGGTGACCAGATTACGATCATCAATGACCAAGGTGCGCAAATTTGCGAAGTTGTGGCGGCGGGCAAGGGGGGCAAGATTGATCTGTCGGTGCTTGATGCGCCCGCGAATGCCAAGGCGGTCGGATTGCGCACATTACTGACGGGTGATGATCAGTCTTTGCGTGGTTTGAGGATGGGTTTGGACGCACGCGGCATTGATCTGCATGATGCGCCTGCGTTGCGTCTTTTTTCCGCGCAATCTGTCGCCGGAACCGAAGAAACCCTTCGCGTGTCGCGGGACGGATGTGTGATCATCGCGGCCCCCGGCGCGGCGATGGACATAGAAAAACAAGACACCACGACACCCATCACGGTCATGATCAAACGCGCCGTCCTCAAAACCCACCAAGGCTTTGAGCTGCCCGATCCGCTTGCCGATCCTGTCGATGACATCCGCGTGCATTCCGCCACGGCGGAGGCGTTCTTTGTCAAAGCAGGCGATTACATCCAGATCATCGACGTGGACGGCCGCCAGTGTACTGATTTCGAATGCTTCTCCGCCCGCAAGCTTGATAAAGGCATTGAACATGCGCTGGACGTGACCACGACCCGGACCTTGATGGGCCATGCCTATCCCATGCCGGGGCTGCACGCGAAATACTACGATCAGGAAATGCTACCCTTGGTCGAAGTGGTACAGGACACGTGCGGCAGGCATGATGCTTTCGCCTTGGCCTGTTCGGCGAAATACTACGATGACATCGGGTATCCCGGTCACGTGAACTGCTCCGAGAACTTTAACGGTGCGTTGTCCAAGTTCAACGTCACGGGCCGCCCCGGCTGGATGGCGATCAACTTCTTCTTCAACACGTTCCTCGATGAGCACGGCGTGATGTATTCGGACGAACCATGGTCACGGCCGGGCGACTTTGTCCTGCTACGTGCGCTGACTGACATCGTTTGTGTGTCCTCGGCCTGTCCTGATGACACTAGTCCCGCCAACGGCTGGAACCCGACCGACATCCACGTGCGCACCTATTCCGGCAAAGAGACATTCCAACGGTCCGTTGCCTATCGCCCCACACCAGAAGCAGAGCCGAAAATGACCAAGCAAACCGCTTTCCACGACAAGTTTGCGCAGCACACGCGCAACTTTATCGAATACAACGGCTACTGGCTGGCCAATTGCTTTGCCGAGGCAGGCCCGATTGAAGAGTATCACGCGTGCCGCGAGAAATGCGTGATCCTTGATCTGTCGCCCCTGCGCAAGTTTGAGATTACGGGGCCGGATGCCGAAGCGCTGTGCCAGTACATCTTTACCCGCAACATGAAGACGTTGGCTGTGGGCGGCGTGGTCTATACCGCGATGTGCTATGAACATGGCGGGATGATCGACGATGGCACCGTGTTCCGGCTGGGCAAAGACAACTTCCGCTGGATTGGTGGCAATGACTATGGCGGCGAATGGATGCGCGAGCAGTCGGAGAAACTGGGCCTGAAGGTTCTTGTACGTGCCTCGACCGATCAGATGCACAACGTCGCCGTACAAGGCCCTGAAAGCCGCGACTTGCTGCGCAAGATCGTATGGACCGCACCGCATAACCCTGAGATGGATCAGCTGGGTTGGTTCCGCCATACGCCCGCGCGCCTTCACAACGAGATGGGCACGCCCTTCGTTTTGTCGCGCACCGGCTACACCGGCGAATTGGGATATGAGGTCATGTGCCACCCAAAGGACGCGCATGAGATTTTCGATGCGATCTGGGAGGCGGGCCAAGACCACGGGATCAAGCCGATGGGTCTGGAGGCGTTGGATATGGTGCGCATTGAGGCGGGTTTGATCTTTGCCGGATATGACTTCACCGATCAGACGGATCCGTTTGAGGCGGGCATTGGTTTCACTGTGCCGCTCAAGTCCAAACCCGATGATTTCATCGGGCGCGACGCGCTGATCCGCCGAAAAGAGAACCCGATGCGCAAGCTGGTGGGCCTTGAAATAGACAGCAACGTGGATGTGGGACATGGCGACTGCCTGCATGTTGGCCGCGCGCAGGTGGGCGAGGTGACGTCGTCCATGCGATCCCCGCTGTTGGGTAAAAACATCGCGTTGGCGCGTGTTGACGTGGCACACGCCGATGTGGGCACGGTATTGGAAGTGGGCAAGCTTGATGGTCACCAAAAACGTTTGCCCGCTGTTATCGCACCGACCGTCGCCGCTTATGACCCTGCCAAGGAACGCCCCCGCTCATGACACAAACCATGCTCGATCAAATCGGTGGAGAGCCCGGGTTGAGTGAGCTGGTGACCCATTTTTATGATGTGGTCGAAACCGAACCTGAGGCGGCGCGTCTGCTGGCGTTGCATATGGACGGACATGGTCTGGAACATACGCGCGAAGAGCAGTTCAATTTCCTGTCCGGCTTCATGGGCGGGCGGCAATATTACCTTGAGAAACACCGCCATATGAACGTGCGCGAGATCCACGCGCATGTGCCCATTCTGCTGGAGGATGCGGAATTGTGGCTCACTGTGATGGACCGAACCTTGAGCGATCTGGGCCATTTGGGTCCCAAAACGGAGCGGCTGCGCACCACGTTGCGAAAGGTCGCTTTGCTGTTGGTGAACGATGGAAAGGTGCCGGG
>JBGCDV010000052.1:0-35690 GCA_045105735.1 Sulfitobacter sp. | reverse complement strand
GCGAAAACTCATAAAACAGTGCTGCCTGCGCCTCCTGCCTTGGTCCCAACATCGCAAATCCCCCTGTCCAATAAACAGATTGAATCAACAGCCTGTGCTACGATCAAGGATTAGTTTTTCAACACAATCAGCTCAAACCCGTCGTTCGCCCTTCCTGCTTTACAACACCACACCAATCCCGCTATAGCCCGCGCCAGACATGCGCGTGCAGCCCGCTCAGGCTAGAATCACCTTACCGGAAATTCCGGCATGGGTTTGGCGTCACGCGCCGACACTTGATATGAACCCAAAGGTAGATCCGCATGGCCAACACAGCCCAGTCAAAAAAACGCGCACGTCAGAATGAGAAGCGCTTCCAAATCAACAAAGCACGCCGTTCGCGTATCCGTACGTACCTGCGCAAGGTTGAGGAAGCGATCGAATCCGGTGACAAGGCTGCAGCAACAGAAGCTTTGAAAACAGCCCAGCCAGAGTTGATGCGCGGCGTGACCAAGGGCGTGTTTCACAAGAACACCGCCTCCCGGAAAATGTCGCGGCTTTCCGCTCGTGTGAAGGCGCTGGGCTAAACCACCGCTTCGCACTCCCCAGAATCAGCTAATTGATTGATAAGAAAGGCGTCAGGTTCTGACGCCTTTTTTCGTGCGCAAGAAGTCTCAAAATTGAGCCGTAGATTCTTTTTCAGCAATTGCCGAGTCAAGTTGGAAGATGTGTTGAAGCGAGCCCATAACCCTTGCTACCAAGGCTATGCGATTCACTTCGCTGGGGGGACAGGCTTTGACTTTCGGACGCATTGTGCGGTGCTGCTCCGTTGACCAAGGGCCATCATCAGACTGCAAAGTCTGAGCCGATGAACAGCATTTGTGTGCAAACACATGTGCCCTGTCACACTTTTAAACGACGGACCGTTTGCTCGGTTGCGCAGCCTTTTTTTGGGCAGAGCAACTGCGGGCAATCGAAATCTGTAAAGGGCCATCGGGCGCAAGTCGGTTTCACTGTTGGAAACGAGCGGGACCTTGCGTGGTGAGTTAACGGGATGCTGGTGAACACCAGCGAGACTATTGGGGAAAAGAAAAAGACTATGACGCAGGAACAATGGGGCAATATCGCGCAACGGCTTTTGAAAACAGTCGGGCAAAATAACTACACGACCTGGATTGAACCGATGGTACCTGGTGAGGTCGCAAATGGCATTGCGACCCTGAATGTGCCGACCAACTTCTTTGGAAACTACGTCAGTCAGAATTTCTCCGATCTGATCCTGCATGAGCTGAACGCAGAGGGCATCACCGCGTCCCGCCTGAACTTTGCCCTCGGAACTCAGAGCAATTCGACGGCCAAGCCGAGCACCGCACAGACCCGTAAGATCGCCTCCGATCGGAAAACTGTGACCGGCACGGGCAAAACCAACGGCACCGCCCCCCTTGATCCCCGTTTCAGCTTTGACAATTTTGTGGTGGGCAAACCAAATGAGCTGGCCCATGCCGCCGCCCGTCGCGTCGCGGAGGGAGGTCCCGTCACGTTCAACCCGCTCTTTCTCTATGGTGGCGTTGGTTTGGGTAAGACCCACTTGATGCATGCCATCGCGCAAGAGCTGCAGGCCCGCAAGCCCGAGCTGAATGTGCTCTACCTGTCGGCAGAACAGTTCATGTACCGCTTTGTCCAGGCGCTGCGGGATCGCAAGATGATGGATTTCAAAGAGCTTTTCCGCTCTGTCGATGTCCTGATGGTGGATGACGTACAATTCATTGCGGGCAAGGACAGCACACAGGAAGAGTTTTTTCACACGTTTAATGCGCTGGTCGATCAGCACAAACAAATCATCATATCCGCCGACCGCGCCCCGACGGACATCAAAGACCTGGAGGAGCGGGTGAAGTCGCGTCTGCAATGCGGTTTGGTTGTTGATCTGCATCCTACTGACTATGAATTGCGGCTGGGTATCCTGCAAAGCAAGCTGGAGACGCAGCAAAAGACATACCCCGGC
The DNA here is from genome assembly GCA_045105735.1 of Sulfitobacter sp. GTDB lineage: Bacteria > Pseudomonadota > Alphaproteobacteria > Rhodobacterales > Rhodobacteraceae > Sulfitobacter. Next base: position 33,706 of record JBGCDV010000052.1, on the reverse strand, counting down.
CTCGAGATCGCGGATGGTGTGCTTGAGTTTCTGGCCCACAAGATCACGTCAAATGTTCGGGTCCTTGAAGGCGCGCTCACTCGGCTTTTCGCCTTTGCTTCGCTTGTCGGGCGTGAGATCAACATGGACCTGACGCAGGATTGTCTGGCCGATGTGCTGCGTTCAAACGAGCGCAAGATCACGGTGGAAGAGATCCAGCGCAAAGTGAGTGAGCATTACAACATCCGGCTGAGCGATATGATCGGGCCAAAGCGGCTGCGCAGCTATGCCCGGCCCCGTCAGGTTGCAATGTATCTGTGCAAGCAATTGACCAGCCGGTCGCTGCCCGAAATCGGACGTCGTTTTGGTGGACGGGACCACACCACGGTCATGCACGGTGTACGCCGCATCGAAGAGCTGAAACAGTCCGATGGTCAGATCGCAGAAGACCTTGAATTGCTGGGACGTGCGTTGAAATCCTGAACGGATTTACCGGCAGATCGGCATCTGATGGAGGGGCTCAGGCAGCCCCTCTTGCATTTGGTTCATGAAACACTCAAAAGTCTTGCGCAAGCGGGGGAACCGGGTAGTCTGCCTCTCCCGGCAGTCCTGAGGGAGAAGGCACATGAAATTCAGCATCGAGCGCGCCGCGCTGCTCAAGGCGGTCAGCCAAGCCCAGTCTGTCGTGGAACGCCGGAACACCATTCCGATCCTTGCCAATGTGCTGATTGAAGCCGAAGGCAGTGACGTTTCTTTCCGTGCCACTGACCTTGATATCGAGGTCGTGGACAAGGTCGGCGCTCAGATTGAACGTGCCGGGGCCACAACAGTCTCCGCCACGCTCTTGCACGAAATTGTGCGTAAACTGCCAGATGGCGCGTTGATCAGTCTCACCGCAGACAGTGCCGCTGGCCGCATGACAGTTGAGGCGGGGCGTTCCAACTTTTCTCTTGCGACGCTGCCGCGTGAAGACTTTCCAGTGATGGCGTCCTCTGAATATGCGTCGAACTTCAGTGCGCCGGCACCCGTCCTTCGGCGTCTCTTTGACAAGTCCAAATTCGCCATCTCTACCGAGGAGACACGGTACTATCTGAATGGCGTTTACATGCATATTTCCGACGCGGACGGCGGCAAAGTGCTGCGCTGTGTGGCAACCGATGGCCACCGCTTGGCGCGGATTGATGCCGACCTGCCGGATGGGGCCGCCGATATGCCGGGTGTGATCGTCCCACGCAAGACCGTGGGTGAGCTTCGCAAGCTGCTGGACGACGATGAAATGAAGATCGCGGTATCGGTTTCTGAGACCAAAGTGCGCTTTGCCACGCCTGAGATCACGCTGACTTCCAAGGTTATCGACGGAACATTCCCGGACTACACCCGCGTGATCCCGCAGGGGAATACCCGGAAAATGGAGGTAGACGCTTCGGACTTTGCGCAGGCCGTCGACCGTGTGGCAACTGTGAGTTCAGAACGCTCTCGTGCTGTGAAACTGCAACTGGACGAGGACCGGCTGGTCCTTTCTGTGAATGCACCGGACAGCGGTGCCGCGGAGGAAGAACTGGTTGTGGCTTACGGTGACGAGCGGCTGGAAATTGGCTTCAACGCGAAGTACCTGCTGGAGATTGCCAGTCAGGTGGACCGTGAGAATGCGGTGTTCCTGTTCAATTCCTCCGGTGATCCAACGTTGATGCGCGAAGGCAATGACACCTCAGCGGTTTATGTTGTCATGCCGATGCGTGTTTGAGGGCACCGGAAACTTTGAAAGTTTCCGGCCGTTTTCTTTGAAAGAAAACGGGCACTTGGATGGGTAGTCTTTCCCTCTCCCACCTCACGCTCTCGCATTTTCGATCGCACCAACGCGCGGTGATCGAATGCGACGCGCGTCCTATTGCCATCTATGGCCCTAACGGTGCTGGCAAAACCAACATTCTGGAAGCGGTTTCACTTCTTTCCCCCGGTCGGGGCCTGCGCCGATCCAGCGCGCAGGATATGACGCGTCGCCCTGAAGCGGTCGGCTGGAAGGTTACCGGGCACCTTCATTCCTTGCATCAGGTACATGAAATTGAGCTGTGGTCAGAAGCTGGCAACGCGCGCCAGACGCGCATCGATGGTAAGGCAGCCGCTCAAACGGCTTTAGGCCGCATTGCGCGCGTTTTGTGGCTCATTCCGGCAATGGACCGCCTCTGGATTGAAGGGGCCGAAGGGCGACGGCGGTTTCTGGATCGGATGACGCTGAGTTTTCTGCCCCACCATGCGGAGCATTCGCTAAGCTATGACAAGGCTATGCGCGAGCGGAACAGGCTGTTGAAAGACATGGTGCGCGAACCATCGTGGTACGCCGCTCTTGAGACGCGCATGGCGGAAGCTGGTGCGGCGATCCACGCCGGGCGTTTGCGCGCGTTGGAGGCCATCTCTGGGGCGCAGGGCCAAGCGGAAACGGCTTTTCCGACGGCATCGCTTGAATTGCAGTGTGAGATGCCTGCCGAGGCTGCTGACCTGCGCGATGCATTGGCGGAAAACCGCACTCGCGACCTTGCCGCTGGGCGCACATTGATCGGGCCGCATCGGGCGGACCTTTATGGGGTCTATGCCGCCAAAGGTGTGCCAGCGCGCGATTGCTCCACCGGGGAGCAAAAGGCGCTGCTGGTCTCTCTCATCCTCGCCAATGCGCGCGCACTGGCGGCTGACTTTGGTGCACCCCCGCTTTTGCTGCTGGATGAGGTCGCCGCGCATTTGGACGCAGACCGACAGGCAGCGCTTTTTGACGAGATTTGCGCGCTTGGTGCACAGGCCTGGATGACGGGCACAGGGCCGGAAATGTTTGCCGCTTTGGGCGCGCGCGCACAGCGATTGGTGGTCACGGAAACGAACGGGATCTCTGAGGTCAGAACGTCCGGCTGATGCCAAACCTCCAGACACAAAATCTTGTGCCATTTGCGTGACAATCCTTTGGAAAACCACTATAAATCGGGCAAAAGATAAAGGTTTACCCGCATGTCCGAGCAAGAGCAGACACCACAGGAATATGGTGCCGATTCCATCAAGGTTCTCAAAGGCTTAGAAGCAGTTCGCAAGCGCCCCGGCATGTACATCGGGGACACTGATGACGGCTCCGGCCTGCACCACATGGTGTATGAGGTCGTGGACAATGGAATTGATGAGGCGTTGGCCGGCCATGCAGATGCAGTGAACGTCACAATTCACGAGGACAGCTCCGTCTCTGTCAGCGATAATGGCCGTGGCATTCCGGTGGGCATCCATGAAGAAGAGGGTGTTTCTGCTGCTGAAGTCATCATGACACAGCTGCATGCAGGCGGTAAATTTGACAGCAATTCGTACAAGGTATCAGGCGGTTTGCACGGCGTGGGCGTGTCTGTGGTCAATGCGCTGAGCGACTGGTTGGAATTGCGTATCTGGCGGGATGGCAAAGAACATATTGCCCGTTTCGAGGGCGGCTTTACCGTTGATCATCTCAAAGTGTTGGGGGAAACGGACCGAAAGGGCACCGAAGTGCGCTTCATGGCGTCCACCGATACGTTCTCAAACCTTGAGTATTCCTTTGAGACGCTGGAAAAACGTCTGCGCGAGCTGGCGTTCCTCAACTCTGGTGTGCGGATCATCCTGACCGACGAACGCCCCGCTGAGACGCTGCGAACCGAACTCTTCTATGAGGGCGGTGTGAAAGAGTTTGTGAAATACCTCGATCGGCACAAGACCTCCGTCATGCCGGAACCGATCTTTGTTACTGGTGAGAAGGACGACATCGGCGTCGAGGTCGCGATGTGGTGGAACGACAGCTACCATGAGAACGTCCTGCCCTTCACCAACAACATCCCACAGCGCGATGGTGGAACGCATATGGCGGGCTTTCGCGGCGCGCTCACACGGACGATCAACAACTATGCGCAATCCTCTGGTATCGCGAAGAAGGAGAAAGTCACATTCACAGGCGACGACGCCCGTGAAGGGCTGACCTGCGTGCTGAGCGTCAAGGTGCCGGACCCGAAATTTTCTTCTCAGACCAAGGACAAGCTTGTGTCTTCCGAAGTGCGTCCAGCCGTTGAAGGGTTGATGAACGAAAAGCTGGCGGAGTGGTTCGAGGAAAACCCAACTGAGGCGCGCATCGTGGTCAGCAAGATCATCGAAGCCGCCCATGCCCGCGAAGCGGCGCGCAAGGCGCGCGACCTGACCCGGCGCAAAACGGCGATGGATGTGAATTTCCTTGCTGGCAAGCTCAAGGATTGCTCAGAGAAAGACCCGGCCAAGACCGAAGTTTTCCTCGTCGAGGGTGACTCAGCCGGGGGGTCAGCGCAGACCGGGCGTGACCGTCAGACACAGGCAATCCTGCCGCTCAAAGGTAAAATCCTGAACGTAGAACGTGCGCGGTTTGACCGAATGCTCGGCAGTCAGGAAATCGGCAACCTCGTCATGGCGCTTGGCACCGGAATCGGACGGGACGAGTTTGATATTTCCAAGCTGCGCTACCACAAGATTGTCATCATGACGGATGCGGACGTGGACGGCGCGCACATCCGCACGCTGCTGCTGACGTTCTTCTACCGCCAGATGCCGCAGCTCATTGAGCATGGACATCTCTACATCGCGCAGCCGCCGCTTTACAAAGTGTCGCGCGGCAAGTCCGAGGTGTACCTCAAGGATCAGGCGGCGATGGAAGAGTATCTGGTCAATCAGGGCATCGATGGCGCGATGCTGCGCCAGGGCAATGGTGAAGAGATCACCGGGGCGGACCTTGCCCGCGTTGTAGAGCTGGCACGCCAGATGCGCCGGGTTCTGGACGCGTTTCCCACACATTATCCACGTCACATCCTTGAACAGGCCGCCATTGCCGGTGCCTTTGTCCCCGGAGCGGTGGACCGCGATTTGCAAGGTGTGGCGGACAAGGTTGCCAAGCGCCTTAACCTTATCGCGCTGGAGTGGGAGCAGGGGTGGCAAGGTCGGATCACGCAAGATCACGGGATCAAACTGGCCCGTATTCTGCGTGGTGTTGAAGAGGTGCGCACACTGGATGGCAAAATGCTGCGCTCAGGTGAAGCCAAACGCTCGGGCACGTTTACGGAGCATTTGCAGGACGTCTATAACCTGCCCGCAACGCTGGTCCGTAAGGACCGGACCCAGTTGATCCATGGACCGATGGACCTGCTGGAGGCGATCCTGACCGAGGGCGAAAAAGGTCTGTCGCTGCAACGCTACAAAGGGTTGGGCGAAATGAACCCGGATCAGCTTTGGGAAACCACACTGGACCCAGATGCGCGTACCTTGTTGCAAGTCAAGGTGGAAGATATGGCAGAGGCCGATGATCTGTTTACCAAGCTGATGGGCGATGTGGTGGAGCCACGTCGCGAGTTTATCCAGAAGAACGCGCTGAGCGTGGAGAATCTGGACTTCTGATCAGGGATGTCCTGCGCAACAGGCGTCGGAAACTTCCAAAGTTTCCGGCCGTTTTCTTTGAAAGAAAACGATGCCGGTGGGTACGTTATCGAAGTCCTTCGCGGGCGACGAACTGTGCAAGATCAAGGATCAGCTGACCGCGGGCGGCCGCAATGGCATTTGGTCCGGCGGCAGGATCAAATGGAACGGTAAGATCAAAAAGGCCGGATCGTTCGCGGCCTTCTTCGACGGCGACAAAGTATTGCCCCGACGCGCTGAACACACCGGAGGTTTTGGCCACCAATTCGGCAAAGCGCACCTCAAGCCGGGCGTCCGGAAAGGCTTCAAACGGCCACGGTTCTGACGCCACACGGCGGCCCGTCATTCGGGCGAGATTCTGGCTCAATTCCAGCGCAATGGCCCGTTCCGGGGCGTCGGCCCAAAGAACGTCGGAAGAACTGACCAACGTGCCGTCTTCGAGTTGCTGCGCAATCTCGTCCGAGGCGGCGTAGCTTGGCAGGGAAACATCGCGCACCTCAACAGCGGCAAAGGCGATGCGTGTCTTCTCAACCACGGCTGGGGGGCTGACCGCGAAGCGTTCAGGTGAACCGCAGGCGGCAATCACGAAAGGGAGCAAAAGACAGAGCGCGCGGGCAGCAAAGGTCATGTTCAACGTCCAAGCAAAAGCGAATTGGGGTTACGTTCAATGGTCCGGGCGAGGGATGCAAGGGCATCCGCCGCCTTTTGGATATCGCGCAACGTGGTCTGCGCGGACCGGGTGATGGCATCGCCCCGATTGTATCCTTCGATGGTCTGGCTGGCTTGCGCAAAAAGTCGGTTCAACCGTTCAAGGATTTGGGGCAAATCCTTGGACGAGACGGCAATGCTGTCGGCGGCATTTCGGGCCGACGCGAGCGTTTTGTTGACATTTTCAATGGCACCGCCCGTCCGCAGTTCTGCAAGCGTGAGGTTCAACTCATCCAACGCCCCTTTGAGCGCACCGGGCAATGCAATGGCATCATCCGTGCCAATGACGGCATCTGCTGATTTTGTCAGCGCTGCAAGCTCTGTAACAAGTTCATCGATGGCAAGCGATTCTGCCTTGGCAGCAACGGCCTCGATCTGTTTGACCAATTCCGGCACCCCTGCGACAGACCCCTCAACGGCTGATGCCGCAGCAGACGCCCCTTCCAGTGCCTCTGACAACTTAGCAGTAATCCGCTGTGTCTCCAGCTCCGCTACCAGCTTTTCCACACGTCCGAGAGTCGCGTTCAAAGCAACTGGAATGTTTTTGACGTCCTCGGAGGCGACGAACCCTTCAACCTCTGACAACAAGCCGCGCACATCACCCAAAGCCGCCGTGAGCGAAGCGGGAAGTGCAACTGCATCGTCTGACCCGATGATCGCTTCTGCGGAGTTGATCAACCCGGTCAGTTCCGTCACCAAATCCTCAAGCGCGAGCCCTTCGGCCTTGGCGGCTACGGCTTCGATACTTGTGACGAGTTCCGGCACCCCTTCAACTGAGGACTCCACCGCGGCGGCCGCACTTGCCGCGCTGTCCAGCACCGCTGTGAGTTTGGCTGCGATTTCCTGTTTTTCAAGTTCTGTTACCAGCTCTTCAACGCGGGTAAGTGTGCTGTTGATCGACACAGGAATGTTTTTAACATCATCCGACACGACAATCGTGCGCACATCGGCCAGGAGTTCACGCAGGTCCGTTGGCGTTTCGCGCAGGTCTTCGTCGGAAATGAGGCTTTCGGCGGAGTCGAGAAAGGTGATGGCAGAGTTCAGCAATTCCTCAATCGGCAGATTGTTGATCCGGGTAAAGACTCCCTCGACAGTAGCTGCCGCATCCGAGGTTTCGTTCTCTGTCGTAGGCATGACAGGAAAGCCCCCTTCGACCTCCTCAAGCACCGCTTCGGGCGCGTCGTCCACCAAGACCAACTCCACTTTGAGCCCCCCCGTGAGCAAGCTGGCAGAGGCCAGACGCGCGCGCAGCCCCGCCTGCACGCGAGTTTGAAGGAAGGCAAATGCGTTGTCCGCCGTGACCTCCCCCGGCAGGCCAAGGCGCGCGGGCTGAATTGTCAAATTTGCACTCAGGCGCACCCGACTATCGCCGAACTGATCAAAATCAACGATACCAGAAAGGGTTGAAACTTCCCCGATCTTCAAACCGCTCAATTCAACTGGAGCACCGACAGCGAGGCCGGAAATATTGTCATCAAAGACCACGCTGATCTCCAGCGGTTCTACTGCGGAGGCGTTAAAGAGTGAGTTGCGCGCTGTTTCTTTGTCCGGAAACACCTCGAACACCTTGCCATCCTGAACAGGCTGGCCGCCCGAGACGAATGTATCAAAGGTCACGCCGCCGCCCACCAACGTCGCAAGCGAGGAAAAATCAATTTCTGCACCCGCCGGGCCGATGTTCACGCTAAAGCCGGATGTGTCCCAAAACCGGGTAGAATCGTTAATCAAGGCGCGGTGCTCTTCAAAGATCAGAGCTTCGACAATGGCAAAGTTCCCGCGCGGCGCGATGCTGGCACGGCCCACGCGGCCGACTTCGATCCCTTTATACAGAATTGGCGCATTGTCTGTCAGCTGGCCATTGGCGACGGTACGAAAGGCAATCTGCAAGCCAGATTGGCCCGGTCGGATCAACGGTGCCTCTGACGACCCCTGAAACCGTCCCATTTCGGGGCCCGGTTGATCATCCCATGATCCTTCGATGTAGACACCACTCAGCACAGTGCTCAGCCCGGTGATCCCTTGTGCAGAAACCTCTGGCTGGACGATCCAGAAAACCGCACCAGTGTCGATGAAGGGCGCAACTTCCTTGTCGACGCGTACACTTGCAGTGACCCGTTCAAGGCTCTCGGTAAAACCAACCTTTTCAACCACACCAACCGTGACATCGCGGTAGCGCAGCTCAGTCTCGCCCGCTTTGATGCCAGCGCCCTTTTGGAATTCGATCACCACAAGCGGGCCACGATCATTAAAGCTTTGCCACGCAACAAAGAGTGCTGCGACCAGTGCCAGCAGCGGGATGATCCAGACCACAGATGCGCCGCTCAGGAACACCTTGCGGGCCGGAGAGACCGATACTTCTGGCAATGCGTCACTCATCTTTTGCGCGATCCCCCTTTGCCTGAACATCCCAGATCAAACGGGAGTCAAAAGCCTGCGCAGATAGCATCGTAAAGATCACCGAAAGGGCAAAGAAGATACTCGCCGGGCCGGGATTGATCGACGCCAATGTCTTGAGTTGCACCAGCGCCGACAGGATCGCAACCACAAAGATATCGATCATCGACCAGCGGCCGATGTATTCGACGATTTCATACATGAATTGCCGCCGATGATTGGAAAACCGGCGCTCTTGCTTGACGCTGATAGCGAGATAGGCCACCGCCCAGAACTTGGCCAACGGAATGACAACAGAGGCAAAGAGGATGATCCCGGCAATGCCGTAGCTGCCATAATGCGCCAGATCCACCGCACCACCAATAATCGTACTTTCCTCAACCTTGAACAAGGTCTGCGTGCGCAGCATCGGGTATGTATTGGCGGGGATGTAGCACAGGATGCCGACAATCCAGAACGCCCACACCCGTTGCAGGCTCAACGGATCACGCGATTGCAAGCGGTGGCCACAGCGCGGACATGTTTCCTGACCCATGGGCGATGCCTTGGTACAGCGGCGACAGGCGACAATACCGATATCGCGTGCGCTTACGATGTTTTGGGGTGTTCCAGACGATGCCATACTGACCACTTACACATGAAACTGTCCTGCGCGATGACAAGAACAACGAGAATACCGAACATCCAGAACGCAGGGCCAAACCCAACATGCGCAAGGTCGGATACTTTGACCAATGCGACCGCACAGCCAATGGCGAAAATCTCGGCCATGGACCAGGGGCGCAGCGCCTCTGACAAACGGAAGGCGGGGATGGCGTGGCGGGCGGCGGGTTTGTCCAAAACGACGGGCACCAGCACGTAAAGGATCAGCAAGACCCTTGCCAAAGGCACAAAGATGATCAGCGCAGCAGTGGCCATCGATAATATCAGCATGGGGCCACCCGAAAAGGCCAGCGCCGCATCCATCACAGATACAGCGTTTTTGTTGCCCGCCGCGTCGATTGTCAAAAAGGGAAAGACAGCCGCCCCTATGATCAAAAAGAGCACTGCAAGTGCCACAGCAATGATGTGTAGTCCGGCGTTGCGACGAGGTGCTATCAACACCTTGTGGCACCGCTGGCATGCTGCCCGCTCACCATGCTCCGGCTTTTTCATCCGGTAGGCGGCGTCACATTGCGGACAGACGATCAGGTCATCCAACAAGATATCGCCGGGCGTATGGCTAAAATCCTTCATATCAGGGTGATACAGCATATTGCAGACACGCGACACGGCAATCTGCATGGTGCCCAACTGCGCGGGTGTGTTCCCCCTACCGCTTTCCGGCTACTGCATCGATTTGAGATGGGGACAAGCCCAGTTGCTGCAAAACCTCTGTGGTATCCGCACCTATTGCGGTTGGCGCGGGTGTTTGAACGGGTTGAAAACGGCTGAACCTTGGGGCCACGCCGGATTGTTGCAATCCACCGGGGCTGACGTATGTACGCCGCGCCGCGAGATGGGGATGCGCCGCCGCCTCTGAGAACGTCAGGACAGGAGCCACGCAAGCGTCTGTTCCGTCGAATACGTCCGCCCATGCGTCACGGGTGCGGCTGGAAAATATACCTTCAAACTCAGCAGTGCGGTTGGCCCATGTCTGCCGGTCATTTTGGGTCGCGCGGTAGTCTTCCGGCAGGCCCAGCCTTTCGATGAGGATCGCATAGAACTGCGGTTCCAGCGCGCCGACGGCAACGAATTTGTCATCCAAACAGGCGTAGCACCGATAAAACGGTGCCGCCCCATCAAGCCAGTTACTGCCGCGCGTTTCAGACCAAAAACCGCTGCCCAACATGCCATGGATCAGACCCATCATCGCGGGCACGCCGTCAACCATGGCGGCATCCACGACCTGTCCCTTGCCCGATACGCCGCGTTCAATCACAGCGGCCAAGATACCAAAAATCAGGAACATCGTCCCGCCGCCATAGTCCGCGACAAGGTTCATCGGTGGGACAGGCGGCCTGCCCGCTTCGCCCATGGCATTGAGCGCGCCCGTGAGCGCGAGGTAGGTGATGTCATGCCCCGCCACCTGTGCCAGCGGCCCGTCCTGCCCCCAGCCTGTCATACGTGCATAAATGAGCGTATCCGGGCAACTATCCGGCCCAAGCCCCAGCCGCTCCATCACGCCGGGACGGAACCCTTCGATCAGCACATCACTTGCGGCAATCAACGCCTTGGCTGCGTTCAACCCATCGTCGGATTTCAGGTCAAGCACCACAGATCGTTTACCACGTCTGTTTATGTCATTTGGGTCAGCGGGTGCCGCCTTGCGGTCCACAGTAATCACATCCGCGCCCAGATCAGCGAGCAGTTGCCCAGCCAACGGCGCGGGCCCAAGCCCCGAGAACTCCACAACTTTCAGTGATGCAAGCGGTCCTTGCCTCATGCGGCCCCCGGTATCAGAACTTCGCGCGCCCCTTCGGTGAAATCATCGAGCGATAAAGGCCAGATGGTGCCGGGCCAGCGCAATTCCATCTCTCCCTTTCGGGGGCGATAGACAGCGGTATACAGGGTGCCGAACCCGGCGGAAAACGCCGTTGAATAGAGTGGGGGCTTGAGGAAAGCCCCGATGAACTTCTCCTCTGGATCCTTGTGCATCCGCAGCCTGTTGAGCAGATACCGCTCCCGCTCCACCGTGGCGGTAAAGCGCGCGTGGCTGACCCATTCGACGTTTTCCTGATGGTTTGTGGCCACCGCCGTATGCGTGATCGTCGTCTCCCGGTCCGGGCCCATCATCGCCGTGGCATAATTGCGTTTGCGGTCGAGCACGGTGACGTTGTAGCTCATGTGCGTCGGCACGCGGGCGAGGACTGCCGACGCTTCCTTCACCGTTTCGCAGGTCTGCAAGACGTAGCGCAGGATCAGTGGCACACCAAAGCCCTGACCCACAACTCGACGCCCGCCGAATGTCAGCGAGATGGCGAGGCCCGCGTCGTTCACCCCATCGACCAGCCCCCAAAGCCCGTCCGACGTGCCCAGCACCCGCCGCCCTTGCCACGATGTATGCAGGACCAACTGGTCAAAAGCGTTTGGATTGTAGTCATAGTTGCGCACCATGACGGGTTCTTTTCCCGCCCAGATCGCCTGCGAGCAACCCGAAAGGTACGGCGGCGGGTTGTAGAAGCTGAGGAACCGCGCGGCATGGTCGCCACCGCCCGCAAGACTGCACAACTCGTCATAAAGCGGCACCATTTCCGGCATGTGCTGGCGCAAGGCACGCAGTCCTTCGGCATAGGTCGGGCGCCCGGCCTCACCTTCCTTGAGCCACCACGTGCGGTAGTCAGGCCAATATTCAGCGAAAAGCCCGGCCCATTTGGGTCCGGGCAAATCTTCTTGTAGGGCGCGCCAATACATCGGGGCCTTTCAGGGGGCTAGAGTATCTTGAACGCCGGATCGGCAAGTTCCGGTCCGGCCTGCGCAGTCGGCAAGGGTTTGCCATCCACGCTTTGCTTGATCCCGTGAATCCACTTTTTCGCGCGTTCATTCAACTGGAAACCCTTGGTCATCGAGCGACCTCGCGTCACCAGAATACCGATGTCCGCCCCTTCGTAACGATATTCACCGGGCCGCAGGATACTGAGGAAGAACGCTTCGTTCTCACTCTCTACAGCGCGCCGGTGATAGTCGAAGCGGTCAAAGACGACGCGTCCGTCCTCCAGCATCTTGTAGATGCCGGTTTCCGGGGCCTGTGTGCAGATATCAACGCTGTCGTCGGTATGTTTGATCACCATCTGGGACCAGCCATCAATGTTGGCCGGGTCCGCCCAGCGCGCGTTCAGCTCATCCACATCGAGGTTGAACTTCTTGCGCGAAAACTCAAGCAAGTGGAACAGGAACAGCGGCGCGTCAGCGTGGGCAAAAGCGGCGTGATTGGTCATGGAGGACGCACCGGTGATGCGTGGGTTCAATTCACCCAGCCACAAATCCCCGGTCTTCTTGTCGATCAGGAAATCCAGTTCAAAATACCCGCGATACCCTTCCTTGCGCAACTGCTCTCCGAACTTGAACGTCAGTTCCCGCGCCTGATCCCGCACCTTGGGCGGAAAGGCCGTAGCGAGGATTTCGTTGCCGCACCAACCGCCGCGATAGGGGGTCAGCTCCTTGAAGCCCACAAGCTCGGTCATCAGAGGGCCAACAATTGTGCCCTCTTTGGTCGCGCAAGCCTCAATCGCCGCACCGCGACAATCGATGCGTTTCATGATCTTGATCTCACCTTCGCCAATGATCTCGCTTTCATGGCGGCGGAAGTCGGCTTCGTTTTTGATAAAGAATGTCGTGTGCCCGCTGTCACCAAATGCGGATTGCAGCACCAGATCATGTCCGATCCCGGCCTTTTCGCAGGTTTTGCGCAGCCCGTCGTAGGATTTGACCTCAGCCAGCACATTCGGCACAGAAGGCACGCCCGCCTTGTTGCCAATCCGAACAGTCTCGATCTTGTTGTCCATCGACGTGCGCAGTTTGGCCTTGGGGAACCAGACAGATGCGCCCAGTTCTTTTGACAGCCGCTCTGTTTCCTCATCGAACATCAGAAAGACGAACTTGGGCTTGCCCCCGCGCCGCTTGATGAAATCAATCACCTCTTTGTGCTGCAACAGGTAGTTGTTGATGTCCTCGATGGACTGAAATTCCGCATGGGGTTGCTCGGACGGGCAGAACACATTCGGATGCTTGCCGCCGTAGCAATCAATGTAGCAGATGTATTTGAAATTCTTGACCCATTCGTCCAGCCCCAACAGGTTAAAGTTGGTGGCAGAGATAAAATAAATCGGGTCCTCATTTCGATGAAAGAACCGGCGGATTTCTGAGATGTTTTTGAGAACAGTAGCCATGATTGTGGTCCTTTAGTTTGAATTTCCGGTGGCGCTGACCCCGTCCAGCGCCTCTTGAGTAAACACGCGCAGGCCCAGGTCAGGGCGGTAACCGTGGATCTCGCTCACGTCGAGCGCGCGCATGAAGTCGAGGATTTCGTGGCTGATCACCTGCCCTGGCACAAGAATTGGAAAGCCGGGCGGGTAGGGAATGATAAAACTGGCCGAGACGATGGTTTCACCCGCCTGCATTGCCTCTTTGAGAGAGCCATTCAGGTCGAGATAATCACAATTGTCGTCATCATAGCTCAGGTAATAGGCGCTGCGGATGTCCCCTTCGGGCGTATGGTCCGCTTTGAAGACGTCATGAAAACGGCTGAAGTCAGGGAGCGGCGGGTAATCCTCCATGAGGTTTTTCACCCTTTTGTCGAACCCCAACCGCTCCATGCGGCTTGCATCGTCAAGGCGCTCATCCAACGATTTTGCAATCTCCACCAGCACTTCGATCAGATATGCCACGGAAGACCGCGTTGTCCCGATGTTGGTCATGAACAAGACGGTGTTGCGCGACGTCTTGTTGATCTGAATGCCGTATTTATCCATCAGGATATCGGTCTTGAACGTGTCACCGTCCCAACCTGTGCCACCCACAGCAAGCGTCACGCGCGTTGCGTCCAGTGCAAATTCGTCCTGCTCCCAACAATCCCACATGTCGGTCCAGCCCTGTTCGGTATCGTAGTAGCTGGTCACACCGCTTTCGCGGTGCTGTTCGGGGATCATGTCGCCGGCGGTGAGCACCTTGAAATACTTGTTGAGCAGTGGATGGTCCGTGATCGCCCGGCGCATCGACATTGCTGCCTCAATCTGGCGCTGCACGAACTCGAACCCTTCCAGCTCCACCTGACGGCGGCCCACATCAAGGGACGCGATAATCTGATAGTTGGGCGAGGTTGAGGTGTGTGTCATGTACGCCTCATGGAACGATTGCTCCACCTCACCTTTGAAGTCCTGATCGTTGACGTGGATCATCGAGCCTTGTCTGAGCGACGTCAGCGTCTTGTGCGTTGATTGCGTGGTATAGACCCGCACCCTTGCATTCGGCGGCGGGATCAGCCGAGTATTCAGCAGCGTTTCTTCGTCGGCACCCTCCAGCAGGCTTTGCTGCGCGTCATGCATCCGCGCATGTGGTTCCGACTTCAGCTTGGCCCGCAGGCGATTTGCAGCTTCCATCCCGGTGCGCTGGCGATACGTCGGGTTGAAACGGGCAAAAGCAAACCATGCTTCATCCCAAAGGAAAATGAGATCCGGCTTGATCGCCAGACACTCTTCCATCACCCGCTCCACGTTGTAGACAAGACCGTCAAAGGTGCAGTTGGTCAGCAACAGCATCCGCACCTGATCCAACTTTCCCGCCGCTTTCAGCGACAAAAGCTGATGCTTGATCTCCCGAAGGGGTACCGCGCCATACATGGAGTATTTGTTGAGCGGATAGCTGTCGAGGTAGGACACCTGCGCACCTGCCAACACCATGCCGTAGTGGTGCGACTTATGACAATCCCGGTCGACAAGTACGATATCACCGGGTTTGATCAGAGCCTGCACAACGATCTTGTTGCAGGTGGACGTGCCGTTGGTTGCAAAAAACGTTTGTTTGGAGCCAAAGGCCCGCGCCGCCAGTTCCTGTGCCTCTTTGATCGGGCCATGGGGTTCAAGCAGGCTGTCCAAACCGCCCGACGTCGCAGAAGTCTCTGCCAGAAAGATGTTGGGCCCGTAAAACGCGCCCATATCCTGTATCCAATGCGACCGCGTTATAGATTTTCCGCGGCTGATGGGCATGGCATGGAAAACGCCTGTGGGTTGCTTGGAATACTCCACCAGCGCAGTAAAAAACGGTGACTTGTTGCGTGCCTGAACCCCCCGCAGGATATTCAGATGCAGCTCCATGAAGTCTTCTTGGTTGTAGAAAACACGCCTGCAAATCCCAAGATCAAGGCCCGCGATATCCTCGACGGAGCGTTCAGTGACCAGATAAGCATCCAGCTCAGGCCGCACTTTGGCAACCATGCGGCACAATTCCGGTCCGTAGCTCTCCGGTGCGATGGCATCAATCTCATCCCGCCCACCTGCTCGGGCCAGATAGCGGGCGAGGATATCCTGCTCCATCTTGGATTTCAGCGTC
The DNA here is from genome assembly GCA_045105735.1 of Sulfitobacter sp. Classification (GTDB taxonomy): domain Bacteria; phylum Pseudomonadota; class Alphaproteobacteria; order Rhodobacterales; family Rhodobacteraceae; genus Sulfitobacter. The sequence goes on along the minus strand of JBGCDV010000052.1, from coordinate 18,172 downwards.
AGGCCGGGCCGTACAACGATGGCTTGTATGTTGTGGTTGAACATTACCGCAATCAACGCATCCTCAAGGCTGTGAACGACCACAGCCTCATAGATGAACGGGTCTTCGGAACGGCGCATGCGGGTGACGTTGGATTTGAGCCACCGCTCTTGCTGCTCGTTTACATTGTCAACGATCAGCACTTCGAAATACGGTTTTGCCAGCGCGCGAGCCTCTGGCGGCAGCATTGCCTCGTCGTCTTCGTCGTGATCAACGGTGTCACGATCAAGCGGGACATGGCGGCGGCGATAAGCACCCGTTGTCAACGCGCGGGTGACACGGTTCACGGCAAAGGCCAAGTCGGCGTAGTTGCCATGCTCAAACTGGCGGCGCAGGTGATCAAAGGCGGCCATGCCGGGAAATGCCCAATAGGGTTCCAGCATGGCAAGGGAGGTAAAAAGCTCCCGTATCGTCTTTTCAAGCTTCTTTGTTTCCGCAGCTTTTGGATCTCGGGTCAATGCGGATGACGCTTCACGCAGCGCACTCCACCTGTCGGAACGAAGCTGAATCGCTGAGGAATAGTCTTTCATCGAATGCATGTTGCTTTCTCCGTTGTGCGAAGTCTAGCGGCATTCGATCCCGGCGAGAGCTCCGCCGGGGTGTCATGCAGCCGATTATCCGCTGGATGTATCTTCTGATCCGGTCAGAACTCCGGGTTTGACGGGTGGGTTCGCTGCGTGTGCTGCTGTTCCTGCGGTTGGGTTGGGCATGGGTTCAGGCGCAAAACCGGTTGGGCTTTGCGCAAAACTTGGCATGCTTTCCTGGCCCTTAAAGGCGGGTACATCTGGTACGCGCTGCGCGGGCACATCTACGTGCAGCCCTGCGCGGCTCCCCTGTTGTGGTATTTCTAGGGGTCCTAACGTCTTAAGGTACGCATCAGTTCCACTATTTCTGTCATAAACTGAAAAATCGGTGGATCGGTCGCGGAAAGACTTGAGCACCTGGCCCAGTCCTTTCATCCCGGTCTCGCGCTGGCGGCGCACCATATTCAGATCGATCTCAATCGGGAACATGTCTTCTTGCCCGGCGGATTGGTGCAGCACCATCGACGTCGGGTCCACCACGCAAGATTTACCAACACCGCCCGCGCCCAGACCATTCACATCAAAGATGTAGCACTGGAACTGCGCCGCCGTCGCCCGTGCGATGGCCAGCTCCGCATCGCGGTCGGTGGTGCCGGTTAAAACAGGATGCAACAGCACCTCGACCCCCTGTGAGGTCAGCTGGCGTGTGGTCTCCGGGAACCACATGTCATAGCAGATCGACAGACCAAAGCGGCCCACATCCGGCACATCAAAGACGCAGAATTCCGATCCCGCAGCGATCCCTGCCTCATAAGGGCGGAACGGGAACATCTTGGCATAGCGCCGGATCACCTCACCCTCAGGGTTGATCACGACTGAGGTATTATAGACCCGCCCGTCGCCGGGATGTTTGAGGAACATCGAGCCCGGTATCAGCCAGACACGGTGCTTGCGTGCGGCCTCCTGAAACTTTTCTATTGTCTCATTCTCTGGTGGCAGAGCGAAACGGTCCAACGGGCCAAAAGGGGCCAGTTCAGAGAAAAGCACCATCTGCGTCCAGGGGAAACGCGCCATCAGAATATCAAGCCGGTGGATCATCCCATCGACGTTGGGTTGCAGTGCGTTCACATACATCTGAACGCCGGCGATCGCGAAAGGGGTCATAACAAGTCACTCCGTGAAACACGGGCCAGCGGGCGACATCCCGCCCTGCTGCACCCGATTTGCACGTTCCTTACGCCCATCCCGGGCCAAGGGAAACAGGCGAAGTGAGCCTGCGTTAACGCCGCACCCAGCGTCATGTATGACCGTTGCGCAAAGATGACAGCTATGCGGCCGCCGGCGTTGGTGTGGCTCGCGCCGCCCGCCCCCGTTGGAGGAAAACGACAAGACCAAGCAGCAACAATGCCGGGATGAACATCAGATACTTGGATGGCTGCGGCACAGGTTTGAGCACGCGCAACACCTCCTGATCCCAGTCCAGACCCGCCTTTTGCGCGTCAGAGTCAAAGCTCACATCGTCGATGATCATTTTGTCCCCGTCGGTGCGGAACAGCAGCCCGGCGTTCTCCAGCTTCTCAGCGCCCGTCGCGCCGTCTGGCAAAGTCAGGAGTGCAACAAACTCGATCGGATCACCGAGATCATTCACACCCGCAACCCGCAATCGCAGATATTCACCGACCGGTGTCTCATCCGCAGCTTGCTCAATCTCAATCGGGGCCACCTCATTGTAAGGAGGGGAGATCATATCCATCCAGAAACCTGGACGGAACAACGTGAAGGCGATCAGCAGCAGGGCGATTGTTTCATAGAAACGGTTCTTGGCAAAGAACCACCCCTGCGTCGCCGCCGCAAAGAGCAGCATCGCAATGGTCGCGACAATGAAGACAAATATACCCTGCCCCCATCCCACGCCAATCAGCAACAGTTCGGTGTTGAAGATGAACAGGAAGGGCAAGGCAGCTGTGCGTAGGCTGTAGAAGAACGCCACAACACCCGTCTTGATCGGATCACCGCCCGATACCGCAGCGGCGGCAAAACTTGCCAGTCCTACAGGCGGTGTCACGTCTGCCATGATGCCAAAGTAGAACACAAAGAGGTGCACAGCGATCAGCGGCACAATCAGCCCGTTTTGCTGGCCTAGCGTCACGATCACCGGCGCGAGCAGCGCGGAAACCACGATGTAGTTCGCCGTTGTCGGCAGGCCCATCCCAAGGATCAGTGACAGCACCGCCGTCAGCGCCAGAATGGCAAGGATGTTACCACCCGACAGCACCTCAACCACATCCGCCAGCGCAGAGCCGACGCCCGTCTGACTGACCGCGCCCACGATGATACCAGCAGTTGCCGTGGCAATGCCGATCCCGATCATGTTGCGCGCACCAGTGACCAGACCATCGATCAGGTCCATGAACCCGTCGCGAATGTCCGTCGCCAGCTTGCTCTCACCGCGCATGATCGCCATCAACGGCCGCTGCGTCAGCAGGATAAAGACCATGTAGGATGACGCCCAGAAGGCTGACAGGCCGGGACTTAGCCGGTCAACCATAAGCGCCCAGACCAACACAACCACCGGCAAGATGAAGTGGAAACCGGAACGCGCGGTGGGTCCCGGCATGGGCAGGGCCGTCACTTCGTCATTTGGATCATCGAGCTTCAGCGGCTCTTCCTTGCTCGCCACATAAAGCAGCGCAACATAGACGAGCGTAAGGAATGCAAAGATGATGTATGACGCCGTCTCAGGGAAGGCGGGACGGATCCAGCCCATGCCGTAGTAGACCCCAAAGGACAACGCGCAGATGGCGGCGATGGCAAAGGCAGTGCCGATCAGACGCTGCACGATGGGCTTGGGCGTATAGGCACGCGGCAGACCCTGCATCCCGGCTTTCATCGCCTCAAGGTGGACGATGTAGACCAGCGCGATGTAGGAAATCACCGCCGGTAGAAAGGCGTGCTTGACCACGTCGAAATAGGGGATGCCCACATATTCAACCATCAAGAAGGCCGCGGCCCCCATGACCGGCGGCATGATCTGCCCGTTGACGGAAGAGGCCACTTCGACCGCACCCGCCTTCTCCGAATTAAAGCCCACCTTTTTCATCAGCGGGATCGTGAACGTACCCGTCGTTACCACGTTGGCGATGGAAGAACCGGAGATCAGACCCGTCATGGCTGACGCCACAACGGCCGCCTTAGCCGGACCGCCGCGCATGTGACCCATCAAGCTAAACGCGACCTGAATGAAATAGTTGCCCGCGCCCGCCCGATCCAACAGGGAGCCGAAGAGCACAAACAGGAAAACGAAAGACGTGGATACGCCCAGCGCGATGCCAAAGACACCTTCGGTTGTGATCCACTGGTGATTCACGATCTCGGATAGGGAGTTGCCCTTGTGCGCGATAATACTCGGCATGTTGGGGCCGAGCACGGTGTATAGTAGGAACACGGACGCCACGATCATCAAGGCGGGGCCCAGCGCGCGGCGCGTCGCCTCCAGCAGGATCATGATGCCGATAACGGCCACGACATAGTCTTGCATGATCGGCGCGCCGACCCTGTCCGCAATGTCACGGTAGAACATAAAAAGGTACAGCGCAGCACCGGCACCTGCGATGGCCAGCGCCCATTCCCAGATCGGCACACGATCCTTGGGGGAGCCGAGAACAACGGTTGCGGCGACAGCGATGGCGGGGATCGGGATCCACCAGGTCGCGACACCCTCTTTGGCCGAAACCATAAACAGGGCTGCGAGGGCCAGCGGAATGATCACACCAAGCGCGAGCTGAAATGTCGTGCGGGCGGCGGGAAACATCATGATGCCGAGAAAGACGGCAAAGCCAAGGTGGATGGACCGCGCCAGCGTGTCGTTAAAGAGCCCAAAGGGCGAGGCGATATAAAGCTGAAAAAGAGACCATGCGAGGGCTACAAGCATCAAAAGGGTGCCGAGACCTCCACCAACGGCCCTGCCGCCCGTATCAGAAGAGGCGACAAGTTCGTCCAGTTCTTCCTGACTGAGCCCTCCGTGTCCGGCGGCTTCAGCTTCAACGGCGGCGGCTTGCTGCTGATCTTTTTGTGTCATGCGGTGTCCCCCTGTCAGCCCTGCTTGTGCAGGTGCTTGATGTTATTGGGCGAAAGCCCTGCGGTGGCGATGAAATCACCGCCACCACATGTGTCAAACCATAAGCTGGATTACATCCAGCCGCGCTCTTTGTAGTACTTCTCGGCACCAGGGTGCAGAGGAGCCGAAAGACCGCCCGAGATCATCTCTTCTTCGGTCAGGTTCTCAAATGCGGGGTGAAGGCGCTTAAAACGATCGAAGTTGTCAAAGACGGCCTTGACCACCTGATAGACCACGTCGTCGTCCACATCCGCGGAGGTCACAAACGTCGCCTTCACACCAAAGGTGTTCACGGTGTCGTCGGTGCCTTTGTACATGCCGCCGGGAATGCTGGCTGCTGCATAGTAGGGGTTGTCAGAGATCAGCTTGTCGATCTCAGGGCCCGCCACCGTCACCAGTTCTGCATCAATGGTGGAAACCGCTTCCTGAATGGAACCGTTGGGGTGACCGACAGTGTAGATGATGGCATCCACTTTGTTGTCGCCCAGCGCGGCGGCTTGCTCGGCTGGCTTCAGCTCTGAGGCGAGCGCGAAGTCATCCAGCGTCCAGCCTTTGGCGTCCATCACGACTTCCATAGTGGCGCGCTGACCGGAACCGGGGTTGCCGATGTTCACACGCTTGCCCTTGAGATCATCAAAGGACTTGATGCCGCTGTCCTTGCGCGCAATCACGTTGAATGGCTCACCATGCACGGAAAAGACCGCGCGCAGGTTGTCGAACTGCTGACCTTCAAATTTGGAAGTGCCGTTGAAGGCGTGGAACTGCCAGTCAGACTGGGCCACACCCATGTCCATGTCACCCGCCTTGATCGCGTTGATGTTGGCAATGGAGCCACCGGTGGAAGGTGCCGTACACTTCAGCCCATGATCGGCGGAGCCGCGGTTCACCAGACGGCAAATCGACTGACCCACCACAAAATAAACGCCCGTCTGGCCGCCCGTACCGATGGTAATAAACTTCTCTTGTGCTGTTGCAGCTGTGCCCGCGGCCATGGCCCCGGCAAGTGCTAGCATCTTGAACATTTTCATGCTGGTTCTCCCGTTTTGTTTGTTTTCACGACCTGCCGTTTGTGGCACGCCGCGCCGAAATTGAGATTTTGAGCCCAAAGCAGACTTGGTCACGGAGCAAGCCTCACGTGAGGCGAAAATCTCTCTTCCTTGAGTTGAGGTGCAATGGTTATACACCACCGTTCAAGGAATCTGAGGGTAAGCGTAGACAGGTTTGTATTTTACAACAAGCAGGCATTTGGCGGGAACCACACCCGCCGCATCCCTTTAAAACTAATGAGCTTTTCAAATGGGAACCAAAGTCTCAAAAATCAAAATCCTGTGCGATTGCCAGGTTGCACCGCACAGGGACTTGCGAAAATCTGCTTTCGCGTCAGAGTGATCGGGAACATTTGGCCAAGCTCAAGAAAAGGGATCAAGATGTCAGATTTGGGGTCCATGACCAGATTTACGACCTTCGCCGGAGTGGCTGTATTGACCCTGATCTCACTGATCTTGATGTTTGCGTGGTCTTGGTGGTTCTTTTTTCCGCTCGTGCTTTTTGCCGTGCTGACCGGCATGGGGGTCTACGATGTGGTCCAGACCAAACACTCCATTCTGCGCAACTATCCGGTGTTGGGCCACATGCGGTTCTTCTTCGAAGGCATTCGCCCCGAGATCCGCCAATATCTGATTGAATCCGATCAGGATGAAGAACCTTTCAGCCGCGATGATCGATCTTTGGTGTATCAACGCGCCAAGGGCCAAGAAGATGCGCGCCCTTTTGGCACCCGTGAACGGGTCTATGATGCGGGCTATTCGTGGATCACCCATTCGGTGCAACCCATCCACATCACGGATTGTGATTTTCGCACCACAATTGGTGGGCCGCAGTGCAAGCAACCCTACTCTGCTTCGCTCTACAACATTTCCGCGATGAGCTTTGGATCGCTGTCCGCCAATGCCATTCAGGCGCTTAACACCGGGGCAAAGCTGGGCGGTTTCGCGCATGACACCGGTGAAGGATCGGTGAGCCGCTACCACAAGGCAGGGGGCGGTGATCTGATCTATCAACTGGCGTCGGGGTACTTTGGCAGCCGTGCGGCGGATGGCTCGTTTGACCCTGAAAAGTTCAAGGCAACAGCATCGCTTGACCAGATCAAGATGATTGAGCTGAAGCTGAGCCAAGGTGCCAAGCCGGGGCATGGCGGGATGTTGCCCGCGTCCAAGATCAGCCCGGAGATTGCGGAGGCCCGAGGCGTGCCAATGGGGGTAGATTGCATCTCTCCCGCGGCACATTCGGCGTTTTCGACCCCCATTGAAATGATGGAGTTCATTGGACAATTGCGCGACTTATCCGGCGGCAAGCCTGTCGGTTTTAAGCTGTGCATCGGGCATCGGCGTGAGTTTATGTGCATGGTCAAAGCGATGCTTGAGACCGGGATCGTACCGGATTTCATCGTCGTTGATGGTACCGAAGGAGGCACAGGTGCGGCTCCGGTCGAATTCTCCAACCACATGGGTATGCCCATGATTGAGGGGCTTACCTTTGTCCATAACACGCTGCGCGGTGCGGGTTTGCGTGATCAGATCAAGGTCGGTGCGGCGGGCAAGGTTGTCTCGGCCTTTGACCTCGCGCGGACCCTCGCGCTGGGCGCAGATTGGTGCAATTCCGCGCGTGGTTTCATGTTCTCGATCGGCTGCATTCAGGCGCAGGCCTGTCACACCAATCATTGCCCCGTTGGTGTCGCCACACAGGACAAAACCCGCATGCGTGCATTGGATGTCGATCACAAAAGCGCCCGCGTTGCGCGGTTTCATAAAAACACCATGGAAGCATTGGGCGAGCTCACGGGGGCTGCGGGACTGACCCACCCGGGAGATTTCCTGCCTTATCACATGATGTTGCGGCAGGGTGACAAGAGCATGGCAGAGGCAAGCGATGTGTATGGGTACCTGCCCGAGGGCTATCTGCTGGATGATACGGCAGAGGACATTCGAGGCAACAAGAGCCGATGGGCGCGCGCACGGGCCGATAGTTTTGCGCCGATAGATGTGTGACAGTTGCCGGAAGCTTTCAAAGTAAACGACCCTTCCAAACGCAAAAGGCGCGCAGATAATTCGCGCGCCTTTCTTGTCTTAACTGGGGTGGATCAGGCTTCGGCAACTGCTGCCTGAACCGCAGCTTCCAAAATCGCCAGACCTTCGTCCACGATTGCATCAGACGCCGTCAGCGGCACCATGATGCGCAGTGCATTGCCGTGCATGCCACAGCTGAGCAGCAGCAGACCCCGCTTAAGGGCATGGGCAATCACGCGTTTGGTGAAATCTGCATCCGGTGTGGCGCTGTCGAAGTCAGTGACAAACTCAACCGCGACCATCGCCCCCAATCCACGAATGTCCCAGAAACGGAACGGCGCAGAGCGCGCGCCGATCTCGGCCAGACGCGCCTTGAGCACTTCACCCATTGCGGTGGAGCGGGCCAGCAGCCCTTCGGCTTCGATCGCGTCAATGGCGGCAAGCGCTGCCGCACAAGCGACCGGGTTGCCACCATAGGTGCCGCCCAGACCGCCGGGATCCATCGCGTCCATAACATCAGCGCGGCCAATCACGCCAGCCAGCGGATAGCCACCCGCCATGGATTTCGCGACGGTGATCAGATCCGGCACAACGCCGGAATGCTCAATCGCAAACCATGTGCCTGTCCGGCCAAAACCTGCCTGCACTTCATCCGCAATCAGCAAGATACCGTGCGCGTCACAGATGCTGCGCAGTTGCTGCATCATCTCGAACGGGACCGGCACATAGCCACCTTCGCCCAGAACAGGCTCAATGATGATGGCTGCCACACGCTCAGGCTGCGCGTCGGTCAGGAACAGGTTCTTGAGCCCGGTGATTGCGTCCTCAACCGTGATTCCGTCCCGCACGGATGGGAATGGGGCGCGGAACACATCCGCAGGGAAGGGGCCAACGTCCTTTTTATAGGGCGAAACCTTGCCGGTCATGCCAAGCGTCAGCAGCGTGCGCCCATGGTAGCCGCCGGTAAAGGCAATCACACCGGGGCGGCCCGTTGCAGCGCGCGCGATCTTGACCGCGTTCTCAACCGCTTCGGCACCTGTTGTCACCAACAGCGTCTTTTTCGGCGCATCACCGGGGGCCAGCGCGTTCAACCGCTCCGCCAGCTCAATGTAAGGGCCGTATGGCACCACCTGAAAGGACGTATGCGTGTAGTGATCTTCCTGACGTTTGGCCGCGTCGATCACCTTGGGGTGACGGTGGCCTGTGTTGAGCACGCCAATACCGCCGCAGAAATCAATGAAACGGTTGCCTTCGACATCCCACAGTTCGGCATTCTCTGCATATTTCGCATAGATCGGTGCAGCAGATGCCACGCCGCGCGGCACAGCCGCATCGCGACGGGCAATCAATTGCGCGTTGGTAACGTCAGCACCGGCAACAGCTTCTGATACAATGTGATCCACAACCGCTTTGGCCTCAGCCTTGGCTGGCGTTTTCTTCTTTGCGGTTTTCGGGGCGGCCTTGCCGCGGGTTTTCTTGGTTGTGCTGGACATGTGATAAATCCTTTGATGAGAACGCGACCCTCGCGTTTAAAAAATCCTATCCTCGTGTTTAATATACTTGTCAATCGCTGTTTTATGCGAGATTGAATTTTTGCACGGTGCAGGCGGGCTTTTGCCGCTGACATTGCCGTGTCTTCGCACTAGGACAGCTTCACACATGCTGGCAAGGATCCCGCTCAGATGGACATCGGACAAAAGCTCAAATCCATCCGCGAGGAACGTGGCCTATCGCAACGTGAATTGGCGACGCGTGCAGGGCTGACCAACGGCACGATTTCTTTGATTGAGCAGAACCGCACCAGCCCTTCTGTCGCCTCTCTCAAGAGCCTTCTGGACGCGATCCCGATCAGCATGGCGGAATTTTTTTCCACCATCGAAGACGCGAATACGCCCAAAGTTTTTTACAAAGCATCCGAGTTGACGGAAATCGCACCTGCCAGCGACAAAGGCCTGTCGCTGAGGATGCTGGGCGATGCCCAGAACCATGCGCTTCAGGTCCTGCATGAGACCTATCCGCCCGGTGCTGATACCGGGCCTGAAGAGATTTCTCATCAAGGGGAAGAAGCAGGGATCATCGTGCGGGGGGCCATTGAGCTGACCGTCGACGGTCAGATGTCAGTGCTCAACGCAGGAGATGGATACCTGTTTGACAGCAGACTTCCTCATCGGTTCCGCAATGCAAGTGATGAGGTCTGCGAGATTGTGAGCGCCTGCACGCCGCCTAGTTTCTAGACCGATGGCCTCCGTCTGAGTGACGTTTGGGCTCATCTGATATCTCTCGTCTTTTGCCAGCCGTCAGCACAGCAATGATCGCAGTGGTCACCAGCAGGCTGGCCAAGCCAACAAGAAGGATTTCGACGCTCATGTGTACTCCTGTGTCCATCGGGGTGCGGGAGCATAACGGGTCAGAAGGGAGAAAGTTCCGAATGAACCACACCCGTTTCGCAAGCGCAGCATTTTTGCATGCCGCCACAGGGGCCGATCAATAGTCGTAGATCTGCTTGTCCCCTTTGGGGACAGGGAAGCTGATGTTCAGCGTGTAGATATCCGCATCTTCTTCTATCTCAACCCGGCCATTGAGCTGCCGTGCAAATGCATCGATTAGTTTTGAACCAAGGCCGGTGCCCTCCTGATCCGGCTCCGTCCCCTTGCTGTTGGATACCGTGAGCCGCGCGGTGTCTGGACCCTCATGATCAAGCACCACCGTGATCTGATTGCGTGCGGCCCCGCCCTGGGCCACATGTTTCAAGGCATTGGTCATCGCCTCAGATGCCAGCAACGTCAGCGGCGCGGCATCATCCACCTCAAGGCTGATCGGCTTGTAATCCTGCGTCACCTTGACATTTGACCCCGGTGCCAGCCCGACGGCCATCAACTGGTTCACCACCTCGTGCAACAAAACATCCGCATCCACCCGGGAGAGATTATCCGTCTGATAGAGGTTCTTGTGCACCGTCGCGAGGCTGAGGATGCGCTCTTGCAAGCGGCGCAAGACACGACTGGCATCCTCGGACTTGGCCTGCCGGATCTGCATGTTCATGATCGAAGAAATTAATTGCAGGTTGTTCTTAACGCGGTGATGCACCTCTTTGAGCAAGATGTTCTTTTCGCGCAGGCTGTCTTCTAACGTCGCCTCGTCCCGCAGAATGCTGTCACCCATGTTGATGAAAGCGGATTCCAGCTCAATCAATTCGGTGGGCACACCGGAGCCGAGCGTTGTACGTGGCAAATTCCGGTTCAACGCAAAGCGGCGCATCTGGCGCACGAGCTTGCGAATATGGCGGATCGCCAGCCGGTTCAGCGCCCAGAATGCAACCACCAGACTGGCCGCCCACATGATGATCGGAACCATGGTGCCAAGACGGGAAACAATGGAGGGGTTAAGATACGGGGTGTCAACGGGCCAGACACTCACCGCAAAAACAGCGTCCTGCACAAGGGGGCGCACCGCATAGACGCGCGAGATGCCCTTGCTGTTTTTCGCCTCAAAGACAGAAGATTCTCGAGTTGTGAAGACACTCAACGCCACATCCGCTGGCATCTCATCCCCAACGACCTCGCGCCCGCGTTCCGTGGTCAGGATGTTGCCTGCCTGATTGAAGGTCATCAAGGCAAGCGGCGGGTTGGCAAGCACAGGTTCCTCAATCTGGTCGATGCTTTCAAACCCAATGGAAATCGCGACAAAGCCCACCAGCTCCCCCTTGTCCCAGACCGGGGTTGAGACCACTGTGATCGGCCGCTGGCTGGCAGAAATGGCATCTATCGTCTGGGTTCTGCGGCGTGGATCTGCAACAGCCTCCGAGAAACCGGGCGCTGTGCTGAAATCAAAAGGGGTATCCGAAGTGGAGCACTGCATCACCCCACTGACGTGAATAAAACCGACCATGGTATAGATCGGGTTGATCTCGCGGTAGGCGCGCATGGCTTCGCTACAGGCCGCCACGTCCTTGTGATAGAGCGGCACGATGGAGGCCAAAGCCTCCGCCGCGCCGTATGCCTTTTGAAACATGAACCTTTCGGCTGTCGACGCCTGTTCGGTCACAGCGATCAGGGAAAGCTCTGCATTTTGACGGTTCTGTTCGGCAATTTGCTGTGTCTGGCTGATCGCAATAAGACCGATAGGCAGCAGGGCAAGCGACAAAAAGAACAGCACGCGAACCGCAAGGCCGCGCAAAACATCCCCGGAAAAGAAGCCAGAAGTCATCGCTAGAACGTAGAAACCTTAGAGGCTGACAGCACAGACATTGTGGCGTCGTCAGTCATTTCCATGGCCTCATCACTGTTGTGGCCCAGCATTTCGGCCAGTTGTGCGCGTGCTCTGTTGGTTCGGCTTTTGATGGTGCCTATCGCAACACCGCACATGTTTGCCGCTTCTTCATACGAAAAACCGGATGCCCCCACCAGCAAAAGCGCCTCACGTTGTTCATCCGGCAGCTTGCTCAGCGCGCGGCGAAAATCGGCCAGTTGCATGTGGCCGTCGTGGGCAGGTTTTTCAGCGAGGTTTTCAGTGAAGATGCCATCAACATCCGCCACCTCCCGCTTTGCCTTGCGGCGGTCAGAGTAGTAGGTGTTGCGCAGGATCGTAAACAGCCAGGCGCGCATGTTGGTTCCGGTGTCGAATTTTTCGATATTCGTCCATGCCTTGACCAATGTGTCCTGCACCATATCGTCTGCCATCGCGCTATTGCGGGTCAAACTGATGGCAAAAGCCCGCATCGCCGGAATATGGTCGACCAGCTCACCGCGAGGGTCGACAGCACTCACTTGGCTGAGCCTTGTTCGTTTTCTTGTTGCTTCAGTTGGCTCAGCAGGTTCTTGAAACGGTCAGGGATGCCTTCATCAAGCGTTTGTTCGAAAACCCGTTTAAGGTTTTCATCGATGGTCTGCTCATGATCATCTCGCTTTTGCCTATTCACGCATCAAGACCTTCGATAAGCGCATCTGCCGCGCATTTATTTCGCCCACTTGGGAACCGAACGCAGTGTTGAGGGGTTTGGTTCCAAGAAAGTTTAAAAAAAGGACCGTTCGATGAGTGACGCATCCCAAAATCATAGCATCAGCGACCAGATTGGTGCCAACATTCCGTACCTGCGCCGGTTTGCTCGGGCCATGACAGGTGCCCAGCAAAGCGGGGACACCTTTGCCGCAGCAGCACTGGAGGCAGTGTTGGCGGATCGGTCGGTGCTGGAAGGGTATAGTGTCAAAACAGGATTGTTCAAAGTTCTGTACGGCATTTGGGCCAGTGCCGGTGCGCCGATCGAGGACGGCGAAAGCGGGGCCCGCGCCAAGGCACAGCGGCGTCTTGCCAGCTTGACCAACAACAGCAGGGAAGCGTTGCTGTTGCACACCGTCGAAGGGTTCTCCTATCCAGAGGTTGCCGCAATCATCGGGGTGGAACAGCCGGAGGCCGAAGAGTTGATCAGCATCGCCCGGCGCGAGATGGCAGACAGTACCGCTGGCTCTGTGATGATCATTGAGGATGAGGCGATCATCGCGATGGACATCGAATCTATCGTTGCTGAGATGGGGCACCGCATCACGGGCATTGCCCGCACACAGGCCGAAGCGGTAGCGCTGGCCAAAGCGGATCAGCCCGATTTGATCCTTGCTGATATCCAGTTGGCCGATAACTCCTCTGGCATAGATGCGGTCAACGACATCTTGCAGGCGCACGGTGCGCGGCCTGTCATCTTTATCACGGCTTTCCCTGAGCGGCTGTTGACCGGTGACAAACCCGAGCCCGCGTTCCTGATCTCCAAACCTTACTCAGTAGATCAGGTCGTTTCGTCCGTCTCGCAAGCGATGTTCTTTTCCTCAACCGAAACGCTTTGCGCCTGACGCCCTTTGCCCGCGTCCTCTACTCAACTTCGATGATTGTGTCGGCGGCGTGGGCGGCGCGCTCGCCCGGTGGCCGTGATGCCCCAATTGTACTGTCCGCTTTTGTGCGCAGCTCGATTTGCGCGTTCAGGGCAGCGCCGTACAGGACCAAAAAGCTGCTGATCCAGAGCCAGATGAGCATGGCGATCACCGCACCGATGGACCCGTAGACCTGATTGTAGTTGCCAAAGTTCGAAACGTAGTAAGAGAACCCGACGGACAAAAGCACCCAGAATACAACAGCCACGACAGCCCCCAGAGAAAGCCATCTGATCCGGGCACCGCGCCTGTTCGGGCCAAACCGATAAAGCATTCCAATCCCGGCCAGCAAAACGACGACGGCGACAATCCATCGAATTGAATCAACAAGGATCGTGCCGACCAACCCGAGGGGAAAGAAGGCCAGAACGATCGGTATCACGACGAGGCTCAACAAGGCGATAATTCCAACACCCACCAGCGCAACAGTCAGCAGCAATGCGCGAAAATAATGCTTAGCAGTGTTGCGATCCCGCTCCCCGTAGACAGTGTTGAGGCCAGAGATCATTGCCCCAACCCCGGCACGTGCAGACCAGAGTGCGATCAACACCGACAGCAACCCGGCCCATCCAAGCGTATCGTTTCTGGTTGAGACGAGGCTGACCACCTGCGCATTGATGATGTCATAGACATCGCGGGGCAGAAACGGCCGCATATCTTCGAGCTGGACAGCCACAACCACAGGATCAGACACAACGCCCAGCAGCGCAATGAGCGCCGCCAGCCCGGGAAACAGCGAAAGCATCGCGAAAAATGCCACTCCCGCTGCAATCAGCGCCAGCTTGTCCTCTCCCACGTGGGTCACACTTCCGCGGAACGCTGCCCAATATCCCCGCCAGCCCAACTTGGGAGAACGTGGGGCAGGTCCGGGTATGGTGCTGGGTTCTGTCATTGTACTCCTTTGACGTTACATAGCGTATTGCGAAAAAATTTCATCACCTACCAAATTCTGAAATCTTTGAATTCAACAGGTTAAGCGATAACAAGCGGATAAAGCAGCTTCAAAGGCGCTTTATTCTGTTGGCTGTTTCCTGTCTTGCTGCGAAGACTTGGGGAAAAACACCGCGGCATTCAGGCCTTTGCACAAGCAAAGCTGACAAAACCAAGAAAGTCATCACGATGATCACAGATTCTGCCCCCCTGACCCAAGCCATTCGCGACCGGTTTGCCCATGTGGAGGCTTGTCCCTTTCAAGGGCCGCGCATCTTTTTTGAGAACGCAGGTGGCGCGCTTACCCTCAAATCAGCGGTGGAGACGTCAGCGACCTTTGCTGCGATCCCTGACAACCAGGGAAGAGACAACCCAGCATCAGCTGCCCTTGTCGATGTGATCAACCGGGCCAAAGCGGATATGGCCGTTTTCTTTAACGCGCCTGAGGGGCGTTTTTTTGTTGGTGAATCCGGTACCGAGCTCCTGTTTCGTCTGATCCGCACGGCGGTGACAGGGACCGCTCAGGGCGGCTCTGTGATCGGCTCAACAGTAGAACACCCCGCCTCGCGCAGTGCCGCGCAGCATTGGGCGGAGGTCGCAGGCAAAACGTACATCAGCGTTCCGCATGATGACGCAACCGGACAAGTCACCGCAGAAGCCTACGCCAGCTTGATGACGACGCAGGTGCAGGTCGCCACGATCCTGCACACCTCACCCGTCACGGGCATTGCCAATGACGTAGCTGGCATCGTCAAAGCCATTCGCAAGGTTGCGCCAGCGGCGTTCATCCTTGTGGACGGTATCCAGCATGCAAGCCACGGACGCATCGACATCGCCAGCTATGATATCGACGGGTATGTCGTCTCGCCTTACAAGGTGTTCTCACGGCACGGGTATGGCGTTGCATGGGCTTCTGACCGGTTAACCGCGCTGCCCATTGAAACACTCAAAGACAGCCCGGCAGGTAATTGGGAAATGGGCACGCGCGACACCGGAGCATATGCGACGTTCTCGGACGTGGTCGGCTATTTTGATTGGCTGGGGCAGGAGGTCTCAGATGGAAGCGAGCCGCGCGCACGAATTGAAGCGGCAGGTGCCGCCATCCATACCCACGAAAAAGCTCTGACGGATGCCATGCTGCACGGCGTGGATAACTTGCTGGGATTGGCTGAATTGCCCGGCGTGACCATCTTGGGCGGTGTAGATAACCCTGACCGCGAAGGGCTGGTCTGCTTCGCGCTGGAACATGTCCCAGCCGCGCAGATCGTAGAGACGCTGAATGCACAAGGCATCCGCACCCATATCCGCAAGGCCGACCACTACTCAGGCAATATTCTCAATCCTTTGGGGTTGGCGGCGGCAGTGCGTGTGTCCCTGTGCCATTACAATACGCTTGATGAGGTACGCAGCCTGCTTTCCACCATGAAAGAGATTGCGGGCTAAGGCCTTGCCAAGCGGGCGAAACACAAAGACCATGTTCACATGAATACACCACTCTCTGTCGCCATCTCCGCCAAACGTGATGATCTGATCGCCCTCACGCAAGATCTTGTTCGCATGCCGACCCTTAATCCGCCGGGGCAGGACTATCTGCAGATCTGCGAGTACCTCGACAAACGGCTCAGCGCACATGGGTTCGAGACGGAATTGGTTCGGGCCTTTGGCACGCCCGGCGACAGTGAAAAATATCCGCGCTGGAACATCGTCGCACGTCGCGAGGGGACGCAGCCGGGTGAATGCGTGCATTTCAACAGTCACACGGATGTGGTGGAGGTCGGCGCAGGCTGGACCTTTGACCCGTTCGGGGGCGAGGTGTCAGACGGCAAGATCTATGGCCGCGGCACCTGCGACATGAAGGGTGGGCTTGCCGCCTCCATCATCGCGGCAGAGGCGTTCATCGAAACCCATCCCGACTTTGCCGGGGCCATCGAAATCTCTGGCACGGCGGATGAGGAATCGGGCGGCTATGGCGGCGTCGCCTATCTGGCCGAAAAGGGGTACTTTGACCCCAAGCGTGTGCAACATGTGATCATCCCCGAACCGCTAAACAAAGACCGCATCTGTCTGGGTCATCGCGGCGGTTGGTGGGCGGAGATTGAGACCAAGGGCGAGATTGCCCACGGCGCGATGCCGTTTCTTGGGGATTGTGCCGTGCGGCATATGGGTGCCGTATTGCAGGAGTTTGAGGACAAACTTTTCCCAGCAATGGCCGCCCGCTACACCGAGATGCCAGTGGTGCCCGAAGGCGCGCGGCAATCCACGATGAACATCAATTCCATCCACGGCGGTGAGAATGAGCCGCAGCCGGGATTTACCGGCTTGCAGGCTCATTGCGTACCCGACAGTTGTCGCATCGTCATCGACCGCCGGTTTTTGGTCGAAGAGCCGCTTGAGCAGGTGCGCGAGGAGGTTACCGACCTGTTGGAAGGGCTGCGCACCACAAGGCCGAATTTTGAATACGAACTGACAGAACGAAATGCGGTCCTGCCCTCCATGACGGACAAGAAGGCACCCATCGTGCGCACCGTGGCAGAGGCCATCGAAGGGGTGATCGGCAAGCCGCCGGAATACGTAGCCTCCCCCGGCAGTTACGATCAGAAACACATCGACCGCATCGGCAAGCTCAAGAATTGCATCGCTTACGGCCCCGGCATCCTTGATCTGGCGCACAAGCCGGACGAATACATCGGGATCGACGACATGATCGACAGCGCCTGCGTGATGGGTGCCGCGTTGGAGACGCTCTTGCTGAAGTAATGTGGCGGGTAGATGACCGGTTTGAGCCCTTCTTACCGGATGCGGCTAGATGTTCGGACGGCAGCTTTTCTCTCGCAGGTTAACTGTATTCCCGTGCGTTGAAACGGGCACTAGAGGCGATACGAAAGTGTTACAAGTCCATTCAGCTTTCGAAGAAAAGTGAATTCTGGACTTACGCTGCAATCAACACGTTTCTCTCATTTTCAAGATTCTACCAAGGCCGCAAGACACCGATCGGACTTTCTTGGCCCGCGATCCAGTAAAAGTTAGAGGGACCTCGTGCAGAGTTTAAGCAAGCCCACTGTTCAAATTTACGCGACAGAAGATTTTTTCCCCGCAATCGGTTAACAAAACCGTGATAGTAGCACGAATAGTTTGAATATCCGCCTTAACAACGCCTTTGTTGCGCACAGAGTGTTGGGGCCAATGGAGCTGAGACCGCATGCCGAGCAATACCAGAGTGTATGACTACAAAGACGAATTAGCGCAACTTCGTGGCATGGAGACACTCTTCAGCTTTGAACTCCTTGTCCAAACGGCTCTTGTTGCTGCCTGCTCGATTGCGGCCTGGGTATTCTTAGATTTATGGCAGGTTCCACTTTGGTTCACTGCAAACTATGGCCTAATTTTGGTAGAAAAGGCGCTTCTTGCGAGAAACCTTGGAGCCTCTTCGAAAGGGCGCTAGGGTCAGGACTCATAACCAATAGATGACGGTTGCGGCGAGAGCGATTGCGGACAGGAAGACCTTTGGGCATCGATCATAGCGTGTTGCGACGCGTCGCCAGTCCTTGAGCCTGCCGAACATGATCTCGATACGGTTGC
>JBGCDV010000051.1:0-24108 GCA_045105735.1 Sulfitobacter sp. | reverse complement strand
AAGATTCCCCACTGCTGCCTCCCGTAGGAGTCTGGGCCGTGTCTCAGTCCCAGTGTTGCTGATCATCCTCTAAAACCAGCTATAGATCGTAGACTTGGTAGGCCATTACCCCACCAACTATCTAATCTAACGCGGGCTAATCCTTCTCCGATAAATCTTTCCCCCGAAGGGCGTATACGGTATTACTCATCGTTTCCAATGGCTATTCCGTAGAGAAGGGCATATTCCCACGCGTTACTAACCCGTCCGCCGCTCACCCGAAGGTGCGCTCGACTTGCATGTGTTAGGCCTGCCGCCAGCGTTCGTTCTGAGCCAGGATCAAACTCTCAAGTTGAAATGTTCTTACGAACATATCCTTGACGTCGAACCTCTGCACATCGTCCAACAAGCCTTACTGAAACTTGCTGAACAGTCTTTCTGTTTGTTGTGCTTCAGTTACCAAAGTAACTGGAAGCCGTCCAAACAGTGAAGCTGACACTCCATGATCGCCCGAGGGCTAAGAGCGCGATATACAGACGTTGATCCATCGAATGAACCAAACCGCCCACATATCTCTTCAGATACTATCAATTTCAAAGAGCGTAGAGACAAAAGTGACTGGATGCGCCCTAACTTCTTTGGCGCGCCCCGCCTCAAATACCTCTAATTTTCGTTTCGTACCTCTTGGCTTCTGTCTGCGTTTCCGCTTCCGTGTGGCCCGTCTGGCGTCCCGTTGGAGCGTCTCTGCTCGTCCGGTAAGGGGGGTTCTAGAGTTAGTGGCTCAGACCCGCAACCCCTTTTTTGAGGAAATGTGCATTTTTTCCAGTGAACCCTATTTTTTCTATGAAAACAGTGGTTTGCTTCTCAAAAGTTTCCACAAACACCCCTTTGGAGCAGCTTTATTGCTCTGACCATAGGTCAGCTGTACGTCGGGATATGGCAGATATAGTGTTATCCACAGAGATACCCCCAAGAGGACTGCAGACTCACCCTGTTTGCGCGAACATATCTGGGGTGAATCGGGTGCTTCGCCCTGCGATTCACCCCAGATTCTCCAAAATGAATCGGACCGCCCCTCCAAATCCGTGAAAATTGCCCGCGATTCTTCATCCAACATCATCAAAAAGGCGATTCACTCTCCAAAATCTGTGATTCCTCCCGGTCTCGCTTCTCAATCCGCCTGATGATTCATCACTTGGGGCGTAATATTTGCGTTTTTGCTGTGCTCTTCCCACGGAATCGGTGCCTCGAACGCAAAACGCCACCCCAATGGGTGGCGCCAGCGTTCGCTGTATAGAAGTACGACCTACGCAGTCGCTCTTGCCGCTCTGCGTTTGCGCAGCCTTAACCCCAACAGGCTGAGGATGACTGCCATATAGATCAGTGGCTCCAGCTGAATGCCCTTCACCAGCCAGATGTAATGCACCCCGCCCAGTATCACCGCCACATAGGTTAGCTTGTGCAGTTTGCGCCAGCGCGGCCCGAGCTTGCGCACCGACCAGTTATTTGAGGTCAGCGCCAGCGGCAGCAACAGCAAAAACCCCGCCATGCCAATTGTAATGTAGGGCCGCTTGATGATGTCCGCGATCACCCGGTCCAGCGACTGCACATCGAGCACTGCCCAGACCAACAGGTGCAGCACCACATAAGTGAACGCCAGAACACCAAAGGTCCGGCGAAACTTGATCAGGTTGATGCCAAAAAACTGCCGCAGCGGCGTGATGCAAAGCCCGATGATCAAAAGCTGTAGCGCGATCTCTCCATATTCATGTTCGAGCGGTTTGACAGGGTCGGGGCCAAGCCCCCCGGTCAACGCCAGATAAAAGAAGTACGGGGCAGGTAGTATATAGAGTATATAGAGCACCCATGTCGGCACCCGCCGCGCGCCTGCATTGATACGGTCGACGATCATGCTGCAATCACCCGCACTGGCAAATGGGCAAAAGCCCTGATTGTGTTGTTCATCGCTATCTCCCCTTCCCCTTCGTATTCCCACCGCGCGACACGCGTGCGCATCGCCTCAATCAGGTTGATCAGTTCGCGCCGCGCCAGATGCAGTCCCATGCACGTATGCTTGCCATGGCCGAACCCCAAATGCTTGCGCACGTTTCGGGTCACATCAAACTGTTCCGGGTTGTCCCACATGCGTTCGTCGCGGTTGGCCGAGGCATAGACCGCAATGATCCGCGCGCCTTCTTCCAGCGGTACACCAGCGACTTCGGTGTCTTGCGCCACATAACGGGAAAACGCGCGAATGGGCGTACACATCCTCACAATCTCCTCCATGGCGTTTGGGACAAGCGTTGCGTCGTTCCGCAAAGCGTCCCATTGATCCGGGAACTTGGCAAAGTAATAGGCGGCAAACCCTGCCGCCGATACCGTCGTGTCCAAAGACGGGTTAATATAGTCACGCATCAACTGCGCGGCCTCCGCCTCCGAAAACCCTTTGTCCGGGGCGACCTCAAAAATGCGCTGCGCCAGCCCGCCATCCTTCAACGCATCCCGCCGCCCATGTTCCGCCAGATAGGTTTGCAATCCTTTAAGATCGTCAAATGCGGCGCGACTGCGTGCGTTGAAGCCTTCAAACAAGTTGAACGTCGCCGCAGCCCAGTTCAGCATCTCGTCTTTGCCCTCATCACTCAGTCCAATCAGGTCCACCACAATCGCCAGCGGCAGCACGGTCGCAAAGTCGCTGACCGCATCGAACCGCCCGCGCTGCACCAGTGTCTCCGCCAAGGCCTGCGCGGTACTATATATATAGTCTTCCATCGGAACGATGTTCTTGGGCATAATTGGCACGGCGGTGACCGACCGGCGGCGCTCATGGACTGGACTGTCCGAGTTCAGCGTAGATCCCACCAAAAGCGCATTCACATCATCGTTGAGCGACAGCCCCCTGCCTGAGATGAACCGATCCGCGCCGCGCAGTACCTCGACCACCTCGTCATATCGCGCCACCGCATAACACTGGTTCTGCTCCAGCCACACCACGGGCCCGGCCTCCCGCAACTCCGCATAGTGCGGGATCGGGTCCAGGATGAACGCATCGCCGTAAAAGTCCTTGTCATATCTGGTTGCTTTCACGGACGCGTCCCTTCACCTTTTTCGTGACCATACCCGCCTTGGGCGAAGACACAATTATTTTGCAAAGGGTCGCGCAGATGCTCTTTTCCCAAACCGGACTGACCCACAGCGACTCTGCGCGCGTGACACCCGGACTGACGCTGATTGCCCCCATGCAAGGCGACATGGTCTTTCTGGTGGATGAAACGGGGGGCGAGGTGCACCGCTGGCACACCGGGGTGGGCCTGACCAAGTGGTGCTACATGTTGCCGGGCGGGCGGTTGTTGGCGAATGAACGTGTCGCGAACCCCTCGGGTGTTGATCTCACGCTGAGCGGCCGGGTCAGCATTTACGACTGGGACAGCACGCTCATCTGGCAACACGATGATCCCGGCCAGCATCACGATGCGCGGCAACTGGATGATGGCCGTCTGATCTATCTCGCCAATACACCCCTGACCGATAAAGAACGTGCCGCGATTGTTGGTGGTGTGCCCGGAACAGAGCCCGAAGGCGGCCCCTTTGGTGAGGTCATCCGCGAGGTCGACAGCACCGGCACAATCCGATGGGAATGGCCCTTCACCAATTTCGGATTTGACCGCTTCCCGCTGCACCGCAATGCCAATCGCTGGGTGCATGGTCACGCCAACACCATCCAGCCCCTGCGCGATGGCCGCTATCTGGTACCGAGCAAGGTGATGAACCTGATCTTTATCGTGAACCCTGCCACTGACAAAGTGGAGTGGCACTATCAAAACGATGCAATGGGCGGACAGCATGACGTTCAAATGCTGGACAGCGGCAACATCCTGCTGTTCGCCAATGGCACCTACGCACCCTACCTGCATGCCAGCGAGGTCTGGGAACTTAACCCGGATACAAAGGAAATCGTCTGGCGTTACCGTCAAAAGGACAACCCGCTCGCCTTCTATTCACCCATGGTGTCGGGGTGCCAGCGGCTGCCCTCGAGCAATACACTTGTCTGCGAAGGGGCCAAAGGCTGCGTGGCAGAGGTCACGCCAGAAGGGGATGTGGTCAGGCAATACATCAACCCCGTCTTCAACAGCCACGAAAAACTTGGATCGTTTAACTGGCTCTTCCGTGCCCGCCGCTATGCACGCGACGGGCAAGAAATCGAAAAGCGCGTTTGAGCGATCAAAAATTCGCTTTCAGGTCCATCCCCTCATAGAGCGAGGCAACCTCTTCGGCGTAACCGTTCATCATCAGTGTCGGCTTGCGCTTGGTAAAAAGCCCGCCACCAACAGGGCGTTCGGTGGCCTGCGACCAACGCGGATGGCTGACTTCCGGGTTCACATTACTATAGAACCCGTATTCGCGCGCGTTCGCCTTGTTCCAACTGGTTGGTGGCTCGCTATCGGTCAGCGTGATCCGCACAATCGACTTGATCGACTTGAACCCATACTTCCACGGCACAACCAACCGCAGCGGCGCGCCGTTCTGGTTCGGAATGTCCTTGCCGTAAATGCCCGTCGCCATCATCGTCAGCGGGTGCATCGCCTCATCCAGCCGCAGCCCTTCGACATAGGGCCAGTCCAGCACCGGGAAGCGCACGCCCGGCATCTCATCGGGGCGCAGCGCTGTTTCAAACGCCACATACTTGGCACCCGATTGCACGCCCGCCATCTGCAATAGATCCGCCAGTTCAAAACCGTTCCACGGAATGACCATCGACCACGCTTCAACACAGCGGAAGCGATAGATACGCTCTTCGATCGTCATCGCCTTCATGATGTCGTCAAAGGCATAGTCGCCCGGTTTGTCCACCAAACCGTCAATCTTGACCGTCCAGGGATCAGTGGTCAGCGTATGCGCATTGGCCGCCGGATCACCCTTGCCGGTCCCGAATTCGTAGAAGTTGTTGTACTGCGTGATGTCCTCATAGGAATTCGGCTCAAGCGCATCCGTCGCGGCATGGGCCAGACCACCGCCGATGCTGGCCAGTCCAAGAACTGCCGCAGCTCCCCCCATCAACTGCCGCCGATTGAGAAAGACACTCTCGGGTGTCACATCATTTTCACTCAACGTGTTCTTCCAGCGGTATGCCATGGGGTCTCCTTTACTCTTACCAGTTACGAAGTAGAGCCACCGACGCGTCACGCCAATCTCTTTCACCCTTCATTTCAAGAACCACACCAGATTGTCAGAATGGGTTTCAGCACCAGACTGCCGCAGAATTGGCAGCATCTGCACGCGGAATCATCAAAGAAATGTGAGTGGAAATGGCCGATGACGCCTGCTTAGGGCGGCACGGCGTCGGATCAACGCGCGCAAGCAGCGCAGTGGCGGAAAACCCCCACGGAACAAAAGCACGGGCACGGGCGTCTCCCCATCGATGCAACGGACGCATCCGTAATTTCACCCAAGGAGACTTCTCATGTACCGTACCAAAGCACTTGCCATTGTCGCCGCCACTCTGCTTGGCACCGCCGCTTTCGCCGGGTCCAACAAGGCTGACATCGTGGACACCGCTTCTGAAGCTGGTTCTTTCAGCACACTTCTGGCTGCCGCTGAAGCCGCTGGTCTTGTGGACACGCTCAAAAGCGAAGGGCCCTTCACCGTGTTCGCACCGACAGACGAGGCGTTCGCCGCTCTGCCTGAAGGCACAGTAGAAACCCTGCTCAAGCCAGAGAACAAAGACCAGCTTGCCGCGATCCTGACCTATCACGTTGTACCAGGCAAGGTGATGTCGACTGACCTGACAGACGACATGGAGGCGACAACGGTTCAGGGGTCCTCCGTGACGATCGACCTCGACAACGGCGTGATGGTCGAAGAGGCAAACGTGACAACTGCCGACATCGAGACATCAAATGGTGTGATCCATGTGATCGACAAAGTGATCCTGCCCGCGTCCTAAGGCTTCATCCCCCTGAAGCCCAATGGGCCAGCGGCCTGCCGAGCATTCGGTGGGCCGCACTTATTCAGGCGGCAAAAGCTCAAAGTAAACGCTGTCGAACCATGTGCCTCCGATTTCCATGGTGTTCTTCTTACGCCCGGTTTCCGCAAACCCCAGTTTCGTCAAAAGCGCGATGGAGCCTGCATTGTCGGGATCTACATCTGCGATGATGCGCGCCAGCTTGCGCTCTTCAAACCCATAAGCAATGACCGCCTGCAATGCCTCGCGACCAAAACCGCGCCGCCAATAATCAGGATGCAGGATGTAGCCGATCTCGGGCAGGTTCCAAAACCCGGCTTTGCCCACCACGCGTCCTTCAAACTCCATCACAAATTCTGCGGACGTTTCAGGATCAGCCGCCATCGTCTCATGGACCAGTTTCGCCGTCTGATCGCGATCCGCATGCGGCGGCGTGCTCCAAAAGGTCATCGCTTCGGCATTGCTAAACACCGCAAAGAGTTCGTCAACGTCGCCGACCTCAAACGGTCGCAAGATCAGCCGCTCTGTTTTGAGAACCGTCATGCGCTAATCCCCAAAAGCCGGGGCAGCGCTGTCATCTCCTCAAACACCTCATCACAAATCGACGCCAGCTTGGCTGCGTCCGTCTGCGCAACATAGCCAAAGCACGGCATCCCTCCTGCACGCCCTGCCTTGGCACCGGTTGCACTGTCTTCAATCACCGCACATCGCGTGGGATCAATACCTGCCAATGCCGCGCCCTTCAGGTACACATCCGGGGCCGGTTTCGAGGCCGCACACTCATGCGCGGAAAACACCCTGCCTTCGAACCGCTCCCAAAGGCCTGTGCGCCCCATCGTCACTTCCATCTTGGCCATAGGTCCGTTGGAACATGTCGCATAGCCGATGCCCGCTGCATCCAAACGGTCCAGCATTTCATGCACACCGGGGATGATCTCACAGCGCGCACCAAGCTCGGCAAAGAGCGTCGCATAGATGTGATCCAGCCAGTCATCCGGCAGAGCCGCACCCATATCGCGCGCCACCTGCATGACACCAGCCATAGTGCCACCGATGAACATCGTCCCTACCTGCGTCGGCTCGATCATCAGCCCATATCGCGCCAGCTCTTCTGACAGTACATTCTGGGTCAGCGTTTCGCTGTCCACGAGCACGCCATCGCAATCAAAAAGAACGTATTCCGCTTTCCACATGACGGCAGACCATCACGAAAAAGGCCGGGGTTAAACCCCGGCCTTTCCCTACACTATATACAACCGCTTCAATGCACCGTCGCATCATCCGGTTTCGGCCTGTTGCTGGCCGCGATCCGGTCCCCGATGATCAAGCCATCGCTGCCTGCGCTGACCTCAATCAGGTCGCCATCACGGATGTCCCCCGCCAACAGCATTTCCGCCAGTGGGTTCTGCAAGGCACGCTGGATCACCCGCTTCAAAGGACGCGCCCCGAACACCGGGTCATAGCCTTCGTCGGCGAGCCATGTCTTTGCCCCTGCATCCAGCTCCAGCGTGATCTTGCGCCCAGCGAGCCGCTTGAGCAGCCGCGCCAGCTGGATGTCGACGATCCCGGTCATGTCGTCCCGCGCAAGGCGGTCAAAGATGATCGTCTCGTCCAGGCGGTTCAGGAACTCAGGCCGGAAATGTGCGCGCACCGCGTCCATCACATCGCGCTTGGCCGCTGCCATGTCGCCGCCCTCAGGCAGCTGGCTCAGCGCCTGCGCGCCAAGGTTGCTGGTCAGCACGATCAGCGTCTGCTTGAAATCGACCGTGCGGCCTTGCCCGTCGGTCAGCACACCATCATCGAGCACCTGCAACAGCACGTTGAACACATCCGGGTGTGCCTTTTCGACCTCATCAAACAGCACCACCTGATAAGGTCTGCGCCGCACCGCTTCGGTCAGTACCCCGCCTTCGTCATACCCGACATAGCCGGGAGGCGCGCCGATCAACCGCGCCACGCTGTGTTTCTCCATGAACTCCGACATATCAATCCGCACCATCGCGTTGTCATCGTCAAAGAGGAACTCGGCCACGGCCTTGGTCAACTCAGTCTTGCCCACGCCCGTTGGCCCAAGGAACAGGAAGCTGCCCAGCGGACGGTTCTCATCATTCAGTCCCGCGCGCGCCCGGCGCACCGCGTTGGCAACCGCCGTGACAGCAGAATCCTGTCCGATCACCCGGCCATGCAGCTGGTCTTCCATCCGCAAAAGCTTGTCGCGTTCGCCTTCCAGCATCTTGCCCGCTGGAATCCCCGTCCACCGCTCCACCACGGAGGCGATGGAGTCTGGGCGCACGGCCTCTTCGACCATCACGCCCTCTTCACGGCTTTCGGCTTTCTCAAGGTCCTTTTCCAACTGCGGGATCACACCATAAGAAAGCTCGCCCGCCTTGGCGAGGTTGCCTTCACGCTTTGCCATGTCCAGTTCGGCCCGCGCGCGGTCCAGCTTTTCCTTGATGTCGCGGGCACCGGCCAGTTTGTCACGCTCCGCCTGCCAGCTTGCCGTCATCTGAGCGGACTTTTCCTGCAGATCCGCCAGATCCTTTTGCAAGGTCTCAAGCCGATCCTTGGACGCCTGATCATCCTCCAGCTTCAGCGCCTCTTCCTCGATCTGCAATTGCAGGATCTGACGATCCAGCGCATCGAGTTCCTCTGGCTTGCTGTCCACTTCCATCCGCAGACGGGACGCTGCTTCGTCCATCAGGTCGATGGCTTTGTCCGGCAGGAAACGGTCCGTGATATAGCGATGGCTCAACGTCGCCGCCGCCACGAGGGCGCTGTCAGAAATGCGCACACCGTGGTGCAGCTCGTACTTTTCCTTGATGCCGCGCAGGATCGACACGGTGTCTTCCACCGTTGGTTCCTGCACAATCACAGGCTGGAACCGCCGCGCGAGCGCCGCGTCTTTTTCAACGTGTTTGCGGTATTCATCGAGGGTGGTGGCCCCGACACAGTGCAGTTCACCCCGCGCGAGCGCCGGTTTCAGCAGGTTAGAGGCATCCATCGCCCCATCTGCCTTGCCCGCTCCCCCAAGCGTGTGCATTTCGTCGATGAAAAGAATGATCTCACCGGCGGCTTCTGTCACTTCGGTCAGCACCGCTTTGAGCCGTTCTTCAAACTCGCCACGATATTTGGCACCAGCGATCAGCGCACCCATGTCGAGCGACAACAGCTTCTTGTTGCGCAGGCTTTCAGGGACATCCCCGTTCACAATGCGCAGGGCGAGGCCTTCGGCAATCGCCGTTTTACCCACGCCAGGTTCTCCGATCAGCACCGGATTGTTCTTGGTCCGGCGGCTCAACACCTGCATCGCCCGGCGAATTTCCTCATCGCGCCCGATGATGGGGTCAATGCGCCCCTCTTCGGCTCGCGCGGTCAGGTCCGTGCTGTATTTTTTCAGCGCTTCATAGCCATCCTCAGCGCTGGCCGTGTCCGCCGTGCGGCCCTTGCGAATGTCATTGATCGCGGCATTCAGCCCTTGCGCGGTGACCTTGCCCGCCTCAAGCGCCGTCTTGGCGCCTGACTTGATCATGCACAGCGCCATCAACAGCCGCTCAACCGGAACAAAGCTGTCGCCCGCCTTCTTGGCCAAAGCCTCCGCTTCAGCCAGAACTTTCGTGGTGTTAGTGTCCAGATATACCTGTGCCGCGTCCCCGCTCACTTTGGGCATCTTGCCCATCGCCAACGCCAGTGCCTCACGTACCCGTGGTGCATCGCCGCCTCCAGCCGTGATCAGATTGGACGCCAACCCTTCCTCATCATCCATCAGCGCCTGCAAAACATGCTCAGGCGCAAGACGTTGGTGGCTTTCTCGGGTGGCAATGGTCTGCGCGGCCTGAATGAACCCGCGCGATCTCTCCGTGAACTTGCTCAAGTCCATGGTACTTCTCCTTTTTAAAAGCGCCCGATTGATCCGCGCCCGCCCGGCGGCACACGGTTTGTTGGGCCTCAGCTCCTATTTGGGCAGTTCCGCAATCTGTTCAAGAGATTACAACGGCAAATCTATCCCGGATTTGTGATATGATCATTGATCTCCCTCATTCCTTCACAAGATACACACATATTTTATACCAAGTTAAATTATTGCTTTTATTATATTATTTCAACTTAACCACATAAAATGACAAATCTACGCAACCAAAAACGCCCCGCAACCGTTCTTTCTGGTGAAACCACACCCCATATCTGAGGCAGAGCAGAAGAAAGGTTATTGAGATGTATACCTGTCCCATCCAACTCGGTGATGTGCGCTACAACGCCGCCAGTCAGAGCTTTGAGGCAACAGTCACGGTGCATGACAACGCAACCGTGCGCAAGTATGCCTGTGCCATCGCCGCTCCGATCTCAATGTCGTATGAAAACGCGGCCAAAGGCCTGTCCCGTCAGGCCATCCGCCGCCATCAGCAACGCGGCGGTCTGTTTTCCAGCGCTCAGGACAGCTACGCCAAACTGCGCACCGTGCGACCGGGCATTGATCCTGTCCGCTGGCTGGAGCGGCTGATCCACCGCCCTGACCGCTCAGCGGCCTGAAGGGCACCCAATACTGCGCCATTCTGAGTGATGGCGCGGTTTATTCCCCTTTTTACAAAGCGTTAATTTGCGCGATCCTCTCTTCAAGGCCCCACAAAAGGGGTCAGGAACCGGAGGTTTCCCATGCACGTTACAACGCTGATCGCAAATGACATTCAGTACAATCCAACAAGCGGCGCGTTTGAGGCTGTTGTCCTCGTCCGCACCGATACAGGCCATTATCGCTATCCCTGTGCGCATGCCGCAGCCCTCACGCTGCCGCTGACCACAGCCGCCTTCTTTCTCACGCAGCAGGCGAAACAGAGGCACTGCGCCCGCAACGATCTGCGCGCGCATTGTGACGCCCCTATGGCCCAAGCTGCCTGAGGGCCAATAACCACCAGGCAGATCAAGGGCACGCACCCCCGTCCCCGCGTACCCCTGCCTGAGGGACACCAGACACGCCGTGACCGCGTGTTTTGTGACCTTGGCCGGATGCGTCCCTCGGCGCATCCGGCCCTTTTTTCGTCCTCCGTGTGGACAAGCCCAGCCGCCCCGCGTAAGCCATGGCCGTTTGCCATTTTGAACGGAGCGCCCCCATGTCTGACGACCGCCTGATTGTTGCCCTTGATGTCCCCAACGCCGTTGCCGGCCTTGACCTCGCTGCCAGGATTGGGGAGGCCGTCTCGTTTTACAAAATCGGTTTGGGGATGCTCACAGGGGGCGGTCTGGCGCTGGCGAATGAGCTCAAGCAGGAGCATGGCAAGCGCATTTTTCTCGACATGAAGCTCTTTGATATTGGGGCCACAGTTGAGGCGGCTGTGCGCGGGTTGGCGCAGTTTGACCTCGATTTCCTGACAGTGCACGGCGACCCTCATGTGGTGGCCGCCGCCAAGCAAGGGGCCGCAGGCAGTGACATGAAGATCCTCGCGGTGACAATCCTCACCTCGCTCGACCGCGCTGATCTTGATGCCGCGCTGATCCAGCCCGGTGATGTCGCTGATCTGGTGCAAATCCGCGCGGGTCGTGCGTTTGATGCCGGGGCAGACGGCGTTATCGCCTCTCCTCAGGAATCTGCTGCAATCCGCGCCTTGCCAGAGGCGCAAGGAAGGTTGATCGTGACCCCGGGCGTTCGCCCCCAAGGCAGTGATCTGGGCGACCAAAAGCGCGTCACAACCCCCAGACAGGCCATCGAAAACGGCTCTGATCATATCGTTGTTGGCCGACCCATTTGGCAATCCGAAGATCCCCGACACGCGGCTGAAGCCATTCTAGCCACACTTTAGAAGGGTCAGGAATTCAACCTCTGACTGTCACAAAATCACAACAACGTCAGATTTGACCCAGAGGTCAGGAATTCATGACTATGTGGATGGCGGTCGCGGTGCTACGTTTACGCTAGGTGATACTCCCCGACGAACTGGTTCTTCCTGATGTTCGTCACCTCCCCCCCGCTTAAGGCAGCGGGGGGCTTTCTTGTTAGGCTCCACTTTCCAGCGCAATCCGAAGCCGTTTTTGAAACCGCGGAATGGCACGTGGATGGCTCAGATACTCCGCCACTTCCATCAACTGCCAGCCTTGCCCCTCGTTGCCAAAAACGATTTCCGCTTCTGTCCCGACTGGCAGCTGCGCGACAAAGAACCAGTTGACCCCATCCGCCGTCTCAAACACCCGTTGCCAAACGATGTTGTGTTTTTCTATCGACAGGCCCAACTCCTCCGCGCATTCCCGTGCGACGCATTCAAACGCGCTCTCGTCGCCCTCACGCCCGCCACCTGGAAAGTCCCAATGCCCGGCCCAAGGCAGCCCCGGCATATCATCGCGCAGCAACACCACAAGCGCCCTGCCAACAAAAAGCGCGACCTTTGCCCCGCCAAAACGCACCTCTTGCCCCATGTTCAACGGCTCCCGGTTTGCGTATGATAAGGGTCTGTGCTCCTCATGGTTCCTGTGATGCCTGCCCTTTGCCGCGATTGTCTATCCGAAATCTCTGCTGCGCGCCGCTGTCCATCCTGCGGCAGCCCCCGTGTGCTATCTCACCTCGAACTCAACGATCTGTCCATCGCGCATATGGACTGCGATGCGTTCTACGCCTCCGTCGAGAAACGCGACAATCCCGCGCTTGAGGGCAAGCCGGTGATCATCGGCGGCGGGCGGCGCGGCGTGGTGTCCACCGCCTGTTATGTCGCGCGCATTCGCGGCGTGCGCTCTGCCATGCCGATGTTCAAAGCGCTCAAGCTGTGCCCAGAGGCGGTGATCATCAAGCCGCGCATGGATGCCTACGTTGAGGCATCTCGCGCCATTCGCGCGATGATGGAGGAACTGACCCCCGCCATTGAGCCGCTTTCGCTGGATGAGGCTTTTCTCGATATGACTGGCACGGCCCGCCTGCATGGCCGCCCTCCCGCCGTGATGCTGGCATACCTTGTGCGCCGCACGAAAGATGAGCTTGGCCTCACCGGCTCTATCGGTCTGAGCCATAACAAGTTTCTGGCCAAGGTCGCCTCTGATCTGGACAAGCCACATGGGTTTTCTGTGATTGGCAAAGCGGAGACCGCTGATTTCCTGCGCGACAAGCCGGTCAAAATGATCTGGGGCGTGGGCGCGGTGACGCAAGGTGCGCTCGACAAAGCAGGCATTCGCACGTTCTCGGACCTGCTGCGCTGGGAACAAACCGACCTCGTCGCGCGCTTTGGGGGCATGGGGGAACGGCTCTGGCATCTTGCGCGGGGCCAGGACCGCCGCCGCGTGTCCGCCCATGAACCGGTGAAATCCATCTCCAAGGAAACCACGTTTGGCGATGATACTGCTGATCCAGACATCCTTGATGGACACATCTGGCGATTGTCCGAACAGGTCGCGGACCGGGCCAAGGCCAAGGACACCGCCGGTCGCATCGTGACCCTCAAGCTCAAGCGCAGTGATTTCAAAACCCTCACCCGCCGCGTTTCCCTGCATGATCCGACACAATTGGCCGACCGCATCTATCGCCACGCGCGCGCGCTTTTTGATCAACTTGATGACACAGGCCCCTTCCGCCTCATCGGTGTCGGCATTTCAGATCTCAGCGCGGGCGAAGGCGCGGATATGGAAGGCGATCTGCTTGACCCAGACGCCCACCAGCGCAGCAAGGCAGAGAAGGCGACCGACGCCATCCGCACCCGTTTTGGCAGCAAGGCCATCGTCAAGGGTCGCGCCCTGCGCTGATCATTTGGACGCGCAAAGGGCCAGAAATTGCGCCACACCCTGTGCTGCTTGCGCGGCCACCTCAGCATCCGTCGGGGCTGCCATCGTCCCAATGATCCGCCGGACCTGACTGTCGCCCACCAGCAGCTTGACCAAAAGCGCCCCGGCGTCCCACCCCTCCGGCACGGCAATCACCTGCGCGGCTTCCAACTCAGTCAACACATCGCGGATCAACGGCAGCACATCCTCGCGACCACCTTGTGCCAAAAGCGCGCCCAAGGATCCCGTGGGATCAGATGCCGCCGCCCGGTTCAGCAAAATGGCACGCTCACCCAGCAACATGCCCAGCAGAACGGGCGCAAACCCGTGCAATGCCTTTTCGGGCGCGGTTCGCCCGGCCAGTGCGGCTTTCAAAACCTCCCGCACCTCTGCTGCATTCGCCTTGACCATGCTGGCGAAAAGCCCCGCTTTGTCACCATACCAACGGTACATGGTTTCATTTGACGCCTTCGCCGCCTTTGCCACAGCCAGCATCGACGTGCTGTCAAAGCCGTGACTGCTAAAAAGCCGATAGGCTTCTGCCTCAATCTCCTCCATCCGCGCTTGCCGTTTCTCTGACCGCATCGCTGCCCTTCCTTTCTCACTTGACACAATACCGTATTAATTTGTACGGATATGTAAAGACGTACACATTAATACACTTTTTTTGGAGACCCCTCATGTCCACCCTTACCAAACCACTGGCCTTGCTCAGCCTGATCCTTGCCGGAGCACTCTTTGGCTTTTTCTACGCCTGGGTCTGTTCAACCATGTGGGGGCTGGATGCCGCCGACCCACGTGTCGCGATTGAAGCGATGCAGGCCATGAACGCCTCCGTGCGCAATGCGGTCTTTGCACCGGCATTCTTTGGCACCTCGGTCGTGCTGCTGCTGACGACGCTCGCCTTGCGCGCGGATGATCAGACAGGCACCGCCCTCTGGTTCGGGGCCGCAACAGTGCTCATAGCCTTCCTCGGCGTATTGCTGACAATGGCGATCAATGTACCGATGAACGAAGCACTGGCAGAGATTTCCGTGCCGGATGACATCGACGCCGCACGCGCCATCTGGCAGGACTACTCGCCGAAATGGCAGTTTTGGAATCAGATGCGCACCCTGGCCACAGGTGTGGCGGTTCTGTGCACCGGCATCGGCCTGCTCAAGATGTAAAGGAGGTTACTCCGCCGCGAGCGGCACCCGCCCCCGCCCGATCTGCGCGACCTCTGCCACGACCTGCCGCAGGGCGTCGCGCATCTGATCGAAAGCACCATTGGGGCGGATCAGCGTCTCGTTCATGTAAAGCGAGCGGTCAATTTCAACCTGAACCGCGTGCTGACCGCGTCCGGGCCGCCCGTAGGCCTGCGTAATGTAAGCACCGGCAAATGGCGTATTGCGGGTGACCACGAACCCGGCAGCAGCAAACGCCGCCTCCACCCGGTCCACGACATCCCCGCTGGCCGCCGCGCCAAAGCGATCGCCCAACACAATGTCCGGCCGTTTCATGCCCGACCGCGCCACGCCATCCATCGCCTCGTGCGGCATCGAATGGCAATCAATCAGCACCGCCTGCCCGTGCCGCTGATGCGCTGCATCCAGCAAAGCCTGCAGTCGGTTGTGATAGGGGCGCCAATACTCCTCAATCCGCCGATCCGCTTCCGCTCGGCTCAGCTTGCCGCGATAGATCGCGCGCCCATTCGCCACGA
The DNA here is from genome assembly GCA_045105735.1 of Sulfitobacter sp. Taxonomy (GTDB): domain Bacteria; phylum Pseudomonadota; class Alphaproteobacteria; order Rhodobacterales; family Rhodobacteraceae; genus Sulfitobacter. Next base: position 8,737 of record JBGCDV010000051.1, on the reverse strand, counting down.
CGCGGGGGATCACCCCCAGACCGCTGGCAATGCGCGGATTATGCCCCCGCCGCCGCACCCCTTCGATCAGGGCGGGGTCCAGCTCATCACAGGCGCGGTTGAGATCCACAAAGGCGCGCGGTGCGCCCGCCTTGATGAACGCCGCGCCAAAGGTCGGGGCACAGTCAAACAACTGATCCACGAATGCATCCTCAGACGACCGGATCGCATGTTGATCCAGAACCGAGTTGCGCAGAAAAGTAAAAGGATAGTCGCGCCCCGAATGAGGCGAGGCAAAAACCACGCAGGACCGATCGGTCTGCGGCTTGATCACATCATAGGCGCGGCTTGGCATGTGCGTCCCCTTCTCCCCTCTGATATAGTACAGATCACTGGAATACCAAAAGCCCCTTGATCGTTTCGGCGACTCCTTTTATACGCCCCCCAACGGCGCGTTCTTTCGCGCCCCATTTTTGTTTGGGGCATGGAAAATGTGTTGGAAAAGTGGGTGATTAGCTCAGCGGTAGAGCACTTCGTTGACATCGAAGGGGTCACTGGTTCGATCCCAGTATCGCCCACCATTCTATTTGACGCCCTGCCCGCAGGGACATTCACTGGCTCCTTCGCCGATCATGGCACAGGGGTCGCCCGTAACCCGGCGCTGGTCCCTGTCTGATGATAGGGCGGGGCCTAGACAGGAAGGATAAGAACATGAAAGTTCGCAATTCGCTCCGCTCGCTCAAGAACCGGCACCGTGATTGCCGTGTTGTGCGTCGCAAGGGCCGCGTTTACGTGATCAACAAGACGCAGCGCCGGTTCAAAGCCCGTCAGGGCTAAACCACTGCGGTACATAAACGAATTCAAAAGGCTGCTCTCAACAGGGCAGCCTTTTTATTTGGGCACCCAGAGAGACAGGCCGCTCGCCCACCAAGCTCCCGTCACAAATCGACATGGCCCTCGATCACAATTGTCGTATGCCCCCCGATCAACACATCCTCGCCCCGCTGCCTGACAAAAACCCGTCCCTCGCACCCAAGCGCCGTCCCCTGCGCAATCACGATATCCCGCGTCAGCCGCCCCTCACGCTTGAGCCACACTGCGATCGCCGCATTCATCGACCCGGTGATTGGATCCTCCACCGCCAGAGAGGCTGGCGTCAGGTTGCGCGTCTCATACGCCATCTCTGACCCCGCAGGGTAGGCACCCATCACGCTCACTCCCTCAAACGCAGGCAGGCAAACCGCCCGCGCATCCAGCGACAACACCCGCGCCGCATCCCGCAGTTCCAGCAGGTTGCGCACCACTCCATTGTCCAGCCGGACCGCTGCGCGCACCTCATCCAAAGCAATCCCAAGCGCTACACAGATCCGTCGGCGCTCCGCTGACGCCATCGGTTCAATCAACGTCGGCGGGGCCACAAACGCAGGCACCGCCCCCCGCATGTCAATCTCGACCAGACCAATCGCGCATTCCTGCACCACCCGACCTTCCTCTGCTGGCACACCGCCGCCATGCAGCCAGACCGCACAAGACCCTAGCGTCGGGTGCCCGGCAAAAGGCATCTCCCGCGTCGGCGAAAAAATCCGCACCGCATAGTCCGCGCCCGCCTGGGTCGGCGGCATCAGAAAGGTCGTCTCAGCCTGCCCCGTCCAGATCGCAAAGCGCTGCATCTCAGCCTCGGACAGCCCTGCTCCCTCCAGCACCACCGCCAGCCCATTGCCCCGCAACGCCACATCACTGAACACATCACATTGCATGTACCGCCGCTGCATCCTGCCTGCTCCTTTTTGCCAAAAATACTCATGCACAGGTGCCGCCCCAAGCGAAACACCTCGATAAATCACCGCTCGAATCCTCACAGTTTTGACCCGTGTGCACAATTGCACTGGAACTTGGTCGCGCAAAGCACCACCTTACGGCCATCTTCTAAGGTGCAGATCTCCTGCGCGCCCACCAAAAGGACACAACCATGACCGACACACCCGAATATACGCCGCCCAAAGTCTGGACATGGGACGCCGAAAGCGGTGGCCGCTTTGCCAATATCAACCGGCCCATTGCTGGCCCAACGTCCGAAAAGGACTTGCAGGTCGGCAAGCACCCGCTGCAACTCTACTCTCTGGCCACGCCCAACGGCGTCAAGGTCACCGTCCTGCTGGAGGAGTTGCTGGCAGCCGGTCACACAGGCGCAGAATACGACGCCTGGATCGTCAACATCATGGAAGGCGATCAGTTCACATCAGGTTTTGTCTCCGCCAACCCCAATTCCAAAATCCCCGCGATGATGGACCATTCCGGTGACAAGCCACAGCGCATCTTTGAAAGCGCCTCGATCATGCTGCATCTGGCCGACAAATTTGGTGCCTTCATGCCCACCGATCCCGCCCAGCGCACCGAAGCGATGAGCTGGCTCTTCTGGCAAATGGGCAGCGCGCCCTATCTGGGCGGCGGCTTTGGCCATTTCTACGCCTATGCGCCCCACAAAGATGAATACGCCATCAACCGGTTCACCATGGAGGCCAAGCGCCAATTGGATGTGCTCGACCGGCATCTGGCAGAAAACGATTGGATGGCGGGGGAATACTCCATCGCGGATATGGCGATTTGGGCATGGTACGGGCAGTTGGTTCTGGGCCGGCTCTATGATGCGGCCGAATTCCTCGATGTGTCCTCATATAAAAACGTCCTGCGTTGGGCTGAGGCGATTGACGCGCGACCGGCTGTGAAACGCGGCCGCATGGTCAACCGCGCATTTGGCGATGATCTTTCGATGCAACTGCATGAACGCCACGATGCCTCAGACTTTGACACCAAAACGCAGGACAAGTTGCAGACCGAAGACGGCTGACCCTTTCCGCACTTGTGCAGCAGATCGTAAGGGTACAATTGCGGTGTAGACGCGGATAATTGTCTTGCCCACAACTGGGGCGCACCAATGTGGTGTGCCCCTTTCTTGTATGAGGCTGTCATGCACCCCGATTTCGACCCCCAACCGACGCTAGAGAATGATCACCTCACTCTGCGGCCACTTGCGCCAAATGATCTCGATCCGCTCCATCACGTCGCAAGTGACCCTGCCATCTGGGCTGGCCATCCCGCACGCAACCGCCATGAACGTGCTGTGTTTGAGCCCTATTTCAACATGCTGCTGGCCACACAGGCCACGCTTGCGGTCACCCTTGCCGATACGGGTCAGATCATCGGCTGCTCACGCTATTACACCGCCCCTGATCACCCTGGCAGCATCTCGATCGGTTATACATTTCTGGGCCGCGCATGGTGGGGAGGCCCCACCAACCGGGCCATGAAGTCGCTGATGCTCACACATGCCTTTGCGCATGTGGATGCCGTCTGGCTGCACATCGATCCCAGCAACATTCGTTCGCAAAAGGCGACGGCAAAACTGGGCGCGGTGCATGCCTATGACGCTGATCTCGGGCTGGGCGGTAAATCCGGTCTATGGCAGTGTTGGCGTCTCGACCGCAGTGCGTGGCACGCGGCCTAAGATCATGGCCCTAACCGGCCGCTCCGCTGCACCGCGCCACTGCCGTTAGTCGTAGGTGCGCTGATCCTCGATCACCAGACCATCCCGCGGCAGGCTTCCCGGTGCGACAACCTCTACCGTACCTTTCAGCTTCAGCACATCGGCCACCGTCTGCGCATAGGTATCCGGCATGCCGCCTGTGCTTTCAATCTGCACCGTCATCACATCCTGCTCGCCTGCCCGGCTTGCCACTACGCGCGCGCGGCTGACTTCATCATGCCGTGCCACCAGTGCCGCCACCTGCTCGGGCCGCACGAACATACCTTTGATCTTGGTGGTCTGATCCGCGCGCCCCATCCATCCCTTGATCCGCGCGTTGGTGCGCCCGCACGGCGACGTTCCAGCCATCACCGCTGACAAGTCGCCAGTTGCAAATCGGATCAGCGGATAGTCAGGGTTCAGCGCGGTCACAACAACCTCTCCCACTTCACCTTCCGCCACCGGGTCACCCGTGCCGGGTGTCACGATCTCAACAATGACCCCTTCATCAAGGATCATTCCCTCCATCGCGGCACTCTCATAGGCAATGTTGCCCACGTCCGCCGTGGCGTAACACTGCAAGCAGGATATGCCCCGATCAATGTAGTATTGGCGCAGGGACGGGAACAGCGCGCCGCCGCCCACCGCCGCCTTTGTGATCCCGAGCGTGATACCCATCTCATCGGCTTTCTCAAGGATCACTTTCAGGTAGTCTGGTGTCCCTGCAAAAGCTGTCGTGCCCACGTCCCGCGCTGCGGTCACCTGCAGTTCCGTCTGGCCCACACCCGCAGGCAGCACACGTGCCCCTACCGCCCGCGCACCGCTTTCAAACATGTGGCCCGCAGGGGTCAGGTGATAGCCAAAGCAGTTTTGCACCGTGTCATCAGGACCAAGGCCTGCCGCATGCAAGAACCGCCCCATCCGGAACCAATCCGCACCACTGCCACCGGGTTCATAGATCGGGCCGGGGGACTGAAAAACATGGCTGATGTTCTGAACTTCGATCCCGCCAAAGGGCGGCCGCGCCTTTTGCCATTCCGACAAGTCAGATTTGCGCAGCACCGGCAATTTGATCAGGTCAGCGGCGGTCTGCACCTCAGCAGCCGCCGCGCGCCAGTCGTCCGGGGCGACCGTAATCGCGCCTAAAATACCCCGCAACGCGGAACTCTGTGCCTCTGCCCGTGCATCAGCACTGCGGGTTTCCAATTCGTCGAAAAAGCTCATAGTGCCCCCTTGTTTCCTTGCCTGAGGCCACGCCGGACCTTCAATCAACCGTCAGCCGTCAGACGGCAACTCCGAACAGATGGCCCACGCCGGCAGTCACTGCCATGGCCAAGCCGCCCCAAACCACAACCCGCAGGGATGCAGGCCCAATGGACGCACCGCCAGCAACCGCACCCAATGCGCCCAATCCGGTCAGCGCAATCAACGTCACAATCACCACCACTGGGATCAAAACGCCCACTGGCGCAAAAAACGCGGCGACAAGCGGCACAGCTGCAAACACGCTAAAGGTAATTGCAGAGGTCACAGCCGCCAGCAAAGGCTGCGCAATCTGGTTGTCACTCAGGCCAAGCTCGTCGCGCACATGAGCGCCCAGTGCATCCTTTTGCGTCAACTCACGCGCCACCAAGGCGGCCGTAGGGGCCGTCAGACCGCGTTCTTCATAAATAGCGGCCAGCTCTGCCTCTTCTCCGGCGGGATCGTCCAGCAACGCCTGACGTTCGCGCGCGATATCTGCGGCTTCCAGATCGGCCTGCGATGAGACGCTGACATATTCACCCGCCGCCATCGACATCGCCCCTGCCGCAAGGCCCGCCGCACCGGCAATCAGCACCGCACGCGAGGACGGATCCGCCGCCGCAACGCCAACAATGATTGAGGCGACAGAAACAATCCCGTCATTTGCACCCATGACCGCGGCGCGCAGCCAGCCGACACGTTCAACCAGATGTGGATCGTCGCTGTGCGCCGACGTCACCATGTTATGAAAGCCAACGCTTGCGCCGACGATACGACCGCACATCGCGGAATGATTTGCGCCCTTCGTCCGACATGCCCAGATAGAATTCCTTCACATCCTGGTTCTCGCGCAGCTCTGCCGCCGGGCCGTCCATCACCACGCGCCCGCTTTCCAGAATGTAGCCGTAGTGCGCAAACCGCAGTGCGACGTTGGTGTTCTGCTCTGCCAGCAGAAAGGTCACGCCCTCCTTCTCATTGATCGTTTTCACAATCTCAAAGATTTGCTCAACCAGTTGCGGTGCCAACCCCATGGAAGGCTCATCCAGCAGGATCGTCTCAGGCTTGGACATCAACGCGCGCCCCACCGCGCACATCTGCTGCTCACCACCTGAGGTATAGCCCGCCTGAGATTTGCGCCGTTCCTTCAGCCGCGGGAAATAGTCATAGACCATCTCAAGGTCTGCCTGGATCGCCGCGTTCCCATCGGTGCGCGTATAGGCCCCGGTCAGCAGGTTTTCCTCAACCGTCAGATGCTCAAAACAGTGACGGCCCTCCATCACCTGCACGACACCTTTTTTCACGGTTTCGGCGGGGTCCGCATGGGCGATGTCCAAACCGCGGTACTTGATCGACCCTTTGGTCACCTCACCGCGTTCGGACGCCAAAAGCCCCGAGATCGCCTTGAGCGTTGTGGTTTTGCCCGCGCCGTTGCCCCCCAGCAATGCAGTGATGCCGCCCTTGGGCACGTTCAGGCTGACCCCCTTCAACACAAGGATCACGTGGTTATAGATCACCTCGATGTTGTTCACTTCGAGGACGTTTTCCACTTGTGTCTGCGCTTGGCTTGCGTCGTCCAGCATGGGGGTGACCCTTCTTGAAAATCTTGGGTTTCACCGGCCACCGCACATTGGGCGGCCGGTGAGGCAGGCGGGTTTAGCCGCAGCTGCCTTCGATGTTGTTCTCTGCCGCATAAGCTGCGGAGTCTTCTTCGATCAGCGGCCCGATCACATCCATGTCGGACTCTGCGAACTCAGAGATCAGCGACCATGATTTGGCGCTCGCATCCCACTGGGTCACACCAACAAGGCCGTTACCACCGTGGTTGGCACAGGACACGTCAAACGTCGGACCAAAGTTCGGCAGGCCAAGGGCCGCCATCTTTTCTTCCGTGATTGACAGCGCTTCCATCCCGTCGCGCATCTGCGCAGGCGTGATGTCGGCCACACCGTGGATTTCCTGTGCGGTTTTCACAGCTTCCGCTGCCAGCATCGCCGCATAAAGGCCGCGGTTGTAGAGCACTGTGCCGATCTGATCGCCGGCACCGGCTGCATTGCCTGCGTCCACAACGTGCTTCTGGATGTCGTCAAACACAGGGAAGTCGCTGCCTACGCCGTGGAACGTCAGCGCTTTGTACCCATTGGCCGCGTCACCCGCTGCCAACACGTCGTTTTCAGAACCGGACCACCAGATGCCGATGAAGTTTTCCATCGGGAACCGGATGTTTGCCGCTTCCTGCACCGCCACCTGGTTCATCACGCCCCAGCCGTACATGATCACATAGTCAGGCTTGTCGCGGCGGATTTGCAGCCACTGCGATTTCTGCTCCTGACCGGGGTGATCGACAGGCACTTCCTTGAACTCAAAGCCGTGCTTTTTGGAAAGCTCCTGCAGCGTGCGGATCGGCTCCTTGCCGTAGGCAGAGTTGTGATAGACAAGTGCGACTTTCTTGCCCTCCAGCGACCCACCGTTCTCGTTCAACAGATAGTTGATCGCACCAGACGCGCCGTTCCAGTAGTTCGCAGGGTAGTTGAACGTGTGGCTGAACACATCGCCATTCGCGGCAGATGTCCGGCCATAGCCCATGGTGTGCATCGGGATGTTATCCGCTGTTGTCTTTGGGATCAGCTGATAGGTGATCCCGGTGGAGAGCGGTTGATACACCAGAGAGCCTTCGCCCTTTGTGCTTTCATAGCATTCCACACCTTTTTCGGTGTTGTAGCCCGTCTCACACTCCACAAGGCGGGTCATCACGCCGCCGATGCCGCCATCACGGGCGTTCAGCATGGTGAAGTAGTCCGCATAGCCATCCGCAAACGGAATACCACCCGCCGCGTAAGGACCTGTGCGGTAGCTCAGGCTTGGGAACACAAGGTCCGCCATTACCGGGCTTGCCGCCATCATCGCCGCCACTGCGGCTGTACCTAGTTTATATTTCATCGGTGTTTCCTCCCTTGGATTTTATCCGACTTCGTCTTGCGGGGTTTTTCCCGCTTATCTGCGTCCCCCACCCTAGTGCGGGAAGGGCCACAATCTCAATTTCTCTTTTGCCACGCGCCACAGTTGGGCCAGCCCGTGCGGCTCAAGGATAAGGAACATCACAATGAGGCCGCCGACGATCACCAGCTGCAAATGCGCCACGATATCCGTAGGCCAACCCAGCATATCCACACCCACGATTTTGAGTGCAACAGGCAAAAGCACAAGGAACGCCGCGCCTGCGAAAGACCCGAAAATCGACCCCAGTCCGCCAATGATGATCATAAAGAGCACAAGGAAATACTTGGTGATACCAAAGACTTCGCCCACTTCCACAGCGCCCAAATACACGGAGAAAAACAGCGCGCCCGAGATGCCGATAAAGAATGAGGATACCGCAAAGGCCGTCAGCTTGGCACGCAGCGGGTTCACCCCGATGATCTCAGCCGCAATATCCATATCGCGGATCGCCATCCATTTGCGCCCCGAAGCGCCACGCGTCATGTTGCGGGCCACCACGGCACAGACAATCGTGAAGAACAGGCAGAATAGATAAGTCGCCCAAGGTTCCGTCTGCGGACCAGTAATCAGGATACCTGCAAGATCCCGCTCTGGCGCGTTGATCTGACCCGAGGCGGAGTAGTTATAAAACCACGACACCCGGTTAAACAGCCACACGAGGAAGAACTGCGCCGCCAGCGTCGCCACGGCGAGGTAGAACCACTTGATCCGCAAGCTGGGCAGGCCAAAGAGCACGCCGACAATCGCCGTCATCACCCCGCCCATGATCACCGAGAAAAAGATATTGAACTCCGGCAACCGGAACAGCAATTCACCGCCCCACCAGATGTCGACGCCGGTCATAAACTTGTAGCACGCATAGGCTCCCACAGCCATGAAACCACCGGTGCCCAAGGACACCTGCCCACAATATCCAACCAGAATATTCAACCCGATCGCCGCAATCGCATAGATCAGGAAGGGCAGCAAAAGCGAATTCACCCAATAGTCATTGAC
>JBGCDV010000050.1:0-51093 GCA_045105735.1 Sulfitobacter sp. | reverse complement strand
TTTGGTGTCGGCGGCGTTCCAATCCTACCCGATTGTAAAAATACGGTGGATTGGAGTAGGGTCGTGGGGGCTTGCGTGCCGTATCGTCATATTTCATGTGTTTCTAACTGAGTGTTTTATATGCAGCCTATTGGTTTTCTTGTTATTTTCGGTTGTCTTGTTGCGCCTATTTTTCCCTTTTTACAGCTTGCGCAGGATTACCCGAATGCCCCGATCATCGGGCAGGATTTTGGCGCGGGCAACACCGACAGGGTAAGGCGCGGGTTCAATGCAGCGGTGATCTTTGTCGCGGTGGTGATCGTGCTGGTTTCGGCCTTGTTGTTCATGCTGAGGGCGCCCATTGCGGACCTCTTTGGCGCATATGGGTTGACCCGTGATCTGATCTATCTCTTTTGCGGCCCGCTAGCGTTGGCCTTTTTCTTTCCCGGCGTGCTGTTTTGCGCGAATGCGGCGTTCAACAATCTGGGACAGCCGTTTTTGTCCACCTTCACCAACTGGGGCCGCAATGCGGTTGCCCTGATCCCGCTGGTCTATCTCGGCTCCTGGACCTTTGGCGCGCAGGGGGTGCTCATCGGGCAGGCGCTTGCCGGGGTATTGTTCGGGATCATCGCGTGGGTGATGGCCCTGCGCGTGATTGAGCGCAGCGGCGATGCGCCCCGGCCCAAGAAGGAGCTTTTTGGCCGCGAGGGGCGTCTGATGACGCTATTTCACGCGCGCCGATAGCCGTTTGATGTGGGTGTCGACGAGCATTGTCTCATGCGGGGACAGAACTTTGTTGCGGGGGTAGCGCGGCGCTGCGCGGTCATTCAGGATCGGGGTGTCCCAGCCGTCGGTGGTGTCAAAGAACCGCTGCACACCATCCTCACCAAAGACCCTCAAATACCCTTGCACGACAACGTCCAGATAGCTGAGCAGGATCACATGATCGCCATCGGGCTGCACATGTTCAGGTGGGATCGCATAATGCTCAACATCTGGTGCGGGCGACAAAGGGTGTTTGACCGCACCGCCGGAAGATAGCCGCGCATAGCCCGCCTCTCGTAAATCCAATGCGCCCCAATCGGCATCGGGGACGGCGGCGACAAGCCCATCGATGGTTGAATGCCCATCCATATGCACGGTCAGAAACACGGTTTCGCGCCCCTGCGTGCGGACCCAGGCGCGCCGCCACCCTTTCAGGTAGGCCGGGTGCGTGTCGCCGTAGACATGGGTGTCTGTGTTCACAAGGCTACCGTAGCCGAAAAAGTAAGGTGTCATGGGTCGATTGCCTGTCGCAGGGTTGCAATGTCATGGGATGCCACACAAAGTTCCGGGAACCAAGATAAGAAAAACGAGGCATTCTCAGGATGATGTACAATCGGGTCGTGCAGGAAAAACGCGCGCATAAATTGCTTAAACCACTTGTGACCTCTGAGACCACGATCGGAGAGATTTCGGGCAAAATGGCCAAGCAGATGCGGCTGCGGCCCAAGTCATTCGAGCGGTTTGATTTTCCTGAATACGATGTCTGCGGCGATCCTTTTGTGGATGAAAGCGGCGAAATCCGACAGTTTGATGTGATGATTGCCAATCAGGTTTGGGAACATCTGGACCGGCCTTACAGGGCGACTCAGAACATCCATGCGATGTTGAATGATGGCGGGTATTTCTATGTCGCGGTGCCGTTTTATGTCCGGTATCACGGCTATCCGGTGGATTGCAGTCGCTGGAGTGCGCGGGGCCTCAAGAACCTGCTGATCGAAGGTGGATTTGAGGAAGAAAAGATCAACGCGGAGCAATGGGGCAATGTGGAATGCGCAAAGGCCGAGTGCGGCTATCGGTTTGCGCGGTATGACGAGGAGAAGCACAGCCTCAAGAACGATCCCCAATTCCCGGTTGTCGCATGGGCGGTCGCGCAAAAGTAGATTGACGGGGCGGTAGACCGCGGCATACCAAGGAGCAAGATCATGGGAGAATCAGCCCCGCGCTGATGCCGAAGGAGCAACCGCCCCGGAAACTCTCAGGCACAAGGACCGTGATCTGACGGACGACACTCTGGAGAGTGGTGCGCTGGCACCCGCCGAAGGGATAACGATCTCAGGCGAAAGGACAGAGGGGGCATCAAGTGTCGCGAGGTGCGGCGCTGTGATGCCGGTTTGATCCTTGTACAAAGGTGCCGGCCTGAAGGGGGGACGGGGCCGATGGAAACGCTGAAACACACACCGCTATATGATTTGCACGTGGAGCTTGGGGCCAAGATGGTGCCTTTTGCGGGCTATGAAATGCCGGTCCAATACCCCATGGGCGTGATGAAAGAACACTTGCACTGCCGGGCATCGGCTGGGCTTTTTGACGTGAGCCATATGGGCCAGATGATACTGTCGGGTGCGTCCTGGGAGGCGGTGGCACTGGCGTTTGAACGCCTTGTGCCGATGGATGTGCTGGGGCTGGAAGACGGCCGCCAGCGATACGGATTTTTCACAAACAAGGCGGGCGGGATCGAGGATGACCTGATGTTTGCCCGGCGTGGTGCCGATCTGTTTGTGGTGGTCAATGCCGCCTGCAAAGAGGCTGACATCGCCCGTATGCGTGCTGCGTTAGAACCGGATTTGACTGTGAATGTGCTGGAGGATCGCGCGTTGATCGCAGTGCAGGGGCCTTCTGCGGGGGCAGCGCTGGCCGCCATGGACCCGCGCGCCGATGCGATGGCGTTTATGGATGTGGCGGATTTGACGCTTGATGGTGTGGAGGTCTGGGCCTCGCGGTCAGGGTACACAGGCGAAGACGGTTTTGAAATTTCCGCGCCTGCGGATCAGGCGGTGTCTTTGACCCAATCGTTGCTTGCGCTGGAAGGTGTTGAGCCCATCGGCCTGGGTGCGCGGGACTCGCTGCGCCTGGAAGCGGGGCTTTGCCTTTATGGCAATGACATTGACACCGGGACAACCCCGGTGGAAGGCGCGCTGATCTGGGCGATCCAGAAAGTACGCCGTTCGGGCGGCGATCGCGCCGGTGGCTTTCCGGGCGCTGATGTGGTGCTGGAACAGCTTGGTTCAGGTGCCGCGCGCAAACGTGTGGGTCTGAAACCTGAAGGCCGCGCGCCGATGCGTGAGGGGGTCGCCCTCTTCGATGCCGCCGAAGGCGGTGCTCTTATCGGGCAGGTCACGTCGGGCGGATTTGGACCCAGCGTCGAAGGACCTGTGGCGATGGGCTACGTCCAGACCGATCATGCGCAAACTGGAACACCGCTTTGGGGGGAGGTGCGCGGCAAGCGCTTGCCGCTGAGCGTGGCGAGACTGCCCTTTGTGGCGGCAAACTTTAAACGATAACCAAACGGGGAAAAGCGATGAAATTTACCGAAGAACACGAATGGCTGCGCGAGGAAGACGGCGAAATGGTGGTGGGGATCACACTCCATGCGGCCGAACAACTTGGCGATGTGGTGTTTGTGGAACTGCCGGACGAAGGCACCACAGTGAGCAAGGATGATGAGGTCGTTGTGATCGAATCTGTCAAAGCGGCAAGCGATATTCTGGCCCCTGTTGATGGTGAGATCACCGAGGTGAACACTGCGCTTGCCGACAATCCCGGTGCGGTGAACGAAGATCCGCAGGGCGAGGCGTGGTTCTTTAAGATGAAAATCAGCGATCCATCCCAGATGGACGATTTCATGGATGAAGCCGGATACCAGAAGTTCATTGCCTGAGGTTTTTGCCGGGCAGGGCGTTTGAGTATCTTTGGCAAAAAGGAGCAGCGGGTGTGGCTGAGAGTGGCACCGCTGGTCCTTTGGTCAGGCGGTGCGTGCACCGGTTTAGAAGGGTGAGCCCGGCGTTTTCGTTTGCTGATTGAGACAGGAATGGCGCGTGGGCGCTGTGTGAGGAGCATGAGATGACTTTCAAACCGACCGAGTATTTGCCGTATGATTTTGCCAACCGGCGTCACATTGGGCCGTCGCCGGCTGAGATGTCAGATATGCTCAAGGTTGTGGGGGCGCAGTCTTTGGCGGCGTTGATCGATGATACGTTGCCAAAGGGCATTCGCATGGACGGGGCGCTGGATTTTGGCCGGGCGATGAGCGAGCGCGAGGTGCTGGAGCACATGCGCAAGACTGCGTCCAAGAACAAGGTTCTGACGTCTTTGATCGGGCAAGGGTATCACGGCACGGTGACGCCGCCGGCAATTCAGCGCAACATACTGGAGAACCCGGCGTGGTATACGGCGTACACCCCGTACCAGCCGGAGATTTCGCAGGGGCGGCTTGAGGCGTTGCTGAACTTTCAGACCATGGTGAGTGACCTGACCGGGCTGGAGGTCGCCAATGCCTCATTGCTGGATGAAGCGACGGCCTGCGCCGAGGCGATGACGATGGCGCAGCGGGTGTCGAAGTCAAAGCAGACCGCGTTTTTCGTTGATCAGGATTGTCATCCGCAGAACATCGCGGTGATGAAGACACGGGCCACGCCGCTGGGCATTGAGGTGATTGTCGGTGATCCGCTTAAGATGGAAGCGGACAAGGTTTTTGGTGCGATTTTCCAGTATCCCGGAACCTACGGGCATCTGCGTGATTTCAGTGATCCGATTGCGGCGTTGCACGCGCACAAGGGTATCGGGATCATCTCTGCCGATCCGCTGGCGCTGACGCTGCTCAAGGAGCCGGGCGAGATGGGCGCGGACATCGCTGTGGGATCGACCCAGCGGTTTGGTGTTCCCGAAGGATATGGTGGGCCACATGCGGCCTATATGGCCTGCAAGGATGCCTACAAACGGGCGATGCCGGGGCGGATTGTGGGTGTGTCGATTGATGCCCACGGCAACCGCGCCTATCGGTTGAGCCTGCAAACGCGCGAGCAACACATTCGGCGGGAAAAGGCGACGTCCAATGTGTGTACCGCACAGGCGTTGCTGGCTGTCATGGCGTCGATGTATGCAGTTTTCCATGGGCCTGAGGGGCTGAAAGCGATTGCGCAGCGCATTCATCGCAAGACCGTGCGGCTGGCTGAAGGGCTCAAGATTGCGGGGTTTGATGTGCGGCCTGCGACCTTCTTTGACACAATCACGGTTGAGGTGGGCCCGCTGCAGTCGGCGGTAATGAAATCGGCGGTGGACGAGGGGATAAACCTGCGCCGGGTGGGTGAGACCAAAGTCGGGATCACGCTGGATGAGCGCAGCAAACCCGCGACGATTGAGGCGGTCTGGCGTGCCTTTGGCATTGAGAAAGCGGACAAGGATTACACTCCGCATTATTCGGTGCCGGAAAAGCTGATCCGCACGACAACTTACCTGACGCATCCGATTTTCCACATGAACCGGGCCGAGACGGAGATGATGCGCTATATGCGCAGGCTGGCGGATCGTGATCTGGCGTTGGACCGGGCGATGATCCCACTGGGGTCCTGCACGATGAAGCTGAACTCGGCTGCGGAAATGATGCCGGTGAGCTGGCGGGAGTTTTCGTTGATCCACCCGTTTGTGCCACAGGATCAGGCGCTGGGTTACAAGGTGATGATTGATGATCTGTCAGCCAAGCTGTGTGACATCACCGGGTATGACGCGATTTCGATGCAGCCCAATTCTGGCGCGCAGGGCGAATATGCCGGTCTGCTGTCGATTGCCGGCTATCACAGAGCAAATGGTGATGATCAGCGCAACATCTGCCTGATCCCGATGTCGGCACATGGGACCAATCCGGCAAGCGCGCAGATGGTCGGGTGGAAGGTTGTTGTCGTGAAGTCAGCCGACAACGGCGACATTGATCTGGAGGATTTCCGTGCCAAGGCGGAAGCCGCAGGGGACAACCTTGCAGGCTGCATGATCACCTACCCATCAACCCATGGTGTGTTTGAGGAAACCGTGACGGAAGTGACCAAGATCACCCATGCGCATGGCGGTCAGGTCTATATCGACGGGGCCAATATGAACGCGATGGTGGGCCTCAGCCGTCCCGGCGACCTGGGCGGCGACGTGAGCCACCTCAACCTGCACAAGACCTTTTGCATTCCGCATGGCGGCGGTGGCCCCGGCATGGGACCAATTGGCGTCAAAGCGCATCTGATCCCGCATCTGCCCGGACATCCCAATGAAGGGGGAAATGCCGTAGCGGCGGCACCTTACGGGTCGCCCTCGCTCCTGCCGATTTCCTGGTCCTACTGTCTGATGATGGGCGGTGAAGGGCTGACGCAGGCGACGCGGGTGGCGATCTTGAACGCCAACTACATCGCCAAGCGGTTGGAGGGGGCGTTTGACGTCCTTTACAAGGGGCCAACGGGCAGGGTCGCGCATGAATGTGTCATCGATGTACGTCCCTTTGAGCAAAGCGCAGGTGTGACGGTTGAGGACATTGCCAAACGTTTGATTGATTGCGGATTTCATGCGCCCACGATGTCCTGGCCTGTGGCAGGGACCTTGATGGTTGAACCAACAGAGAGCGAAACCAAAGCGGAACTGGACCGGTTTTGTGACGCGATGCTGGCCATCCGGGATGAGATTGACGTGATCGAAAAAGGCGAGATCGACCCTCAGAACAACCCGCTCAAGAACGCGCCTCATACGGTGGAGGATCTGGTCGTGGAATGGGGCGACCGACCCTATACCCGTGAACAGGGATGTTTCCCGCCGGGGGCCTTCCGGGTGGACAAATATTGGCCACCGGTGAACCGGGTGGACAATGTGCATGGAGACAGGCACCTGATATGTACCTGTCCCCCTTTGGAGGACTACGCCGAAGCGGCGGAGTGATTTTTGAGAAATCGAGGGGAGCCAGATGCGCACCCAGTGCGGAGGGCGGCCTGAAAAGCCGCCCTTCCGTTAGCTCACCAAAAAGCCGAACACTTTTTTGAGACGGTTCCACGTTGCGCGATCCGGTGCGACAAGCAAGTGACCGCTGTGCCGCGCAGCAGAATATGCGTTGCCGTCCAACATCTCCACATGGCTGCCTGCACGCTCACAGATCAACGCGCCTGCCGCGTGATCCCAGGGGTTCAGCGATGGCGTAAGCAGGAAATCCGCATGGCCCTGTGCCAACATGCGGTATTCTTGGGCTGAGCAGCGCAGCGGGTGGCTGCCCTTGAAGCTGGGCAGGCAGGCCGCAAGCGTTCCTTGATGCGCTTTGTCGAACATGTGCAGCGGCACGTATCCCGTCAGCCCCTCAATCGGTTTACCCATCGCGGCCTTGAGCGGGCTTTCTGCCCCGTTGGCCCGGACCATGCGCGCGGGGCTGTCATCATCTGCAATCACCCAATCGTCTGCCGCTGGATCGTAAATCAGACCAAAGGCAGGGCGTCCAAACTGCGTCACGGCAAGGATCACGCCGAAAACCGCAAGGCCGTGGGCGTAATTCCAGGTGCCGTCAATCGGATCAATGATAAAGCACAGGGGTGCATCTGCGATCTGGTCCAGCAAAGCAGGATCATCGGCGACGGCTTCTTCGCCCACAATCAATGCGGTTGGGAACGCGATACGCAGGGCGCGCCTGATCATTGCTTCGGCAGCTTTGTCTGCGACCGTGACTAAATCGTCGGCGCGCGATTTGGCGCTGATGTCATCGGCGGCCAACCTGCGAAAACGCGGCATGATTTCTGCACGTGCAGTGCGGCGAATGATATTGACGATATGGCTTTGCTGAGCCGCGCTGACGGGTTTTGGCAAGGTGGCGGGCAAAGTTTCGGTCATCGTGTTTCCTCAGCTATTCGCGGGAGCGCAACACCTGCGCCGGGCGGGCATTGAGGGATGTAACGGCAAAGCCCAGCCCTGCCAAGACCGTAGCCCCGACGCCACCCGCGATGATCAGAAGGGCAGAGGGCCAGATCAGGGTGAAGTCGGTTTCCATCACATAATGGCTAACCGCCCAGCCGCCCAAAGCCCCGGCAAAAAGCGCAACCGTGCCGGCAAAGAGGCCCAAGAGCGCTGCACGCAGCATGAAACTGGTGGCGATCTGTGCACGGCTGGCCCCAAGTGTCTTGAGCACTGCGGATTCAAAGGTGCGGGCCTCCGCCCCTGCGGCAGCGGCACCGATCAGAACGACAAATCCGGTCAGCAGCGTGGCCAAAGCACCGTAAGACGTGGCCGCAGCCAAGCTCGCCAGCACGTCTGACACGCGGTCAATTGCATCGCGCACGCGGATCGCGGTGATGTTGGGGTATTGGCTGGCCAGATCGCGAAGGATAGCGGCCTCGGCTTGTTCTTCGGCATAGACAGTTGAGATGAAGGTATGCGGTGCCCCTTGCAGGGCGGATGGGTTCATGGCGAGGATAAAACCGATCCCTGCGGTGGAAAAATCAACCTCACGAAAAGACGTTATGGTGCCAGTGATGTCGCGCCCAAGGATATTGATGGTCAGGCTATCGCCGAGCCTGAGACCCATTTCCTCAGCTTCTTCTGCGGCAAAGCTGATTTGGGGCGGACCGTTGTAGTCTTCCGCCCACCATGTGCCAGCGGTGATCCTGGTCGTCTCGTCTGGCAGGGCGGCATAAGTCACGCCCCGGTCCCCTTGCAGCACCCAGTGATCGCCCGCCGTCTCCGACGCCTGTTTGCCGTTGATCTGCGTGATCACCCCGCGCAGCATCGGTGCGCTGTCGATACGGCTGACCGCGGGGTCGGTTTCCAGCCGCTCGGTGTAGCCGGGCATCTGGTCTTTCTGGATGTCGACAAAGAAATATGACGGGGCCACATCCGGCAAATTGCCCGAGATCGCCTGACGCAGGTTGCCGTCGATCTGACCTACCGCTGCAAGCACGGAAAGGCCAAGGCCAAGCGACAGCACAACCGCGCCCGCCCCTTCGCCGGTGCCTGAAATCGCGGCCAGCGCCCACCGCAGACGAGGACGCCCCCGCGCGGCACGGGCAGAACGGCGGGCAAGAAACCGGATGACAGCGGCGGCAAGGGCAAGGATCGCAAGCGCGCCCGCGATGCCACCCAGCGTCCAGAGGGTGAGCCACCATGAACCATTGAACCACCCGGCCAACCCGACAAGGGCAATCACCAGTAGCCCAATCACCAGCAGATATCGTGGCGCAGGCAGGCGGCGCCCCCCCGCCCATGCATCGCGAAAGAGCGTAGCGGTACGCACGTCCTCGCTGCGCGCGAGGGGCCAGAGGGTAAAGGCAAGCGCGGTCAGCAGGCCGTAAAGGGCGGCTTCAATCAGCGGTGCGGGGTAGATTGAGAACTTTGCGGGCACGGGCAGGCGTGCCTCAATGATAGGGGACAGGAGCAGCGGGACAAACGCGCCCAATGTGACGCCGATGACCACTCCGATGAGGGACAATGTGCCAATCTGGATGAAATAGGTCTGAAAGATCGTTGCACGGTCCGCGCCGAGTGCGCGCAAGGTGGCAATCACCTCTGTCTTGCCATGCAGATAGGCGCGCACGGCCGCAGAAACGCCGACACCGCCCACCGCCAGCCCCGAGAGGCCCACAAGGATGAGGAAAGCGCTGAGCCGGTCGACAAATTCCGCCACACCGGGTGCCCCGTTGCGCGCATCTGTCCAGCGCATACCGCTGTTCTGGAACTGTGCGCTGGCCTCTGCTTCCAGGTTGGCAAGGTCGGCATCTGTGGGCAGGTCGAGCCGGTATTTACTATTGAACAACGTGCCGGGGGCAAGCAACCCGGCCCCGTCAAGCGCGTCTTTGTACAGGAGTGTGCGTGGCCCAAGGGCAAAACCGCTGGCCGCTGAATCCGGTTCGCGTTGGATCAATGCAGAAAGGCGATAGGTGCCGGTGCCCAGTTGGAATGTATCGCCGGGCGAAAGGCCCAATCGGTCTGACAGCGCCCGTTCCATGACGGCACCGGGCACACCGTTGACTGGTCCCAAAGCCTGCTCAATCGGCAGATCGGGGGCAAGCTCCAATGTGCCCACCAGCGGATAAGCGGTGTCTACCGCTTTGATTTGCGTCAGCGCACGGTCCTGACCCACAACGGCCATTGAACGGAACTCGGCAATCTCGGACACGCGCGTGGCGCGACTTTGCATCCACTCCCGTTCCTCTGAGGTGGCAAACCGATAGGTGAAATCAAGCTCTGCCGCCCCGCCCAGCAAGGCGGCACCCTCGCGCGTCAGCCCCGCCTCAATGGCGGACCGCACCGACCCCACCGCCGCGATGGCGGCAACGCCAAGGGCCAGACAGGCCAGAAACAGGCGAAACCCGCGCAACCCCCCACGCATTTCGCGGCGTGCAAATCGGGACGCCAGAGCAAAGCTCATGCGATGCGCCCATCCGCCAGCGCGATGGCGCGATCACAGCGCACCGCCAACGTCTGATCATGTGTCACCAGCACCAGGGTCGCCCCGTATGCGTCGCGCAGATCAAAGAGCAGTGCCATGATTGCCGTGCCATTGGTGCTGTCGAGGTTCCCGGTGGGTTCATCCGCAAGCAGAATTGCAGGGCGCGGCGCACAGGCGCGGGCAAGTGCGACACGCTGTTGTTCGCCGCCTGACATCTGCGCCGGGTAGTGCCCGGTACGGTGGCCAAGACCTACGGTTTTCAACGCTTCCTCGGCTTGATCAAAAGCGTCTGTTATCCCGGCAAGCTCAAGCGGTGTGGCGACGTTTTCCAACGCGGTCATTGTAGGGATCAGATGAAAGGACTGAAACACAATGCCCATGCGTCCCAGCCGAAAGCGTGCCAGCGCGTCCTCTGACATCGTGGTCAGGTTCTGCCCCAGTGCGGTGACAGTGCCGCCCGTTGCCTGCTCCAACCCGCCCATGACCATCAGCAAAGAGGATTTGCCGGAACCAGAGGGGCCGGTCAGCGCAATCGTTTCTCTTGCTTGCACCTCAAGGCTGATCCCGCGCAAGATATCGACATCCCCGGCATTGCCCTTGAGCGATAGCATTACATCTGAAAGGTGAAAGACGGGATCGGACATGGGCAGCCTTTGTGTTGTGGTCCAATGGCATATGGAGTGATCAGCGAGATGCGCAAGGCGGTAGTAAGTATTGTTCTGGCTTTGTCAGGTGCGGCGCAGGCCGAAGAGGTCGTGATCGCCGCCTTGGGCGATAGCCTCACGCAAGGGTACGGGTTGCCCGCCGAGCAAGGCCTCGTGCCACAGCTGGAGGCGTGGTTGCGCGGGCAGGGTGCCGAGGTGCGGCTGATTAATGCAGGTGTTTCAGGGGATACAACAGCAGGCGGTCTGGCGCGGGTGGATTGGACCCTGACACCGGAGGTGGACGGGATGATCGTGGCGCTGGGTGGCAATGACCTGTTGCGCGGGCTGGACCCGGCGCAGGCGCGTGGCAACATCACCGGTATCTTGCAAGCGGCAGAGCAGGCGAAGGTTGAGGTGTTGTTGGTGGGCATGCAGGCACCGGGCAACTACGGCCCGGCCTACAAGACGCAGTTTGATGCGATTTATCCTGATTTGGCGGCAGAGTTTGGCAGCGTCTATCTTGAGAGCTTCTTTGCAGGCCTCAGCGCGGGAGACGACACGCCAGACCCTGCAACCTTGCGCCCCTATTTCCAGCCAGACGGGATTCATCCCAATGCCGAAGGGGTGGCGCGTATCGTAGATGGGCTGGGACCACAGGTGTTGACGCTCATTCAAGAGATTGGGGGATAGCAGCAATGCCGGGGCGCATGTTTCTTGATCTGGCCGGACCGGCGGTGGCACAGGCGTTGAAGCTTGATGCGGATCAGGTCGCCAGTGAAACCCCGCGTCAGAACATAGCGCCCGGCCAGCATATCATCACATGGACATACGCCGGGCTGTCGCTGATGCGGTGGGGGATCATCCCGGTGGGGCGGGTGAATGCACGCGGGCGGCCGGTAATGGAGACGTTGATCAACGCCCGCTCTGAAACACTGTTCGACAAATCCGCCTATGAGGGCGTAGGCCGCGCCGTGATCCCGGTGAGCGGCTGGTACGAATGGACAGGCGAGAAACGCCGCAAAACCGCGTGGCGGATCAGGCCAAAGGATCACGGGCTTTTGTACTTTGCCGCAATCACGGATGTCTGGGATGGTCCCGGTGGCATAAAGGTACCGCAGGTAGCTGCCGTGACCTGTGCCCCGAATCAGGACGTCGCTGAGATTCATCACCGCATGGGGGTGCTTTTGCGGTTGGACGAGGTGCCGCTGTGGCTGGAGGGATCGGTGGAAGAAGTGACGCCACTTATGGTGCCTTGGCCGCAGGGCATGCTTGAGATTGCGAAAGCCAAAGACGTCGACTGGGAAGGTGCCTGACGTCTGACAACGGCTGTGCGCATAAAAAACGGGCACCGCAGCGCCCGTTCTTGTCTAATCCTTTGACAGGCTTACGCCAGCGCGATGTTGCCCGCGCTCTCGCGGCCATCGCGGCCTGCTTCGATGTCAAAGGAAACCTTTTGATTGTCTGCCAAACCGGTCAGACCCGCACGCTCAACTGCGGAAATATGGACAAAAATGTCCTTTCCGCCATCATCTGGTGCGATAAAGCCGTAGCCTTTTGTTGTGTTGAACCATTTTACGGTGCCAGTAGCCATGACCCGGATCTCCTTAGATAGTTCTGCCCGCAGTATGCGGCAGCTTGGCTCGGACGAAGGCGTGATCGTTCCTGAGGCCAAAGGCAGTTCGGGTCGAAAGTCGTTCGCGTTGCACCCATGATAATTGACGCGCTCCGAAGAAAATCAAGGGATTCGGCCTGAAATCCTTCAATTGGCGGTTGTTTGCGCATAAAGATTCATCACCATAAAATAATTTTACCAGTTCATAAAAAAATCCTTCCATGAGAGCGTTTTGCCATATCCAGCTAACAAAGGGTGCGCCAGATGGGATCAGACGTCTTTCAACCGGGGGTTACTGCGGGGCGGTTGGACCCTGAAAGTTATGAGGCGCATTTTTCGGATTTGCACCCGCGGCTCGACACGCATGAAGCGTTGGTTGCCGCGGATCGCTGCTATTTCTGCCACGACGCGCCGTGCATCACGGCCTGCCCGACGGACATCGATATTCCGCTCTTCATCCGCCAAATCGCGACAGGCACACCCGATGCGGCGGCTAAGACGATCCTGACCCAAAACATCATGGGCGGCATGTGCGCACGTGTCTGTCCGACAGAAACCTTGTGCGAAGAGGCCTGTGTGCGTGAAGCAGCCGAGGGCAAGCCGGTGCTGATCGGCCAGTTGCAGCGCTATGCCACCGATCATTTGCAGGAACAGGGCATCCATCCGTTCTCCCGTGCTGCGGCCACTGGTAAAAAGGTGGCCGTGGTGGGGGCGGGGCCTGCGGGGTTGTCCTGTGCACACCGCTTGGCGATGCAGGGGCATGACGTCGTGGTGATGGATGCACGTGCCAAGCCCGGCGGGCTGAATGAATATGGCATCGCAACGTACAAAACGACGGGCGGCTTTGCGCAGGCGGAGGTTGACTGGCTGCTGCAGATTGGCGGGATCGAGATGCGTTATGAGACGCCGCTGGGCGGTGATCTGACATTGGAGAGCCTGCGCGCTGACTATGATGCCGTTTTCCTCGGGATGGGGCTGGGCGGTGTGAACGCACTGGGCGCTGAGGGCGAGGACAAGAACGGCGTGCGCGATGCGGTCGATTTCATCGCGGATCTGCGGCAGGCGTCTGATGTGGCGTCCGTGCCTATCGGGCGCGATGTGGTTGTGATCGGTGGCGGGATGACTGCGGTGGACGCCGCTGTGCAGGCCAAGCTCTTGGGGGCTTTGAACGTCACGCTGGTTTATCGCCGGGGGCGTGACCGGATGAATGCGAGCGTTTTTGAGCAGGACCTTGCGGCCTCAAAAGGCGTGCGGATTGTGACCCATGCGGTGCCCCGCGCTGTGATCGGCAACGGTGCTGTGCGTGAGATTGAGTTTGAATATGTCGATGGCGATATGAAGGGCACGGGCCAGACGTTGCGGCTGGCGGCGGATCAGGTGTTCAAGGCCATCGGTCAAACGCTTGAAGGTGAGGGCCTGCCCGCGCTGGAGGGCCGCAAGATCAAGGTTGATGCGGCGGGCCGCACCAGTGTTGATGGGGTCTGGGCCGGCGGCGATTGTGCCAGCGGTGGCGATGACCTGACCGTGACGGCGGTGGCCGAGGGCCGAGATGCGGCGATGGATATTCACGCAGCACTCAGCGTGTAAGGGAGAGAACAAGATGGCTGATCTGACAACCAACTTCATCGGGATCACTTCCCCGAACCCTTTTTGGCTGGCCTCCGCGCCACCAACGGACAAGGAATACAACGTCCGCCGTGCGTTTGAGGCGGGGTGGGGCGGTGTCGTCTGGAAAACTCTTGGCTCCGAAGGGCCGCCAGTGGTCAACGTCAATGGCCCGCGTTATGGCGCGATCTATGGCGCGGACCGGCGTCTGCTGGGTCTTAACAACATCGAACTGATCACGGACCGCGACCTCTATACCAACCTCGAAGAGATCAAGCGCGTCAAAGCCGACTACCCGGACCGGGCGATCATCGTGTCGATCATGGTCCCCTGTGAAGAAGGCGCGTGGAAGGCGATCCTGCCGCTGGTGGAAGATACCGGAGCTGATGGGATCGAGCTGAACTTTGGCTGTCCGCACGGGATGAGCGAGCGTGGCATGGGGGCCGCCGTGGGGCAGGTGCCTGAATACATCGAAATGGTCACCCGCTGGTGCAAGCAGTATTACTCCAAACCCGTCATCGTGAAACTGACGCCCAACATCACCGACATTCGCAAGCCTGCTGCGGCGGCACATGCGGGTGGCGCGGATGCGGTCAGCCTGATCAACACGATCAACTCCATCACCTCCGTTGACCTCGACACGATGTCACCAGAGCCGTCGATTGATGGCAAAGGGTCGCATGGTGGCTATTGCGGACCAGCGGTCAAACCCATTGCCATGTCCATGGTGTCAGAGATTGCGCGCAATCCGGAGACACATGGCCTGCCGATCTCCGGCATTGGTGGGGTGACCACATGGCGCGACGCGGCGGAGTTCATTACGCTGGGCTGCGGCAACGTTCAGGTCTGCACCGCTGCAATGACCTACGGCTTCAAGATCGTGCAGGAAATGATCAGCGGGCTGTCCGACTGGATGGATCAAAAGGGCCACACCAGCATCGACGATTTTAAAGGGGCGGCGGTGCCAAATGTGACCGATTGGCAATATCTGAACCTCAACTACGTCGCCAAGGCCAAGATCAACGAAGATCTCTGCATCTCCTGTGGGCGCTGCTTTGCCGCGTGCGAAGATACCAGCCATCAGGCCATTGCCATGTCAGAGGACCGCACGTTCACAGTGATTGATGAGGAATGCGTTGCCTGCAACCTTTGTGTCAATGTCTGCCCGGTTGAGGATTGTATCACAATGGAGGCGATGACCCCCGGTGCGACTGATCCGCGGACAGGTCGCGTTGTCCAGCCAGACTATGCCAACTGGACAACGCATCCAAACAACCCCGCTGCAAAGGCTGCTGAATAGCGCGCTCCTTATCTGCGGGTTCAGCTGCCGGTCGGCTTGAGGAACGGTGACGTTGGCAGAGGGTCCGGCAAGTCCGGTGCAGGTTTGATCAACGGTGCATCCGGGTCTGTTTCAGCCGCCTCACCCACGGACAGAGCGGCGGGGCCGACGGGCCGTAGCGCTTCGTTGCGTTCGGCCACCTGTGCGTTCACAACGGATGTCCGATCGGCGTCGGGTTGCCGGCCGACCGTGGAAAACGAGCGGATGGGTTGCTGTGCCGCAGCGCCGCCGGCACCAGCGCCACTGCCGTCGTAGGCGGTTGCGGATTTACCTGAAGGTTGCGCGCCGCTTTGTTGGCTGGGTTGCACAGCCTGCGGACCTACTGGGGTAGACGCCTGCGTGCGTAGGGCCACAACCTCTGGCGGTTGTGATGGAGGAGGTGTTTGCGGTGTCGCAAACGGATTTGTCAGTAATAGAACACTCATGAGTTGCTCCTGTGGATCAAAGGAGCCCGCCACCCACTGCCCAATTTGGGCCCAGTGTATGAACGAAATACTAATCCGTTCATGTTTCCGAAAATAGGGTTAACGCACCAAGGGGCTCACCCCCGAAGCATCGCGCGGAACATGTTCTGAAGATGGGCTGCGGCCCCCTCATAGGCGTCCGTGCTTGGCCCCAGCAAAACCCCCACCTGCGTCTGAAAATCCGCATAATGCTGCGTTGTGGCCCATATGGAAAACAGCAAATGCCGCGGATCGATGGGCGGCAACCGACCTTGTGCGATCCACTGGTCGATCAGCGCACATTTCTCATCGAAAAGAGGTTTCAGATGTCCTTCTAGCTCTGGCCGCATCCGTGGGGCACCTTGCAGTATTTCATTGGCAAAAAGCCTACTTTCCCGCGGTAATTCTTGCGCCATATCCAGTTTGCGTTGCACATAAGACAGGATTTCCTCCACCGGATCACCATCGGGGTTCAGCACCACCAGCGGATCAAGCCAGGTTTCCATCAACTGGCTCAACAAGGTCAGATGAATGTTTTCCTTGCTCTCAAAATAATAAAGCAGATTAGGCTTGCTCAGCCCGGCTTCTGCTGCAATCTGATCCAGCGTCGCCCCGCGATATCCCTGCCGCGAAAACACTTCGAGGGCTGCGTCCAGAATGGCGCGGCGGTTGCGTTGCTGAATGCGGCTTGGCTTTTTCGTGGACCCGTCCGGCAATAGATTCCCTCGTGATTTGCCGCAAAATAGAGCATTCGCAGCCGATGTGCTTGAACCATATAAAGCAGTTCTTGACAGAGAACAGTCTAGCCGCAATCGTACCTTTACCAAATGGTAAAATTTCTGCCTGTCAGCCTGCCCCAAGGAGCCAGCCATGCCCGCACCCGGAGAGAACCTCAAAATCAATCCTGACCGGCTGTGGGACAGTCTGATGGAGATGGCCAAGATCGGCCCCGGCGTGGCAGGTGGCAACAACCGCCAGACCCTGACGGATGAAGACGCCGAGGGCCGCGCCTTGTTTCAGAAATGGTGCGAGGATGCGGGTTGTACAATGGGGTTGGACCAGATGGGCAACATGTTTGCGCGTCGTGAAGGTACGGACCCAGATGCGCTGCCGGTCTATGTCGGCTCGCACCTTGATACGCAGCCGACGGGCGGCAAATATGACGGGGTGCTGGGCGTGCTGGGCGGGTTGGAGATCATTCGTACGCTGAATGACCTCAGCATCAAAACCAAACATCCGATTGTCGTGACCAATTTCACCAACGAAGAGGGCACACGTTATGCGCCTGCGATGCTGTCTTCGGGTGTCTTTGCAGGCATTCACCCGCAGGACTGGGCCTATGACCGCGAGGATGCAGAAGGTAAAACCTTTGGAGACGAGTTGAACCGGATCGGCTGGCGCGGAGAAGAAGAAGTGGGTGCGCGCAAGATGCATGCCTTCTTTGAGCTGCACATCGAACAGGGGCCCATTCTGGAGGCGGAGGCCAAGGACATTGGCGTGGTTACCCACGGGCAGGGCCTGAGCTGGACCCAGGTGACAGTGACCGGCAAGGACAGCCACACCGGATCAACGCCAATGCCGATGCGCAAGAATGCGGGCCTGGGTATGGCGCGTATTCTGGAAAAGGTAGACGAGATTGCGTGGAGCCACGCGCCCCATGCGGTTGGGGCTGCTGGGCATATCGATGTCTATCCGAACTCGCGCAACGTGATCCCGGGCAAGGTTGTCTTTACCGTTGATTTCCGCTCTCCCGATCTGAGTGTGATCGAGGATATGGAAGCCCGGCTGCGGGTAGAGGGCCAGAAGATCGCTGATGAGATGGGACTGGGCATTGAGTTTGAAAAAGTGGGCGGATTTGATCCGGTGGCTTTTGATGAGGGATGTGTCAGCGCCGTACGTGCCGCTGCTGAACGGTTGGGGTATAGCCACATGAACCTGATTTCAGGTGCGGGGCACGACGCCTGCTGGATCAACCGCGTGGCCCCGACGGCGATGATGATGTGCCCTTGTGTGGATGGGCTGAGCCACAATGAAGCGGAGGAAATATCGAAAGACTGGGCCATGGCCGGGACGGATGTGCTGATGCATGCGGTGGTGGAAACAGCGGAGGTAGTCGGGTGAACGCGTGTCGTTTGCTTTCAAAGAAAACGGTCGGAAACTTTGAAAGATTCCGGGGTGCGCATGATTGAACCTGACCTTTCCATCGCTCAGCGGATTGATGCGTTGCTGGATGTGGAACTTGCCGAGGCAGCGGCCTCAACGGATCAAATCTTGCAGCGGACGGCGCAGGCCTTTGTGCAGACCCGGCGGCGGCCACGTGAGATTGACGTGCAGTTTTCAGGGGGGATCACGCAACGTTGCTGGTCGGTGAGCCGGGGGGATGGCACCTATAGGGTCGTGTATCTGCCGACAGCGGGATATTTCTCGCTTTGTGTGGAGAGCGATTTTGGGCCGTTGGATATTGGTGTGCATGGGCCGGCGCTGGGCTGTTTTGGATCGGTGTGATGGAATGTGAGGTCGGCTGGGGCTCTGCCCCAGACCCCGCGGTATTTAAGGCCAAAAAGAGATGATGATGGGAGAGATGACATGAGCAAAGTGATCAAGGGCGGGCAGGTCTGCACGGCGGACCGGACCTGGGAAGCGGATGTGCTGATCGAGGGCGAGAAGATCGTGCAGATCGGTGAGGACCTCAAGGGTGACGAATACATTGATGCCGCCGGGGCATATGTGATCCCGGGTGGGATTGACCCGCATACGCATCTCGAGATGCCGTTCATGGGCACGACGGCAGCCGAGACATTTGAGACGGGCACATGGGCTGCGGCCTGTGGTGGGACGACGATGGTGGTGGATTTCTGTCTGCCCGGCGCAGATGGGTCGATTAAGAACGCGATCAATGAATGGCACCGCAAGTCCGCACCGCAGATTTGTTCGGACGTCGGCTATCACATGGCGATCACTGGCTGGGACGAGAATGTCTTTAACGAGATGAAAGATGCTGTGGAGATGGGCGTCAATTCCTTCAAGCATTTTATGGCCTACAAAGGCGCATTGATGATTGAGGACGATGAAATGTTCGCCTCGTTCAAGCGCTGCGCTGAATTGGGCGCGTTGCCGATGGTGCATGCGGAGAACGGTGATCTGGTGGCCGAGTTGCAGCAGAAGTACTTTGATCAGGGGATCACGGGCCCGGAAGGCCATGCCTATTCCCGCCCACCTGAGTTGGAAGGCGAGGCTGCGAACCGGGCGATCACGATTGCCGATACCGCTGGTGTGCCGCTTTATATCGTGCATGTGTCCTGTGAGCAGACCCATGAAGCGATCCGGCGCGCCCGGCAAAAGGGGATGCGGGTCTATGGTGAGCCGTTGATCCAGTTCCTGACATTGGATGAGAGCGAGTATTTCAACAAGGACTGGGACCATGCAGCGCGGCGCGTGATGTCGCCGCCTTTCCGCTCCAAGGATCATCAGGAGTCGCTTTGGGCGGGCCTGCAGGCGGGGTCGTTGCAGGTTGTGGCGACAGACCACTGCGCCTTTAGCACAGAGCAAAAGCGCCGGGGGCGGGATGATTTCCGGATCATTCCCAACGGGTCAAACGGGTTGGAAGAACGTCTGGGCGTGCTTTGGACAACTGGGGTTGAGACGGGCCGCCTGACGCCGAATGAGTTTGTTGCGGCGACCTCAACCAACATCGCGAAAATTCTGAACGTCTACCCGCGCAAGGGCGCGATTGTTGAGGGGGCGGATGCCGATATTGTGGTCTGGGATCCGAAGATCAGCAAGACGATCTCGCCCGCCACGCATCATTCTATTTTGGACTACAACGTGTTTGAGGGTTTCGAGGTCACGGCGAATGCGCGCTATACGCTGAGCCGGGGCGATGTGATCTGGTCCTGGGGGCAGAACAGCCAGCCGCAGCCGGGGCGGGGCAAGTTCATTCCGCGGCCTGCGTTCCCGTCGGCGAACGTGGCGTTGTCGAAGTGGAAGGCGTTGACCAGCCCGAAGATGGTAAAGCGCGATCCGTTGAATATTCCGGCGGGGATTTGATGAATGTCTTCAACTGAACCCGGTGCAGGTAGGATCGAGCAGGTTTTCGGATACTTCACACAGGCGATTTTCCTTCATGGTCAGACAGGATGGGAGTTGGAGCGTAGGATCGGGTACCACTCGGGCATGCTAAAACAGGGTTGGCTGCTCGCCTATCTGTTGGAGGTGCCGCGCGCCCATGAGTTTGAGCTGAGAGGATATTCTCAGCTGTCGAACGGCATTGAACAAGGTAATTTGCCTGAGAACCGAAACAACCCAAACGTCGAAGAGATTGCCTTGCAAGAAGGGTCACTCGATGTGGAAAAAGCAAAGTTTAGGCTGTCGACAGAAACGTTCACAGTTCATGGTGCCAAGCGGCTTGCCAAGGTCGTTCCACTGGGTGACTTGAACCCAGAAGTTGAGACGCCTTACCCGCAAGGCAGCGGTATTCCTCAGTGGACGTTGAAAAAAGGCAAACGGTTGCGCGCCCGTATCATGGGAGTTTTTGGCCCTGATGATAGATGGACAGGTGGATATGCCTGAAGAAGTGCAATGACTGTCATCTCTGCCCAAAACCTAGACCTCACCTTCCAGACGAATGATGGCCCTGTCCATGCACTCAAGGACGTGAACCTCGATATTAACGCAGGTGATTTTGTCAGCTTCATCGGTCCCTCCGGCTGTGGCAAGACGACGTTCTTGCGCGTCATGGCGGATCTGGAGCAGCCAACGGGGGGCACCGTCACAGTAAATGGCGTTAGCCCCGAAGAAGCGCGCAAGAGCCGCGCCTATGGCTATGTGTTTCAGGCGGCGGGGCTTTATCCGTGGCGAACGATTGGTGGGAATATCCGGCTGCCGCTGGAGATTATGGGCGTGCCCAAGGCAGAGCAGGCGGACCGGGTCAAACGGGTGCTGGAACTCGTGGACCTCGCCGGGTTTGAGCGTAAGTTTCCGTGGCAGTTGTCGGGCGGCATGCAGCAACGCGCCTCCATCGCCCGCGCGCTGTCATTCGATGCGGATATCCTGCTGATGGACGAACCCTTTGGCGCGCTGGATGAGATTGTGCGCGATCATCTGAATGAGCAGCTTTTGCAGCTGTGGGCGCGCACCGAAAAGACGATTGCCTTTGTCACACACTCGATTCCGGAGGCGGTCTATCTGTCGACCAAGATTGTCGTTATGTCCCCTCGACCGGGTCGGATCACGGATGTGATCGAAAGCCCGCTGCCCCGCGAACGCCCGCTGGACATCCGCGACACGCCGGAGTTTCTGGAGATTGCGCACCGGGTGCGCGAAGGGCTGCGCGCGGGGCATCTGGATGACTGAGGACTTGCGATGAAGTCAATCCTGCCTGTCCTCACGGTTGTTGCCGCGATCATCGGTCTTTGGTTGCTTGCTGTGATCCCGATGAACATGCATCTGGTGGCCGATCAGGCGCAGCGTGACAAACTGAGCGTGATGCCAGAGACACCAGCCGCGCGGCAGGAGGTCAGTGGCATTGGTCTGGCGCTGCAAAACCCGCACCTGATCCCGCTGACCTATCAGTTCAAACGCCCGCGCCTGCCCTCGCCGCAGCAGGTGGGGGGCGAGATGTATGCGACGATCATCGACAAGAAGATCACCTCGAAACGCTCATTGGTGTATCACGGCTGGGTGACGCTTGCGCCGACCTTGCTGGGCTTTGTGATTGGCACGGGGCTGGGCATTCTGTTGGCAGTGGGCATTGTCTATTCCCGTGTTATGGACCGATCTGTGATGCCATGGGCAATTGTCAGCCAGACGATACCTATCCTGGCCCTCGCCCCGATGATCATCGTTGTGTTGGGATCGATGGGGGTCCAAGGGTTGTTTCCCAAATCGCTGATTGCCGCCTACCTGAGTTTTTTCCCGGTTGTGGTGGGTATGGTCAAAGGGTTGCGCAGTCCCGATGGGATGCAGCTTGACCTGCTGCGCACTTACAATGCATCCGGCAGCCAAGGGTTCTGGGCCCTGCGACTGCCTGCCTCGACGCCTTATCTGTTTGCCTCACTCAAGATTGGCATCTCTGCGTCACTTATTGGCACCATCGTGGCGGAACTGCCCACAGGGGCCAAGGCAGGATTTGGCGCACGGATGCTGGTCGGTGATCAATATGGGCAACCGCTTGTCTCTTGGGCTGCCCTCTTTGCAGCCGCGCTCACTGCGGCGGCGCTTGTGGGGCTGCTGAGCCTGATTGAACGCGGAACACTCAAGCGGATGGGGATGCAAACGGCATGATGTTGGCGGTTCTGGCATGTGTGATCTGGGCGCTGGGTTGGTGGCTGAATGTGCGGCTCGCCAACGGACCTTTGTCAGATCAAGCGGCGGTCAAGATCGCGATCCCGCTGATTTTCGGGCTAACGATTGTGATCGTATGGGAATTGCTGGTGCGCGGATTCGAAGTTAACCCTGTGATCCTGCCGGCACCCTCGGCCATCCTTGACAGGTTGTTCTCGGAAGGACCGAGGCTCTGGGCGGATTTTGAACAAACCATCATCAAGGGCGCGATGACCGGTTATCTGGTTGGGGGCCTTGCCGCCTTTGGCACCGCTATCCTTGCGGACCGCTCCGATTTTCTGACCCGTGGCATCCTGCCCGTGGGCAGCTTCATGGCCGCCCTGCCGATCGTGGGGATCGCGCCGATCTTTGTGAAATGGTTCGGCAGTGATTGGGAAAGCAAGGCAGCAGTGGTGGCCGTCATGGTCTATTTCCCGATCCTTGTGAACACGGTGGCGGGCCTGCGCGATACCACGTCGATGCAGCGCGACCTGATGCGTACCTATGGGGCGGGCTATTGGCCATCGCTGCTCAAACTCCGCGTCCCTTCGGCGATGCCGTTCATTTTCAACGGTCTCAAGATCGCGACGACCCTTGCGCTCATCGGTGCGATTGTTGCGGAATTTTTCGGCTCTCCCACCGTCGGCATGGGGTTTCGCATCTCCACCAGCTTTGGCCAACTTGCGCTTGATATGGTCTGGGCCGAGATTGTGATTGCAGCGCTGGCGGGCAGCGCGTTCTATGGGCTGATGACTTTGATCGAAAAGCGGGTGACCTTCTGGCACCCGTCACAACGGTAAGACGACATAACCAAGACCCCCGAACGGGGGCATACGACAACCAACCATAAGGGGAAGTAACATGATGAAGAAACTGATGATGGCGGCAACACTTGCTGCTGGTCTGGGCAGCGCGCCTGCGTTTGCAGATGGCCATGCCAACACCGTGACGCTGCAGTTGCAGTGGGTCACGCAGGCGCAGTTTGCGGGCTACTACGTAGCACTCGACAAAGGGTTTTACGAAGAAGAAGGGCTGGACGTGACCGTGCTGGCCGGTGGTCCTGACATCGCCCCGCCTCAAGTCCTCGCTGGTGGTGGTGCGGATGCCATGCTGAACTGGATGCCCTCCGCATTGGCCGCGCGGGAAAAGGGTCTGCCGGTGGTGAACATCGCACAGCCCTTCAAATCCTCCGGTCTGATGCTGACCTGCTGGAAAGATACCGGGATCACGGGGCCGCAGGATTTCAAGGGCAAGACCATTGG
This sequence comes from Sulfitobacter sp., assembly GCA_045105735.1. Classification (GTDB taxonomy): domain Bacteria; phylum Pseudomonadota; class Alphaproteobacteria; order Rhodobacterales; family Rhodobacteraceae; genus Sulfitobacter. The sequence continues at coordinate 27,672 of JBGCDV010000050.1, read as the reverse complement.
CGTTTGGTTCTTTGGCAATGAATATCCCTTCCTCAGCTGGATGTCGCAGGAAGGTATCTCCACCGATGGCGGGGATGATGGCGTGACCGTGCTCAAGCAGGGCTTCAACGTCGATCCGCTGTTGCAGCGGGAGGCCGACTGCATCTCAACCATGACCTATAATGAGTACGGTCAGGTGCTGGATGCGGGCGTGAACCCGGACGAACTGGTCACCTTCAAGTACGAAGAGCAGGGCGTCGCGACCCTCGAGGACGGCATTTATGTCCTCGAAGAGAACCTTGCCGATCCGGTGTTTGAGGATAAGATGGTTCGTTTCGTGCGCGCCTCCATGAAAGGCTGGAAGTACGCCGAGGAGAACCCGGAAGAGGCGGCGGGCATCGTGCTGGACAACGATGAAACCGGCGCTCAGACAGAAGCCGCACAGGTTCGCATGATGGGCGAAATTGCTAAACTGACCGCAGGCAGCAACGGCGCGCTTGACCCGGCGGACTTTGACCGCACGGTTGCGTCCTTGCTGGCAGGTGGCTCCGATCCGGTGATCACGAAAAAGCCCGAGGGCGCATGGACCCACGCGATCACGGACAAAGCGCTGAACTGATCTGATCAGGGTACGATTTGCGAGGGGCCGGTCGGTTGACCGGCCCTTTTCTTGTGGGGCCGATTGGCGGTTGTGCGGACAAAGTTAGCTCTTGTCGCGAGCGCACCGAGGAACGCAGTGTTTCGACAACGGCCCTGTAAAACTCAAGGGCAGAGCCGTCAAAATTCTCATTCAGCCAGTGGGCGTTTGGATCCAAATTGTTTTGGTCTGAAGATACTGTTCCAGCGCTTCTGTCCCGTTGTCACGCGCAAGGGATCCAGACTGCTTGTACCCCCCAAATGGCGTTTTGATGTCACCCTCGGAGAACCCGTTTACGGAAACCGTACCGCAGGGCAGGGCCCTTGCCATGTGAAGCGCGCGGTCGATGTCTTGTGTGAAGACTGTGGCGTGGAGCCCATAGTCCGTGTCACTGGCTACTTCCAAAGCCTGCTGAGGGCTGTCCATGGGCATGATCCCCAGCACGGGCCCAAAGATCTCTTCGCGCGCAATCCTCATGTCGGGTGTGACGCCCTGAAACACGGTTGGTTCGATGAAGTAACCGGGTAGATCGCTCCCCCCACCCATCACCATCTGCGCGCCATCATCAACGCCACTTTGGATGTAGTTCATCACCATTTCCTTGTGATCCTTGGTGATCATTGACCCGATATCGGTGGCTGGATCCAATGGATCGCCCAGCTTGAAGGCTTTGACCCTATCAGTGATGCGGCCGGTGAATTCCTCAACCAACGGTTTGGCGATCAGTTGCCGCATATTGGCCGAGCAGTTTTGACCACCGTTCCAAAAGGCTGACATGGCCGCGTGTTCGATCAACTCGTCAGTCAATTGTGCATCGTCCAGAACGATAAAGGGGCTTTTTCCGCCCATTTCCAGCCCGACGCCCTTGAGGTTGCTGTCACCGGAGTACCGCATGAACATCCGGCCCACCTCGGTTGAGCCGGTGAACGACACCGTGTCGATGTCGTTGTGTAACCCGATGGCTTTGCCCGCGGTTTCCCCGTATCCCGGCACGATATTGATCACACCGTCGGGCACGCCGGCCTCGCGCATCAATTCGGCCAGACGAATGGTGGTGAGCGGCGTTTGCTCAGCGGGTTTGATCACGGCGGAACAGCCGACAGCGAGTGCGGGTGCAATTTTCCAGGCGGCCATGACCAAAGGAAAGTTCCATGGCAAAACTGCCCCTGCGATCCCGGCAGGTTCCTTGGTAATAAGGGCCATGGCACTGGGGCCGGTCGGGGCGATTTTGCCGAAGGTCTTGTCCGCCAGCTCGGCGTACCACTGGAAGAAGTTTGGCACGTCTCCGCCTATTTCATCCATGCAATCGTTGATCGTCTTGCCAGTGTCCAGGCTTTCCAAAACCGCAAGCTCATGGGTGTGTTCGCGCACCAACTGAGCGACTTTCAAAAGCACTTCTTTGCGCTCTTCGGGTTCAGCGCGCGACCATATGCCTTCGTTAAAAACACGGCGCGCAGCTGTAACCGCACGATCCACATCAGCGGCTTTGCAATGCGCAACTTCCGCCAGTACTTTCCCCGTGGCGGGGTTGGTGGTTTCAAAGGTCTCGCCATCAAGGGCGTCACAGAACTGACCGTTGATAAAGGCCTGACCATTGGGTTTTTGAACCTCGGCAATGGCTCTGAACTCTTCATATGAAAGCGTCATCCGTTCTCTCTTTCTTCTAGTCGCGCAGGCTGCGGGCGAATGTGCGGATATCGTCGAGCAGCATTTGAGGTTCTTCCATCGCGGCAAAATGGCCACCGCGCGGCATCTCGCTCCAATGGGTGATGTTGTAGATGCGGTCTGCGTATGATCTTGGCGGCCAGCGCAGCATCTCAGCCGGGAACACAGCGCAGCCGGTTGGCACTTCGACGCGCTTGCCTTCGGGCGAGATTACCCGCCCCCCTTCTTCGCGGCGGCCATAGTAGATCCAAGACGCCGTGTTGAACGTGCCTGTGGTGATGTAGATCATGATGTTGGTCAGCAGCTCATCCTTTGAATGCGCATTTTCGATGCAGCCAACCGGCACGTCAGACCAGTCATGGAATTTTTCAACCAACCACGCGGCGATGCCCACAGGGCTGTCCATCATCGCGTAACTCAAGGTCTGGGGTCGCGTTGCCTGTTGGGTGCGATAACCATCTTGCATGATCTGATCGTGTTCAAACTGCTTGGCCCAATTGATTTCCTCAGGCGTTTGCGGCCCGTCCGGATGGCGCATGGTCAATACGTTTATGTGGATCGCAGCACAGGCCGGCGCGTGTTCAAACCCCAACCATGAACAGATCGCCCCGCCCCAATCACCGCCTTGGGCAAGATAGCTGTCAAACCCTAGGGAATCCGTCATCAAGTTATTGATGACGCCTGCCATCTTGCGGGGCCCATAGGGACGTGGCGGACGGCCAGAAAATCCAAAACCCGGCAAGGAAGGGGCAATGACTGTAAAAGCATCTTCTACATTGCCGCCGTAACGCTCAGGATGTGCCAGCGGCTCGATCAGGTCAGAAAACTCGGCAACCGACCCGGGCCAGCCATGACTGATCATTAAGGGCATCGGATTGGAGCCGCTGCCCTTTTCATGGATAAAGTGCATATCGATGCCGTCAACACGCGTGGTGAAATGGGAAAACGCGTTCAGCCGCGCCTCTTGCGCGCGCCAATCAAAATCGCTGGTCCAATAGGCACAAAGCTCCTTCATGTAATCCAGATTGGCACCATAATCCCAACCACCGTCGTCTGGCATTTCGTGCCACGGGAAATCAGCGACCCGCTCAAGGATGCGGCTTAGCTCAGCATCGGAGACCCGAATCTCAAAAGGGGTCACATGCGGATTGTTTTCAACCTGATCTTTCACAAACTCGGTTCCCAGAAGTGACACTTGCGTCGCGGCACCTAGGCCTGCGATCTTTGTTTGCCCAGTTAACTGAATTTCCGTCATTCGGACGAGAGACAGGTTGGTCAATTCGAAGGGACAGATGCGTCCTGACCCTACAGTAAAGCTCTGACCTCATCCGCTATGATCTCGACACCTGTCTCAAGTTTTGAGACGGGCACATAGGCAAACCCCAACCTGAAACTGCGGCTATCATTGTAATTGAGGTAGTAGTCCTGCCCACGATCCACCAGCACGCCTTTGGCCTTTAATCGCACCGCAAGCTCTGAGGCATCAAATCCCTCAGGTCCGGTTAACCAAAAGGATGTGCCGCCTTCTGATTTGGTGCGATCCAACATACCCAGATGTTTGGTGATCGCGGTATTCATCGCGTGCCAACGTTTGTTGTAGCGCCGCTCAATGTTGCGCAGATGTGAATCGTAGTGACCCAGCTGGAAAAACAACGCCACGATTTCCTGCACAATCGTTGGCGGATGGCGCATCATTACGCCACGGGCGATGCGCGCTTCGCGAATGATGTCGCGGTGCGCGACAATGAAGCCAAGGCGAATGCCGGGCGATACCGTTTTTGACAGGCTGCCGACATAGATCACGCGGCCCGTCTTATCCATCGACCGCATGGAGGGCGAGGATTTGGCGACATAGTTCATCTCCGCTTCGTAGTCGTCTTCGATGATCAGAAAATCTTTCTCAACGGCCGCCTTCAGCAGATCTTCGCGCCGCTGCTGGCTCATGGTGACCATGGTGGGGAATTGGTGGCTGGGGGTGGTGAAAACCAATTGGCAACCGGTAGGTATGGCCTCCGGAATGATGCCATCGTCGTCAATGGCAACTCCGATGAGTTCACTGCCAGACAATCGAAACGCGTTACGTGCACCAAAAAAACCGGGATCTTCCAGCGCAATAGGCTTGCCCGACTGCGCAAAAATTGTGCCCAGAATGTAGAGCGCGTTCTGTGAGCCGAGGGTGATGAGGATTTCGTCATCATCGGCATAGATCCCGCGCGTGTTCAACAGTCTTTGGCGCAGCTGCTGGACCAATTGGGGACTGTCGCTTTCGACTGAATCGTTTGCCCAGGTCGGCATTTGCTTGCGCCCCAACGCCTGACGTGTGCATTCCCGCCATCCGTCAACCGGGAACAGGTCTGGGTCGATCTGGTTGTAGATGAACGGATAGGGATAGGCATTCCAGTCCAGTGGATTGACCACCGGCATCAGGTTTTTGGACGCAAACGCCACCGGACAGGGAAGCGCCTTTCTTGCAGAGCCTTCGTCTTGTTCCTTTGCGGTGTTTAATTCGGCAATTCGCGGTGCCACAAAATAACCGGATCGATCCCGCGACACGAGCAACTCAAGATCAACCAGCCTGTTGTAGGCTGCAAAAACCGTGTTTCGCGAGACGTTCAGCTGATCTGCCAATTCCCTGCAGGACGGCAGGGGGCGATCATGAGCAAGCGACTTGGAAGTAATGGCAGCGCTGACAACTTCACATATCTGATCTCTCAGACTGAGGGGTGAATTCTCAGGCAGCTTCAGAAATCTTGGCGTGACAGAGGCCAATCTCTTTCTCCCCGCAATTTTGTTCAGGACAGGCAAATCCTAACGCCATGTGTGACAGCCTGTCAGGCGCAATCCGATCTGTCCCCTTCTTTCAACTCATCTGTCACTTTCTTTGCCTGCGCCCAGCGTAAAGGATGAGGGCAACAAAAAATCAAATCATGGGAGTCGCGGAAAATGAAACTGTTGAACGTAGGAAAGGTGCTTTGTCTGGCGAGCGCCCTGGCTTTGTCAGCCCAGAGCGCCGCAGCTGAAAAGGTCCTGAAATTGGGGACCGTTGGGTTCCTCGGTATGCCAATCGGGGATGCGATAGACCAAGCACTTATCCCGACTTTGGAAGAAGTCTCAGGTGGCAAGCTGAAGATCGAACCACATTACCGCAAGTCACTGTGCAGCGAACAATCCTGCGGCGAGCAAGCCAATCAGGGTCTGCTGACCCTCTGGACAAGCTCAACCGCCAACTTTGGCAACTTCGGCACAGCGCTGGCGATTTTCGACTTGCCCTACATCTTCAAGAGCATCGAAGACGCCGACCGGATTTCATCATCCTGGCTTGCGAAGAAACAATGCGACATTGCCGCAGAAGAAGCGGGCCATGTCTGCCTGACCGTTTACTCAAGCGGTGGTTTCCGCCAACTAGGCAACGCCCACGGCCCAATCCACACCCCCTCTGATATGGCTGGCATCAAGTGGCGCGTTACGAAAAGCCCCATCGAGTTTACGCTGGTAAAAAACTGGGGTGCAGTTCCCGTTCCATACGACTGGGCGCAGCTCTATCAAGGTCTGCAAACAGGTGTTGTTTCGGGCCAGTATGTTGCCACGCCTTGGCAGCACGTCGCGAAACTGCATGAAGTTGCACCCTATTTCACCGAAATTGGCGGGTCTTGGTCTGGCAACCAGCTGTCCATCGACAAGCGCCAGTATGACGCGCTGAGCGATGAAGAACGCACCTGGTTGCACGAGGCTGCTACAGCCTTTGGTCAGAAGGTTCAGGAACTTGATCGCGCATGGGTTGAGGCAGGTGAAGCCGAGATCAAGAAAACCGCTAAAGAATGGTATGTTCCCAATGAAGAGGAAATGTCGCTGTGGCGTGCGGGCGCAATTGACGCTTGGTTGAATGCCAAAGGCAGCTTTGATCCGGCGACAGCCCGCCGCGTTCTGGAAGAGCAGGGCATGGACGGATTCATTGCGCAGCTGGAAGACGCCGGCGCGCTCTGAGCCTCAGGCCGATCGACAAGAAAAACAAGGGCGCGGGATGATGTTCTCGCGCCTTCGTCCTGAAAACGAACTCCCCAATTAGGATCGATACTCATGGAAAGCGTCCTGCTGCTGGTCATTCTGGTCATCATGATCATGCTGGGTGCCCCCGTCGGTTTTATCATGATCCTGATCCCGGTGGTGTACATCCTGATCACGGATGCGGCCCCTATGATCCTGATCCCCAGCCAGATGTTTCAGGCCATCGATTCCGTGCCGTTGACCGCGATCCCGTTCTTTATGCTGACGGGGGAATTGATGACTTCGGCCACAATCACCGACCGTCTGGTCGACCTCTCTCAGCGGATCATCGGCCGGATGCGGGGCAGCATGGCGCAGGCCAATGTATTGGTCAGCATGTTCTTTGCAGGCATGAACGGGTCCGTTGTGGCGGATACGGCGACGGTTGGTTCCCTGCTGGTGCCGGGCATGAAAAAGGCCGGTTACCCACCGGAGTTCGCCGCAGCCATCACCGCTGTAAGCTCAACAATTGGTGGAATTATTCCGCCTTCAATCATGATGATTGTGCTGGCAAACGCTGGCGGCATCTCAGTCGGGGCCTTGTTTGCAGGGGGCATCATTCCGGGACTGATGATTGGTGCGCTTTTGATGATCATCAACCATATCATTGCCAAGAAGAACAACTTTGAACGCAGTGAAGAGCCGTTCAGCCTGAAGGGTGTTGCGGTCGCAAGCTATCGATCTTCCTTCGCATTGCTGATCCCCGTGGTTCTTGTAGGGTCGGTTGTCTTTGGCATCGCGGGCGTGGTTGAAGCTGGCGCATTGACCGCAACGATTGCGCTGTTCGTGGGGTTGTTCGTCTACCGCACGATCACCTGGACCAATTGCAAAAGCGCCTTTGTGCGTGCCTTTCGCAACTCAGCAATGGTGTTCATCATCATCGCGGCGTCGGGTCCGTTCAGCTGGTTGCTGACATCTTTGGGCGCGATCAGCCAACTGGAAACATGGCTGTTGGGATACACTTACAACCCGCTGATCTTTGCGCTGGTGCTTGTGCTGTTCATTTGCCTGTTGGGCATGGTCATGGACAGCGCCGCCAACATCATTGTCGCGGGGCCTGTGTTGGTGGATGTGATGGTCAAAGCCGGATACCCTGACGTTCAGGCGGCCTTGGTTGTGGTGGTTGGGTTCCTGATCGGATCGGTCACACCCCCAGTTGGTGTTGCCTTCTTTACCGCCGGAGCCATTGCTCAGGTCAGGTTGGAAAAAGTCGCTGTGGCGATGTTGCCGTATCTGGCGGCCTTGTTTGGCCTGTTGTTTGTGCTGATCATTGTGCCGGATATCACCATGTACTTGCCACGCGCCTTTGGCTTTGCGAATTAAAGGAGGCCACGTGATGATTGCCGCTATCAGATTTCTGGACAAGGCCGTCAAAAAGACGCTGACTGCCCTTTGTGCCGTGCTGCTTTTGATGATGGTGGCCTTCACGGTCTATACGGTCATCATGCGCTATGTCTTTTTGAATCCACCGATTTGGGGGGACTTGCTGACAGTCCTCAGCAACATCTGGCTGGTCTTTTTCGCGCTGGCGCTGACGGTGCGGGACAAGGACCAGATCGCGCTGGACATGATCTACAACTGGCTTCCCCGAAAGGCGGCCTTCTGTGTGCAACAGTTCTGGACTGCAGTGATCTTTTCTCTGGGTTTGGTGATGATCATCTGGGGGCTTGAAGCTGTCTCGACGATGGGCGGCAAGTACTGGGAAATGTGGTATTTCGCCTGGGAAGACGGCGGAATTGTCTTCAAACCCAACTACATGCCCAAGAAATACGCCATCGCCATTGTGCCGATCTCGGGGTTCCTTGTTTGCGTGGCCGCGATTGCCTCAATCCTTGAGGACAGTTTGCGCCTGATGGCCGGCACATACAGCCAATCGAAAGACCTTGAACAAAACCAATAGCATCTTGTTTTGAGGCCGGAGAGGATTCAATTCCGGCAGCGGCAGCTGATGAATGACAGGCCACCACATTTGTCTGCATGTGCGCGTCTTTTGGGGAGGCAAAGCATACTCAGCAGCCGTTTGCGTTAACTGCAGCACTAGGCACTTTGGTCTCACAGCCGCCATTCCGCTCCGGCATCTTAACCTGTGAAAAACGCAAAAGGCCGCCCCGAAGAGCGGCCTTTCTGTCTTGCTCAAAATTCAGCGGTCAGAGCACCGTGACAACCGTTCCAACCGGCACCCGGTTGTACAGATCGATCACATGATCGTTGATCATGCGGATACATCCGTTGGAAACCGAACGGCCGATGGTGCTTGGCGCTGTGGTGCCGTGGATGCGGAAATACGTGTCGCGGCCATTTTCAAAGAGGTAGAGCGCGCGTGCGCCCAGCGGATTGCCCGGGCCGCCTGGCTGTGCCTCGGTGTTGCCGATGAAGCGTTTGTAGGCTTGCGGATCACGCTCAATCATCTCATCCGTTGGGCGCCATGTGGGCCATTCTTTTTTGACTGCGATGGTGGCCGTGCCAGTAAACTCCAGCCCCGCTTTGCCGACACCGCCGCCGTAGCGCATGGCTTTGCCCGGTGCGGTCACGAAATAGAGGTAATGAGAACGCGGCAGCACCAGAAGCTGACCGGGCTGATACTGGCTCTTGATCGACACCAATTGCGGCGCGGGGTTATAGGCGGCGCTGGCGGATGCGAGCTGTGGAAATGCGGTGGCGGCCAGGGCAGTGGCCATAAAGGTGCGGCGGTGCATGGGTGGCTCCATGTTAGAGTGGGCAGATGCCCTATTGTTGCAATGCAAGGGTGTTAATCAACCCATGGCAAAGAAAAACCGACCCACTGTTGCCAGAGGGTCGGTCAATTCTTCGTGTGACGGGCGGTTTATTGCCCGAAGCCCTTAGGCCAGTGCGATGTTGGTCGCAGATTCGCGGCCGTCGCGGCCTGCTTCGATGTCAAAAGTCACCTTCTGATCGTCAGCCAGACCTGTGAGGCCGGCGCGCTCAACAGCAGAAATGTGGACGAATACGTCCTTGCTGCCGCCATCGGGTGCGATAAAGCCGAAGCCTTTTGTTGTGTTGAACCATTTTACGGTGCCAGTAGCCATCCGCGTGTCTCCTAGATATGTGCCATCCGCGTTGGTGCGATGGCTTGGCGTGGTCGGTCTCATGTCGTCCGTGGCGCCGTGTAAGGGAGACAGTGGGTCGAGATAGAAAAACGTCTGCAAGGGGCATATGGCAGTTGTGGAGGATTCGTTCAAGGGGAGAGGTGTTGGTGGGCGGATGGTTGCTGAGTGGCGGTGGGATTGCTTCAGCCCGTCAAATCTCCTCACTGGGTTTAGGATCAGCGTCGTGTGCATCTGCTGTGTCAGGCGAAGTGTTATTCCCTTGTGAGCGGTCTTCATCGGCAGTTTGGAGGTGCTTCTTGGCCATATTGCGCAGTCGTTGACCCATCTCAGATGACAGTTTCGCATAGTCGCGGGCACGAATGGCTTCATTGGGAACGCAATGTGTATTCAAAGGGTTCATGGCTCGGGTAACCCCGTCCGCTCCTTTCGCTATGACAGAGCGGTCTTTCAACATGTCAAAGAGACCCTGTGCGGTCTGGCTGTCCAGTTTCATCAACCGTTCAAACATCTCCGGTGACGCACGATCATGGCAACGCGCCAGCAACTTCGCTTTGGCGAAATGTTGTGTGAGCTTGCCAGCAGGAGCGGCAATCGTGGCGGACACAGGCAATGCCGGTGTGGCCACGAGCGCAGTGAGCATGGATACAAAGGTGCGTCGTTTCATGGGTAGGTCATCTCCTGATTGAGCGACGGCAATCTATCAATCGGAGGACGCGGAAACACGGGGAAACCCCATACATCCGCGTCATCTGTGGCAATGCAGTTCCTCTGGCACGCGAATTTGACTGCCACCTATCCGGCAAATACCGAAAACAAGTGCTGCCTCGCCCACCGTACGTCTAAACTCCAACTGTGAAGCCCAAGAAAACCCGTCCTAGCGGACGAATTTTTTATGCTTCAAGCGCTTCGGCTCCAGCGCATCCGCACCCAACCGCCGCTTCTTGTCTTCCTCATAATCCTCGAAGTTCCCCTCAAACCACTCTACATGCGCCTCACCTTCGAACGCCAGAATATGCGTGCAAATCCGGTCGAGGAAGAAGCGGTCGTGGCTGATCACCACCGCACAGCCAGCGAAATCGACCAAAGCGTCTTCCAACGCGCGCAGGGTTTCGACGTCCAAATCGTTGGTCGGTTCGTCGAGGAGCAGCACGTTGCCGCCCTCTTTCAGCAGCCGCGCCATGTGGACGCGGTTGCGTTCACCGCCTGAGAGCAGCCCGACTTTCTTCTGCTGGTCGCCGCCTTTGAAGTTTAAGGACGAGCAGTAGGCGCGGGAATTCACTTCCGCGTCGCCCAGTTTGATCAGTTCCGCGCCACCGGTGATCGCCTCCCAAACGGTTGCGTCGTCGGCCAGATCATCGCGCGACTGATCGACATAGCTGAGATCAACCGTATCGCCATATTCAATCGACCCGGCATCGGGTTTCTCCTGCCCGGTCAGCATCTTAAAGAGCGTCGATTTACCTGCGCCGTTGGGGCCGATCACGCCGACAATCCCGCCGGGGGGCAGGGAGAAATCAAGCCCTTCCACCAACAGCTTGTCGCCCATCGCCTTGCTCAGGCCCGCGACCTCAATCACCTTGTTGCCCAGACGTGGACCATTGGGGATAACGATCTGCGCGCGGGAGAGTTTTTCGCGCTCAGAGGTCTCCGCCATCTCGTTATAGGCGTTGATCCGGGCCTTCGATTTCGCCTGCCGGGCTTTCGCGCCCTGCCGCATCCATTCCAGCTCGCGCTCCAGCGTTTTCTGCTTGGATTTGTCCTCGCGCGCTTCCTGCTCCAGCCGCTTGGCTTTCTGCTCCAGCCAATCGGAATAATTACCCTCGTAAGGCACCCCTTTGCCGCGATCCAGCTCCAGAATCCAGCTGGTGATGTCATCGAGGAAATAGCGGTCGTGGGTCACGATCAGGATCGTGCCCTTGTAGTCCATCAGGTGCTGTTGCAGCCATGCGATGGTTTCCGCGTCAAGGTGGTTGGTAGGTTCGTCCAGCAGCAGCATGTCAGGCGCTTCGAGCAGGAGTTTACACAGCGCCACGCGCCGCGCCTCGCCGCCCGACAGGGACGCCACATCCGCGTCGTCAGGTGGACAGCGCAGGGCTTCCATGCTGACGTCAATCTGGCTGTCGAGATCCCAGAGGTTCTGCGCGTCGATGTCGTCCTGCAGCTTGGCCATCTCATCGGCTGTCTCATCAGAATAGTTCATTGCCAGTTCGTTGTAGCGGTCCAGAATCGCTTTCTTCTCCGCCACGCCCAGCATCACATTTTCGCGCACTGACAATTCCGGGTCGAGCTTGGGTTCCTGCGGCAGATAGCCAACCTTGGCCCCTTCGGCGGCCCATGCCTCGCCTGAGAAATCTTTGTCCAGCCCCGCCATGATCTTAAGCAGCGTCGATTTACCCGCACCATTGACGCCGACAACACCGATTTTCACACCGGGAAGGAAGTTCAGGTGGATGTTTTCAAACGTCTTTTTCCCACCGGGATAGGTTTTGGAGACACCGGACATGTGGTAAACGTACTGATAGGCGGCCATGGGTGAATTCCTGTCTGGTCAAATGAGGTTGCGCACCGCAATATCGCGCGGATGGAGCAAGATCAACTTAGAGGTTTTTGGCGGTGCCTGGGGTTTGCACTCATGCTGCTTGGCCTTTCGGCGTGCAGCACCGGGGTTGAACTGTCGCAACCGCCAAACCTCTATCTGGATGGTCGTAATTACCCTGCGGTGCCAGTGGCGCTTCAGGTCATCGAACCGCCGATTTTCTATGTCACAGATCGCGACGTTATCCGCAAAGATGGCATGGTGGCTGGATACGGACTGGGGCGCTCAGATTCCATGGGGTTTGGCAGAGCCTACGTGCGCTTTGGTGCGACCGATTGGCAAGACCTCGTGGCGCGCACCCATGTGAACAGCGGCGGGCGTCATCTGTCGCGGCTCAAGGTGCGCAGTCTGCAAGAGGTCGTGCGTTTTACCGACATTCCCATTGCGGCAGATCGGCGCGAGGGCGGGTTGCGCCCCTCGCCGCATGCTGTTGCAGAGTACGCGGGCAGAGCAGATGATTTTCAGGCCGCCATCCGCGACGAAATTCGCCGTACGGGCAATGGCCGCGTTCTGGTCTATGTTCACGGTGTCAGCAATGACTTTGAAAACACGCTGTTGACGCTTGCGAACCTTTGGCACTTTACCGGGCGGAATGCGACGCCTGTCGCGTTCAGCTGGCCTGCGGGCAACACGGGGTTGCTGGGGTATTTCCAGGATCGGGAAGCGGGTGATTTCAGCGTGTACCACGCCAAGGAAATGCTGCGGCTGTTGGCCGAAATTCCAGAAGTTGAGGACATTGATATTGTTGCCCACTCGCGGGGGACCTCTGTGATGACGCAGGCTTTGCGTGAATTGGTGATTTTTAACCGAGGCCGGGGGCTGGCACCAAAGCGCGCGATGAAAACCGGTACGTTGATTCTGGCGGCACCTGACCTCGACACCGGATTGGTGCGCCAGCGGCTGCTGTCGGAACGATTTTCGGAGGCGTTTGAGCAGGTCAATATTTATGTGAACCCGGATGACTTTGCGCTGAAGTTGTCCTCCTTTTTGACCAAGTACCCTCGGATCGGCGCGGCGCAGCGAGAAGACTTTAACGAGGGCGAGTTGCAGACTTTGCGCAAACAGGGATTGATTCATTTCATCCGGGTGGAAGGTGCGGGCAGTGGCGAAAGCCATTCCTATTTCCGGAACAACCCTGCCGTCCTGTCAGACATCGTGCTGGCCTTGCGCACCCGCGCCTTTCCGGGCGGCAGTTTGCGCCCCCTGGAAGAAGACCCCGATACGATCTGGCGATTGCACCCCAACTATCCTCTTGAGCGGTTGCCCGATCTGGATGTGGTGGTTGAAAGGTAGACCAATGCGCCCTTCGCTCTTCTCGCTTATTGACAAAGTGATCGCAGGCCCCTTGTTTCAGCGCCAGAATAACGAGCAAAGGCGAGTGTCGGTTGCGCAATGAGTATCCATACGCGGCCCCCGGACAGGTAATTGGCTTGTTGGGCGGGTCCTTTGATCCTGCCCATGAGGGACATGCGCACATCACCCGCGAGGCGCTGAAGCGGTTTGGGCTGACAAAGGTCTGGTGGCTGGTTTCGCCTGGCAATCCGCTGAAATCCCGTGGCCCTGCACCTCTGACCGCCCGGATGGCCCATGCACGCACCGTGATGCAAGATCCGCGTGTTGAGGTCACGGACATCGAAGCAAAACTGGGTACCCGGTATACTGCACAGACCCTTGCGAAGCTGCGTGTGCTTTATCCGCGGGTGCGATTTGTCTGGCTGATGGGGGCCGACAACATGGCGCAACTGCATCTTTGGCAGGACTGGCGGCAGATCATGGAAAGCGTGCCGATTGGCGTGTTGGCCCGCCCCGGTCAGCGTATCTCGGCCCGGATGAGCAGAGCGGCGCGGCTGTATGCGCCTTACCGAATACCGGGCCGGTATGGGCAGATGCTGGCCCGCGCCGATGCCCCGGCGTGGTGCTTTATCAATGTGCCGATGAACGATGCGTCCTCCACCGCTATCCGAGCGCGCGGCGGCTGGTCAACGCAGCCGGGTTGAGACGAGGCCAGTGATCAGGATCACAGCCAGACCCATCCAGGTGTAGGCATCCGGCAGATCCCCAAAGATGGCCCAGCCGAGCGCAACCGCTGCGATAAGCTGAAAGTAGACCAGTGGTGCCAGCCGGGTCGCGGCCGAGATGCGGTAGGCATAAAGCAGCAAGAGGTTGCCCAGCATCGAACAAAAAGCAGAAGCAAGTGTGAGGCCCGCAATGGTTGGGGTCACAGGCGGAAATTGCATCACACCCCAAGGCAGAAGTATCAGCGCACTGATCGAAAGCTGGGAAAAGGTGAGCGCAATCGGGCTGCCCACCCCGGTGAGCCACCGCGACATGGTCAGAAACGCACCATAGAATGCCCCTGCTGCAACCGCCCAGAGCACACCCGGCTCGCCCCCCATGCCGGGCCGGACCACCAGCAAAACGCCGCCAAAGCCCAGAACAATCAACAGACTGCGCAGCCAGGTTACAGGCTCACGCAGAAAAATGACGGCGAGAACATAAGAGATCATCGGGCCGATGAAGAAGGCGGCAAATACGGTTGCAACGTCTGCCGTCTGTAACGCCGTCTGGATTGAAGTGATACCACAGGCCAGAATCGCGGCGCGGAGCCAGACACGCCAGTCTCCAAACAGCTTTAACATTTCGGGCCGCAAGAACGGCAGTACCAACAGAGTCCCAAGTGCAAATCGTGACCATGCGACAAAGACCGGGGCCACGCCCATGCCGCTGGTCATCAACTTGCCTGCGCTGTCACCAGCAGGGATGAGGGACATGGCCACAAACATGATCAAAACAGCGCGTTGCATAGGGCCGCTTAACACGGGGGCGGGACGGTGCAAATGTGAATGGGTGACGCTTGAACAGCCGCGCGCAGTGGGGTTTAAGTTGACCCATGAAAAAAGGACATTCACGGCGTGCGTTTTTAGGGTCTTCAGCTGCATTTGCTGTGCTGGGAGAGGCGGCTTTTGCCGCACCACCTGATGCGTCGCTGCGCCCGGTCCTGCGCGCGGCCGATTTATTCAAGCGCACCATTCCGACATCTGACGCAATCATTGCTGCGCAAAAACTGTCAGGACGGGTGGCCTTTGCACTCGCGGATGCAAAAACGGGTCAATGGCTCGAGTGCGTGAATGAACATTTGGCGACTCCCCCGGCCAGTGTGACAAAGGCGATTACAGCGCTTTATGCGTTGGAGACACTTGGCCCCGATCACCGTTTTGAGACACAAATCGCCGCCACTGGCGGGATAGTGGACGGCGAAGTGCAGGGCGATTTGTTGCTGATTGGTGGCGGCGACCCAACTCTGGATACGAATGTGCTTGCTGAGATGGCGTCGGCACTCAAGGCATCTGGTGTGCGTAGCGTTAAAGGCGGGCTCAATGTGTACGAGGGGGCTTTGCCCAGCCTGCAGCAGATTGACCCGGCACAGCCGGACCACGTCGGCTATAACCCTGCGGTCAGCGGGCTGGCGCTCAACTTCAACAGGGTGCATTTTGAATGGAAACGCGCCAGCGGCAAATACACGGTCACGATGGATGCGCGGTCAGACCGCTACAGGCCTGATGTGACGATGGCGGCGATGCGGATCGAAGATCGTGCCGCCCCTGTCTATACCTATGTTGATCAGGCGCAGCGTGACCAATGGACAGTGGCGCGGGGCGCGCTGGGTGGTGGTGGGTCACGGTGGTTGCCCGTGCGTAAGCCGGGTCTTTATGCGGGTGAGGTCTTTGCCACGCTTGCGGGCGCGCATGGCATAAGGTTGGGCAAGCCGCAGATTATCACAGATTTACCCACCCACGAGATTTGCGTGCGGCAGAAAAGTGGCCCATTGCGCGGCATCCTGCGTGACATGTTACGGTTCTCCACCAACCTGACGGCTGAGATGGTTGGGCTAGCGGCAACGCAGGCGCGCAGCAGACAGGCGACAGATCTGCGCACCTCAGCTGCTGAGATGAACGATTGGGCGAGAGGCGCGCTCGACATGCGTGCGCCGCAACTGGTGGATCACTCGGGGTTGGGTGATGACAGCCTGCTCACAACGCTTGATATGACCCGCGCTATGGTCGCCATGCAACAAACGGATTTCCGGCAAATCCTCAAACCGTTCCGATTTCGTGATGAAAAACGCAAACTTGTCAAAGACCAGACCATTGCAGTGGATGCCAAGACCGGTACGCTCAATTTCGTCTCAACCCTTGCGGGCTACATCACTGCGGATGATGGGCGCGAGATGGCGTTTGCCATTTTTGCCGCAGATGCGGACGCGCGGGCCAAGATCAGCCGGGCGGAGCGTGAGGGACCCGCGGGCGCGCGCACATGGAATCGCAAAGCCAAACGAGTGCAACAAGCACTAATTCAGCGGTGGGACGCGCTTTATGGTCAGGTTGAAGCCTAGGTGAGATGCCGCGCCCGTGCGCCGCGCTCAATTGCGGCGGCGTGAAGCCGGTCAATGTTAAACTCGTATCGGATTTCTTCCAATAGACGCAGTTCTGCCTCTTCCAGCGTTCCATCCGCTGCGGCCACATCACACGCCAGCGCAGAGGCCGTCTCATAGAGGTGCTCTGGCAGCGGCTCCCGGATAAGGCCAAAAAGCGCATCGAGCCCGTCTTCCTGTTCAAACAGATCGAACACTGTCTTGCTGATCACACTCAGACGGTCATTGTCGTAGCCCGCGAAGATCGGGAGCATATTCACGGCGGATTGGATCTTGATCAGCTCAGCGGTGCGAATATCCTCATCCGAGGCTGAAACGGCAACCATCAGAGCGACGAGACAGTCTTGCGCGCTCAGCGCGAGGGAAAAATCATCGTTCATGGTGCTGATCCTTAGAGGTGTATGTTGCGGCGCAGAATATTGACGCTCCACGGGGTACGCAATAGGTACACGCGCGAGCCGCCGCGCATGGGGCGCGGAATCGGCCAGAAAACGGATAGCAGACATGTCAGATATGCGGGAAGCGGCGATGAGCAGCAAAGCGTGGCCTTTTGAAGAAGCGCGCGCGGTACTCAAACGCTATGCGAAAGCCCCGCCCGAAAAAGGCTATGTGCTGTTTCAGACAGGCTATGGGCCGTCCGGCCTGCCGCATATCGGGACCTTTGGGGAGGTGGCGCGCACCACGATGATCAGGCGTGCCTTTGAGGAGATCAGCGACATCCCGACGAAGCTGGTTTGTTTTTCAGATGATCTGGATGGGTTGCGCAAAGTGCCCAGCAATGTGCCCAATCCCGAGAGGCTGGAACAGCATTTGCAACGCCCTCTGACCTCAGTGCCGGACCCGTTTGGAGAATACGAGAGCTTTGGCCACCACAACAACGCGATGTTGCGGCGGTTTCTGGACACTTTTGGTTTTGAGTACGAGTTCATTTCGGCCAAGGAGTTTTACGAGTCTGGCCAGTTCGACAAGGTATTGCTGCGCGCGGCTGAAAAGTACGATGAGATCATGGCCGTGATGCTCAGGTCCCTGCGCGAAGAACGTGCGGCGACATACTCGATCTTTCTGCCGATCCACCCCGAAAGCGGGCGTGTGATGTATGTGCCGATGAAAGAGGTCAACGCTGCCGAAGGGACGATTACTTTCGATACCGAAGACGGCGAGGAAATGACGCTGCCGGTGACGGGTGGCAACGTAAAACTACAATGGAAGCCGGATTTCGGGGCACGTTGGGCCGCGCTGGACGTCGATTTTGAGATGTACGGCAAGGAGCACGCGACGAATACGGCGATCTACGACCGGATTTGCGAGATTCTGGGCGGCAAGAAGCCGAACCATTTCAGCTATGAATTGTTTTTGGACGAGAACGGGCAGAAGATTTCAAAATCTTCCGGGAATGGAATCTCCATCGCTGAATGGCTGACCTATGCCAGTACCGAAAGCCTGTCCTATTTCATGTACCAAAAGCCCAAAACAGCAAAGCGGATGCATTTTGATGTGATCCCCAAGGCGGTAGATGAATATCATCAACAATTGCGCGCCTATGAGGGGCAGGATGCCAAGGCGCGGCTGAACAATCCGGTGTGGCATATTCACGGTGGCGATGTGCCAGCGTCGGATATGCTGGTACCGTTCTCGATGTTGTTGAATCTTGCGTCGGTATCGAGCGCTGAGGACAAGTCGCAGCTTTGGGGATTCATCCAGCGCTATGCCCCTGAGGCGACACCGGAAAAGAACCCCGGTATGGATGCTGCGGCAGGCCATGCGGTGCGTTATTACAATGACTTTGTGAAGCCCGCGAAGGTGTTCCGCGCGCCCAGCGATCTGGAGCGGGAAGCGTTGCAAGAGTTGCGCGACACCCTCAAGACATGGGACGGCGGGCTGGACGCAGAGGCGTTGCAGTCAATGGTTTTCGCGGTGGGCAAAGAGCGCTTCGATCCGCTGCGCGACTGGTTCAAGGCGCTTTATGAAGTGTTGCTTGGTGCCTCTCAGGGGCCGCGCTTTGGCGGGTTTATCGCGCTCTATGGCGTCGATGAAACTGTGGCACTGATTGACGACGCGCTGGCAGGGAAACTTCTGGCGGCCTGATTTCCTTGCCTTGGGTAACCCGCGGGTTACGTGCTTACCAAAGGTTAAGGAGGAATGGCATGCTGACTTGGGTAACACGCAGCTTGGTTGGTGTGGTTCTGGCGCTGGTGATGGCGTTTGGGGCCACGGCCCAGCAAAGTGAGATTGAAGGCACGATCAACAGCCAGCTTGAGGCGTTCAAAGTGGACAACTTTGAAGAGGCTTTCACTTACGCCACGCCGACCTTGCAGGAGCTTTTTCAGACCCCGCAGAACTTTGAGCGGATGGTGACGGGCGGCTATCCAATGGTCTGGCGACCGGGCGAAGTGACGTACCTTGAGCTTGAGGAACGTGGCAGCGACATGTGGCAGAAGGTGCAGATCATCGATCAGAACGGGCGGACCCATTGGCTGCTGTACCGGATGCAACAGACCGATGCGGGCTGGCGCATTGGCGGCGTGCAGATTTTGCAGGTACCGGGTGCAACCGCGTAAGCGGCTGTTATCAAGATTGATTCCATTTTCCAATTGAGCACTTTTTTTGAGTAACCGCATGGTGTTGCGCGCAGGCTGCGTGCGGCGCTCTCAGCGGCGTTTAAGATTTCATTGATATTTCCCTGCCGTTGAGCCGACAGCCGTCGGGATCAAAGGCGATCAAACGGAGTTGGGGTGGGCCGCAAGGCTGACCTTTCCGGGAAAAGGGAAAATTGATGAACAAGGTGATTACCGAAGGGATCGTGCTCAAGCCACGGCCTTACACGTCTGGGCTGGATATGTGGTCAAGCGCGGATGGAACTCCCGGTGCCGACACGTACGAAAACGCGGCAAACGCGCTGTTGATCGCAATGGATCAGGACTTTGGCGGGGCGATTGAACTGCTGAAAACCGAAAACACCCAAAAGCTGAGGTTCATGGGGGAAACTCCGATGCTGCCGGGGTGTTATCTGCGCGTCAGCGTTAAAGTAAAGGCGATGAGTGGCAATCTGCCTTCGGTCAGGATTGGTGGATACCCGGCGCGGGGCGACGGCAGCAAAGTGCTGGGCTTGCCTGAGGCTGGCGATTTCACGGCGCTGGAAAACCACGGTGAAGTTGTGGAAATCAGCGCCATAGTGGGCGCAGGCGCACGTACCGGGGTCGATATGGTCTGGGGGACTGAACCAATCTACGGCCATTTTGGCATTGATCTGATCGGGCCCAACGACGGCATTATCCGGGTAGATGACTTTGAGATTGAGGATGTTACGTCCGTTTTTCTCAGCGATGTGGTGTCCAAGGTGGATGTTGTGGACTACGGCGCGGTGGGGGACGGCGTGACCGACAGCACGGCTGCGTTTGAGGCGGCAAATGCGGGGGCCAACGGGCGCACCGTGGTTGTCCCAAGAGGTGTTTTCAGGCTCGACAATGATGTGACATTTGACACGCCGATTGAGTTTGAGGGCAGTGTCAGCATGCCTGACACGGCTGCTTTGCAATTGCGCCGAAACTTTGATCTGCCCACCTACATTGAGGCTTTCAAGGATGAGGAACTCGCGTTCAAGAAAGCGTTTCAGGCGCTCTTGAACAACGCGGATCACGAGGCGCTGGATATGGGGGGGCGCAAAGTTAGTGTGACAACCCCCATCGATATGCAGGCCGCCGTACCGGACCGCACCACATATGCCACCCGCCGCGTGATCCGAAATGGCCAGCTCGAAGCGGCGGTGAGTGCATCCTGGGACACTGACGAATACACCTCCTCTGCCAGCTATGCTGCCGCTGATCCGCTGACGCTGACGGGGGTGATAAATGTTGCCTCCATCCCTGTTGGGTCGCTGGTCGAGGGTGCCGGTGTCGGGCGTGAGGTCTACGTTGCTGCGCGCAACCTTGGCCAGCAAGAGATCACGTTGAGCAAGCCGCTTTACGACGCTGAAGGTCAGCAGGACTTCACCTTCCGCAAATTCAAATACCTGATCGACTTCTCCGGCTTTGCCGAGCTGAGTAACTTTGTGCTGGCTGACATTGAGCTTCAGTGCAATGACCGCAGTTCCGGTCTGATGATGGCCCGCTCTGGGCACAGCTTTGGCGTGCGGGATTGCTTTGTTACACGTCCTGCGGATCGTGGCATCACTTCTGCCGGAACAGGATGTGAGGGGATCGCGCTGGACCGCAACCATTTCCTGTCTGCGGAAAGCGCGCTTGATGCACCTGCACGCCGCACCATCGGCTTTAACACAAATACAAACGATGCCAAGGTGCGCAACAACCGTGCGACGCAGTTCCGGCACTTTGGCGTGCTCGGCGGGGCCAATAATCTGGTGACTGGCAACCATCTTTCCCAAGGGGATGGGGTTACCAACGGATTACGAACAGCCGGCCTTGTTCTGAGCAGCACTGCGGTTGGCAGTATATTGTCACAAAATGACGTGGAAGATTGCTTTGTCGAATGGACAAACGAGGCGGATGCCAGCCCTGCATTCACGACTGGCTTTTCTTTTTGCGGGCTTGGCATTACCGACAATGTCTTTCGGTCCAGTGGTGTGGCCCCGTGGTTCAGTTTTGTGGTGATCAAACCCTATGGAGCGGGGCATTTTCTGAACGGTCTTACGATCACCGGAAACAGCTTTCGCAATCTGGAAGGCGAGATTGACCGGGTGGACCGCGTTGATACCACCTTTGCGGCGCTGGACATGGGTCAGTCCAAGAACGTGCAGATAAGCGGGAATGCGTTTTTGGGCGTGAGTGCACAGGTGTCCAACCCTGCGCACATTTCATTCGTGCAGGGAACGGAGGCGAACGCATGGCTCATTGATGCCTCCCCCTATCTGCCTTTTGGTGGGGAGGCGGTGGCACTGGATGCCTTGACCAACGTAGGTGGCACCCGCGACAGCACAGATGTGCGCCACTATGACTTGCCCTATGCGGACCTGGCCCACGGGGCGAGCCGCGACCATGTGCAGCTTGTCTGGCCCACGGCCGTGCGTGGCCGGGTGCAGGCAACAGTACGGATGGATGTGCGCTGAACCGCATTGACGGCATCTGGCGCAGTTTTCAGAAACTGTGCCAGATGCCAAGTTTTAGCGATGATTTGTCTGCGTTATCAAATGGCACCGCAACACCCACCCTGAATTTGTATTTGCCTTTCTTTGGCTTGATCAGCACAGATGGTTCAATTGAGCTAAAGGTGTCTCCATCCATCCGCGACATTGCGATCTCGATCATGCCTGTGGTGATCTTTCCCAGATCAAGGCCGACCGTGCCTTCCAGTTTTGACAGGCTGCTGCCTTGCATCGGCTCATAGATGTAGGCGGCATTGACATTGATCCAACCATTGCGTTCCCAAAGCTGAAATCCCCGCCCCCAAGAGACACCGGTTTTGACCGTTGGCAGCAAGAGATCGTCGCGGTATGTGCCGCCCAGACCAAGTTCGTATGACAGCTTGTGGGGGCCGTTGAGGTGCCACAGCGTGCGGCGCAGAAAGATCATCCCGCTTGCATCCCGCAAAGATGCGCCGTTCATGGCTGCATGGATGTCGAAGCCCACGGTGGTTTTCTCCGTCAGCCCATATTCGAAATAGAGCGAGGGGCTGTTTTCTTCATCTTTGTTCATGCCAAAGGTGAGCGCGGTAAATCCCGACCCTTTCTCACGCAACCACGCGCCCGCCTCCGCCACCTGCGGGGCGACCAGCCAAAGGCCAAGCCAGATCGCGAACAGTAGCCTCATGCCACCTCCTGCGGGGTAGGATTGCTTGGGGCCGTTAACAAAGGATTAACCTTGGCTGCGGCGGTTCATCCTTGAAGCGGTGTTCTTAAAATGACTCACATCCGGACAAGCGCAGGTCTGCGACGCCGCCGCCACAGCAGGCCCAATATCATAATGAGCAACCGCGCGGCGGCTACAAAAAGAAAAAGCGTGGCGGTTTTTCTGGAAGAGCTTTTCAATTTTTAAAGCAAAAACGGATCAATCTGGAACGCAAAATATCACTTAACGCGTTGAAGTCTTTGATTTCAGGCAGCGTTAAGTGATTTAGATTTTCCGATTGCCGCTTTAGTGAAGGGCCGATCTATGTGCTTGGTAAGACGTCGCATGCTCTGAACGCGGCAACAGCTTCGGAAGCGTTAATGAGCGGAAACATGATCACCTGATCGCCCAGGGTTGCCCGCACTTCTGTCCCAAATTGTAGCCCATTCAGCACATTGCCAAAGCCCCGATCTGTCACGGTAAGCGTGCGGTTGGCGTCGTTCAAGCGATGCGTGCCTGTTGAAATGGTCAAAGGCGTCGTTCCCCCAAATGTCATGGAAAAGACGGGGGCGGGGACAAACGCAGTCGCTTGTGTCAGGGATATTGAATACAGCGGCCCGGTTGGGTCATAGGTCAGCTCAATCGCAACGTCACTGGCTTCATGGGTCAACAGGCACGGCGTGCCGGGCGTGAATTCCCAAGCTGCGGCCGTATTTGCGAAGGCGATGAGTGCCAAGAGAAAAGCAAGCGACCTCACCGACCCTTCTTCCGTTTCACGCCGCCGCGCATACCGCCGCGACCCATCGTGCTGCGCCCGGATTTGGCCTGTGCATCGTCCACGGCCTTGTCCACGGCGTATTGCCGGGCCATCGGGTCATCGGCGATGGCGAGGTCCACGGCTTCCAGTCGTTTGACCTCATCGCGCAGGCGAGCGGCTTCTTCGAACTCGAGGTTTTCGGCGGCCTTGCGCATGTCCGTGCGCAGCCCCTCCAGCACGGCCTGCATGTTGGAACCTGCCATCTTTTTGTCGATCTGGGTGGTTACACGCGACTGGTCCGTGTCGCCCTTGTAGAGGCCCGCCAGAATGTCTTCGACGTTCTTCTTGACTGTCGCAGGCGTGATCCCGTGTTCTTCGTTGTACGCAATCTGTTTGGCGCGGCGGCGGTCGGTTTCGGCCAGTGCGCGTTCCATAGAGCCGGTGATACGGTCGGCGTACATGATCACGCGCCCTTCGGCATTACGCGCGGCGCGTCCAATCGTCTGGATCAACGAGGTTTCCGAGCGCAGAAAACCCTCCTTGTCGGCGTCCAGAATGGCAACCAGCCCGCATTCAGGAATGTCGAGGCCCTCGCGCAGCAGGTTGATCCCGATCAGCACGTCAAACGCCCCTAGTCGCAGATCGCGCAGGATCTCGATCCGCTCAATCGTGTCGATGTCGGAGTGCATGTAGCGCACGCGGATGCCCTGTTCGTGCATGTATTCCGTGAGGTCTTCGGCCATGCGCTTGGTTAACGTTGTGCAGAGCGTGCGGTAGCCATCGGCTGCCACGCGGCGCACCTCATCCAACAGATCATCGACCTGCATTTCCACCGGGCGGATTTCGACCTTGGGGTCCAAGAGGCCCGTTGGGCGGATCACCTGTTCAGTGAAAACGCCGCCCGTCTGTTCGATTTCCCATGATGCGGGCGTGGCGGAGACAAAGACCGATTGCGGGCGCATGGCGTCCCATTCCTCGAACTTCAGCGGTCGGTTGTCCATACAGGAGGGCAGGCGGAAACCATGCTCGGCCAGCGTGAACTTGCGTCGGTAGTCGCCTTTGTACATGCCGCCGATCTGCGGGACAGAGACGTGGGATTCGTCCGCGAAAACAATGGCATTGTCGGGGATGAACTCAAAGAGTGTGGGCGGTGGCTCGCCGGGCGCGCGGCCCGTCAGGTAGCGTGAATAATTCTCGATCCCGTTGCAGACGCCAGTGGCTTCCAGCATCTCAAGATCAAAGTTTGTGCGCTGCTCCAGCCGCTGTGCCTCCAGCAGCTTGCCGTCGTTGACCAGTTGATCCAGCCTGATTTTCAGCTCTTTCTTAATGCCAATGACCGCCTGCTGCATTGTCGGTTTGGGCGTCACGTAGTGGCTGTTGGCATAGACGCGGATTTGGTCGAAAGTGTCCGTTTTATCGCCCGTGAGCGGGTCAAACTCCGTGATGCTCTCCAACTCTTCCCCAAAGAACGACAGCCGCCATGCGCGGTCTTCGAGGTGGGCGGGGAAGATCTCAAGGCTATCTCCGCGTACACGGAACGATCCGCGCTGAAACGCGGCATCGTTGCGGCGGTATTGCTGGGCGACAAGGTCTGCGATCACCTTGCGCTGGTCGTACATCTCCCCTGCTTTGAGGTCCTGCGTCATCGCGCCATAGGTTTCCACCGACCCGATGCCGTAAATGCAGGAGACAGACGCCACGATGATCACGTCGTCCCGTTCCAGTAGCGCCCGCGTGGCCGAGTGGCGCATGCGGTCGATCTGTTCGTTGATCTGGCTCTCTTTCTCGATGTAGGTGTCTGACCGCGCGACATAGGCTTCGGGCTGGTAGTAGTCGTAGTAGCTCACGAAATACTCAACCGCGTTTTCGGGAAAGAACCCTTTGAATTCGCCGTACAATTGTGCCGCCAGCGTCTTGTTCGGGGCGAGGATGATCGCGGGGCGCTGGGTCTCTTCGATGACCTTGGCCATGGTAAAGGTCTTGCCCGTGCCGGTCGCGCCCAGCAGCACCTGATCGCGGTCACCGTCGCGCACGCCGGTGCTCAATTCCGCAATGGCTGTGGGCTGATCACCCGCAGGTTCAAACTCGGTTTCCAGCTTGAAGGTACGCCCGCCCTCAAGCTTGGGGCGGCTGCGGACGTCGGGCGCGGGGTTGGCCATCACGGCGGGGGCGTCAGAGCTGTCGGTCTGGGCATAGGGCATGGCAGCGGTCCTTGGATGTCTCTGCCCCAACCTGTCGCTTTTTGCGGTATGTTCAAGCCCGTCCGGGTGATTGCTGCCAGAAACTGTCAGTATCTTATGCGGCTCACCCCGCGAGGCGGCGGCGGTTTGCGCGGACTTGGTCGCTGACGGGGGAAAGGGCCGCGTCAAACACATGGCTTGGTGTCTTGCCCGCGATCATCGCATCCGTTGCGTCAAAGAACGCCTGCGCCATCGCTGGACCTTTTTCTGCGACCATTCGGTTGTTTTCGCCGCGATGCGCCGGGATCATCCCGCCCATGCCCATCAGGCGCAGCATCATGACCGACTGTGCCTCAACCATCATGGTGGTCATGCGCATTTGCAGGGCAAAGATATCTTGGGGAAACATGGCGGGCTCCTGTGGGCGGTGTGGTCTTGTTATGCTGCGATGCAGCAATCTGCAACCGATCATTCTGATTTGCCGTAACGTCCCCTTGCTCAAGGGGGGCAAATGGCCGATAAGACTGGCGTAGCTACAGCGATGAGGCCCCCGATGCGCGCACGCATTTTTCAACCTGCCCGGACAGCGATGTCCTCCGGCACCGCCAAGACCCACCACTGGGTACTGGAATTCGCCCCCTCAGAGGCACGCGAAGTTGATCCGCTGATGGGCTGGACTTCGTCCTCAGACACGCAAACGCAGGTGCGGTTGCAGTTTGAAACCAAAGAGGCCGCCGCCGAATACGCCGCAGAGCATGGGATTGACGCCCAGGTGCAAGAGCCGAACAAACGCAAGCCAAACATCCGGCCGGGTGGGTACGGCGACAACTTCGCGACAGGTCGGCGGGGTGCTTGGACGCATTGAGGGGGGCGTTAGTCACTCATCTTCTTCAAAAAACCACCGCCCAATTCTTCTGGCCAAACTCAAAACCCAGTTCGCACGTTTTTCGTGCTTTTGCGCTTTGTCGATGCCGCTGCCAAGCGTTGTGATCCAATTCACCAGTCTTGCTCGAGTGAAACGAGGCGGCTTCTGCTCACGAACCACAATTTCGACCATTTCTTCAAGTTGTTCCTGCGCGTCTGGCGTTAGGTGCTCAGCGACTTCATCGGGAAGTTTGGTCAACTCTGCCTTTTCATCCGGTGCCGGATAATGCCGTGTCCTTAACGCAGCAAGTTTCCCGATCCGAGATTTGATCAGTTCGTCCTGTTCACAGAGCTCTTCAACAGACGTGTAGAGCGTATTTTGGAGAACGATCAGGCTGCTATCTTCTGGGTAGGTATCTCCGATGTTGTCCTGCAAGCTCATACAGGCATTCCACATGGAGGCGGCGACAACACTCGCATTGTCTCTGTGTTGATCAATCGCTGAGCGGATTAAGACCGTTTCGCCTGAGTCCTCTCTCAACCCATTGTTTTGACCAGCCAAAGCGGCCGTCAAAGCAACGTCGACCTGAGAAATGGCGAAGTCTAGTGGCTCATCGGGGACGACGACATCGACCTCGACGCCCCATTTGGATTCTGAAACAGGCGTGAGCTGGGGCGAAATGTTGGTTCTGTGTCGCCGTTGGATGTCTCGTATTTGCGCGGCCACTTTGGCAAGCGCATCTTCGCCCTCCCAAGCTTCATTTCGAATCTGGGCGACTTCTTGGATCACTTCACCATCTATTGGCTTTCCATCGAGAATCGCTGCAAAAAAATCGCCCCAGAACTCCCAATCCTGATCTGATCGAAGTCGTTCCTGAAACCTCAAAATCAGTTCCTGCAAAACTGGGTGCGGCATGCCCGACGGCCAGAGTTCCCCAAGTTGTAAGCCGCTGTCTATCAATGTGGCATCTGACGCTAGCCTCGCTCTCAGGTCGTGGTACAACACCCTGTGAGGCAAATCGTTTTTGCGCTCAGCAAATGCAAGTAGCGCTTCGTTTATCGTGGAAATTGCCCCTTGTGCAGCCTCTCGTTGATCTACGATTGATCTACGCCAAGCAAGTATTCCAGCCAACTTACTTGAAGCGGGGGCAACCTGAGATGCAGATATAAGCGACCTGACACTAAGCCCTCTGCGATGCCCCATTTGGAATGGATCAAGAAGAGTAGTGAATGTCACTCTTCTCGCAATGTCATTGAGCTGAAGTTCGGTCTTTGATGTATCTATGGCGGCAGCTGAAATACACAGCGCGCGAAAACAATGTAGGCAAGTGGTTTCGAAATCCTGATCGGGTAGTTCGCAGAGCAATGGAAATCCCCGACAAACCGCGCGACTTGCTATTGTTAGCAGTGTGGCTTTGAGCAGCCCCACTTGAGTGGTCCAGTTTGAAAGTTAGTGCATGATCGGCCTTTGGTCCATCGGTACGATGGCCTCTGGCGCGGGTGGGCGATAGGCCAGAGCACTATGGGGTCGTTTGGTGTTGTAGTGGTTCCTCCATCGTTCAATTATGATTTGGGCTTCACGCAGCGAGTAAAAGATCTCGCCGTTCAGCAGTTCATCACGCATCCGCCCGTTGAAGCTTTCGCAATAGCCGTTCTCCCAGGGTGACCCA
>JBGCDV010000049.1:0-18163 GCA_045105735.1 Sulfitobacter sp. | reverse complement strand
GAAAGGTTCGTCAAAAAACCACCTAACACCCTATAATAAAAGGATAATAAATGATGTTTGGTAGGCCCGGCAGGACTTGAACCCGCAACCAAAGCGTTATGAGCGCTCTGCTCTAACCAATTGAGCTACAGGCCCGCCATGCGCTGTGGGTATGCGCGCATGGCGGCTTCGTCAAGACGTTGCGAGGGGTTCAAGCGATTCGGCGTTTTGGGCGCGGGGTTCCGAACTGGCCAGCAGGCCGTCGGAGATCGGCAGATATCGTCTCGAAGGTGCCCATTCTACATCCGAATCCGCAATTTCGATGTCCAAAGTGAAAGAAGTTGTGGATTAATCGCCCCTACATGTTGACGACACCCGTCACTCAGCCACTATAAACAGATTGCTAGGCGAGATACTGCCGATCTTGCCGCTGGCGTTCAAGATTTAGTGGGGGACTAAGGGAACGATGTCATTTTTCAAGAACAACATCACGTGGATTGCGCCAACGGCGGCGATCCTCTTGGTTTCGGGCGTAGCGATGCAGCGAGAGGGCGGATTGGCCTCATTGATATCAGGCCAGCCAGCAGAGCCAGAGGTGGCGCAGCCTGTGACAGCACCAGTAACCGCGTCGCAGGCAATTGTCGGTCAAAACGGTATTGCTGCGTTGAACGCAAGTGTTGAGGCCGCTCTGGACCCGGAGGCATCCGTGGTGCCAGCCGCACAGGCCCAGCGGATCGCGGCAACGATCGAACGTGTGCAACGAGAGAACGAGGCGGTGACCCGCAGTGCGCCGGTTGATCTGTTGGAGGTGGCCCCGGCACCAGAACCACAGGAGGCCCCTGAAACACAGGTGGCGGCCTTTGACGCGGGAAATGCCGCTTCTTTCTTTGAGGTCGCTCAAGAGAAGCTTGCACTGGACGGATCGTGCAAGGACGACTTGTATGAATTGGCGGCGGCGGCAAAAGTCTATTTCCCCACCGGCGCGCTCTCGGCTGAGGAAGCAGGGCTTTCTGTGGCGCGGTTGATCGGGATGGTTGCACGTGATTGTCCGGGTTTTGTGGTTGTCGTTGAGGGCCATTCCGACCCTTCGGGCAACCCGGCAGCAAATCTCAAGCTCAGCGAGCAGCGCGCGCAGGCCGTGATCTCGCGGTTGGCTGCGTCTGGTATTGATACATCAAGCTTTGTGGCCAAAGGGTATGGTGATACACGGCCATCTGGTGTGACAGGGACAGAGAGCGCGGCCTACTATGACCGTCGTGTTGAGTTTTCCATTCAGCAAAGGGCCGCAGAACCCAAGGTCGTTCAGGCGAGCCTTGCCACCGCGACGCAGAAATGGCCTGCAGAACCCGCCGCCTGTGTCACCGATTTGCGCATCAAGGCCGAGCAGGCCCGCCAGTTTTATGAGCCGCGCGCGATTACCGCGTCAGTGCAGAACATGGACAGTGTCATCGCGCTCGCGGATGAGGTCCGCAACTGTGAGGGCGCATGGCTGCGCATCGTGGGCCACCACTCTGATCAACCGGGAAGCCGTGAAAACGTGACCACCGGTCGGATGCGGGCGCTGGCGATGATGTCAACGCTTGTCGCGTCGGGTGTGGGGCAGGAGCGTTTGCTGATCGGTGCGCCGTCTGTTTCCGTCGACATCCCCGGTCAGCCGACTTTGCCGAACAGCCGGATTGATTTCCAGGTCATTTCTGACTGATCAGGCGCAGTTCTGACAGGGTTGGAACGCAAGACAGAGGGCAAATGCTCTCTGTTTTGCTTTGTGCCGCTTGCGGTTGATTGGCCGGGGGGGATCAGGTATCGCAGCCACAAAGCTGCACATGGGGATGACGCATGACAAAGAACGGGATCACCTACGCGGATGCGGGTGTGGACATTGATGCTGGCAACGCGCTGGTGGAACGGATCAAACCTGCGGCCAAACGTACGGCACGGCCCGGCACCATGTCGGGTCTGGGCGGCTTCGGCGCGCTTTTTGATCTCAAGGCAGCAGGGTTTGTGGACCCCGTCCTGGTGGCGGCAACGGACGGTGTCGGCACAAAGTTAAGGATTGCGATAGATACCGGCAATGTGGATGGTATCGGCATTGATCTGGTGGCGATGTGCGTCAACGATCTGGTGTGTCAGGGCGCGGAGCCGCTGTTTTTCCTCGACTATTTCGCAACTGGCAAGCTGGAACTGGATCAGGCCACGCGCATCACCGAAGGGATCGCAGAGGGGTGCGCGCTGTCTGGCTGCGCGTTGATCGGTGGGGAGACCGCGGAAATGCCGGGCATGTATGACGCCGGTGATTTTGATCTGGCGGGTTTTTCCGTGGGCGCGATGGAGCGCGGAACAGAGCTGCCGCGCGGTGTGGCGGAGGGTGATGTGCTCTTGGGGTTGCCCAGCGACGGGGTGCATTCCAACGGCTAGTCGCTGGTGCGCCGCATTGTTGAGATCAGCGGGCTTGGCTGGGATGATCCCTGTCCGTGGAGCGAGGAGACGCTGGGGGCTGCATTGCTGACCCCGACGCGGCTTTATGTCAAAGGTGCTGTGGCCGCTTTGCGCGCAGGCTCCGTGCATGCGCTGGCGCATATCACCGGGGGCGGTTTGACTGAGAACCTTCCCCGCGTTTTGCCCGACGGGCTGGGGGCGCAGATTGATCTGACCGCTTGGGACCTGCCGCCGGTATTCAAATGGCTGGCAGATCAGGGCAACATGGCAGAGGCCGAGCTGCTCAAGACCTTTAATGCCGGTCTGGGCATGATCGCTGCTGTGCCCGAAGATCAGGCAGACGCTGCGCGCGCGGCCTTCGCCACCGACGGGCATGAGGCGATTGAAATTGGACGCATCATTGCTGGCGCAGGTGTCCGCTACGAGGGTCGCTTGCTTTGACCAAAAGGGTCGCGATTTTCCTTTCTGGTGGCGGGTCAAACATGCGCGCGCTGGTCGAGGACATGACCGGGGATCACCCCGCGCGGCCTTGCGTTGTCTTTTCCAATAATGCGGACGCAGGCGGGATCGCATGGGCAGCGGCCCGCGGGATCGCAACGGAAGTTGTCGACCACCGCCCCTTTGCCGGGGACCGCGCAGCCTTTGAGGCGGCGATCACGCGTGCACTTGCGGCGCATGCCCCGGACATGATCTGTCTGGCGGGCTTTATGCGCATTCTGACGGCTGGGTTTATGGACCAATGGGCGGGGCGCATGATCAACATTCATCCGTCGCTGTTGCCCAAGTACAAGGGGCTGCACACCCATGCGCGCGCGCTTGAGGCAGGCGACACGTTGCATGGCTGCACGGTGCACGAGGTCACCGCAGCGCTGGATGATGGCCCCATTCTGGGACAGGCCAGTCTGGAGATTGCGCCGGATGACACCGCCGACATCCTCGCGGCGCGGGTGCTGACGCTTGAGCATCAGCTCTACCCGGCGGTTCTGCGCCGATTTGCGCGCGGTGATCGCGCGCCCGTACATCTGACAGGTTGACTGGTCAATGTGCTGCGTTTGCTATAGCTGTCATTGAACCAAAGGCCTTGCCTTTCTTGCGTGAAGTGAGCCCATGAAAACAATAACAACAACTGACGATCTTGCCGCCTTTTGCGCAGAAGCCGCCCAACATCCCTACGTTACTGTCGATACCGAGTTTCTGCGCGAGCGGACGTATTATTCCAAGCTGTGTCTGGTGCAACTGGCCATGCCCGGAACCGATGACAGCAACGGCGTGCTGGTGGACCCGCTGGCAAATGGCATTTCGCTGGAGCCGCTTTATGCGCTGTTTCGCGACACCAATGTGGTCAAGGTGTTTCACGCCGCCCGCCAAGACCTTGAGATTTTCTTTATCGACGCGGAGGTCTTTCCCGAGCCACTGTTTGACACGCAGGTTGCGGCCATGGTCTGCGGCTTTGGCGAACAGGTGGGATATGAGACGCTGGTGCGCAAAATCTGCCACACAGGAGTTGATAAAACCTCCCGGTTTACGGATTGGTCCCGGCGTCCCCTGTCGGATGCGCAAAAGACCTATGCGCTGGCGGATGTCACGCACCTGCGCCAGATTTATGAGTTTCTAGCCGAAAAGCTGGAGGAAAGTGGACGCGCGCGCTGGGTGGCGGAGGAACTGACGATCCTGACCTCACCTGATACGTACATCACCGCGCCAAAAGATGCCTGGAAGCGGGTCAAAACGCGGACCAGCTCGCCAAAGTTTTTGGGAATGGTGCGCGAGCTTGCAGCCTTTCGCGAGGCCTATGCGCAAGAGCGGAACGTGCCGCGCAACCGGGTGTACAAAGATGACGCGCTGGTCGAACTTGCAAGCCTGAAGCCATCGAACCATGAAGAATTGAGCCGCGCACGCCTGCTGCTGCGCGAAGCCCGCAAGGGGGATATCGCGGAGGGTATCCTCAAGGCGATTGCCGCCGGCAAAGCGTGCCCGCCTGACGATTTGCCCAAACCGGACCGCAGCCGCGACAAGTTGCAGGTGAACCCGGCATTGGCTGATCTGCTGCGCGTGTTGCTCAAGGCTAAGACGGAACAGGCCGGTGTGGCGGCAAAACTGATCGCGCCTGCCTCGGACCTTGATGCGATTGCAGCTGGGCTGCGGGACATGCCCGCCATGCGCGGCTGGCGCCGGGAGGTTTTCGGCAACGATGCCTTGCGCCTGTGCGATGGTGAAATTGCCCTGACGGCCCAAGGCAACGATGTAAAGGTCGTCGACGTTTGACGGTTTTTTCGAGCAACGAATAGGATGCTAAAAATGGCAGAGATTGAACGTCACCACACAAACCAGCGCATGAGCCAGATCGTCACGCATAACAGCACGATCTATCTGGCCGGGCAGGTGGGCACCGCTGGCGCGAGTGTCGCGCAGCAGACGCAGGATTGTCTGGACAAGGTTGACGCGTTGTTGGCTGAGGCCGGATCTGACAAGACGAAGGTTTTGCAGGCGGTGATCTGGCTTGCGGATATGGCGGATTTTGCCGAAATGAATGATGTCTGGGACGCATGGGTTGCCGAAGGCCACGCGCCTGCGCGGGCTTGCGGTGAGGCAAAGCTGGCCCGTCCAGACTTTACCGTTGAGATCATTGTGACGGCAGCCGCCTGATCAACGGTTGGGTGGGCAAGACGCCCACCTTTCGCATTTTCCATTTGTTAGCTCGGTGCCGATCCGCGCGGCAAACATCCTGTGCCGCCCGATGCTACCGGCGCGCGACGCGTGCGTTGAGCTGTCCTTCGACCCGGATGCTGCGCACTCCGCGCAGCTGCTGATCTGTCACGCGGCGGGCAGCAATCACTTCGCGCGTGGGCTTCGTGCCAACGGGTGTGGGTTTCGTCGGACGAATGCCCTCAAGCCGGTAGGTCAGGACACCGTCAACCGGTTCTTCCGTTTCGGTTTCGGGCGTCAGCTGCACCGCATAGATGCCTTGCCGCGCGGCCAGCCCCGTAGCGCGGATGATTGCCCCGCCCGGAATACGCTCAATCGTGAGGTTCGTGACCTGCTCAAACGGGCGGCCTGCATAGATCGCATCCCGCGCGCGGTCATTGGCGAACAATCCGCCGCGTTTCGGGATCAGCGGATTGGTGTTTTCGACCTGTTCCACTGGAACAGAGCGCGATTGCCCAAACCAGTTGAAAGGGTTCACGCGGCTGTCGCGCACCGAGGCGCAGGCACCCACAACAAGGGTGGCGGCCAAAAGGATCGGAAGTGTCTTGTGCATGCGGATTGCCCTGCAAATTCTGCTCTCGTTTTGACTATCCTATTGCACAAGACTTGGGAAGGGGCTGGACCTTTTGGGATCAGGCTCCTACCTCAAGATCAACCGAAATTCCCAAAAGGACCGCACCCCATGGCCAGCGCTGCATTTGAAGAGCTTGTTGAAGATTTCGAATTTCTGGACGACTGGGAAGACCGCTATCGCCATGTGATTGACCAGGGCAAGGCGATGGATGCGCTGGAGGAGGCTTTGCGGGTGCCTGCCACCAAGGTTGATGGCTGTGCCTCACAGGTCTGGCTGCATGCGCAGGTTGAGGACGGGCGGTTGCACTTTGACGGCGCGTCCGATGCGATGATCGTTTCTGGTCTGATTGCGGTGCTGCGCACCCTCTATAATGGTTTGACACCCGCAGAAGTGCTGGCAGTGGATGCGCGTGCAGAGATGACACGGCTGGGGTTGAATGACCATTTGTCGGCGCAACGCTCAAACGGCTTGCGGGCGATGATTGAGCGGGTGCGTGAGACAGCCGCAGGTGTGCAATAGGCCTTTGCCTTTTAGCACTTTCGGGAAAACCTGAAGCACTTAACCCTGCCTGAAATAAAAGATTTCAACGAGTTAAGTGATGTCGGTTTTCTTAAGTATTCCGAGAAGTGCTTTGGTGGTGACCCAGAATTGCGGGGTGGCGGTGCGTTGCTTCTGTCGATTGGGGCTCTGCCCCAAACCCCGCGGTATTTAAGGCCAAAAAGAGAAACAGGTTAAAGCTTGGACAACGCGGGTTCCAGATCACCATACCCTGTGAAGCGGCGTTCAAACGCGAGGCCAAGTTTTGCGGCGCAATCCTGCGCTTTGGCCGTCAGTGCCGGGTCATCGGTTTGCGCCTGATAGACCAGTTTTTCATAGTTGCCAAAATACATATCGCGCAGGTCGGGGTGACGGTCGAGGCCCATTGGTTTCCAGATAAACGCATCAAATTGCCGAACGAGGAAATCGGTCAGGTAAAAGGCAGTGAATTCATCTTCTGATTTGGCCGCGAAACGGTCGTTGCCTTCGAAAAAGCTATAGCAATGTGGACCAGCGATCATTTCCACACCCATCTCATCGCAAGCGGCTTGCAGCAGCCCGCCTGTGCCGCAATCGGCATAGACCACAAAGATGGTGTCATAGGTGCTGCGGTGTTTGGCGACGCTTGCGCGTACTTCTGAGGTGATTTTTTCCGGGTAGAGGTGGTATTTGGCGGGCAGGCAGGTGAGGTCGAGGTGATGCCAATTGTTGGCGGCCTTCAGGTCAAGGATTTCGCGTGCCAACGCGCCGCAGGCAATGAGCAATACCCGGCCCTTTGTTGCATCCAACGGCAGGCCCGTCTGCGTCAGCGTATCATCATTGGGTATCATCGGCGCAAAAGCCGGATGGCGACGGCGGCGATGAGGAACGCGGGCAGGGCGGCGACCAGAATACCGGGGCCACCCAATGACAGCAACCAGACGGTGACCGCTGCTGCGAAGAGGACGCTGAGCAAGATCATGGTGAAACGGGCGTTGGGCATGATATGCACCTCCTATGGTGCAAGATAGGCAACATGAGCGGCGCAAAAAAGGCCCTGCCGTGTGGCAAGGCCCCTATGTTCACACATCTGGCACGGATCAGGCCGACTTGGCGCTGTTGTGCTTGCGCGCCATCCATTCCTTTGCCGTTTCCACCGCCACAGCGGCGTCACGGCAATAGGCATCGGCGCCGATGGCTTTGCCGAACTCTTCGTTCAGGGGCGCACCTCCGACAAGGACGATGTAGTCGTCGCGAATGCCCTGTTCGACCATCGTGTCGATCACGACTTTCATGTAGGGCATTGTGGTGGTGAGCAGGGCGGACATGCCAAGGATGTCAGGGCCTTCCGTCTCCATCGCCTCAAGGTAGTTCTCAACCGGGTTGTTGATGCCCAGATCGACCACCTCAAATCCGGCACCTTCCATCATCATACCAACAAGGTTCTTGCCGATGTCGTGAATGTCGCCTTTGACGGTGCCGATCACCATCTTGCCGACGCGCGGCGCGCCGGTTTCGGCAAGCAGTGGCTTGAGAATGGCCATGCCACCCTTCATTGCGTTGGCAGCGAGCAGCACCTCTGGCACGAACAAAATGCCGTCCCGGAAATCCGCGCCTACAATGGTCATGCCACCCACAAGCGCTTTGGTCAGGACATCGTAGGGTTCCCATTTGCGTTCCAGCAGGATGTTCACACCCTCTTCGATCTCTTCCTTGAGGCCGTCGTAGAGGTCGTCAAACATTTGTTGGACCAGCTCTTCGTCATCAAGCTCGGACAGGATGATATCGTCTTCGTCTGACATGCGGTGTTCCTTCTGCCGTATGTGCCGGGGCGCTTGCGACCCTTTGTCTCGATATGTGTGTCACGAAATGCGCTTGGTTGGTACGCAAATTGCGACATAGAGACTGTTTGGAACGACGCATTTTTCTTCTGATGTTTATGAAAATTTTGCATGCAACAGGGGGGGTATAGCGCAGGTATATTGTGCGTGTTCCTGATTTGTTCTAGTGTGACCCATGGATGATGAGAGCAGACATTTCAGGATAAAGGGGCGCGGCGCGATCAGCAATCATGCCGGACGATATGAGCGTCACCTGCGCGAGGGGGTCGAGGATGGCTGGACGCAGGAGAGCTCTGACGATCTGCCGGTACTGCGCACCAAGACCCGGATTGACGTCCCGCGGAGAATGATCACCTACAACCGGTCCCCCGATTTGCCTTTTGATCGCTCGATCAATCCCTACCGAGGGTGTGAGCATGGCTGCGTGTACTGCTTTGCGCGCCCGAGCCATGCCTATCTGGGTTTGTCGCCGGGGCTGGATTTTGAGA
This sequence comes from Sulfitobacter sp., assembly GCA_045105735.1. Lineage (GTDB taxonomy): Bacteria > Pseudomonadota > Alphaproteobacteria > Rhodobacterales > Rhodobacteraceae > Sulfitobacter. The sequence continues at coordinate 9,623 of JBGCDV010000049.1, read as the reverse complement.
CTGAATTGATTGCAAGGCCTGATGCACCCGAGGTGTTGAAGCGAGAGCTTGCCGCCAAACGCTACCGTGTGGCCCCGATTGCCATCGGGACCAATACGGACCCGTATCAACCAATTGAACGCGAGCATCGCATCATGCGAAAATGCCTTGAGGTGCTTGAGGACGCCGCGCACCCGGTCGCCATTGTCACCAAAGGCAGCCTGATTGAGCGTGATATCGACATACTGGGGCGTATGGCGCGGCGAGGTCTGATGCGGGTGGGGATATCCGTGACCACGCTGGACGCAAAGCTGAGCCGGTTGATGGAGCCACGCGCACCCGCACCGGCCCGGCGGTTGCAGATGATCAGGCGATTGTCCGCAGCGGGTGTGCCCGTGCGGATTATGGCTTCTCCGATGATCCCGGCCCTGACCGATCCCGAACTTGAAGCCATCCTGACAGCCGGCAAGGAGGCTGGCGCACGGCATGCAAGCTGGATCATGCTGCGCCTCCCACAGGAGGTTTCACCACTGGTGCAGGAATGGCTTGCCCAACACTACCCGGATCGTGCGGAGCGTATCATGAACCGCTTGCGGGAAATGCATGGGGGCAAGGAATACGACGCGACATGGCACCGACGGATGCGCGGCGAAGGTCCCTATGCCGAGATCGTGGCACAACGGTTTAACGTCGCAATCAAACGGTTGGGTCTGGCAACGGGCGCGCGGGCCATGCGCTGCGATCTGTTTCGTGCGCCCGTTTTGCAGGGCGCACAGCTCTCGTTGTTTTGACTGGGATTGCGTGCTCAGCCATCGCTGGCGCAATCAGGGGCCGCGACAGAAAGCACCCATCACCAAAACTGAGATCAAGCGCGCCTGCGTCCGCGGCGCGGCGTGCGTTTGGGTGCGGTGTCTCCTGTCCCGTCGGTGGCGGATGAAAACGCGCCCAATGCCGCGGTGATTTCCTCCAGCTCAGGCGCGCTGCCCTTGGGGGTGGTATCAAGTGCGTCGCGCATCACGCGCAAATGCTCCGGCATCGTGCCACAGCAGCCGCCAATAATCGAAGCCCCACAGTTGCGCGCCATCACCGCGTACTGCCCCATCAATTCCGGGGTGCCGTCATAGTGGATATGCCCGTCAACGTACTTGGGAATGCCGGCGTTGCCCTTGGCAATAATGGGCCGCGTGCTGCCTTTGCCCGCAAACCCCAGCACGGTGCGCAAAAGGTCTGATGCCCCGGTGCCGCAGTTTGCGCCATAGGCCAGCGGCGCATTTTCCAGCCCTTCCACCAGATCAACCATGCCCTCGGATGTCAGGCCCATCATCGTGCGCCCGGCGGTGTCAAAGCTCATCGTGCCGCACCACGGCAGCCCTGCCAGCGCAAAACCTTCGGCGGCGGCGGTGTATTCTTCGGCTGCGCTGATCGTCTCAAGCCAGCCAATGTCGGCACCGCCTGCTTTCAGGCCATCTGCGGTCTCGTGAAACATTTCTACGGCAACCGAATGGCTCAATGTGCCGACGGGTTCCATGATCTCCCCGGTAGGTCCGACCGAACCTGCCACAATCACCGGCCGCCCTGCCGTATCGGCCACCTCGCGGCCAATCTCGGCCGCCACGCGGCTCAATTCATGGGCGCGCTTGGCCGCGTCGTGCAGCTTGAGGCGGGATGCATTGGCCCCAAAGGAATTGGTTAAAAACAGATCACTGCCTGCGTCGACCGCTCCTTTGTAAAGCGCTGTGATTTTTTCGGGCGCTTCGGTGTTCCACATCTCAGGGGCATCGCCAGACATCAATCCCATGTTAAAGAGGTTGGTGCCTGTGGCCCCGTCCGCCAAAAGGGTGCCTTTGGTCGCCAGAAGGGTCGTGAATGCGTTGCTCATGGATTTTGCCTGCCTTCTTGTTTCACTTCCCCTGTCATTTGCGTCAACTCAAGGCAACTTCATAATCTTCACATTGATTATGAGTCTGGCGCGTAATGCTTAGGGGCGGGGGTCGGTGAACCAGACTGGCAATGTCCCCCAGACCAACAAAGAGGGCGGCCCAACTGCGCGCTGCCGCATAGCGTGGCTCACGTTTGGGGGCGAAAGTGGATTTGAACTGCCGCAGACCCGGATTGTCGAACCGCCGCAGCAGCGATGGCAGGCGACGCATCCATGCGGGGGGCGTCGGCACCGCGGCCAGGCTGACGGCGCGTATGCCCGCAGTGCGCGCGTCGCTCAGGGCCGTCTGAACGAGCAGGTGCATGGTACCATCGGGCACATCCGCACCGTGGCGCATCAGATCAAGGCACAGCCGATCTGCGCTGACATGAAAGCTGACAAAAGCGATGAGGCGGTTGTCTTGGTACGCCAGATAGCAGCGCTGATCCGTCAGATATTGCGGGCAATACCGACCCATCGTGCACCCGCGTGCGGGTCCGGTCAAAGACTGCCAGGCTGCATCGACCTCGGCCATCAGGCCATGAGGCAAGGCGCGCGCCGCGACGACTTCCACCCCTGCTTGCGCAGCCTTGCGGCATTTTCGGCGCAATGTGCGGAAGCGCGGCGTTGAGACATCATGCTGATCGAGATCTACGACGTAGTCTTCTGCGATCTTGACCACATGCCACCCTTGCTTTCTGGCTGCCAGAGCGGTTGCGGGGTTGCATTTGTAGAGGAAGGGCACAAGATTGCGCGCCTGTGCGGTCGCCGACAAATCGCTGAGCGCCTGTGGGGTCCTCCCGCGGAGGGGATCAAACAACAGCGTTGCGGTTTGTGGCGTTGTCCAAAGGGCATAGCGGGATGTGGCGGTGCTGAAGATCTGTCCGCCATTTTGTGAAAGAATGCCAAGTTCGGGATTGTGGCCCGCCGCGACCGGACGGGCGACCGGGGTCCGGTGATCGGAAGATACGCCTTGTTTGGTGCCCAAAAACACCAGCGCCACCCCCAACAGCGCGGGCAAGGCGTAGTAGAAGACCCGGAACATGACAATTCCCGCCAGGAGTTCCGCCATGGGAACTTGCGGCAACAGGGACACCAACATGAGTTCAAAAGGCCCTACACCCCCCGGTGCCCCCGAGAGCATCGCAGCCCCCAGAGCCAGCAGGAAAGCAGGTAAAAAGACCGCAAAACTCAGATCAGTGGCGGAGACAAAGAGGAACAGGGCGATGGCGGCGGCGGTGACATCAAGCGCGGTCCATCCCAACGCAAGCGCGGCTGTGCGCAGCGAGGGTATCTTGATCTTGTGGCGCAGGGCGGCGCAACCGGGCGCAAAGCTGATCCAGCAGAGCGCGAGCGGCAGGCCAACGGAAGCGAGCAAGGCCGGGCGCCACATCCAGTCTGCCGACGGCAGAACCAGCACCGCAAGCGACGTCACAAATGCAAGCGCGGTCATAAAGGTGATCGATACAAAGGTTGAGAGCATGAGCGCCTTTGCCAGCCCAAGACCGCGCATCATCCGCCAGCGTACGGCAGCGCCCGTTAAGACACCAAAACCCGCAGTCTGGGCGATGGCGATGGCAGCAAAGCCGCTCTTGGCAGCCGAGCGGGGGCAGGTACGGGTGCGCAGATGTCGGTGGGCAAGCACGTCATAGCGTGCCACAGCCCAAAAGCTCAAAATGCAAAACAGCACAGCCGCCATACACAACCAGACCTGCATTGCGGCCACCGCACCGGGCAAGCCGGCAATCATGTCGCTGTCGATGTGTCCGCTCAGCAGCCAGATGCAGCCCGCCATGATCAACAGCGGTGCTGATACCTGTCCTGCGCGCGCCAGTTGCGCGGTTTTTGCCCGTTGCATCATGCCCATGACCCCAAAGCCAGAGCCCCCACAACAGCCATAGGCGCTGGAGGGTCAGCAATTCGTTAATGGGGTGGGAAAGGGGACGCAAAATGCGCCCTTCATTTGAATGAAAGGCGCATGACTTTGGAGATCAGAAGATCAGGTCAGCTGTTTTCGGACATGATCTGACCTTTGGCCTCAGCCATAAGGGATGTCATCTTGGCCCGGATCGTGGCTTCATCTGCTTTTGCGCCCAGATCACCGGAGACCTTGCGGTAGACATCTTCATCACCCGCCTCCTCAAAATCCGATTTCACCACTTCCTTGGCATATTCGGCAGCGTCCTCACCAGATTTGCCCAGCAGGTCAGCCGCCCAAAGCCCCAACAGCTTGTTGCGCCGCGCTTCGGCCTTGAACTGCATCTCCGCGTCATGGGCGAATTTGTTTTCAAAGGCGTTTTCACGATCTTTCATGGTGTTCATTGCTTTGTCTCCTTGATTGCTGTGGCGTGATGCCAAGATGTACATCGCAGGCCGCATTGACAAGATGTGCGGCACGCTTGCAGGGCGCGATACAACAGACTAAGAGGGCCGTAACAGGGTCGGGACCCCCCTTCGGCCCCATGTTTTGGGAAAGGACGCCCATGGCCCGGCGCAAGAAGATTTACGAAGGCAAAGCGAAAATCCTCTATGAAGGCCCGGAGCCGGGAACGATTGTCCAGTATTTCAAGGATGATGCCACCGCCTTCAACGCTCAGAAAAAGGACGTGATTGAAGGCAAAGGCGTGCTGAACAACCGCCTGTCGGAGTTCTTTATGAACGGGCTGACGCAGATTGGCGTGCCGACGCATTTCATCAAACGCCTCAACATGCGCGAGCAGCTTGTGCGCCAGTGTGAGATTGTCCCGCTTGAAGTGATTGTGCGGAACTACGCCGCGGGCACGATGTCGCAGCGGCTTGGCATTGAAGAAGGCACGCAACTGCCCCGCCCGATTGTTGAATACTGCTACAAGGATGACAGCCTTGGTGATCCGCTGGTTACAGAAGAACATATCGCGGCCTTTGGCTGGGCCAGCCAGCAGGACATGGAAGACATCCTGAGCCTTGCGCTGCGGGTCAATGACTTCATGTCTGGGGTGATGATGGCCGTGGGTATCCGGCTGGTCGACTTCAAAATCGAGATCGGACGCGTCTATGACGGCGATTTCCAACGTCTGATCGTGGCCGATGAGATTTCGCCCGACAGCTGCCGGCTCTGGGATATTGAGACGGGTCAGAAGCTCGACAAGGATGTGTTCCGCCGCGATCTGGGCTCGCTCACCGATGCCTACACAGAAGTGGCGCGGCGCTTGGGTGTGATGCCCAAGGCGTCAACACCGATCACCAAACCGACGTTGATCAACTGACGTGGCTGTCGGGATTGAGTATTTTTGGCAAAAAGGAACGAGGGTAGCGCGATGAAGGCACGGGTACATGTAATGCTGAAGAACGGAGTGCTCGACCCGCAGGGCGAGGCCGTGCGCCATGCGCTTGGCGCGATCGGGTTTGAAGGCGTGAACGGCGTGCGTCAGGGTAGGGTGATTGAGCTTGATCTGGCCGATGGCACCTCTGAGCAGGACGTGACGGCGATGTGCGAAAAGCTGCTCGCCAACACGGTGATTGAGAGCTACTCGGTGGAGATGTCCTGATATGCGCGCAGCGGTTGTAGTCTTTCCGGGGTCCAATTGTGACCGTGACCTCGCGGTTGCTTTCAAAGAGGCGGGCGCGGAGGTTGAGATGGTCTGGCATAAGGACAGCGAACTGCCTTGTGGTGTTGACATCGTCGGCATTCCCGGCGGCTTTTCCTACGGGGATTATCTGCGCTGCGGTGCGATTGCGGCACAGTCGCCGATTGTCAAATCGGTCAAGGCGCATGCGGAGCGTGGGGGCTATGTCATGGGCATCTGCAATGGGTTTCAGGTTTTGACGGAGACGGGGTTGCTGCCGGGTGCTTTGCTGCGCAACGCAGGCCTGAAGTACATTTGCAAAACCGTTGGCCTGAAGGTGGAGACATCGCAGAGCGATTATACCATGGGCTATAATGCCGGGGACGTGATCGACATTCCGATTGCGCACCATGATGGCAACTACTTTGCCGATCCCGAAACCATCGCTGCATTGCAGGGCGAGGACCGGGTGGCCTTGACCTACACCGACAATCCCAATGGCGCGCAGGCGGATATTGCTGGTATCTTGTCGGCCAACCGGCGCGTCCTTGGCATGATGCCGCATCCGGAACGGGCGGCGAATGTCGGCCATGGCGGCACCGATGGGGCGGCGCTCTTTCGCGCATTGGCGGGCGCGCTGACCACCGCGTGACTTGAGTGCGCTCTCCGCGCCGCGTAGTGTGCCGGGATGAGCGAGGTCCCTGATACAAATCCAGCCATGGGCGTTTCCTGGCGCCTGCGCTTGGCGATTGGTGCATTGCTGCTCATTGCGGTGGCTGTGATTTCGATCACCAACAAGCTGCTGACGGACCGTTTCACAGAGACGACGCGAAACCGCGCTGAATTGCGCATCGCGCTTTATAGCGGGAACCTGCAGGCGGAAATCCGGCAAAAGGCGATTGTGCCGCAGCTCTTGGCCCGTGACCCTTCCTTGATCCGTGCTCTGGAAGGGGCGGATTATTCGCTTTCAACGCAGCGGCTCATCTCTTTTGTAGAGGAGATCGGCGCGGCCTCTTTGATGCTATATGACATTGATGGACGCACAGTGGCCGCCACCGACCGCAACCGCCTTGGGTCCTTGCACCGCGCTGAACCTTATTTTGTCGATGCCATCCGAAGCGCCTCCACAATCTTTACCGTGATTGCGTTGGACGGGGGGGGCTACCAGTTCATGTATTCCCGTCGCATTCAGGAAGCGGGCAATACCCTTGGTGTGATTGCGGTTGAGGTGGATCTGCAAAAGTTTGAACGGGCATGGGCGGGGATATCAGATGCGGTCATTGTGACCGACAGCACCGGCACGATCATTTTGGCGACCTCGCCGCGATGGCGTGGTTTGACCGAGGAGGCTGCGCTGGCAACCGACTCTCCGCAAAGCGCGATTGAACGGGCGATCAAGGCCACCGCTGACTGGACTGCACTGCCGCCTGACGCATACCTGCAGGGGGAAGCGGTGATGCGGCTGGAAAGCCGTCTTCCGTTTCGGGGTTGGCGGATGACAAGTTTCACCACCTATGCATCGGTGCGTGAACGGGTGAACGGCGTGCTGGCGCTGGAGGTGATGGGTTTTGCGATTCTGCTGGCCCTGACATTTTACTTTTTGAGCCGCCGCACCGCCGGGCGACTGGCTATTTTTCAGCGGGAATCGGCCAAACTCCGCGCATTGAACGCCGCATTGCAGCGGGAAATCGCTGAACGTAAGCGTGTGCAGGAGACGCTTGCGGTGGCAGAACAGACGCTTGAACAATCCTCCAAACTCGCCGCTTTGGGAGAGATGTCAGCCGCCGTCAGCCATGAGCTGAACCAACCGCTGGCGGCGATGAAAACCTACCTTGCCGGGGCACGTCTTTTGCTGCGCCGAAACCGCCCAGATGAGGCGCTGTCGTCCTTTGGGCGCATTGACGATCTGATTGAACGGATGGGCGCGATCACCCGCCAGCTCAAGTCCTATGCGCGCAAGGGTCAGGAGGCGTTTTCCCCAGTAGATATGGGGGCCGCACTTGCCTCAAGCATGTCGATGATGGAGCCGCAGCTGCGCCAGCGAAAGGTCCAGATCAGCAGGATTTTGCCCGATGAACCCGCCATTGTGCTGGGGGACCGGATGCGGATCGAGCAGGTGATGGTCAACCTCTTGCGCAATGCGCTGGATGCCACCAAGTCAGAACGGAACCCACAGGTGGAGATTATCCTCTCCGCGGGAGAGACCGCGACGTTGAGTGTGCGGGACAATGGACCGGGGATTGAGGACCTCGATGCGCTCTTTGAACCCTTCTATACCACAAAGCAGCCGGGTGACGGCGTGGGGCTGGGCCTTGCTATCTCCTCGGGCATTGTGAACGATTTGGGCGGACGGCTCACTGCGCGCAATGGACAGGCGGGGGGGGCGGTCTTTGAAATGCAACTGCCCATCATGGGCGAGAAGAACACAGTTGAGGCGGCGGAATAAGCTATGGCACAGGCAATGAAAATCGCAATCGTCGATGACGAGCAGGACATGCGGCAGTCGATCAGCCAATGGTTGGCGCTCTCTGGGTATGACACGGAGACGTTTGGATCGGCGGAGGATGCGCTCAAGACTTTGGGGCCAGAGTACCCCGGCATCGTGATTTCCGACATCAAAATGCCCGGCATGGACGGGATGCAGTTCCTCAAGAAACTGATGGGCAACGATTCAGCGCTGCCGGTGATTATGATCACAGGGCACGGTGATGTGCCGATGGCGGTTGAGGCGATGCGCGTGGGCGCGTTTGATTTTCTGGAAAAACCCTTCAACCCCGACCGGATGAGCGAACTGGCCAAGAAAGCCACCAATGCGCGGCGTCTGGTGATGGACAACCGAGCGCTACGTCGGGAGCTGAGTGATGGTGGCCAGTTGATGAAGAAACTCATCGGCCAGTCGCCCGTGATGGAACGTCTGCGTGAGGATATCCTCGATCTGGGGCAGGCGGATGGCCATGTCCTGATTGACGGCGAGACCGGCACCGGCAAGACGCTTGTGGCCCATGCACTGCATGCAGTGGGCAGCCGCGCGGGCAAAAAATTTGTTTTGATCTCATGCGGGGCCTTTGAGGAAGATGCGCTGAGCAAACGGCTCTTTGGGCCGATGTTGCCGGAAGACGCGCAACTGCCCGCGATCGAAGAAGCGCGCGGCGGCACGTTGGTGCTTGAAGACATCGAAGCGCTCTCTGAGACCTTGCAGGCGCGGCTGTTGTCGGTGATCAACGAACAGGGCACGCCGGCGGAGACGCGGATCGTGGCGATCTCCAACTTGCAAGAAGCGGGGCGTACTTCTGAGGATGCTTTGCGCTCTGATCTCTTCTACCGGTTGGCCGCCTTGCGCATCACTGTGCCACCGCTGCGCCAGCGCGGTGAGGATATTCTAACGCTGTTCACCCGTTTGTCGGATCAGTTTGCCGAGGAATATGGGTGTGAGGCCCCGCAGGTGTCTGCACAGGAAGCTGCCCAATTGTTGCAGGCCCCGTGGCCCGGCAACGTGCGCCAGCTGATCAACGTGGCCGAACGCGCTGTGCTGCAATCGCGGCGTGGCTCTGGCACGATTGCCTCGCTCCTGATGTCCGATCACGAGGAAATGCAACCGGTGATGACGACCGAAGGCAAACCGCTCAAGGAATACGTTGAGGCGTTTGAGCGGATGTTGATCGACAACACCATGCGGCGCCACAAAGGATCAATTGCCAGCGTGATGGACGAGCTTTGCCTGCCGCGCCGGACGTTGAATGAAAAGATGGCCAAATATGGCCTTCAACGCTCAGACTACCTCTGACGCGTACGGGTGTGACGGCCGATACATCCCGGCCGTCACCTTTCTTATGGGGCCTATATACTTAACTAGCCATATAGCAATTCGCGGCTAACCTCCATATATAGAACATCAGGGGGCCAAAATGACCGCGCAGATAGTTGCAGACGACATTCTAAAGATAGCAAAGAGGCGGGGCATGGCCTTGACCCCTATGCAGTTGATGAAGCTCGTCTACATTTCTTACGGTTGGTACTTGGCTATGCACAACGCCAAGCTCTTCAATGACCGCATTGAGGTGAGCTACCCCCCGAAATTCGGACACTGACGTAAGCTGCGATTTGTAGTCTGTTGATCTTCAACACGTTAGCAGCCCCACTTGAGTGGTTGACCTGTGATCAGCCCCACTGAAGTGGTCCAG
>JBGCDV010000048.1:0-7934 GCA_045105735.1 Sulfitobacter sp. | reverse complement strand
TCTGCGCGCGTATCTTTGGCCCAATCAAAGATTACGAATGCCTGTGTGGTAAATACAAGCGCATGAAGTATCGCGGCGTTGTCTGCGAAAAATGCGGTGTGGAAGTCACGCTGCAAAAGGTCCGCCGTGAGCGGATGGGTCACATCGAACTGGCCTCGCCCGTTGCGCACATCTGGTTTCTGAAATCACTGCCCTCCCGCATCGGCCTCATGCTCGACATGACACTGCGCGATCTGGAGCGGGTGCTGTATTTCGAAAACTATGTGGTGATCGAGCCCGGTCTGACGGACCTCACCTACGGTCAGATGATGACCGAGGAAGAGTACATGGACGCGCAGGATGCCTACGGCATGGACGCGTTCACCGCCAACATCGGTGCCGAAGCGATCCGCGAAATGCTCGCTGCGATTGATCTGGAGGCCGAGGCCGACCAGCTGCGCGAAGAGCTGAAAGAAGCCACAGGCGAATTGAAGCCCAAAAAGATCATCAAGCGCCTGAAGGTCGTCGAGAGCTTCCTTGAGTCCGGCAACCGCCCTGAGTGGATGGTTCTGACCGTGATCCCTGTGATCCCGCCAGAACTGCGCCCGCTGGTGCCGCTGGATGGCGGTCGCTTTGCGACGTCTGACCTGAACGATCTGTATCGCCGCGTGATCAACCGCAACAACCGCCTTAAGCGTCTGATCGAGTTGCGCGCGCCGGACATCATCGTGCGAAACGAAAAGCGGATGTTGCAGGAATCTGTGGATGCGCTCTTTGACAACGGCCGTCGCGGCCGTGTGATCACGGGTGCCAACAAGCGTCCGCTGAAATCGCTGTCTGACATGCTCAAGGGCAAGCAGGGCCGTTTCCGTCAGAACCTTTTGGGCAAGCGCGTCGACTTCTCTGGTCGTTCGGTCATTGTGACCGGTCCGGAGTTGAAGCTGCATCAATGTGGCTTGCCGAAAAAGATGGCGCTGGAGCTGTTCAAGCCGTTCATTTACTCGCGGCTTGAGGCCAAAGGTCTGTCTTCGACAGTGAAGCAAGCCAAAAAGCTGGTGGAAAAGGAACGTCCCGAGGTTTGGGATATTCTGGATGAGGTCATCCGCGAACACCCTGTCATGCTGAACCGTGCGCCAACCTTGCACCGTCTTGGCATTCAGGCGTTTGAGCCGGTGCTGATCGAAGGTAAAGCGATCCAGCTGCACCCGCTGGTCTGTTCCGCCTTTAACGCGGACTTTGACGGTGACCAGATGGCGGTTCACGTGCCGCTGAGCCTTGAGGCGCAGCTTGAAGCGCGTGTGCTGATGATGTCCACGAACAACGTTCTGTCGCCAGCCAACGGTGCGCCGATCATCGTTCCGTCTCAGGACATGATCCTCGGCCTCTATTACACCACGCTTGAGCGTGAGGGCATGGTTGGCGAAGGCAAGGTGTTCGGCACCGTGGACGAGGTGCAGCATGCGCTCGACGCGGGCGAAGTACACCTGCACACCAAGATCAAAGCGCGGATCAAGCAGATTGACGAAGAGGGCAACGAAGTGCTGATGCGCTTTGACACAACGCCTGGTCGTGTGCGTCTGGGCGCGCTTTTGCCGCTCAACGCCAAGGCACCGTTTGATCTGGTCAACCGTTTGCTGCGCAAGAAAGAAGTGCAGCAGGTGATCGACACGGTCTACCGTTACTGTGGTCAAAAGGAATCCGTCATCTTCTGTGACCAGATCATGACAATGGGTTTCCGCGAAGCGTTCAAGGCGGGCATTTCCTTTGGCAAGGACGACATGCTGATCCCGGACACCAAATGGCCGCTGGTTGATGAGACCCGCGAGCAGGTGAAAGACTTTGAACAGCAGTACATGGACGGCCTGATTACTCAGGGTGAAAAGTACAACAAAGTTGTCGATGCCTGGTCAAAGTGTAACGACAAGGTAACGGACGCGATGATGGGTTCGATTTCTGCTGAAAAGCGGGATGACAACGGTGCCGAAATGGAGCCGAACTCGGTCTACATGATGGCCCACTCCGGTGCGCGTGGTTCTGTGACGCAGATGAAGCAGTTGGGCGGGATGCGTGGCCTGATGGCCAAGCCGAACGGCGACATCATCGAGACACCGATCATCTCGAACTTTAAAGAAGGCCTGACCGTTCTGGAGTACTTTAACTCCACCCACGGTGCCCGGAAGGGTCTGTCGGACACGGCGTTGAAAACAGCGAACTCCGGTTATCTGACGCGTCGTCTGGTGGATGTGGCGCAGGACTGCATCGTGCGCATGCATGATTGCGGGACAGAAATGGCGATCACTGCAGAGGCGGCTGTCAACGACGGTGAGGTTGTGTCTTCGCTGGCGGAGCGTTTGCTGGGCCGTGTGGCTGCGGATGATATCCTGCGTCCGGGCACAGACGAAGTGCTGGTCGCGGCAGGTACCATCGTGGACGAACGTATGGCCGACGCAATTGATGAGGCGGGCGTGCAATCCACACGCATTCGTTCGCCTTTGACCTGTGAGGCCGAAGAAGGCGTTTGCGCCATGTGCTATGGTCGTGACCTTGCACGCGGTACATTGGTCAACCAGGGTGAGGCCGTCGGCATCATCGCAGCGCAATCCATCGGTGAGCCGGGGACACAGCTGACGATGCGGACATTCCACATCGGCGGCGTTGCCCAAGGTGGCCAGCAGTCCTTCCTCGAAGCCTCTCAGGAAGGCAAAATCGTGTTTGAAAACGCGCAGACCCTTGAGAACGCTGATGGCGCGATCATGGTGATGGGCCGTAACATGAAGATGCTGATTGTTGGTGAGGACGGCGCGGAACGGGCCAACCACAAGATTGGCTACGGTACGACGCTCTTTGTCAAAGATGGGCAGAACGTGGCACGGGGTGACAAACTCTTTGAGTGGGATCCCTACACGCTGCCAATCATCGCGGAGAAGTCCGGTACGACCAAGTTCGTGGACCTTGTGTCCGGGATCGCGGTCAAGGATGAGACCGATGATGCAACAGGCATGACCCAGAAGATCGTGATCGACTGGCGTGCAGCCCCCAAGGGCAATGAGCTCAAGCCTGAGGTGATCCTTGTGGATGCTGACGGAGAGCCGGTGCGCAATGATGCGGGTAACCCGATCACTTACGCCATGTCAGTTGATGCGGTTTTGTCCATTGAGGACGGGAGCGATATCAAGGCAGGTGACGTCATCGCGCGTATTCCGCGTGAAGGTGCCAAGACCAAGGACATCACCGGTGGTCTGCCACGTGTTGCGGAACTCTTTGAGGCGCGCCGCCCCAAGGATCACGCGATCATCGCGGAAATCGACGGGTATGTGCGTTTTGGCAAGGACTACAAAAACAAACGCCGTATCGCGATTGAGTCCTCCGATGACGCGGATCACAAGGTTGAATACATGGTGCCCAAGGGCAAGCACATCCCGGTTGCGGAAGGTGATTTTGTCCAGAAGGGTGACTACATCATGGACGGCAACCCAGCGCCGCATGACATCCTGTCCATTATGGGTGTTGAAGCGCTCGCGGACTACATGATCGATGAGGTGCAGGACGTGTACCGGCTGCAGGGTGTGAAGATCAACGACAAGCACATCGAAGTGATCGTGCGCCAGATGCTGCAAAAGTGGGAGATCCAGGAATCTGGTGACACCACGCTGCTCAAGGGCGAACACGTCGACAAGCAGGAGTTTGATCTGGCCAACGAAAAGGCCGCCTCCAAAGGGGGGCGTCTTGCCAAGGGCGAGCCCATTCTGCTCGGCATCACCAAGGCGTCCTTGCAGACACGGTCGTTCATCTCTGCCGCGTCGTTCCAGGAAACCACTCGGGTGCTCACCGAAGCCTCCGTTCAGGGTAAGAAGGACAAGCTTGTCGGTCTCAAAGAGAACGTCATTGTTGGCCGCCTGATCCCTGCCGGTACGGGTGGTGCAACCATGCAGATGCGCAAAGTGGCACAAGACCGCGACAACGTCGTGATTGAGGCCCGCCGCGAGGAAGCGGAAGCGGCTGCGGCACTGGCAGCACCTGTGATGGACGACAATGACATCGTTGGCGGTGATGTCTTTAGCTCCGGTCCTTTTGATGAGGAAAGCCGGGACTAAGACGCTTAACAGCGTAGAAACGAAAGCCCCCGCCGTGAATTCCGGCGGGGGCTTTTCTTTTGTGGTACGGTTGCAGTGAGCGCATAGTTCTTGATGCTTGGATGCAGCTATGCGGGCGTCCTGAGAACGTGCTAACCTTTTGCTTGACCGCTCATAACTGCGACAAGTTAAAGGGAGGTTCCAAATGGAGTATGTGTGTGAGGGTTTTGGTGCCGTGGTAAGAGATTTGCGGGAACCCTGATTAATTGATCTATGATCGGATACAGCCCCAGGTACCTGCCATCGCTGATGGACGTGACAGCTGCATTTCGCACGGTGTGGAGGCTGGCCTGCGTCGAACTGCCTGCAGTCAATCCTCTTGGAACTCGGAGCGGCAGTTTTGCCCGCGCTGCCTCGGACCTTCGAGGCTCCATTTTGAGAATTTGGGTGTTCGTTGGCCTGCCGCAGGTTGCGCGTGTTCGCAGGGTTCTGACAACGGTTATTAAACACCATACCTCCCAGCCCCCCTTTAGCCCCCAGCCGAAATCCCCTACCGTGAGCGGCAACGAGCAGGGCAAGGCGCAGGCGTGACACCAAAGGTGCAAATCAAAGGGCTGATCCGGTTTTCCTATCTGTCGGAAAACGGGTTTGCCAAATCCATGGACGATCTGAATGCCATGCGGGCGTTGCTTTATGCACCTGAGCGGCTGGAGCGGCGGTTCAAGCTGTTTGAGCGGCTGGCGTTTCACACGATGGCTTTGCAGGACGATACGGATTTCACCTGTGCGGTGCTCATCGGGGAGTGTTTTCCCGATGCTTGGCGTACCCGGCTTGAGGATATGATCGCGGATTTTTCACCGCTGCGCATCGTGTCGCTGCCGCCGATGATACATATACAGGCTGTGAAAACGGCCTATAGCGCGCTGCCGGATCAGGAGGGGGCCACTCACATCGCGACCTTCCGGCAGGATGATGACGACGGGATGCACCGCCAGACGACCGCACGTATCAGGGCCGTGGCGCAGAACCTGTTGCAGATCCGTGAAGACAAGAAACCCTTTGTGATCGCGTTCAATCGGGGCCTCTACCTCGATCCTGCGGCGGACACACCGGTGACGGAGTGGTATGAGCGTGCGCCCTTGGGCATCGGTCTGGCCATGGTGACCAAAGTGGGGGACCACGCAACGGTGTTTCGCCGTAACCACCGGCATCTGACGCAGTATTATGATTGCTACACCGAAGTGGGCCGCCCGATGTGGATCAGGTCGGTGCATCAGGACAACGATTCATCCGCGCAGCCTTCGGGGCGGGCGGGCCATATGCGGCCACGGGGGATCAAGCGGTTGTTGTGGGATGGCTTTGGCCTGACCCATGAGATGCTGGAAGGGTTCTGAGCGATGTCACCGAACCTTGCGGGTGCTTTGCTGATGATGGCCTCGATGGCCTGTTTCACGATCAATGATACCTTTCTGAAACTGACAGCAGAGACGGTGCCACTGTTTCAGATGTTATTCCTGCGCAGTTTGATCACCTGTGGCTTGATTGGTGGAACGCGCGGCCATTTGGGGCCGCTGCATTTTCGCGTTGCGCGCCGGGACTGGGGGATCATTGCGTTGCGTGCGGTTTCGGAGGTCATGATCGCCTATTTCTTTTTGCAGGCGCTTGTAAACATGCCCATCGCGAACATCACGGCGATCATGCAGGTTGTGCCGCTGGTCGTGACACTGGCCTCAGCGCTGGTCTTGCGGGAGGCCGTGGGCTGGCGACGGATGGTGGCGATTGCGGTTGGTCTGATCGGTGTGCTGCTGATCGTGAAGCCAGGCGCGGAGGGGTTTAACGTCTGGTCGCTCTATGCGTTGATTGCGGTGCTGGGGGTGACGGTTCGTGATCTGGTCACCCGCAAGCTGTCGCCTGAGGTCCCTTCAATGACGGTCACGCTGGTGACGGCGGCGACAGTGATGGCGGCCGCGTTCTTTGCGTCGCTCAGCGCGCCCTGGGTCGCGATTGGGGGCAGGGAGGCCCTGCTGATCTTTGGATCTGCGGTGTTCATCATGGGCGGCTATTTCTTTTCCATCGCCGTAATGCGGTCGGGAGATGTGTCGTTTACGGCACCGTTCCGCTACACCGGATTGGTCTGGGCGCTTGTGCTGGGATGGTTCGTTTTTGGGGAATGGCCGGGGCTGCTGACGCTGATCGGGGCGGGTATCGTTGCCGCAACAGGGATGTTCACGTTTTACCGCGAACGCAAGCTGTCACAGGGATGAAAAGGCTGCCGCCACCGCATCGGCGTCAATGTCATAGGTGGATTTGAAATGCGCCTTACCCGCAGCATCAAGAGGCGCGAGCTTGGGCGCGCGCACGCCGGGCTTCTGGCGTGAATCGTTAAAGTCGTTGTGCCCCCGGATCAGCATGTCTTCGCCAGCGAAGGTCACGGTCGGCATCTTTTGTCCAACCTTCATATGCGCAAAGTTCATCACGGAAAGGCGCAGGTCTGGCTGAAACATCAGCGCCAGAGCGGCGGTCGTGTAGGGCACGTTGGTCGGCGCAACCTCCAATCCGATTGAAGAGGGGCGGGCGATGTAGCCCTGATTGAAGTCGATGGCGATGTGACGGTGCTTTGCCGCCATCGGCAGAACGTCAAGCGCCGCTGCGCGCAGTCGTTCCACATACGTGCAAGCGACCGCGTCGTCATCGTCCATGCGGAATTGCAGGCAGGCGTCACCGTCAAAACGCCGGACACTGTTGATTGCCTCTTGCATGACTTTGCGATGAGGGCCGGGGGGATGAGACTGGATCACTGCTTGCGGCATGTTTTCTACTGCGGCTTCCAGCCGGTCACGGTAACGGGCAGGCAGGCTGTCGCCCGCAACAATCAGCAGGGTGAAATCGTCGTCCGTCTGTGCCCGCAATGGCGGCAGCATCATCGTCTCAAAGGTGGCAAACCGTTCGGCCATGCGGGCGGGGGCGTATAGATAATCCATGCGCTCTTGCAGGCTGTCATGTTCGACCTGAAAACCACCGTCACCGGGATAGGAAAAGCGGCAGATGCCGATGGTTTGCATAAGTGTCGCACCTCTGACTTGCTATATCCACCATTGCAGTCTCACTGCATCCCCGCAAGTCGCGGGGGCGCTGTTGACAGCCAAAGACTCATCCCCTATACGCCCGCTATCTCGACGGCGGGGAAACCCTTGCCAATCGAAATCATAACTTAAGTGGTCAAGACCCGATCTAATGCTGATCCGGTCCTCTGGTGCCCCACCGCATGCGCTTTCCTCGGTACGGGAGTGTTGCGGTGCTTTTGCTTTTCCATATGGAAAGGCTTTGAGAATTGAACCTGCGGGGATGTCCTCGCGCCGATGAAATGACAGAACGGGGATAGAACCGGAATGCCAACGATCCAACAGCTGATCCGCAAGCCGCGGCAGCCAAAACGCAAAACCTCCAAATCCATGCACCTGCAGGAATGCCCGCAGAAGCGTGGCGTCTGTACCCGCGTGTACACAACCACACCCAAGAAACCGAACTCCGCGATGCGGAAAGTGGCCAAGGTGCGCCTGACCAACGGTTTCGAAGTGATCTCCTACATCCCCGGTGAAAGCCACAACCTGCAGGAACACTCCGTTGTTCTGATCCGTGGCGGTCGTGTCAAAGACCTTCCTGGTGTGCGTTATCACATCCTGCGCGGTGTTCTGGATACACAGGGCGTAAAAGACCGTAAGCAGCGCCGTTCCAAGTACGGTGCCAAGCGTCCCAAGTAATCCACGGGTGGGGCGCGTCCCCACCTCACCTGTCCGTTACGTAAGGTGGTGCCCCGCACCACCCCCGCCAAGAGGAAGACAACGATATGTCACGCCGCCACGCCGCTGAAAAACGCGAAGT
>JBGCDV010000047.1:0-77697 GCA_045105735.1 Sulfitobacter sp. | reverse complement strand
CGCAAATCCAAACACCATCGAGATGCGGAACAACGTGAACAAGTATTCCTGCGGCGAAGTGAACTGCAATGTCGGGTCTGAATCCCCAAGTTCGATCAATGTGGCTTTGATCGGCCCCAGTAAGAATTGCAAAATGGGTTCGGCGACAATGAACGCCAAAATAATCCCAACCAAAAACGCAATGACGGCGCGGATCAGCCGCGTACGCAGCTCTGCCAGATGCTCAATAAGCGGGGCCGCACTGTCTTCGATATCGTCGCTCTGGCTCATCCGTCGTCCTTTGCGGGCGTCTTCGCGGACTCTTCCATCGCGTCGGCCTTCTTCATAGCTTCTTCGGCCTCACGCATTTTGCGTTCAGCAGCAGCGCGGGCGGTGCTGGCTTGAATCTTCTTGGCGGCCTCAGCGCGTTCTGCCGAAAGCTTACCCGTTTCACTGTTCGGGTCGAGATTCATTTTCGTCAAGTCCGAGGTCGCATCCTTCACGCCATCCATGGCCGTTTTCAATGGGTTAGACGCCGCATTTAATCCTGATTTTATGTCTTTCACGCCGGACTGATCCGCCGCTTGGTTCATCGCAGAGGAAAACTCGCGCGCCATGCCTTTGGCCTTGCCGACGAACTTACCAACGTTGCGAAACAGGACAGGCAGGTCCTTGGGACCCACCACAATCAGCGCAACAATTCCAATGACCAGAAGCTCGGTCCAGCCCAGATCAAACATCTGCGATTAGGCCTTGTCTTTTTCTTCGGTCGGCGTGACGTCTTTGGCGACCTCTGCTGCCTCTTCTTCTAACTCTTCAGCGCCCTCGCTGACGCCTTTCTTGAACGATGTGATGCCTTTACCGACTTCGCCCATCAAGGAAGAGATTTTCCCCCGTCCGAATAGAACCAGAACCACAATCGCGATCAGCAAAATGCCCGGCAGTCCGATATTTCCAATACCCATGATACTCTCCTGTTCCTGAGTGAGGGCCCGATGTCGGGCGCACCTCGTCACAGGTGGTTTTAGGCGCTGACCGGGCTGCGGGATAGATCAAAGCCGCTTTGGGCCCGGCTCAGACCTCATGTTTTTAAACGAAATCCAGTCTTGCTGCATTCAACTGACAGGTTTATGTCAGTTGGACCCCGCTATCCCGGTCTGACACATGACCAAAGGAGCATATCATGTCTGAGACCACCGCAACCGTCGCTGAAATCGTCACCTTTCGCCTGCTTGAGGGGACCGACCCTGCCGCATTTGTTGCTGCGGCGCGCGCAATTGAGCCGCTATTGAGGCTGAGCAGTGAAGTGCTGTCGCGCACATTGTCCAAGGCGGAGGATGGCACCTGGACCGATCACATCACTTGGACCTCGATGGCGGCGGCCAAAGCCACCGCTGAGAAGATGATGGCGGCCCCTGAGGCGGGGCCCATGATGCAGATGATAGACCCCGATCACGTCACCCTGCGCCATGCCATGATCCAGTATCAACAGGAGTAGCCTTGCGCCGGACGGATCGCCTTTTTGACATTATCCAGATCCTGCGCGACGGCAAACTGCACCGCGCGCAGGACATTGCAGCGCGTGTTGAAGTGTCTACGCGCACGATCTATCGGGATATGGAAACGTTGATGGCCTCGGGCGTGCCGGTCGAGGGAGAGCGCGGTGTCGGCTATATGATCACGCAAGCGATCAGCCTGCCGCCGCTGACCCTGACCACCGCCGAGCTGGAGGCGCTGAACCTGGGGCTTGCGGTTGTAGGGCAAGCGGCGGATGACACGCTCAAACAGGCCGCTGACACGCTGGCAGTCAAGATCGACGCGGTCCTGCCAGCCCAGACGATTGCCGAAGCGGAGGCGTGGAAATTTGCGGTCTATCCCTTTGCCGATCCGACCCGCAATCTGGCGCATATGCCGCTGCTACGCGCCGCGATCAAAGCGCGGCAAAAGGTGCGGCTGACCTACACCTCACGACAAGGGGCCGTGACCAGCCGGGTGATCCGACCGCTGCACATGGAATACTGGGGACGTGTCTGGACGGTGACGGCGTGGTGCGAACTGCGCGTGGCCTTCCGGGTGTTCCGGCTGGATCTGATCGAAAGCGCAGAGGCCCTGCCGGATTTGTTCACGGATGAGCCGGGCAAGCGGCTGGCCGATTATGTGCCGTGATCCAAAGGACGCGCTGAAGCGCGACACGATTTTTCAGAGCACTTTCGAAAAGCCCGGAACCCCTTAACGCAGCCTGAATTCAGTGGTTTCAACGGGTTGCGTGATGCGCGACCTGTCAGGTTTTCCCAGAAGGGCTTTAGGGGCTCTGCCCCATCGATCAAAGATCGATTCCCCGCGGTATTTAAGGCCAAAAAGAGGAGGATTGAGAGGTCTTATGTTTTCTTGAGCCGCCAGCCGGTTTGGGGGGGCAGGAAGGCTTCGACGCTGGCCTGGGCGATCACGATGGTTTCCCCGCCGGAAGGGACGTTGAGGCCGCCGTGGGATGCGGTGACATGGGCTTTGCCGCGCGGGAGCTTGGCCGTCAGCACATCAAGGTCAAGCTTGTAGGGTTCCTGTACCGCGACTGTGACCTGCACACGCATGTCTGCTGGGGTGAGGTCGGTCACGGCAAAGATCGGCAGGGAGGAATGGCGAAACGCGTCTTCTATCGCGCGGGCGGCGGCTTTGGTGTAGTCCATCCCGTGCAGGTCATTGCCCATGCCCATTTCGATGATGACGCGGTGCATCTGGCTCAGATCATCCATTGGCGCGCTCCATCTCAAAGCCGACACGCAGGGCGACATTGGCCATCACCGTTGGGTGCCCTGCCCCTTCCTGGCCCACGGGGCGCGGCACGTCGAGGCCGCCTTTTGTGACATTGACCGTGACATTTCCATAAGGGAACACCGCCTTGAGCACATCGACGTCCACGGTCTCCGGCTGTTGCACACCAACGTCGAGCGTGATCTGCATATCGGTTTTGTCAAAGCCGAAAAGCTCCGCCAGATTGATCGAGTTGTGCCACAGGGCATCGCGCAGGGCCCGTTCGGCGGCTTGGGTGTAATCGCCCCGCCGCAGCGAAGACCCCATGCCAAATTCCACCAATAACGTCTCAGCCATTTGCGCCTCCTAATTGCCAACCGGGAACACGAAACACCGGTCGCGTGGGATTGTCAGCCACAACACGGCACCCGGTTGCGGCAGAAACACCGATGGCACTGTGGCCTTCAGCGTTGATCCATCGTGATCCATTACGAATTCCACAAGGCTCTCTGAGCCCATAAACCGCGCCCGGCTGACCACCGCGCGGGCGGGTGTGCCATCTTTTGCTGTCGGGTTCGGCCCTTTGCCGGCGCGGTCAAAATCGATGCGCAGGTGTTGCGGGCGAAAGACGATCTGGACCCTTGTGCCATTGGGCACACCGGGCGCGAGGAACCGGCCAAAGGTGGTTTGGGCCAGTGCCCCTTCCACCGTGGCGTCAACCACATTGGCGTCCGAGAAAAACGCCACAGAAGCGCGATCAAGCGGACGGGTGTAGACGTTGTAAGGCGCGCCTTGCTGCACGATCTGCCCGTCGCGCATCAGCGCGATCTCATCGGCCATGCGCATCGCCTCATCCGGTTCATGGGTGACCAGCAGCACGGCGGTGTCTTCTTCTTTGAGGATGCTCAGCGTCTCATCGCGGATGCCGTCGCGCAACCGGTTGTCGAGGCCCGAGAACGGTTCATCCATCAGCATGATGCGCGGACGCGGGGCCAGCGCGCGGGCCAGAGCGACACGTTGCTGTTCGCCGCCCGACAACTGATGGGGATAGCCGTCGATGAAGCGCATCAGGTCCACGCGGGTCAGGAGTTCCTCCACTCGCGCGCGTTTTTCGGCCTTGCTGCCTTTGAGGCCGAAACTCACGTTGTCGGCCACGCTCAGATGCGGAAAGAGCGCGAAGCCCTGAGACATCAGACCCATCTAACGCAGCTCCGGTGGGAGGCGATAAACGGTGTCGCAGATCAGCTTGCCATCGACATGGATCGTGCCGCTGTCCTGCATTTCGACCCCTGCGATCATCCGCAGGGTGGTGGATTTTCCGCAACCCGAGGGGCCCAACAGGCAGGTCACCTGCCCCGGCATGATCTTGAGCGACACGCCATCCACCACCGCGCGGCCCGCAAAGGAACGGCGCAGGTCTTTGATCTCAAGACGGGGGGCGGTGCTAGACATTCAAATCCGATAGAATTACTCGGGATGCTGCTATCAGCCTCGTCGCATCGCCGCAAGCACCCCGGCAAAGCCCGTCGCCAGCACGACGATGCAAATCGCCAGCAGTTGCTCATACTTGTGACCGTCGGGCAGGAGCAATGCGATGCTGCCCCAGTCGCGGGCAAAGTAGACAAAGGCGCCGAGCATCGCCGTGCCAAAGGCCAGCATGTAGGCCCATAGGGCGATCTTGCGTTGCATCACCAGCCCAACAATAAGGACCGGGGCGAGGAACATGGACGCAGTGCCAGAGACCGCAACCGCATCAAAGAGCGTGGCATTGCCCCAGAGCGTCAACAGCGTGCCTGCACCCATAAAGCCGATCATAACACTCCGGCCCGCAATGAGAGAGCGCGGCAGCAGGCGCATTTCCTCAACCAGCAGCCGAGACGCGGAAGCAAGTGCCGAATCCAGCGTGCTGAGGGCCGAGACCAGTAAGGAGATCATCAGCGCAACAAACACCCATGCGGGGAACATCGTGCTCCATGTGCCGATGAGTTGGGTCTCATAGGCGGCACCTGTGAGGCTCGCCTGAATGCCGAAAAATCCAAATCCGATGATGCAGAGCGTCGAGAGCCAAAAGGCATGCAGGAAAGACGCGCGTGTGGTCGCGGGGTCCGCAATGAACCCGCGGTCCATCATAACCGGGTCATGGGCGGGATAGGAAAAAACCTGCAAGGCCGCCACAACCAGCAGCACCCAGCCATTGTAAGGCCCAGAAACACCCGGCGCGGTCAGGACAGCGCCAAGGTCAAATCCGGGGCTGGTGACAAGTGCCACAAAAGCCACGCCAAAGACGACGAGAAAGACAACCATCTGCACCACATCGGTGCGCAGAGCGGCAGAAAGCCCACCCCATGCGGAATAGACCAGTCCGATCACGGCAACGATGAGAATGGCGATGGTGCTGCTGCCCTCCAGAACAGCGCCGGCGATCAGGCCCACAACCAGCAGATTGGCAAAGACTTCGGACAGCAGGCGCAAGCCAATCACCAGATTGTAACACCCGGTGCCAACGGCCCCAAACCGCCCCCGCAACCAGTCCTGCATGGAGCTCGCCCCTTGCGCACGCAGATGCGTCACGATGAAACCGCCCGTCAGGAAAGACCCGTAATAGGCGGCATAGGCCAGCGTGCCCGCGATGCCGTAATAGTACCCCAAAATCGCAGCGTTCATCAGGGAACGGGCGAAAATCCAGGTGGTAACCTGACTGAGCACCAGAACCCAAAGGCCCGGTGCCCTGCCCTCAAGGCTGATCCCGCCAAAGAACCCCTCGACAGTGGCGCGACGGGGAGCGGCGAGAATGCTTGCCCCGATCACGGCTCCAAAGAGTACAACAAGAACAATAGTTTGCATGGGGATTTGGGCCTTTGTCAGATGTCGGCCCAGCCTTAGCGAACCCATCCACGATGTGCCATGCAAGAGGGACCGCCATCGCTTAATCGTGATCAGGCGGTGAGGTCAAACCCTGCGCGGGCGACATCATTGCCGTTGACCTGCAATGTCACCTCGTGCGGGCCCGGATGCAGGGTGAATGTCGATGCCCCGCCCTTGAGCAGATGGTTCTTGGACAGGGCAAGCGGTTCGCCTGCCGTGATCTTTGCGGCCTTCAGCTTGAACACCTTTTCCCCTGTTTTGCCGCCCGGACGCACGAATTTGATGCGGTAATCAACCATCACAGGCAAATCTTGTGCGCAGTTCAATGTGCAGGCTACCGTAACCTTTTCACCAATGACATAGCGCGCAGCACCCAGATCAAGTGTGGCACGGACGGCCACATCACTTCGGTAGCCCAGCAGCGCGAGCGCATCGGCATGGCCGTCCTTGACAAGCGTGCGCAGCCCGTGGCGGGTCATCCAATTCAGCTCTTTGGTTGTCTGCCGCCCCGTCTTGGCCCAACGTCCCAGCAGGTCGATCACGACATCGGGTTCTTTTTTGGCAATGTCATTGAGGTGATTGGCCACGGACCGGGTGACATACCGTGTCGGATCAGCGTGCAAGTGCTCCAACAAGGGCAAGCGCTGCGGTGTTTGCAAGGTAACGGCCTTGGCCCAGGGCAAGCGGGGCCGCGTTCCTTCGCTGACCAATCGGCGCACGTGGTAGTTTTCGTCCTGCGCCCAGACCGCAAGCCGCGCCAGTGTTTCCCCGGGCCAGCGGTTCAGAAAGGGCCGAATGTAGAACTCCATTGAGAAGCGTTGCGTCGCCGCGTGCAGCAGATCAAGCGCACGGTCGCGATGTGTCTCCAACCCGTGCCTGACCGCGAGGATGCCTGGCAAGGCATGGATAAAGTGACCAAAGTCATCGTCCTTTAAGGTCGGATCAAGGGGCGCGGGCATGGCCGCTTCCAATTGGTTCGCCATGGTTGGGAAATCGCTGGCCAACTGCGGCTCAAGACAATCGGCCATCCAATCAAGCCGCTCAAGAAGTTCTCGTGCGGCAAAGCCCGCCAGCGCCTCCCGCTCAAACTGCGCCGCGTCGAAACCGGGGACACCAGCGGCATATTCCCGGCCCAGACGCGCAACTGTCTCGGCGTTGAAGAGGTGATCCTTGAGCGAAAACTTTTCAGCCATGACAGAGGGTTACATCGTGATATTAGTGGCACCACCATCCAGCAGGATGCTTTGACCCACGATAAACCCAGCATGGGTGGAGCACAGGAAAGCACAGGCTGCGCCAAACTCCTTTCGGGTGCCGTAGCGCCCGGCGGGGATGGTTGCGGCGCGCTCAGCTCGAGCCACCTCAAGCGAGATGTTGCGCGATTTGACCACGGCACCGTCCAGCGCATCGGCACGGTCCGTGGCATGGATGCCGGGCAACAGATTATTGATGGTAACCCCTGATCCGGCCACTTGCCGCGAGGTGCCCGCTACATATCCGGTCAGGCCCGTGCGCGCGGAATTGCTCAGCCCCAGCACGCCAATGGGCGCGCGCACCGATTGCGAGGTGATGTTGACGACGCGGCCCCAGCCCCGTTCCATCATTGCAGGCACCAGCGCCTTGATCAGCGCAATCGGGGCCAGCATGTTGGCATCCAGCGCCTTGATGAAATCCTCACGGTCCCAGTCCTGCCACATGCCGGGGGGCGGGCCACCCGCATTATTGACCAGAATATCAACGCCTTGCGCAGCCTCAATCACGGCCGCCTGCCCCTCTTGCGTCGCGACATCGGCCGCAACTGTGGTGATCTCCACGCCGTAAGCCTCGCGCAGCCGCGCGGCTGAGGCCTCCAGTGCGTCCGCGCCGCGGGCATTCATCACCAGATTAACACCTGCCTCGGCCAGTGCCTCCGCACAGCCCAGCCCAAGCCCCTTGGATGAAGCGCAGACCAGCGCTTTCTTGCCCTTAATTCCCAATTCCATGTCGCGATTCCTCCTGTATTTGCAACAGACCTATCACGCCACGTGCCACACGCCAGCAAAACACCCTACGCTTGACCCAGTGGTGTCACAATTCTAGCCTAGTGCTTTGCCCCAGACCCTTTCCAGCCCGAGGTATCCGATGGCCCGTTCCCGCCCAGCCCCCGCGCAAAACCTGCCGGTATTCAAAACCAGCGATTTTGCCTGCACTGATGGGGCAAATATGGGCGATGCGCTGTCCTTTGCCTCTGAGCTGATCCTCGATGATATTTATGAGCTGCCTTATGGGCAGGACCCTCAGCGCCTTGCCATCCTCCCCGGTGCGGAAAACCGGTTTCGCGTCGCCGATGGCACCGAACTTGGGACGCCGGAGGCCACGCTTCATCTCGACAGCGCGCTCACCTTCATGTCGCCCGATGGGATGATGCATGAGACGCTGCTGCTGGTCGAGGTGGATGAAGACGGCGGCGTGGCAGAGATATACTTGCTGCCGCTGACGGCGCTTTCAGGGCAGGTCGAATACCGTCTTGTCGGTATTGATACCGAAAACGCCCGACAGAAATTTGCACAGGTGGCCTGCGTCTCTTTCACGCGCGGGACACATATTACCCTGTCCTCCGGCGAACAGCGGCTGATTGAAGATCTGAAAGTCGGCGATAAGGTTCTCACCCGCGATGATGGCGTCCAGCAGATCCGCTGGATTGGCCAGACAACGGTGCGTGCGGTGGGCGAGTTTGCCCCGATCAAGATCCATGCAGGCACGCTCAACAACGATCACGACCTGATTGTCAGCCCCGACCACCGATTGTTTATCTATCAGCGCAGTGATGAGGTTGGCGCGGGTCGATCTGAATTGCTGGTCAAGGCGCGACATCTGGTGAACGGCTTTACGGTGACCGTGATGAACGGCGGCTTTGTGGATTACTTCCAGCTGCTGTTTGACAGCCACCAGATCATCTATGCCGAAGGGATTGCGGCAGAAACGATGCTGATCGACACGCGTACAAAACCGGTGCTGCCTGCCGATCTTTCGGAAGCTCTGGGGGAGGTGATACCGGGTCATTCCGACCTGCCACATGCCGGCCTTGACGTGAACGAAGCATTGCTGAACCGCCCCGATGCAGCAGAGTTGCTGCGCAAGGCGTCCACGCGCTAAGGCGTCGAACCAAAATTCGAAACCAGATTTCACGTAGTAGTTGCAATTTGCAGCGCGGCGTCCCTAGAATGGCCCTACCTTCCCTTAGGTCAAGAAAGGCGTCCGGGATGTCGGAAGACGCACCTACAGCTGATGATATCAAGGCGATGCTGAGCCTTGCGCGCAAACGCGAGCTGCACTTTGCCATCTGTCTTGGAAAGAAACCCGAGGGGTCGCTGCTGCTGATCGACAAGATCAAAGCACCCGAAGCCCTTGCCCGCAAAGCCAAGAAACTGGGCGAGACGAACAAGGTCGCGTTTGGCGTTATCGCAGCTGAAGGCAAGCAGGTGAACCTCACCTGCCACGACAAACCGCCAAGCGGCCTTGCCCTCAAGACAAAGAAGTTCCTCGCCAGTATAAACATCCCCGCGCAGATCAGTCTCTTTGATATCAACGGAGCAGAGATTGAGGATGCCGAAGAGACAGAGGCACCGGCACAACCAAGCGCCGAGGCCGCAAAAGAGCCGCCGCAAGAGACCTCTCCAGATGCCAAACGCTGGGAACTGCTCAGCGCCAAACTTGACGGGCTGATCAGCGCATATTCGGGTGACAAGGCAGATCAGATCAAGGCCGCCTGGGCCGCCGCTCAACAGGCCGCGCGTGAGGGTAAACATGCGCAGGCGCTGAAAGTCGGCATGAAACTTGCGCCGGCCTTATCGTCATCAAACGAACCTGCCGACCTGTCTGCGGCCCGCGCCGACCTCAAAGCCGCTGTGGACAAGGTAAAGGAAATTGCTGCCATCAATCCCCGCGTCACAGCCGACATCACGCCACTCATTCAAGAGGCGACAACCCTGTTGAAGGCAGATGACCCCGCCGCTGTAGCTGCGGTGGAGCGTGTCGAAGAGCGGGTCCAGAATTGGATGCGCATTGCCGATGAGGGGTTCTATCACCCGTTTCAGGACACGTTGGCAGAACTGGAAGCGCAGGCCAGCAAGTTGATGGCCGCCTTTCCAAAGGTGAAAGACCCGGCAAAACAAATTGAGATTGTTCAAGCGCTTGAGCGCATCAGAGAGAAGATTGAAACCGGCGAAGCCAAACTACGGGCATAGCTGGAACGGGAGAATTTTATGCGCAAGCGCGCCATGTCATTGTCCGACCTCAAAGAAGACGCACGCACCGTCGAAGAGCGGATCGCCGCTTTTGTCGCCGGCAGCATGCGGGTGATCAAACATCCCGACGGCCCGCACCGCAGAAACGCCATCGCTCAGGCTTCGGCGGAACGTGACAGGACGCAGACTGAAATGGAAAGTGAAGCGCGGCGCGACGCACCAACCCGCAAACTCTGGGCAGCGCTCAGCGATGCGGCAAAAATCAAGGTTGGGTTTATGTGCGCCGAAGGGGACGTGGCGCGCGGACATGTGGCCGCGGTCGCCCCGGCTGAACCCGGTCCGCTGCCTCCGGACGACAGCGATGATCGCAAGCTCCTTGAGTTGGAAAACATGACCGCCTGTCTGGTGCTGGAGCACCCCGGCAAGATGGAGGTGCTGTGCCCCAACATGCCGAAACTGCGGTTATCCGAGGTTGAGCGCGGCCACCCGGCCGACAATCTGACGTGGGATGACAAGGGATGTGCACATGGTCTAGACCTGTTCACCCCACCGGACGTCGCAACATCGGGCAAAGTGGCTACCTGGGGCAAATCCACGAAATCAGAGTTCATATTGGCCTATGCAAAACACTGCAAGAACGGCAAATCGCAGAAAAACACGTCGGCTGAACACGATGACACGGTGGATGTAATTGGTCTTTTGGACGTAACTGACTACGAGGGCGAAGAACGCGCCGCCCTCATGGCTTTGCTTGAACCGAAGGGGCTGCGCGCACTCAAGGCAGAGCTCAACCCGGAAGACGAAAGCGAGCTGCGGGTCATTCACAAAATCGATTCACTGATTCCAGCTGCCGAACCGGAGGAACCGTCGATGACCAAGACAGGCAAAGGGAATTGCATTGTTCTGGACCGAAAAGCGGACGGAGAAGCGATGATCGTCTCTGCCCTCTACGACAACCCGATTGACGAAGATCCAGACGCGACCGGTGAAATGGAATTATTCCTGTTCGATAACTGAAAACACCCTTCGCTCGGGCGTTTGATGGGTTTGAGACAGCGCGCCCGTTCCGCTGAATTCGCCTACACGACTCCTGCCCCCGCGTCCCAAACCCTTGTCACCGCGCGTATGTACGATATGAGTACGCCGGGTGAATATCCTCTGACGCCATGCGCGATATTCGCCTGAGCCGTGACTTGCGGCACAACTCACTTCAGGAATGCCGCGTAAGATGCTGGATAATAATACCAATCGCCCCGAACTACCGCCGGAAATCGCGCGCAGGCGTACCTTTGCGATCATCAGCCACCCGGATGCGGGTAAAACCACACTGACGGAGAAATTTCTGCTGTTTGGCGGTGCCATTCAGATGGCCGGGCAGGTTCGGGCAAAGGGGGAGGCGCGGCGCACGCGTTCTGACTTCATGGCGATGGAGAAAGACCGCGGCATCTCTGTCTCCGCCTCCGCGATGTCGTTTGATTTTCTCAGCGGGGAACGCAGCTTTCGCTTTAATCTTGTGGACACGCCAGGCCACTCGGATTTCTCCGAAGACACCTATCGCACGCTCACGGCCGTAGACGCCGCTGTGATGGTCATTGACGGTGCCAAGGGTGTCGAAAGCCAGACGCAAAAGCTCTTTGAGGTGTGCCGGATGCGCGACCTTCCGATCCTGACCTTTTGTAACAAAATGGACCGGGAAAGCCGTGACGTCTTTGAGATCATTGACGAAATTCAGGAAAACCTTGCCATTGATGTGACGCCTGCCAGCTGGCCCATCGGCATTGGCCGCGATTTTATCGGGTGTTACGACATTCTGCGCGACCGGTTGGAGCTGATGGATCGCGCCGACCGCAACAAAGTCGCGGAAAGCATTGAGATCAATGGGTTGGATGACCCGAAACTGGCCGAACATGTCCCGGCAGAACTGTTGGAGAAATTGCTCGAAGATCTCGAGATGGTGCGCGAGCTGATGCCTCCGCTGGATGCTGAGCTGATGGCCGAAGGCTCGCTCACGCCGATCTGGTTCGGCTCCGCAATCAATTCGTTTGGGGTGAAGGAACTGATGGAAGGGATTGCGAAATTCGGACCGGAGCCACAGATACAGACCGCTGAGCCACGCCAGATTTTACCCGAAGAAACAAAGGTTTCCGGGTTCGTATTCAAGGTGCAGGCGAATATGGACCCCAAGCACCGCGACCGGGTTGCCTTTGTTCGCCTTGCCTCCGGCCATTTTGTCAGGGGCATGAAAATGACCCATGTGCGCAGCAAGAAACCGATGGCGATCACCAATCCGGTGATGTTTCTTGCCTCTGACCGGGAATTGGCCGAGGAGGCCTGGGCGGGCGATATCATTGGCATTCCCAACCACGGGCAATTGCGCATCGGGGATACCTTGACCGAAGGTGAGGCGCTGCGTGTGACGGGCATCCCCTCGTTTGCGCCTGAACTGCTGCAGGGGGTGCGCGCGGGTGATCCGCTCAAGGCCAAGCATCTGGAAAAAGCGCTGATGCAATTTGCCGAAGAAGGGGCCGCCAAGGTTTTCAAACCCTCCATCGGTTCGGGGTTCATCGTGGGTGTTGTGGGGCAGTTGCAGTTTGAGGTTTTGGCAAGCCGGATTGAGCTGGAATACGGCTTGCCCGTGCGCTTTGAACAATCGCAGTTCACCTCGGCACGCTGGGTCAATGGCGACAAGCAAGCCGTTGATAAGTTTAGCGATAGTAACAAGCAACACATCGCCCACGACCATGATGGCGACATCGTCTATCTCACTCGGTTGCAGTGGGACATTGACCGGGTGGAGCGGGATTATCCCGACGTGCGGCTGACTGCGACCAAGGAAATGATGGTGTGACGACTTGGGGCCTGAGCGCGACGATCAAGGCCCCGGTGGCCGAGGTTCTGCGCTTTGCCGCCTACCATCTGGAGGCAGGCGCGCATCGGCTCTACCTCTATCTCGATGACGCCAACGCGGAATCGTTTGAGCGGCTCAAGGCCCACCCCAAGGTCCGCCCGACCTTGTGTGATGACGCATGGTGGAACGGGAAGCCGCCCAAGAAACATCAGGTGCGTCAAAGCCGCAATGCGACCCATGCCTACAACAGGCGCGCCGAAGTGGATTGGCTGATCCACATGGACGTCGACGAATTTCTGGTGTCGGAACAGCCGATTGACCGCATCCTCGCCGCGCTGCCCGCGCAACAGAGCACCGCGCGGATCAGGCCGATGGAACAGCTTGCGGGCGATGGAACGGCCTTTAAGGCCTTCATCCCCAATGGACCGAAGCGCGCACCGATTGTTGAGGCGCTTTACCCGACTTACGGGGCCTATATCAAAGGCGGGTTTCTCAGCCATCTGGCGGGCAAGGTTTTTGTCCGCACCGGGATGGCGGACATTCGCGTGCAGATCCACAATGTCTTTGCCGCGGATGAGATGATCAAGGGGCCGGAGGATACAGACGGCATCGATCTGGCCCATTGTCATGCAAAGACATGGGAGGCGTGGCACGCCGCCTATCGCTACCGGCTTGAGAAAGGGTCTTACCGTCCCGATCTGGCCCCCAACCGTGCCCGCGATAAAGGGGGGCTTTCGATGCATGAACTGTTTCAGATGATCGAAGCGGAGGGTGGCACAGAAGGCCTGCGCGCGTTTTTCGACGAGGTCTGCGCCGATACGCCTGCCCTGCGCACGCGCCTTGAACGCCAAGGATTGCTCAAACAGGCACATATCGACCTAAATACCACAATAGACGCGCATTTCCCGCCCATCCCGCACTAAAGAGTGATCTGTTTGACGCAAGGCGTGTGAATTGTTATGCGGGCGTCACATATCGCGGCCACGCCGCCACAAGGGGCCATGCGGGCCGATATGACTGATGCAGCGGGCCAAGACAGCGTCCGCAACAACCGGACATATATGACAAAATTTTCTGACCTGAAACTCAGCCCTAAAGTTCTCAAAGCAATTGACGAAGCGGGCTATACCGAACCAACCCCCATTCAGGCGGGTGCCATCCCCCCTGCCCTCGAAGGCCGCGATGTTCTGGGCATTGCCCAGACCGGCACGGGCAAAACCGCCAGCTTTACCCTGCCCATGATCACGGCGCTGGCACGGGGGCGCGCCCGTGCGCGCATGCCGCGCAGCCTCGTGCTTTGCCCCACCCGCGAATTGGCCGCACAGGTGGCCGAAAACTTCGACACCTATTCCAAGCACGTGAAGCTGACCAAGGCGCTACTGATCGGGGGCGTATCGTTCAAAGAACAAGACCTGCTGATCGACAAAGGCGTGGACGTTCTGATCGCCACGCCGGGCCGATTGCTTGACCACTTTGAGCGCGGCAAGCTGATCCTGAATGACGTCAAGGTCATGGTGGTGGATGAGGCTGACCGCATGCTCGACATGGGATTCATTCCCGACATCGAACGCATTTTTGGCCTCACGCCCTTCACCCGCCAGACGCTGTTTTTCTCTGCCACCATGGCACCCGAGATTGAGCGGATCACCAATACGTTTCTGTCGAACCCCGAACGGGTGGAGGTCGCGCGTCAGGCGACCACGAACAAGAACATCACCCAAGGCGTGTTGCAATTCAAAGCCTCCCGCAAGGACCGTGAAGGCACGGAAAAGCGCAAGATGCTGCGCGCCCTGATCGACCGCGAAGGGGATAAATGCACCAACGCTATTATCTTCTGCAATCGCAAGATGGATGTGGACGTTGTTGCCAAGTCCTTGAAAAAATACGGATATGACGCAGCGCCGATCCACGGTGACCTGGATCAGAGCCAGCGCACACGCACGCTTGATGGTTTCCGCGAAGGCACGTTGCGCTTTCTCATTGCCTCTGATGTGGCGGCGCGCGGTCTTGATGTGCCGGCGGTTTCCCATGTCTTTAACTTCGACGTGCCCAGCCATGCCGAAGACTATGTGCACCGCATTGGCCGCACAGGCCGTGCGGGCCGGGATGGCACCGCGATCATGATTTGCGTGCCACGGGACGAGAAAAACCTCGCGGATGTGGAACATCTGGTGCAGCACGAGATCCCGCGTCTGGACAACCCACTGAGCGACGGCAAGACCGAAGAAGCGGCGCAGCCTGCTGATGAGGGTGACAAGCCAAAGCGCACGCGTTCCCGCAGCCGCAAGAAGGACGACGCCCCTGCCGCGCAGGAAGCCAAGTCAGACGATCACAGCGAGGCACCAGCCGACGCGCCCAAAGCGGCGGAAACCAAGTCAGACGCCCCCAAAGAGACCAAGCGCGAGCGCAAACCGCGTGAGGATAAACGCGATGGCGGGCGGGACAACAACCGGGGCCGTGGCGACAAACGTGGGCGCGGCGGCAACGACCGCGGCAACAAGGTTGTGGGTCTGGGCGATCATACGCCGGACTTCATCGGGTTGAGCTTTGCAGATCGCGACACGTAAAGCCCTCTGATCAAATGAAAAAAGGCCTCGCGATAGCGAGGCCTTTTGCATTTCGAGACAGCGTCGGTTCAGCTCAACCGACTGACCACAACCGTCACTTCGGGTTTCTTGCCAATCTCATTCTGCGCGGATGAGCGGGTCAGGCGGCGCAGCTCTTCGTTCAATTTGCCATCATCACGCAGGGTGGCCGCCTTGGCCCGGCCCAAAAACTGGCTCAGGTCCTGCTCCAGCACATCCACCAGCGGCGCGTTGTTGCGTCCCATCTCTGGCAGCCCCATGCAATCGACCCATGGCTCCCCCAGTGCTTCGTCGTCTTCGTCCAAAATCACTGTCACCGTCACATGGCCGTTGAGCGCCATGCGAATGCGGTCGCGCACCACGCCATCCAGCGCACCGATCTGCACAGAGCCATCAAGATAGGTGCGCCCCGTCTCGACGTATTCCGTCACCTTCGGTTCATTGCCCGAAAGGTCGATCATCATGCCGTTCACGGCCAGCACCCCGGTGAGGCCCCGTCCTTCGGCAACTTTCACATGTTCGCGCAAGTGTCGGTGTTCACCGTGCATCGGGATCAGCACTTGCGGTTTGACCACATCATGCAGCGTCTCAAGGTCAGGGCGGTTCGCGTGGCCCGACACGTGATAGCGCCCGGTGCTGTCATCCACCACATCCACACCCTTTTCAGAGAATTGGTTCATGATACGGATCACGCCGCGCTCATTGCCGGGAATCGTCTTGGAGGAGAACAGGAACATGTCCCCTTCCTGCATCTCGATCCCCTGATACTTGCCCCGCGCCAGCTGCGCCGAGGCCGCGCGGCGTTCGCCCTGTGATCCGGTCACCAGCAGCATCAGGTTTTCACGCGGAATTGCGCGGGCTTCTTCGGGGCTGACTGTCTTGGGGAAATCCTTCATCACGCCCGTCTCAAGGGCGGCTTCGACCATGCGTTTCATCGCCCGACCCAGAAGCACGATAGAGCGCCCCGCCTTGTCCCCCGCCACGGCCAGCGTTTTGACCCGCGCCACGTTGGAAGCAAAGGTGGTTGCCACAACCATGCCTTCGGCGCTGCTGACCAATTCTTCAATCGATGTGCCCAAGGTCGCCTCAGACCGTCCCGGTTCAGGTGAAAACACATTGGTGCTGTCACAGATCAACGCCTTGATCCCGTCCTTGCAGACCTCGGCCCAAAGTTCCGGATCATAGGGTTCGCCCACGCCCGGCGTCAGGTCGATCTTGAAATCGCCCGAATGGATCACGCGGCCATCGGGTGTATCAATCACCAAAGCCGAGCTTTCGGGGATGGAATGCGAGATCGGCAGGACGCCAACGGGGAACGGCCCCACTGTCACCGGCTCCGGCCCTGCGCCCATCACGTGCACCGCGTCCTCAGGGTGGCCATGTTCAGCCATCTTGCGCAACGCGATGTTGGAGGTGAACCGGCGCGCGTAAATCGGGGCCTGCAATTGGTCATAGGTATGGGCGACACCGCCCACATGGTCCTCGTGCGCGTGGGTGACAAACACCGCTTCAATCTGGTCGCGGCGCTCCACCAGCCACGCGATATCGGCGATGATCAGGTCAACACCCGGGCTGCTGTCCATATCGGGAAAGGCCACGCCAAGGTCCACGACAATCAGCCGCTCCTTGCCCGGTTTCCCATATCCATACACATAGGCGTTCATGCCTATTTCACCTGCCCCACCGAGGGGAAGGTAGATTAATCTTTCACTGCTCATGTACCAGCGTTTTCCTTGTTATAATTATGTATCACGGTCATGCCGTGCATTGTCAGGTCGTCTTCTATGACGTCAAATAGGTCTTCGGTCTGCGCAAAGAGGGGTGCCAGGCCACCCGTTGCGATAATCTTCATGCTTTGGTCGCGCTCTGCCTTGATGCGGGCACAGATCTCCTTGACCAGCCCGACATATCCCCAGAACACCCCCGATTGCATGCAGGCAACCGTGTTGGTGCCTACTACACGCTGCGGCTTGGTAATGTCCACATGCGGCAGTGCAGCAGCAGCCATATGCAACGCCTCAAGGCTCAGGTTCACGCCCGGCGCGATCACGCCACCCACATAGGCCCCGTCATGCCCCGCCACATCAAAAGTCGTCGCGGTGCCAAAATCCACCACGATCAGGTTGCCGCCATGACGGTCATAGGCCCCTGCGGCATTGACCAGCCTGTCAGGTCCCACAATCGTCCCCTCATCCACACGCGGATGGGCCGGTAGCAGGCAATCGGGCTTGCCCACCACCAACGGGCGGCAGCCAAAGAACTGATCCGTGAAAACGCGCAGGTTAAACACCACCCGCGGCACCGTCGACGAGATGATCACATCCGTGATCTTGGGCTCAATCCCGTAGTGGTCCAGCAGGGTCGAAAACCAGGTGAAATAGGCATCCGAGGTGCGCGCATGGTGGGTTGACGTGCGCATGGAACAGAGAGCTTCGCCCTCGTCGTAGATCGAAAACACCGTGTTTGTATTGCCGCAATCAATTGCCAAGAGCATGGATCATCTCCCCTAGAAAAACACTTCTGCCGCCGTGATCGCCACAGGCCCCGCGCTTGTGCGCAGAATAAGGTTACCGTCTGCGTCCACATCCTCAAAGGTGCCTGTGGTCTCATCCCGCATGGTGCGCGCGGTGATCACCTCGCCCAGCCGTGCCGCATGTGACAGCCAGGCGCGCCGGATCGGCGCAAACCCATGCGTCGTGAATTGCGTCTCCAGCGTGGCATATTCAGCCGCCAGCACATTAAGAAACACTTCTGCATCCACATCCATGTCAAGGTCCCGGCGCAGGCTCATCGGCGTCAGCGCGCGTGCCTCCACCTCCGACGGGTCAGGCGCATGGGCAAGGTTCACACCAATCCCGATGATCAGGTGGTCCCCTGTGCTCTCAAGCAGAATACCCGCGACCTTGCCGCCCTTGAGCAAAACGTCATTGGGCCACTTCAGCGCAAAGGCTTTTGGCTGTCCTGTGACGATGCCAAAGGTCCGGTACAGCGCCAGAGAGGTGACAAAACTGCGCAGGGCGGCGATACCCGGTGCCTCCTGACGGCGCATGATCAACGTCCCGGCAAAGTTGCCGCGCGGAGTGGCCCAAGCCCGCCCGCGCCGTCCGCGCGCAGCGGTCTGTTCCAGCGCCAGCAGCCACGTTGGTGCAGACACATCCGGCAGCATCCGCGCGGCCTCCGCCAAGGTCGAATCGAGCGTATCGAAAACATGGCGGGCATAGCCCGCAGGCCAGTTGGTCATCCCGACACCGGGTCCAAGTGCGATGCTGCGAAGATCAGTTTACCAGCGCACCGGCCGCCGCCTGTGCTGCCGCCTCAACCCCGAACATGTTGATGATGCCCAGCACCATGATCAACGCTGACGCGGTCAGGAAGATTGGCAAAACGCCCCCGCCAGAGCGGTCCAGCGGCTCTGACTGTTCTTCGCCAAAGTACATGTAGAACACGATCCGCAGGTAGTAGTAGGCCCCGATGACCGACGCAATCACACCGGCAATCGCCAGCCATGCCAGCCCGGCGTCATAGGCGGCGCGCAGCACGTAGAACTTGCCAAAAAAGCCCAGCATCGGCGGGACACCAGCAAGCGAGAAAAGCAGCACCAGCATCGCGAGCGCACGGCCCGGATTTGCCTTTGCATACATGTTGAGCGACCCGATATCGGCCACCGGCGCGCCATCCTTTTGCATCATCAGAATAAAGGCAAAGGTGCCTACGTTCATCGTCACATAGATCGCCATATAGACCAGCATCGCCTGCACGCCAAAGGCCGTGCCCGCCGCAAGCCCCATAAGCGCATAGCCCATGTGGGCGATGGAGGAGAACGCCATCAGCCGCTTGATGTTGGTTTGACCAATCGCGGCCACCGCACCAAGAAACATCGACAGGACCGAAAGCAGCGCAATAATTTGCTGCCACTCGCCCACCGCCTGACCAAAGGCGTCATGCAAAACGCGCGCGAAAAGCGCCATCGCCGCCACCTTGGGGGCGGTTGCAAAGAAGGCTGTAACAGGTGTCGGCGATCCTTCGTAGACGTCCGGCGTCCACATGTGGAACGGCACCGCAGAGACCTTGAACGCCAGACCGGCAATCAGGAATACGATACCAAAAAGCAGGCCCAGCGATGTCTCGCCCGATTGTGCTGTTGTGATGATGCCGGAGAACAGCGTCGTGCCCGCGTAGCCATAGACCAGCGACGCGCCATAGAGCAGGATACCGGAGGACAGCGCCCCCAGCACGAAGTACTTCAGACCGGCTTCGGTGGACCGGACGGAATCGCGCCGCAGGGAAGCCACGACGTAGAGCGCCAGCGATTGCAGCTCCAGCCCCATGTAAAGGGCCATGAGGTCTCCCGCAGAGACCATCATCATCATCCCAACAGCGGCGAGTGCGACCAGCATCGGATACTCAAACCGCAACATGCCGCGTGTCCGCATGTACCCTTCGGACATCACCATAACAGCCGCCGCAGAGAGCAGGATCGTGACTTTGGCAAAGCGCGCAAACCCGTCCTCAATAAACAAGCCGTTGAAAGCAACGCGTGTGCCTTCGCCTGTGAAACCGATCCACGCAGCAAGTGCGGTAAAAACCGCCGCGGTCGCCCAGACCAGCACTGTCCCCATGCGGTCCTTGGACGTGTAGACCGCCACCAACAGACCCGCCAAGGCAAAGGCCGACAGCAAGATTTCGGGGAGGATGATATTCAGGTCTTCGCCGATCATCACATTCGTCCTTTAGTTCGCTGCATCAGCGGTCTGGATCGCGGCATCCGCCGCCTCCACCGCGCTTGCATAATTCTCAACCAATGCCGCCACAGACGGACCGATCATATCAAGCACCAATGCCGGATAGACCCCCAGCAGCAGCGTCATGACCACAAGCGGTGCAAAGGTCCATTTCTCGCGCGGGGTCATGTCCTGAATGGCTTTCAGGCTTTCCTTGATCAACTCGCCCATGACCACCCGACGATAAAGCCAAAGCGCATAGGCCGCAGAGAAGATCACGCCCGTGGTCGCCACCGCAGCCACCCATGTGTTGACCTGGAAGGTCGCCATCAGCGTCAGGAATTCGCCCACAAAGCCGGAAGTGCCCGGCAGGCCCACATTGGCCATCGTAAAGAGCATGAAGATCATCGCATAAACCGGCATCCGGTTCACCAGACCACCGTAGGCGTCAATCTCCCGGGTGTGCATCCGGTCATAGATCACGCCCACACAGAGAAAGAGCGCACCGGAGATAAAGCCGTGACTGATCATCTGGAAAATCGCGCCATCAATGCCCTGCTGATTGGCCGCAAAGATGCCCATCGTGACAAAACCCATGTGCGCGACGGAGGAATAAGCGATCAGCTTTTTCATGTCTTCCTGCACAAGTGCGACCAGCGACGTGTACACAATCGCAATGGCTGACATCCACAGCACCAGCGGGGCCATCACGTCAGAACCGACAGGGAACATCGGGATAGAGAACCGCAGGAAGCCGTATCCGCCCATCTTCAACAGGATCGCCGCCAGCACCACGGAGCCTGCCGTGGGGGCTTGCACGTGGGCATCGGGCAACCATGTATGCACCGGCCACATCGGCATCTTGACCGCGAAGCTGGCAAAGAACGCGAGGAAGAGCAGCGTCTGCATCCCCCCTACGATCTGAATGCCCAGCACGCTGAACGTCTCTGTGCCAAACTGGTGGTTCAGCAGGCTGATGTCGCAGGCTCCAATGCAGGTTGTGCCCGCATCCGCGAACATCGCCACCATCGCCACCAGCATCAGGACAGAGCCGAGGAACGTATAGAGGAAGAATTTGAAGCTTGCGTAGATGCGGTTGGCGCCGCCCCAGATGCCAATGATCAGGAACATCGGGATCAGACCTGCCTCAAAGAAGAGGTAAAACAGGATCAGATCGAGCGCCATGAACACGCCGAGCATCAGCGTCTC
The DNA here is from genome assembly GCA_045105735.1 of Sulfitobacter sp. Taxonomy (GTDB): domain Bacteria; phylum Pseudomonadota; class Alphaproteobacteria; order Rhodobacterales; family Rhodobacteraceae; genus Sulfitobacter. The sequence goes on along the minus strand of JBGCDV010000047.1, from coordinate 56,516 downwards.
GAGCATCAAAAACGCGATCATGTATTCCTTTACGCGTTTTTCAACACCCCAGGACGCCACAATCACCAGCGGCATCATAAACGTCGTGAGCATCACAAAGAGGATCGAAATGCCATCAACGCCAAGGCGGTATTTGAGGCCTAAAAGCCAATCCGCCTCTGTCACAAATTGGAATTCGGTGTTCGACGGATCAAACTCAAACAGCACAAAAAGCGAGATCACAAAGGTCGCGGTTGTCGTGATCAACGCCAACCACTTGGCGTTGCGCTGTGCCGCCTCGTCATCACCGCGCAGGAAGATCGCGAGGATCGCCGCCGCCACCGCAGGCAGGAATGTGATGATGGAAAGAAGATGCGTGTCCATCAGTTTGCCCCCCCGCTGAGCGTCATCCATGTGACCAGCACCGCAATGCCGATCACCATGGCAAAGGCATAGGTAAAGATGTAGCCCGACTGCGCCCGACCGGCGAGGCGGGTAAAGAAGGGAATGATGCCCATGGCGATGCCATTGAGGCCGCCGTCAATCACATTGCCATCCCCTCGTTTCCACAAGAACCGTCCAATTGCCTTGGCAGGGCGTACAAAGACCACGTCGTAAATCTCATCAAAGTACCATTTGTTGAGCAGGAACTGATAAAGCGGTTCCTGGTTTTGGGCCAACCGCTTGGGCAGGCTTGGGTTCCAGATGTAGAACCACATCGCCATCAGGAAGCCAAAGAGCATTGCAATGAAAGGCGAAACCTTGACCCATTTCGGGGCACCATGGGCGTCTTCGAGCACGTGGTTGTCAGCACCAAAGTAGAGCGCGCCCTCCCCCGGTTTGCCGCCAAAGGCATCGTGGTGGCCCTCATCCGACCCATGGCCGTCTTCGGCCTTGGCATCCTCCGCACCGTCGGAATGGTCATCCGACCCATGCGCTTCAGACGCGAGCGGAATGTCATAAAAGGCCGCAACGTATTTGTGATCGCCAAAGAAGGGTTTGAACCAGATCATACCTGCAAAAACCGCCCCCAACGCCAGCACACCAAGCGGCACCAGCATCACCATGGGCGACTCGTGTGCATGTTCATGGGTGTGTTTGTCGCCACGCGGTGTGCCGTAGAATGTCATGAACATCAGACGCCAGCTGTAGAACGACGTCATCGCCGCAGCGGCCACCAGCAACCAGAAACCATACATGCTCCCGCCTGCCCACGCGCTTTCAACAATTGCGTCTTTGGACAGGAACCCGGCAAAACCATAATGGGTCAGCGGAATGCCAACACCGGTGATGGCCAGTGTGCCGATCATCATCGCCCAGAAGGTATAGGGGTTTTTCTTGCGCAGGCCGCCGTAGTTCCGCATGTCCTGCTCGTGGTGCATCGCGTGGATAACGGAGCCCGCACCAAGGAACAGCATCGCCTTGAAGAACGCGTGTGTGAAGAGGTGGAACATCGCCGCGGAGTACATGCCCACACCTGCCGCCACGAACATATAGCCCAGCTGCGAACAGGTGGAATAGGCAATGACGCGCTTGATGTCGTTCTGCACCAGCCCCACGGTGGCGGCAAAGAACGCCGTTGTCGCCCCCAGGAAGGTCACGAACATCATCGCCTCTGGCGCAAATTCCATGATCGGAGACATGCGGCAGACAAGGAAGACACCCGCCGTCACCATGGTCGCCGCATGGATCAGCGCGGACACCGGGGTCGGACCTTCCATCGCGTCCGGCAACCAGGTGTGCAGGATCAACTGCGCGGATTTTCCCATCGCCCCCACGAACAGCAGGAACGCAATGAGGTTCGCGGCATTCCAGTCCGTCCATAGGAAGCTGATCGTCTGCTCCGCCAGATCAGGTGCGGCGGCAAAGATGTCGTCAAAGCGGATCGAATCCGTCATCAGGTAGAGCGCAAATATCCCCAAAGCAAAGCCGAAATCGCCCACCCTGTTGACCACAAAGGCCTTGATCGCGGCCGCGTTGGCGCTTGGTTTTTTGTAGTAGAACCCGATGAGCAGATAGGACGCAACGCCCACGCCCTCCCAGCCAAAGAACATCTGCACAAGGTTGTCTGCCGTCACCAGCATCAACATCGCGAAGGTGAAAAAGCTCAGGTAAGCAAAGAAGCGTGCCTTGTAATGCTCGCCCTCTTTGAAATTGTCGTCATGGGCCATGTAGCCAAAGGAATAGAGATGCACGAGCGCCGAGACGGTGGTCACCACGATCAGCATGATCGCCGTCATCCGATCCATGCGGATGGACCAGTCGGTGCTCAACGTGCCAGATTCGATAAAGCGCAGGATCTGGATATGCTCGGTCGGCCCGTCAAAGCTCAGGAACACAATCCAGCTTAGAATGGCCGCCAGAAACAACAGACCTGTGGTGATCCACTGTGCCGCCGTTTCACCGATGATTTTCCAGCCAAAGCCGCCGATCAGCGCGCCCACCAGCGGGGCAAAGAGGATGATGGTTTCCATGTGCCCTTACCCCTTCATCACATTGACGTCTTCAACCGCGATCGTACCCCGATTGCGGAAGAAACAGACAAGGATCGCAAGGCCAATCGCGGCCTCCGCTGCGGCCACTGTCAGCACAAAGAGCGTAAAGACCTGACCCACCAGATCCCCCAGAAAGCTGGAGAAGGCCACAAGGTTGATGTTCACCGCCAAAAGCATCAGTTCGATGCTCATCAGCAGGATGATCACATTCTTGCGGTTCAGGAAAAGCCCGAAGATGCCGATGACAAAAAGCGTCGCCGCCACTGTCAGGTAATGTTCAAGTCCGATCATCGTGTCTCTGTCTTTCCATCCTTGATCGTTTTCTTTCAAAGAAAACGGCCGGAAACTTTGAAAGTTTCCGCTCCTTTACAGCCCCTGTCCGGGTTTCACGTCCTTCAGCTCCATCGCAGCCGCCGGATCGCGCATCATCTGCGCCACCACATCCTGCCGCTTCACATCCACGCGGTGGCGCAAGGTCAGCACAATCGCACCAATCATCGCCACCAGCAGCACCAGACCGGCCAGCTGGAACAGCAGGAAATAATCGTCATAGAGGATCAGCCCCAGCGCCGCGGTATTGTGCACGCCCGCCTCAGGCACCTGCGTGCGCAGCCCCTCAGCCGCGGCATTACTTTCCCATGCGCCAAAGGCCATCATGAACTGCATCAGAATGATCAGGCCGATCAGCAGCGCCAGCGGCATGTATTTGGCCATCTCCGCCTTGAGCTCGGCAAAATCCACGTCCAGCATCATCACAACGAACAGGAACAGCACCGCGACCGCGCCCACGTAGACAATGATCAGCAGCATCGCGACAAATTCCGCCCCCAGCAGCACGAAAAGCCCCGCTGAGGACAAAAACGCGAGGATCAGCCAGAGCACCGAATGCACCGGATTGCGGCTGATCACAGTGAAAAGCCCGCCTGCGATTACGCAAAGAGCAAAGAGGTAGAAGGCAAAGACACTCATGCGTCACCCTTGTTTTCATCAAATACCTGGCCGGCAAGCTCAAGCGCGCGGGTCATCGACGGCAATCCCGCAAAGACGCTCGTCTGTGCGATGGTTTCCTTGATATGCTGCTCAGTGGCCCCGGCCTCCAGCGCGTGGCGCACCGTCTGGCGGAACACCGTATCCACCTGCGCACCTTGCGTGGTCATGCCCGCAATCGTCAGCAACAGCCGTGTTTTCGCGTCCAGCCCGCCCTTGTTGACGGTGTTGCCGAACATCATTTCCATCATGTCCTTCGGCATCGTGCCCATCATCGCCTCAAACACCTTGGGCGAGAATGCATCGACCATTGGCACCGCCTTGGTCAATTCCTGCGCCTGTTTGAACAGCGCCTCAAAGGGGTTCTTTGCATCGCTCATCGGTAGGGCGCGTCCATCTCTAGGTTGCGGGCAATCTGTGCTTCCCAACGTTCGCCGTTGTCCAAAAGCTTTTCTTTGTCATAGAACAGCTCTTCGCGGGTCTCGGTGGAAAACTCAAAGTTCGGTCCCTCGACAATCGCATCAACCGGGCAGGCTTCCTGACAGAAACCGCAGTAGATGCATTTGGTCATGTCGATGTCATAACGCGTGGTGCGGCGCGAGCCATCTTCGCGGGGTTCGGCATCAATCGTGATCGCCTGCGCCGGGCATACCGCCTCGCAGAGTTTGCACGCGATGCAGCGTTCTTCGCCATTGGGATAGCGGCGCAGCGCATGTTCGCCGCGAAAACGTGGGGACAGTGGCCCCTTTTCATGCGGGTAGTTCAGCGTGACCTTGGGCTTGAAGAAATACCGCATGCCCAGAAAGAACGCTTTGACGTAGTCGGTCAGCAGGAAATATCCTGCGGCGCGGGAATAGTCGATTTGGCTCATGTCATTCGATCCCTAGCTTTTCTTCGATATGTCCGACGTGCACCGCCAAGATAGTGTCAAAGACCCTTTGCTCAGCCTGCTCCATCACATCGGCCACCGTGCATAGACACCCCAGAACCACTCAAACTTTGCGGCAAAGGCGACAAACACCACCCAGAAGAGCGAGAACGGAAGGAACACTTTCCAGCCCAGACGCATCAGCTGATCGTAGCGGTAGCGGGGCGTGATCGCCTTCACCATCGAGAAGATGAAGAAGACGAACAGCATTTTGAGAACCATCCAGAAAATTCCGTCCGGCAGGAAGGGCAATGGGGACAGCCAGCCGCCGAGGAACAGCAGCGCCACCAGCGCGCACATCAGCACGACGGCGACCAGTTCACCAATCATGAAGAGCAGGAACGGTGTGGAGGAATATTCAACCTGATAACCCGCCACCAGCTCTGATTCCGCTTCCGGCAGGTCAAATGGTGGGCGGTTTGTCTCAGCCAATGCGGAGATAAAGAACAGGATCAGCATCGGGAAATGCGGCAGCAGATACCAGTTCAGGATGCCCCCTGCCCCGTCCTGTGCCTCAACAATGGCACCGAAATTCATCGAACCGGTGGAAATGATGACGCCAATGATGATCAGACCGATCGACACTTCGTAGGAAATCATCTGCGCGGCAGAGCGCAGCGAGCCGAGGAACGGATATTTGGAGTTGGAGGCCCAGCCGCCCATGATCACGCCATAAACCTCAAGTGAGGAAATCGCGAAGACGTAGAGGATGGCCACGTTGATGTCCGACAGCACCCAGCCGTCGTTAAACGGGATCACCGCCCAGGCAATCATCGCCATCACAAAGGAAATCATCGGCGCGAGGAAGAAAACAGGCCGGTCCGCGCCCGCGGGCACAACCACTTCTTTCACGATGTATTTCAGGAAGTCCGCGAACGATTGCAGCAGGCCAAAGACACCCACCACGTTGGGTCCGCGCCGCATCATCACCGCGGCCCAGATTTTGCGGTCTGCATACATCAGGAACGCCAGCGCCAGCAAAAGCGGAACCACCAAGAGCAGGATTTGACCCACAATGACCAACCCCATGCCGAGGCCCGTTTGTGTAAAGAATTCAGCCATTGTCCCTCATCATACCGTCGGTATGCCTTTTTCGGCGCAGTTTGCTGCGACGACTTCGGCGTCGATTGTCTTTATGCCACGTGGCAAGCTTGGCGAGATTGTGTAAACAGCATCGCCGCGCCAAATGCCACCCTCTTGATCCACATTTGTGCGCACATGTCTTGCGAATCCGTAACCTCGAATGAGCGTATATTGCGCGGCCGCGCATTCCGCGTAGTTGGCCACGTCCCTGCGGCTGAGCGCATTGGTCATGGCAACGTTGAATTGCACCAGATCACCCTCAAGCAGCGCAGTCTCTACGCCTTTGTATTCAGGGATAAAATCCGAGGCCACAGGCACAGCAGGCTCACATGCGGCCAGTGCCAATGTGGCAAGGGCCATCACCACTCTCACTCCGCCGCCATGGGTTTGGCGGCCCGCGCGGCTGCATTCGCAGAAAGCTCTGCCATCAGCTGACTTGCCCGCGCAATCGGATTTGACAGATAGAAATCTGCAATCGCAGGCTGGAACGGCGCGCTGCCGACCTTGCCGCGTGGCAAGGGCTGCCAAGTGTTCTCGGCCACCTGATCCACATCGCCCAGATGCGGCACGTCTTTGACCAGTTGCTGGCGCAACGCCGCCAGTGAGTCGAACGGCAGTGTCGCCTCCATCTCAGCCGACAGAGCGCGCAGAATGGCCCAGTTTTCCTTGGCCTGACCAGGTGCAAAGCTGGCACGTTGCGCCAGTTGTGGCCGCCCTTCGGTGTTCACGAACAACCCAGATTCTTCGGTATAGGCCGCGGCGGGCAGGATGATATCCGCCCGGTGCGCGCCACGATCCCCGTGAGAGCCCTGGTAGATCACAAAAGGACCCGCCGGGATGTCGCCCTCATCCGCGCCAAGGTTATAGATGACCTCCGCGCCCAGAACATCCGTGACACCGCCCTCAGACGTGGCACCGATGTCCATCGCCCCAACGCGGCTTGCTGCCGTGTGGAGCACCATGAATGTGGATTTTGTCGACTCGGCCAGTGCCATTGCCTCAGCCAGCACCGCTTCGCCATCTTCGCGGGCCAGCGCCGCCTGCCCGATGATGATCACCGAGGGTTTTTCAGCCACATCCGAATGATCACGCTTCATCAGTTCGCTCATCATCGCCGGATCGTCGCTGATGTGCATCGTTTCATAGGTCAAATCGACCTGCGGGCCGACCACACCGATGCCACACCCGCGCGTCCATGCCTTGCGGATCCGTGCGTTCAGCACGGGAGCCTCGACCGCCGGGTTCGCACCGATCAGCATGATCGCCTGCGCGTTGTCCAGTTCCTCAACCGTTGCCGTGCCGACATAGCCAGACCGATTGACCGCAGGCAGCTTTGCGCCATCCGTGCGGCATTCGACCGTGCCGCCCTGCCCTTCGATCAGCGTTTTCAGAGCATAGGCCGCCTCAACCGGGGCCAGATCACCAATCAGACCGCCAACCTTCTTGCCTTTCATTGCCGCGGCCGCAGCGGCGAGCGCTTCGGGCCATTCCGCTTTGCGCAGCTTGCCGTTCTCACGAATGTACGGCGTATCCAGCCGCTGGCGGCGCAATCCGTCCCAGACAAAGCGTGTCTTGTCGGAAATCCATTCTTCATTCACGCCATCATGGTTACGCGGCAAAAAGCGCATGACTTCACGGCCTTTGGTATCCACACGAATGTTCGATCCCAACGCGTCCATGACATCAATCGACTCAGTCTTGGTCAGCTCCCAGGGGCGCGCGGTAAAGGCGTAGGGCTTGGACACCAATGCGCCAACCGGGCACAGATCAATGATGTTGCCCTGCAAGTTGGAATCGAGCGTTTCACCGAGATATGAGGTGATTTCCGCATCCTCGCCTCGGCCCGTCTGGCCCATCTTGTGAATGCCTGCGACCTCGGTCGTGAACCGCACGCAGCGCGTGCAGGAAATGCAGCGGGTCATATGCGTTTCAACCAAGGGCCCCAGATCAAGGTCTTCGGTCGCGCGTTTGGGCTCACGGTAGCGGGAGAAATCCACGCCGTATGCCATCGCCTGATCTTGCAAATCACACTCGCCGCCCTGATCACAGATCGGGCAATCGAGCGGGTGGTTGATCAGCAGGAATTCCATGACGCCCTCACGGGCTTTCTTGACCATGGGGCTGTTGGTTTTGACCACCGGCGGCTGGCCTTCGGGGCCGGGCCGCAGATCGCGCACCTGCATCGCGCAGCTTGCCGCAGGCTTGGGCGGGCCGCCGACAACCTCCACCAGACACATGCGGCAGTTTCCCGCAATCGACAGACGTTCGTGGTAACAAAAACGCGGAATTTCGACCCCCGCCTCTTCGCAGGCCTGAATGAGGGTCATCGCCCCATCCGTCTCAATCTCTTTGCCGTCGATCACGATCTTGCGGAGGTCGCTCATAGGTTCACTTTGCTCTCAGTAACGAACCGATCCGGCTCGATTTTTGAATCTCTTGCAGTCCAAGCGCACAATAGCTTTGCGGGCTCGAAGTATCGACCCCCTTTGCCTCGAAAAATGTCGCGGCTTTTGCCCTCAGACGGTTCTTTTCAGCGTCGCTGTCGATATAGGCTTCAATCTCGTCTTCGGAGTAACCCAAATCGCGCGCTTTGCGTTCCAATCCTTTGACGTAGCGCACCGCCTTGATCATGCGCGCCTTGATCGTTGGGCATTCCTTGCGGACGATGTTGGCAATGCCAAGGTCAAACAGTGCATCATCGATCGCCGCCACATCACGCAATGGCGGTTTGGCAAGCGCAGGTTGCCCCGCGAGACCCGCGATCAGACTTGCAGCCAAAAGTGCAGCACCCAGATGTCTCATGTATCTCTTCCTCATGTGGTTGGTGCAGTGCGCCCTTTGTTCACATGGGTCTTGGTCCCTTTGATATGCAATAACAGGCGGCTGACCTGCCTTTGCATGGCGTTCTTATTGCGCATTTCAGCCCTGAGGACAAACCCCCTGAAACACCAGTGTGTTGTCCACGATCCGCAGCTCTTCGGGCGGCGTATCGGGGCCGACGGACCAGTCGATCTTGGAACTGCCGTAGTTTTCGACACAATAGGTGATCCCCTCATGGCCACCTGCCTGCCGCGCACCGTCGAGCGATTGCGCCACGTCCCGGATGCGCACCGTAAAGACGTCGCGCTGGCCATCAACCTTAGCCACCTTGGCGCGGAAGAAATGGCCATCAAACGCCAGCCTGTTTTTGCTGTCGGTGCAGCCCGCAAGGACCGCCGCCATCACTATCAGAGGGATCGCAAATTTCATAACCTACTCCGCCGCAACTTCGCTGCATCCATGTGACCGCCACATCTGCGCGTTTTGCAGATGCGCCCAGCCAAATGCATGATCGCTATCGCCATTTTCGCGCAGATGGTCAAGCCGCGCGCGCGCTTCGTCCAACGTCGGGCGGTGGCCCGCAGGCACCCACCACATCACAAAATGCATCGCACCCAGCACCTCAAACCACTCCGCACGCCGTTCGTAAAACTGTTTGTGGATGGTGCCCCAGACAAATTTTTCCAGCGTCTCGACACTGTCCCAGACACTCAGGTTGGGAATGAACTGCGCGTCGCCGTCAATGGCCGCGTCTGTATTTCCCGCACCGGTTTCGCTTTCCATCATCCACTGAAAGCCGGGCATCCGTTTGGCCAACCCGTTGATCCGGTCGAGGTTGTCCATGAAGTCCACCACGCGCGGATCATCCACCGGGGCAATCAACCGCCCCACATTCAGTTCTGCCAGATGCATATCGTTCATCGTCGTTTCCTTTCACGCAAGGGGGCCACCCCATCAAGGGCCTTGCGCAAAAACGCGATGCCAAGGTTGCCGCCGATGAACACCAAACCCACCAGCGCCACGTAAAGCCACGCCGGCACGATCCCATAGGTGATCGCCTGATGTGTGGCCCAGATCGGCAGTCCAAAGATTGCAAAGGTCGCAAGTGCTGCAATCAGGCTGAGCAATCCGTCCCAGATGTTCTTGAAAAACGCCATTGCTCTAACCGCACGCCTTTGATTTCCAAAGCTGCGCCTCTTTGATGTGATCCCAGCCAAAAGCGTAGTCCGACGCGCCATTGGCGTCCAGATGGGCAAACCGCGCCATCGCTTCGCTCATTGTGGGTCTATGCCCTGCCGGCACCGACCACATCGCAAAACGCAAAGACGCCCCCATGTCGTACCACTCGCCTTTGCGGTCATAAAACCGCTTATGCACCGTGTTCCAGACAAAATGCTCCAACTGCGCCACACTCTCCCACACACTCAAGGTGGAGGCCAGCCGGGGGTTTGCACCCATGCTTCCGTCCACGTGGGTCTGTTCAAATTCCATCTCGTCAGGGTCCATCATCCAGACAAAACCCGGTGAACGCTTTGCCGCCCCGTTGACCAGATCGAGCCCGTTCACAAAGTCCTGTACGCGAGGGTCATCCCAGTCATATTTCAGGACCCCAAGGTTCAGCTCCGCCAGATGATGCCCCTCCGGCTGGATCATTCTGCCACAACCTTGAGCATTTGGCCGATGGGTGTGCCCCGTTTCGCCTCTGCCGCGCCAGCATCGCAAAAGTCGCCATCGGGGCTTTCTTCTTTCAGATCATACTTGGTCACGAACGCACTGAAATGCGGCCGATAGCGTTCCGGATCGATCTGCGCAAACTTCTCTGAAATGTTGCGCGAGTGTATGCCCTGCGCATCAAATTTGCCAATCAGCGCTGTGAAGTGCCGATCATAGCCTGCATGATCAAAGGCCAGCATGTCACATCCATCCGCCAGTTGTTGCGCCATGATTGACTGGAAATTCATCTCAACGGAGAATTCTGGCGCGGGCGCTTTGCCCTCCGCCCCCACCTCAGCGGCGCACAAGACCGCCCCGCAACACAGCGACAGGCGGCGCAGGACAGCCCCCGCCGCCAAAGCCATTCTAGAAGAAAACCGCGAAAAGCGCTGTAAGCCCGGTCAAGATGATCATCAGCCATCCGATCCCGAACATCGCAGAGCGCATCGCCTGATTTTCCGTGCGGATGTGCACGACCGCCATCGCGATCCGTGAAAGCAGGAAGACAGACGCGAAAATGTTTACCATCAAGGGCGACGCACCAGCCAGCATCGCCGCCAGTGTGGTCGCGATGAACGCCGGGGAGGTTTCGACCGCATTGGCAAAGGCACGCTCGCGCCGATACACCGGATCGCTATAGTCCCGCTTGGGTTTGCCGCAATCGCACCGATGCTCGGCCGTCCGTCCCGCGGTGGAGGCCATGGACAGGGCAATCATCACCAACCCCCAAAGCGCAAGTGCGGCAATGGCGTGGCTATAGGGTTCAAATCCGACCATCATTCTGCGGCCACAGCGCTGACACGCCCGGTCCGTTTGTGCTTGATGCGGTCCTCAATCTCATCACGGAAATGACGGATCAGACCCTGAATGGGCCAGGCCGCCGCATCGCCAAGCGCACAGATCGTGTGGCCTTCGACCTGCTTGGTCACATCAAGCAGCATGTCGATTTCCTCAGGCTCCGCATCGCCTGTCACCAGACGGTCCATCACCCGCATCATCCAGCCTGTGCCTTCACGGCAGGGCGTACACTGGCCACAGCTTTCGTGCTTGTAGAACTTTGACAACCGCCAGATCGCCTTGATCACGTCCGTTGAGTTGTCCATCACGATGACCGCAGCCGTACCCAGACCCGACCGCTGCTCCCGCAGATAATCGAAATCCATGATCGCGTCTTTCATGTCCTTGCCGGGGATCATCGGGACCGATGAGCCGCCGGGGATCACCGCCTTGAGGTTGTCCCAGCCGCCTCTGATCCCGCCGCAATGGGTCTCAATCAGCTCTTCAAAGGTGATCGACATGGCCTCTTCGACCACGCATGGGTTGTTCACATGGCCAGAGATCGCAAACAGTTTGGTGCCAGCGTTGTTCGCCCGGCCAAAGCCCGCAAACCATTCGGGCCCGCGCCGCAGGATCGTCGGGACAACGGCAATTGATTCCACATTGTTCACCGTGGTCGGGCAACCATAAAGCCCGGCACCCGCAGGAAACGGCGGCTTCATCCGGGGCATGCCCTTTTTGCCCTCAAGGCTTTCCAAGAGCGCTGTTTCTTCCCCACAGATGTAGGCCCCGGCCCCGTGGTGCAGGTAAAGATCAAAGTCCCAGCCGGACTTCGCCGCGTTCTTGCCCAGCAATCCGGCGTCATAGGCCTCGTCAATTGCAGCCTGCAGCGCTTCTTTCTCACGGATGTATTCGCCGCGAATGTAGATATAGCAGGCATGCGCATTCATCGCGAAAGACGCGATCAGGCATCCCTCAATCAGCGTGTGCGGATCATGGCGCATGATCTCGCGGTCCTTGCAGGTGCCCGGCTCGGATTCGTCGGCATTGATCACCAAGTAGGCGGGACGGCCGTCGCTTTCCTTGGGCATGAAAGACCACTTGAGACCTGTGGGGAAGCCCGCGCCGCCCCGACCGCGCAAGCCGCTGGCCTTCATCTGGTCCACGATCCAGTCGCGCCCCTTTTTGATGATGCCCGCCGTGCCATCCCAATGGCCACGGGCCTGCGCGCCTTTAAGCGTACGGTCGTGCATCCCGTAGATGTTGGTAAAAATACGGTCCTGATCTGCAAGCATGTCCCTGCCTCACTTATCCTCACAGCCACGGCTTATGGCTGATCTAGTCCTTCTTTTCGGCCTGCCGGGCCTGCCACATCTGAAAGATCACCACCATCGCCCAAAACAGTGCGGCCAATGCGGCAAAATCAAACAACAGCGCATAACGCCCGGGCAGTCCCAGCGCCGGACCCGCCAGATTGGCAATCAGCCACAACACCATTGTGATTGCGATGACAAGGCCAACCATCTGGCCTTTTTTCGCAAGCGGTGTGTCGCGCTCTTTGCTCATCAGACGGAACCGGGCCGCTTACTTCTTCTTGCGCTTTGAGAACTCGGTCTCGCCGCCTTTGGCCAGGATTTTCGCCTGGCTCATCCAATCGTCACGCTCGATCCGGCCCTTGAACCGCAGGCGGTCATCGACCCAAGCGATTTCCTTTTTGCGCCAAGCCGCCACCTGATGAAAGCGGTAGATGCCCATGTCATTAAGCGTCTGCTCCAGCTTGGGCCCCACGCCGCTGATCAGCTTGAGGTCATCCGCCCCATCTGCAGGGGGCGCGTCATAAAGCTCTGGCTTGCCATCCGCGGCCACCGGCGCGCGTTTGGCTTTCGCAGGTGCGGCATCGGCTGACTTATCCGCCTTGGCGCTGGATTTTTTGGCTGCCGCTTTCTTTGCGGCAGGTTTGGCCGCCTGAGGGGCATCGTTGCCCCCGTCGTACTTCCATGCGCCCTTGCGCTCGGCCAACTCCGCTTCGCCAGCCAGCGGTGCGGAGGGTTTGACAGACGACGACATCAGTGGCGCAGCCACTGAGGCTGCAGCGGCGGGTGTCGTATCAGCAGATCCGGACGTTTCTGCGGCAGAACCAGCCGCTTCAGACGCGGACGCAGATGGCGCTTCTTCGGTATGTCCGGCGGCAGGTGTTTCGGCATGAGCCGCGGATGACGCGCCCGCGGCGGGTGCAGCTGCAGCGCTCGCACCTGCTGTGCCTGCCTGATTTTCCTCTGCATGACGCTTGTAGCGTTGGGCTGGTTTTTCAGCGGCATTCAGATCCGCCGCCGCAGTCTGGCCCCGGCAGACAAACAGGCTCAGCACCAATCCCAGCAAAAAGCCGATCAAACCGCCGGTAAAGAACGCCTGCAGCGCGCCAAAATCTGCCAGCATGTACAGCATGACCATTGCGACAAGGCCCACACCTGCGGCGATACCCCAACAGATGACCGTGCACTCAAAGTTGCTCTGCTTTTCTGACATAAACTCATTATCCTTCCTGGTGCGGGCGCAGACTTAGGTCGTATCCTTGTAGCGCCCATCTTTGCTGGCTTTTGCGGAAAAGGCCGTTTCCTCGCCCGCCGCAAGTTTCATCGCCTGCGCCACCCAACCATCGCGGCTGACCCGACCTTTGAACCCCTTGAGGTTCTGATCAGCCCAAGCCACTTCTGCATCACCCCAAGAGGCGACCTGATCAAAGTGGAACACGCCCATACCGTTTAGCATGTTTTCGAGCTTGGGGCCTACACCCTTGATCAGCTTGAGGTCGTCGGCACCGGATTTGCGCGGTGCCTTAAGCATTTTGGGTTTTTTGCCTGCGCCCGCAGCAGCCTCATCCGTCTTTGCAGCCGTCTTCGGTGGGACTGGTTTCGCGGCTGCCTTGGTCTGTGCTTCGGCTTTTGGGGCCTTCTCAGCCAGGGCTTTGACCGCTGACTTTTTCGCGGCAGGCTTTTTCGCGGCTGGCTTGGCAGGTGCATTCGCCGCCTTACCCTGCCACGGCGTCAACAGCGGCACCTCAGTCCCGTCAATCCGTTTGATGCTGTCGCCGATGTCCACGGCGAGCTGTGCTGAAGCGTTGTACTTCGTCTTGCCGCTGTCGTGCTCTTTGAGACTGGTCAGCCCGCTGAGCGGTTCTGCCGCAAAGCGCCCGTTCTGCGGCCCCGGCACCGGAACCTGACCCGCCGCCATGTCATCAAGCATCTGGGAAAACTTTTCGGCCGTCAGATCTTCGTAGTAGTCCTTGCCAATCTGCGCCATGGGCGCATTTGCACAGGCACCAAGGCACTCAACCTCTTCCCAGGAAAACTTGCCATCCGCCGAAATCTCATGCGGGTTCTGCGCGATCTTTTCGCGGCAGACCGCCACCAGATCCTCGGCCCCGCAGATCATACAGGTCGTTGTGCCGCAAATCTGGATATGTGCAACGCTACCAACAGGTTGCAGCTGAAACATGAAGTAGAATGTGGCGACCTCAAGCCCGCGGATATACGCAAGGCCCAACATCTCCGAGATATGCTCAATCGCGGGGCGCGACAGCCAGCCCTCCTGCTCTTGCGCGCGCCACAAAAGCGGAATGATGGCGGAGGCCTGACGGCCCTCGGGATATTTGGTCATCTGCGCCTCGGCCCATGCCTGATTGGCTGGGGTAAAGGCGAAAGCGTCAGGTTGATCGTGGTGCAAACGGCGGAGCATAGTCTTTGGCCCTAGTCTGTTTTGCGCGCGCTGAGGCGGGTATTGTCAAAAAAGTGATCGGGAGAACAGCGCGGTATCACCTGTCAATCTCCCCGAACACCACATCCATCGTGCCGATGATCGCGGCCACATCCGCCAGCTGGTGCCCCTTGGAGACATGATCCATCGCTTGCAGATGCAGGAACCCCGGCGCGCGGATTTTGCAGCGGTAGGGTTTGTTGGACCCATCGGCCACCAGATACACGCCGAACTCGCCCTTGGGCGCTTCAACCGCGCAATAGACTTCACCCTCGGGCACGTGGAACCCTTCGGTATAGAGCTTGAAGTGGTGGATCAGGCTTTCCATGTCGGTCTTCATCGCGGTGCGCGACGGCGGCGTGATCTTGCCGCGGGCCAGCACATCGCCCTGCCCTTCAGGCGCTCGCAGCTTCGCGATGGCCTGTTGGATAATGTGGGTCGACTGGCGCATTTCCTCCATCCGGCAGAGGTAGCGGTCATAGCAGTCGCCGTTCTTGCCCACCGGCACCTGAAATTCAAACTCATCGTAGCATTCGTAGGGCTGCGCGCGGCGCAGATCCCATGCCATGCCGGACCCACGCACCATCACCCCGGAGAAACCGTAGTTCAGGATGTCCTCTTCGGTCACGATGCCAATGTCGACGTTACGCTGCTTGAAAATCCGGTTCTCGGTCAGAAGCGCGTCGATATCGACCATGAAGCCGGTCAGGAACTGCTCGGACCACGCTTCAATATCATCCAGCAGCCCTTCGGGCAGGTCCAGATGCACACCACCGGGGCGGAAATAGGCCGCGTGCAGGCGCGCACCGCAGGCGCGTTCGTAAAACACCATTAACTGCTCACGCTCTTCAAAACCCCAGAGCGGCGGGGTGAGCGCGCCGACGTCAAGCGCTTGCGTGGTGACGTTGAGCAGGTGGTTCAGCACCCGTCCAATTTCACAATAAAGCACACGGATCAGGCTGGCGCGGCGCGGCACCACGGTGCCGGTCAGCTTTTCAATGGCCAGACACCAGGCGTGTTCCTGGTTCATCGGGGCCACGTAATCGAGCCGGTCGAAGTACGGCAGATTTTGCAGGTAGGTCCGGCTCTCCATCAGCTTTTCGGTGCCTCGGTGCAGCAATCCGATGTGCGGGTCACACCGCTCCACGATCTCGCCGTCCAGCTCAAGCACAAGCCGCAAAACACCATGTGCCGCAGGGTGTTGCGGTCCAAAGTTGATGTTAAAGTTACGGATTTTCTGTTCGCCCGTCACCGCATCGGTGGAGCCGTCGTCATAGGTGTTGGTGCGAATGTCGCCGTCCATCACTTGCGTCCCTTCATCACGTCGCTGACGCGCCGTTCATCGTCATCTGCGCGCATACGGACAGGCAGTTCATCCCGCGCGCCAAACAGCTTGGCCATCAACTCTTCGAGAAAGGCGATCATAGCTTCTCCAACTCTTGCAGCTTTAGCCCCATCCACCACAGCAGTGCGATGGTGCCAAAAGGGATCAAACAGGCCGCGGCCCAGTATTTGTTGATACCGAAGAACGGCAGCAATTTGACCATGGGGATCGCGGTCAGCGCAGAGAGGATCAGCCACCACATGCCTTCCACTACGCCCCCCCGTCGGCTTTGTCATCGCCGGGCAGGATGTATTCGGCCCCTTCCCAAGGCGACATGAAATCAAACTGGCGGTATTCCTGAACCAGTGATACCGGCTCATAAACGACGCGCTTTTCGGCTTCATCATAGCGGACCTCGGTGTAACCCGTGGTCGGGAAATCCTTGCGCAGCGGATAGCCCCGGAAACCATAGTCCGTCAGAATGCGGCGCAGGTCCGGGTGACCGGAGAACAGGATACCAAACATATCAAACACTTCGCGCTCAAACCAGTTGGCGGAAGGGTGCACATCAACCAGCGACGGCACCATGTCCTTTTCACGCACGGCCACGCGCAGGCGGATGCGCTGGTTCTGATACATGCTGAGCAGGTGATAGACGACGTCAAAGCGTTTGGCCCGACCTGCGTAGTCCACCGCCGTGATGTCCACGAGCGTCGAAAACCGGCAGGTCGCATCACTGCGCAAAAACTCAACCAGACCCGCGATATTGGCGAGGGTCACGTTCATGTTCAGCTCATCGTGGCTCACGTCCCAGGCCAGCACACAATCGGGGCGCTTGGCCTCAATGTAGGCCCCAAGCTCTTGTAGCGCGTCCGTCATCGTACAATTGTCCCTGTCCGGCGCATTTTCTTTTGAAGCTGCAGAATGCCATACAGCAGCGCCTCCGCCGTGGGCGGGCAGCCGGGCACATAGATGTCCACCGGCACGATCCGGTCACAGCCGCGCACAACGCTATAGGAATAGTGGTAATATCCGCCGCCATTCGCACAAGATCCCATCGAGATCACATAGCGCGGCTCAGGCATCTGGTCGTAGACCTTGCGCAGGGCCGGAGCCATCTTGTTGGTCAGCGTGCCCGCGACGATCATCAGGTCCGACTGGCGCGGGGAGGCACGTGGCGCTGTGCCAAAGCGTTCCAGATCATAGCGCGGCATGGAAGTGTGCATCATCTCAACCGCGCAACAGGCCAGACCAAAGGTCATCCAGTGCAGCGACCCGGTGCGCGCCCAGTTGATCACATCCGCGCTGGACGTGACCAGAAACCCTTTGTCCTGAAGCGCGTCGTTGATGGCCCTCGCGCCGGCATCCTTGTCGGCACCCGCGCTGTAGCCGGCTGCGTCCGTTACTGCCATTCCAGCGCCCCTTTTTTCCATTCATAGGCAAATCCGGCGGTCAGAACCCCCAAAAATACCATCATGGACCAGAAACCAACCATTGAGATGTCCTTGAACGCGACCGCCCAGGGAAACAGAAACGCGATCTCAAGATCGAAAATGATAAAAAGGATCGAGACGAGGTAGAAACGCACGTCGAACTTCATCCGGGCATCGTCAAACGCGTTGAATCCGCATTCGTAAGCCGAGACTTTCTCAGGATCGGGGTTGCGCACGGCCAGCACCACAGCCGCAAGGACCAGAACAAGCCCCAAGCCGATGGCAACAGCCAGAAAAAGAAGGATAGGCAGGTATTCCCGCAGCATGTCGTCCAAGGGAGGCTCCTTTTGGCTGGGCTACCGCGTGACAAGGCGCGGTGGCTGGCACTGCATACTGAAATCGGGTCTAAACCCAAGTGACCGGAGGGTCAACGGGATCAGGCCGGGAAAACGGTCGCAGTTCAGCATCATCGGGCAATCATCGCGCTAAGCCGTTAACACACCCTTCACAGGCGGGCAGCGCAAGTGCCACCCGTACCTGCGTCTCTTGCGCAAAGCTTACTTCTTTGGCGGTTTGGCAAGGTCCAGAAAGCGGATCATGTTCTTGCCTTCCGCCTTCACGTCAAAACTATAGCTTTGAAAGTTGCTCTCACTCAGACGTTTGGCCTCAACCAGCCCTTTGTGCGCACCCGCCTCATCCCCCTTTGATTTGGCGAATTTGGAGAGGGTCTTGATTTCCTTGTCCAAAATCTTGCTCAGCCGTTTTTGCGCTTTTTCCACCTTTTTCAGAGCTTTTTCGGTGTTCTGCACCGCGGATTTGGTCTCTTTCTCCAACTTTGAAAAAATCGGATATGGGATCGGCACGCCCGAAGGCTTGCCGGTTTTGGCCACATCCGGCGCCGCCTTGATCGCCTTTCCGAACGCCGCGTTTGATTTTTGCGCCGCCGTTTCCAGCGCTTTGGTCGCTGCTTCAATCTCTTTTTGCGCGGATTCGAGTGATTTGGTGTCCGCATCGGTGGGCTTCGACTTAACCACTGCATCTGCCAGCGGCTTGTTTGGTGCAAACAGCTTTTTGTCAGGTGCTTGGGGTTTCAATGCCATAATACCCGCTCCTTATGCCATCCAGGCCGCTTTGCGTTTGTCAAAAAACGCGTCGATCCCTTCGGCGGCCTCGGCTGTCTCCCAACGGGCAGACAGCGCCGCAATCGACATCTCTACAGCCTCAGGTGTCGCCAGCCCGCCCAGATCAAGCGCCAGTTGCTTGGCTGCAGCCACCGCTCCCGGAGCGCAGGACAGATAGGGGACCACTTCCGCTTCTACCGCCGCATCCAGATCCTCCGCCGGGACACAGCGGGCCAGCAGCCCCAGCTCTACGGCCTCCGCCGCCTCAAAAAGCCTACCCGACATGAACACGCGCCGCGCGCGGCCCTCGCCCATGCGGGCAATCACATACGGACCGATCGTCGCCGGGATAATGCCCAGCCGCGTCTCTGTCAGGCCCATTTTGAGGCTGTTCAAACCGATGGCAACATCACAGACACTTGCCATGCCAACGCCACCGCCAAAGGCATTGCCCTGCAGCTTGCCAATCAACGGTTTCGGCAACCGGTTGAGCGCCCCCAGCATCGTGGCCAGCTTGCCCGCTTCTGCCGCCCGTGTCGGCGCATCCATCTCGCGTTGCGCGCGCATCCAACCCAGATCACCCCCTGCGCAGAAGCTCTTGCCCGCACCGGTGAGCACCACAACGCGCACGGCCTCATCCGCGCCCAG
This sequence comes from Sulfitobacter sp., assembly GCA_045105735.1. Classification (GTDB taxonomy): domain Bacteria; phylum Pseudomonadota; class Alphaproteobacteria; order Rhodobacterales; family Rhodobacteraceae; genus Sulfitobacter. The sequence goes on along the minus strand of JBGCDV010000047.1, from coordinate 37,455 downwards.
CTCCGCTGCGGCCTGCGTCAAATCCGCCAACATCGGAGCCGACATGGCGTTGTGTTTCTCAGGCAGGTTCAGCGTCAGCGTGGCCACACCCCGCGCGTCTGTTTCTACCGTGATCGTTTCAAACATCGCCCACTCCTTGCGGCAGACCCGGCACCTGTTTGCCCTGCCTCTGCCAATCCTCCAAAATCCAAACCATGCGGTCCAGAAACCATAGCTTTGGCACCGCCGCGAGGATGACACCGAATGCAACTAACGCCGGATCAAGCATCCAAAGCCCCCAGCCCAGCACAAACAACCCCGGCACCGCGCCATAGCCCAAAAGGATGGCCATCCTTCGGTGATGCGCCGGCAAAGCCTCGTTGAACTGCAAGAAAACGCGTTCCCCCAGAACGCCACGTGTCATCCAGTTGTCAAAACGCAAAGGCGACGGAAAGATACGCGGGTTGTACCACACCCAGATCAGCACCAGCGCCACAGCCCCCCAAGCATACCCGCCAATCCATACCCGGCTCCAAATCGCCAGCGCCCAGAGTGGTAGGATGGTCATCCGGGTCCAGCCGGACCACGGGTTTGCATGGCGCAGCCAGACGTCATCGCTCATGCCCATCAGCCGTTCGGCCCGCAGTGCGATCTTCATGTGCTAGCCCCGCATCGCCCGCGCCATCCCGGCGGCTTCTTCCAGCACCGCCTGATCAAGACCCGTCTCATAGCCCAGCGCGGTCAGATGCGCATTCACAGCCTCCGTTGCGACATTACCCGCCGCACCGGGGGCAAACGGACATCCCCCCAAGCCCCCAACGGCTGCATCAAAGACGCGCACACCCATCGAAAGCGACGCATCGATGTTGTCCATCGCCCGGCCATTGGTGTCGTGATAATGCCCGGCAAGCCGCCCTGCCGGCACCACATCGCGCACCGCAAGCAGCATCCGTGCGATGCTGTCAGGTGTGCCCGCGCCAATCGTGTCGCCAAGCGAAATCTCATAGCACCCCATCGCGAACATCTTGTCCGCCACCTCTGCCACCGCTGCCGGGGCCACGGTGCCATCATAGGGGCATTCCACCACGCATGACACATAGCCGCGCACCGGCAGGTCCACATGCCGCGCTTCTTCCAGAATGGGTGCAAAGCGCTCAAAGCTCTCCGCAATCGAGGCGTTGATGTTTTTCTGAGAGAACCCTTCGGACGCAGAGCCAAAGATCGCAATCTCGTCCGCCCCCGCCGCCACGGCATCCTCATATCCGCGCATGTTGGGGGTCAGCGCCGCATACCGAATGCCGTCCACCCGTTTGATCGCGGCCAGCACCTCCCCTGAACCCGCCATCTGCGGCACCCATTTGGGGCTGACAAAGCTCGCGCATTCAATCCGACGAAACCCCGCCGCCGAGAGCCGATCAACGAGCGCCACCTTGTCGGCCACCGCAATCTCTGCTGCTTCATTCTGCAACCCGTCGCGCGGGCCTACTTCGAAAATCTCACATGGTCCCAAGCTCACGGGCATTCCTTTTCATTCTGACGTCTCAGCCACCCTTGCACAGGTGCCGCGCTATTCCAAAGGCCAAGGCGCAAAGAAAGTCTCGGTAAAGATCCCATCCCCCTGCGGCAGCGATTTCTGGAACCCTTCGCGCTCCGAAATCCGCGCATACCAAGCCGCCACATTGGGGTGGTTGTCCAGCGTAACAAAAAAGAGCGCCATATAGACGGCCTGCCCAACGGAGATATCCGCCGCCGAAAAGCCCGACGTCAGCAAATAGTCGCGGTTCTCGACCGGTGTGCTCAGCCGTGCCTCAATTGCGTCATAGCATTTGCCAATGCGCGCCGCTTCAAGCTTCATCACGATGGGACTGCGCATGTGATCCTCACGCAGCGCCACATGCTGCTGCGTCAAGGCCGCGGTATGCTGGCTGATGGTTTCGGCAAAATGCACCCAGACAAGCCAGGCCATACGGTCAGGGCTGCCAGCGGAACGGCCCATGCGGTCGGGGCTGTAACGTTCGCAAAGGTATTCGGTGATCGCGCCCGTCTCAAACATCCGCTCCCCGTCAATTTCAAGCGCGGGCACACGCCCCGCAGGGGACAGGCTAAGGTAGCCGGGATCGCGCAAAGATCGGTCAAACGCATGCAGATGCACCCGAAACGGCACATCGAGCTCATGCAGCAACCACAATGTCCGCATAGACCGCGTCTGCGGGCAATGATGCAACGTGATCATGCGGCCGCCTCCTCCGCTTCGGCCTCAAGCCGAACAAGCGCAGCACCCGCTTCAACCTGGTCGCCCTCAGCGGCAAGCACCTCTGCAACCACACCGTCGCGTGCCGCAAGCAGCGCATGTTCCATCTTCATTGCCTCCAACACAGCAAGCCTGTCGCCCTCTTTCACCGCCTGCCCGACCACGGCATCGACGGCCCGCACCAATCCCGGCATGGGCGCTTCGATGAGGTTGCCATCGCCCTGCGCTCCGGCTGCCCGCTCCAGCGGGTCGACCACCTCAAACACATGGCCGTAGTCCTCAAACACCGTCACCACACCCTTGATCGCGGCCACTGTCGCTGCGCGCTGCCCTGCAATCATCCAGTGGCCTGCGCGCCGCACCGCTTCTACACTCACATCACCCACCGACCAGATCTGCCGGTGCGGACCAAAGACCTGCACCTTGATCAGATGCTCCTCTCCCCCAAACCGCAACGTCACCGACCGCCTCAAGGCGTCCCACAGGGCAAAGCCCATCTCAGAATGAGGCTCCAACAGGTCCAGCGCGGCCATCCCCGCCAAAGCCACATGCCGTGCTTCAACCTCCGGCACCGCCGTCAGCGCCTCAATGTCCCGTGCGATTAACCCGGTATCCACGTCCCCGCGTCCAAATCCCTCGTGCCGCGCAAGGGCCCCCAGGAAGGCGAGGTTTGTCACTGTCCCCCCAACCCGGCACCCGCTGAGCGCTGCGCGCAATTTGGACAATGCCACCTGCCGCGTGGGCCCATGTACAATCAACTTGGCAATCATCGGATCGTAGAACGGCGAAATGACATCCCCCGCCCGCACACCCGAATCCGAACGACAGTCTGGTGTGAATGCCAAATCCGTCAATGTCCCCGTTGCCGGCAGAAACCCCGCCGGCACATCCTCCGCATAAAGCCGCGCCTCAAACGCGTGACCATTGATCGCCAAATCCTCCTGCGCTGCGGGCAAAGCTTCTCCGGCCGCCACGCGCAATTGCCACTCAACCAAATCCACGCCGGTGATCGCTTCGGTCACCGGATGCTCGACCTGCAACCGGGTGTTCATCTCCATGAAAAAGAAACCATCCGGCGACAACCCATCTGAGCCATCCACAATAAACTCTACCGTCCCGGCCCCGGCATACCCGATCGCCTCAGCAGCCTTGACCGCCGCATCCCCCATGGCTGCGCGCATCTCTTGGGTCATTCCGGGTGCTGGCGCTTCCTCGATCACTTTTTGATGGCGGCGCTGCAACGAACAATCCCGCTCAAAAAGATGCACCGCGCGGGTCCCATCGCCAAAGACCTGCACCTCAATGTGGCGCGGCTTGGAGACAAACTTCTCCACCAAAACATCACCGTTCCCAAAAGCGGTCAGCGCCTCGGAACGCGCGCTCGCAAGCGCTGCCTGAAAGCCCGCCGCGTCCTCCACCAGCCGCATGCCCTTGCCACCGCCGCCCGCCACCGCTTTGATCAACACTGGATAGCCGATCTTGCCCGCCTCCTCGGCCAACAGCGCATCATCCTGATCGCTGCCGTGATACCCCGGCACCACAGGCACACCAGCCTCCACCATCAACGCCTTTGCCGCGTCCTTCAGCCCCATCGCACGAATGGCAGAGGCTGATGGCCCGATAAACACCAGCCCCGCGGCCTCCACCGCCTCAACAAAATCGGGGTTTTCCGACAGGAACCCATAGCCCGGATGGATCGCCTGCGCGCCCGCGTCCAAAGCCGCCTGAATGATCACATCGCCCCGCAGATAAGACTGCGCAGGTGCAGATCCGCCGATGTGCACCGCCGCACCCGCCATCGCCACATGCTTGGCCTCTGCATCCGCATCCGAATAGACCGCAACCGTGCGCACGCCACAACGATGCGCCGTCTCCATCACGCGGCACGCAATCTCACCCCGGTTCGCAATCAGTATCGTCTCAAACATGGCTCACTGCCCTCTCGCCCATCTTCTTCTCTTTTTGGCCTTATATCCCGCGGAGGGTCCGGGAGGCAGAGCCTCCCGAAAACCCCGCACTCAAGACCACTCGACCACTTCAAAACTTACCACCAACATCTCGACATTCGGCGCGAAGAGCCCTGCGCGACGCACATACCCTTCATCCCCCTTGCCCCAATCGGCAAGATCGCTGAACGCCCCCGCACAGCGATGAGCCCCTGTGACAGGGGCTAATTCACATCCGAAATACACCAAACTTCGTCTCCTCAATGGGTGCATTCAAACTTGCAGACAGGCTCAGGAACAGCACATCCCGGCTCTTGCGCGGATCAATGATCCCGTCATCCCACAGCCTTGCGGAGGCATAAAGCGGATGGCTCTGCTCTTCGAACATATCAATCGTGGGCTGTTTGAATGCCGCCTCTTCCTGCGCCGACCATGTCCCGCCTCCGCGCTCAATCGCGTCGCGTTTCACCGTCGCCAAAACCCCCGCCGCCTGTGGTCCGCCCATGACTGAAATGCGCGAATTGGGCCAGGTCCACAAAAACCGAGGCCGATACGCACGCCCCGCCATGCCGTAGTTGCCAGCACCAAAGGAACCGCCGACCAGCATGGTGATCTTGGGCACATTGGTGGAGGCCACAGCCGTCACCATCTTGGCCCCATGCCGTGCGATCCCTTCGTTTTCATACTTTCGGCCCACCATAAACCCAGTGATATTCTGCAGGAAAACCAACGGGATATTGCGTTGAGAGCACAACTCCACAAAATGCGCGCCCTTTTGAGCTGCCTCTGAAAACAGGACGCCGTTGTTAGCAATGATCCCGATGGGGCAGCCCTTGAGATGGGCAAAACCACACACCAGCGTTTCCCCAAAACGCGCCTTGAACTCGTCAAAGCGCGAGCCGTCGACTAGGCGCGCGATCACCTCGCGGATGTCATAGGGCGTGCGCAGATCGGCGGGCACCACGCCCAGCATTTCGGACGGGTCATAGGCCGGGTCTTCGGGTGCCTCCCACTCCACCGTTTTCGGCTTGGACCGGTTCAGCGACGCCACCGCACGTCTTGCAAGTGCCAGCGCATGGGCGTCATCTTCCGCAAGATAATCCGCCACACCGCTGAGCCGCGTGTGCACGTCCCCGCCGCCCAGATCTTCGGCACTGACAACCTCACCCGTCGCCGCCTTCACCAACGGCGGCCCAGCCAGAAAGATCGTCCCCTGTTCTTTCACAATGATTGTCACATCCGACATTGCGGGCACATAAGCCCCACCGGCCGTGCAGGACCCCATCACGACGGCAATCTGCGGAATGCCCTGCGCTGACATGCGTGCCTGATTGTAGAAAATCGCGCCAAAATGGTCGCGGTCCGGAAAAACTTCATCCTGTTGCGGCAGATTCGCCCCGCCGCTGTCCACCAGATAGATGCACGGCAGGTGGTTCGCCTCCGCAATCTCCTGTGCGCGCAGGTGTTTCTTGACCGTCATCGGATAATAGGTGCCGCCCTTTACGGTCGCATCATTGCACACAACCATGACCTCATGGCCCTGCACCCGGCCAATGCCAGCAATCACACCCGCACAAGGGGCCGCGCCGTCATAGAGCCCATGCGCTGCCGTCGCCCCCACTTCAAGGAACTCCGACCCCGGATCAAGCAGGTTCGCCACCCGCTCTCGTGGCAGCATCTTGCCCCGGCTCTCATGACGGGCGCGGGATTTTTCCCCGCCGCCAAGTGCTGCGGCCTCTGCCGCCTGCCGCACCTGCGTCAAAGCCTCCAGATGAGCCGCTTCATTGGCTTTGTAAGTCTCGGACGATGGCAATGCCTGCGAGGATAGTTTCACGTCAATTTCCCTTCTTGTCACGCAGCTCAATCGCGCGTTCCGCCGTTTCCGCCATCATGCAGTTTGCGGCAACAATGCTGCGCAGGCTAGCGTCGCCCCAGCGCGCATGTTCCAACGCACATTCCGCATCTCGGTACGCAATCCACGCCCGTTGCGCATCCCTGAGCGCTGTACCCAAAGCGGGGTTTTGCGCGTTCAAGGTGGCCCTTACCTGCCCGTATTGTTCATTGAGCAGCCCATCCCAAAGCGCGGTTTCGCCCTGAATACACTGCACAATCCCAAGCGTGCTGTTGTCACCGCCTGCCAAACAGCCTTCCGCTGCCTGCCCCAGACACTGCGGCGCGCCGTCTCCGGAAAAGGCATCAGAAAAGCAACCACGCACCACAGCCGGGTCCACGTTTTGCGCCTGAACACCTCCCGCCAACAGGCAGCCAATGGCCAAAGCCATTTTTCTCATGCCACTTCCTCCGCCGCCATGCGCTTCAACTCTTTGCGGATCACCTTGCCCGTCACGGTCATAGGCAGCGCCGCAAGAAAGGTGATTTCCCTTGGATATGAATAGCTTGCCAACCGCTCTTTGACCCAATCCTGCAAATCTTGCGCTGTCACATCCGCGCCCTCTTTGCGCACGACGTAGGCTTTCACCACTTCGGTGCGCAACGCATCAGGTTTGCCAACGACCCCGCAGGTCGCAACGTCTGGGTGCGTCAGCAGGCAATCCTCAATCTCAGCCGGGCCAATGCGATACCCTGCAGAGGTAATCACGTCATCCTCGCGACCGACAAAGCGCAGATAGTCGCCCTCCCAAACCCCGCGGTCCCCGGTCAGCATCCAATCGCCGCGAAATTTCTGCGCTGTCTCGTCTGGACGGCGCCAATAGCGCAGCATCATCGAAGCAGAGCCGCGCCGAATTGCGACGTCACCTTCCACATCCGTGGGCTCACCGTCAGCATCGATCACTTCAACCAGATGCCCCGGCACCGCCTTGCCGATGCACCCGGGCCGCGCCACAAAAGATGCCCCGCAGGAGGATGCCACCATATTGCATTCGGTCTGGCCGTAGAACTCATTGATGTCCAACCCAAACGCCTGCCGCCCCCAATTCAGCATCTCTGCACCCAACGGCTCGCCCCCGCTGGCCACGGAGCGCAACCCCGGCATCTCAGCCCCTTCCGCCTTGAGCATCCGCAGCGCGGTGGGCGGAAAGAACACATTGCGCACCTGCCCGCGCGCAACGATTTCGCGACACCCTTCAACGGAAAACTTGGGCATGCGCGCCGCGACGACAGGCACCCCCAGCGCAAGCCCCGGCATGGCTACATCAAAGAGCCCGCCAATCCACGCCCAATCCGCAGGCGTCCAAAGACAATCTCCAGCCTGCCCCAGATGATCATGGCTCATCGCAACCCCCGGCAAATGGCCCGTCAGCACCCGGTGCCCATGCAGCGCGCCCTTGGGCGTGCCGGTGGTGCCAGAGGTGTAGATCAGCACCGCAGGATCATCCGGGCCAGTCTGCGCAAACGGCACCGCTGCGCCGCCGACGCCCACGTCCTCCGCCATCCACGCCTGCGCCATATCGCCAAGCAGCGCGGCACCCTCCGCATCGGTCAGGACAATCTCAACACCTGCGTCACCCACCCGCGATGACAGTGCAGCGCACTTGAAGAGCTTGAACAAAGGCACTGAAATTGCGCCGATTTTCCAAATCGCAAGATGCGCCGCTGCACACCAGGGGCTCTGGCTCAGCAACACGCCAACGCGGTCCCCCGGCTGCACCGCGCCAGTCAAAGAGCGGGCCAGCCCATTCACCATCTGAGACAATGCGCCATAGGTCACGTCGCGCCGCGCCTCACCCGTCAGATCAATAACCGCGAGGCTCTCCGGAGGCTGTGACAGGCATTGCGCCGCCATGTTCAACCGCTCGGGCACATCCCACACGCCAGTTTGTGTCAGTCCCGGCAGCTTCATGTGCGCGGCCCGTCGACCTGCGTGTTGCCGATCAGCCGACCAAACCGGTCCACCCGGTATTGCACGATATGCGCCGCACCACCGCAACTGATGATCAGCCAGATGCCTGTCTCATCGCCCGGTCGCGCAGCACAATCAGTCACTTTTGCCCCCTCCGGTCCTTCGGCCACATAAATCTCTGCATAGTGGTTGATCACGTCCGTCTCGGTGATGTGCGCCGCAACATATCCTTGCCGGTAGACCAGCAGCCCCGCCACAACAGTCAACACAACAAACGGCATCCACCACAGCCAACGCGGCATGCCCTAGGCCATCGCCGCCATCATCTCGCGCCCGACCAGCATGCGCCGGATCTCGGACGTGCCGGCACCAATCTCCATCAGCTTGGCATCGCGGAACATGCGGCCCACAGCGTTGTCTGACAGATACCCCGCCCCGCCCATGGCCTGCACGGCCTGATGCGCGACTTTCATCCCTTCTTCGCTGGCATAAAGCACACAAGCCGCTGCATCCGCCCGCGTGACATCCCCCCGGTCACACGCCTTGGCCACCTCATAGGCATAGGCCCGCGCGGAATTAAGCGAAGTATACATGTCCGCCATCTTGCCCTGCATCAGCTGAAAATTTCCGACCGGCTGCCCGAACTGCTTGCGCTCGGCCATGTACGGCATGATCTCATCCAGACAGCCTGCCATGATGCCGATGTTCACCCCTGACAGCACCACGCGCTCATAATCCAACCCCGACATCAGGACCGCAACGCCGCGCCCCTCTTCGCCCAGCACATTCTCAAAAGGGACTTCTACATCCTCAAAGATCAGTTCAGCCGTGTTTGAGCCCCGCATCCCCAGCTTGTCGAAATGCGGTGAGGTAGAGAAACCTTTCATATCCTTGTCGATAATAAAGGCCGTGATCCCCTTCGATCCCGCCTCCGGATCGGTTTTGGCATAAACGACCAGCGTCTGCGCGTCCGGCCCGTTGGTGATCCAGTATTTATTGCCGTTTAGGCGGTAGTGATCATTGCGCTTTTCCGCGCGCAGCTTCATCGACACCACGTCACTGCCCGCCGCAGGCTCGGACATCGCAAGTGCGCCCACATGTTCGCCTGAGCAGAGCTTGGGCAAAAACGCCTGCTTTTGCTCTTCTGTGCCGTTCAATTTGATCTGATTCACACACAGGTTCGAATGCGCGCCGTAGGACAAGGAAACCGAAGCCGATACACGCCCCAACTCCTCCACCGCGACCGTATGGGCGACATAGCCCATGCCGGACCCGCCATATTCCTCAGGCACCGTCATCCCCAACAGGCCCAGCTCCCCCATCTCGGTCCATAGCTCGGCGGGAAATTCATTCTCGCGGTCAATCTGAGCGGCCAGTGGCTTGACCCGCTCCTGTGCCCAGCGGTGCACCAGATCACGCATCGCTTCCACATCTTCGCCCAGATCAAATTTCATGCTTGCGGTGAACACGGCCGACCTCCCCGATCAAATTTAATGAACACTTGTTCAATATCTAGCGGACACACCTCTACCGGTCAACCGTCGTGCCCATTACAAACGTGGCAGCGAAGATGCCCGTCAGGGCTGATGAGCGCCCGATTGGTACACCGCGCCCACTTCCGCCTTGATGATCCGCGCAATCAACGCGCAATCCTTGAGTGAAAAGGTCAATGGCACGCGCATATCGACAATACCCTCCAATACCTTGTCGCTTTCAGGCATCGCTGGCGCATCAACATAGCGCCAGCTGTCATACCTGCTGGTAAACCCCACCGGCTCCGCCCCGCCAAACCATTTCAGCTCAACCCCTCGCGCAAGACACCGCGACAGTACTTCTTCCACCGCCGCACCGGACCACCCGAACAAAAGAAACTGAATCGAAGAGCCAACAATTGTCTCGGCCTCGGGCCGCTCAATCACCGTGAGACCCGGCGTCTCCCTCAGCCCCGCTTCAATCGTATGGTAACGCTCATTCCACCGCGCGCACTGCGTCGCCAGATCGGCCAGCTGTGGCCGCAGGATCGCTGCGCGCAGGTTGTCCATCCGCCCCGAGATGTTCGGCGTCTCATAGCGCACCTGATCAAACGCCTCCGCTGGGGGGCCCGCCAGATGCCGCTCATACATCATATAGGACCCAGAAAGCATGACCGCCCGCGCCGCAACCTCTGGGTCGTCCGTCACAAAAAGCCCGCCTTCACCAGAGTTCACGTGTTTATAAGTCTGACAGGAGTAACATCCCACCTTCCCTTGGGTCCCCGACGGCACGCCGTTCCACGCGGCCCCCATCGTGTGCGCGCAATCCTCAATCACCGTGACACCTGCCGCGTCACAGATCGCCATCAACGCCTCCATGTCCGCCAGATGGCCCCGCATGTGACTGAGAAGCAGCACATCGGCCTGCGCCGCTTTCTCCGCCAAATCCTCCAGATCTATGACAAGCTGCGCTGTCACGCCTACAAAAACCGGGACGGCCCCCACCGCGGCTATGGCACCGGGCACCGGGGCAAGCGTAAACGCGTTGGTCAGCACCTTGTCCCCCGGCTTCACCCCGACCGCACGCAAAGCCGTGGCCATCGCATAGCCGCCCGACGCAACCGCGAGGCAATACTTCGCCCCGACCAGAGCGGCAAACTCCTGTTCCAACAGCACCGTTTCAGCGACTTCACCCGGCGCGGTGTTGTAACGGTGCAGGCGGCCTGATCGCATCACCTCAATGGCCCGCTCAATGCCCGCCTCAGGAATTGCTTCTTGTTGCGTAAAACTGCCCTCAAAGACCTCGCTCATGCCTGCGCCTCCCCAATCAGATCGACCACAATACCGTGCAAATCATCGTAGTGATCCAGCAAGGCCTCAGGCTCAAGCGCCGCCATATCACCGCCTGCAGGGCCAAATGTGACCAGCACACAAGGCACACCCGCCGCCCGCGCGGTGTTGCGGTCGGTGTCGCTGTCGCCGATCAACACACATTTCTCTGGATGCCCTCCGGCCCGACGCGCGGTCTCAAACAGGTGTTCAGGATCAGGCTTGCGCACCGCCAGCGTATCCGCGCCCAGCATCGCATCAAAGGCATCGCGCACCCCCATCCGGGTCAGCAACGTGTCCGCCAGCCCTTCTGGTTTGTTGGTGCAAATCGCCACGCCGTATCCGGCAGATTTGAGCGTTCCGACCGCCTCCATCGCACCGGGATAGAGCACGCTGTGGCGGTCAATATCTTCGGCATAAGCGGCTAAAAGCTTGGGATAACAAGCGTCTATCGTCGCCTCGTCCTCTGGCCTGCCCAGCCGTTCCATCCCCAGCCGCAGCATGGCGCGCCCGCCCCGCAGGGCCGTGGCCGCATCACGCGCCGGGTCCAGCAGATCCCCCTCGCCCAGACCGCGAAAACAGGCGTTTGCCGCTGCGATCAAATCACCACTGGTGTCCGCCAAGGTCCCATCAAGATCAAAAACAACTGTCTTCACGCTGCATCCTCTTTCCTGCATTCAGCCCACTCTTTGGGCGAAACCCCGCCCTAAGATGTTGCAACCCGCAACCTTGTTTGATCCGTGTCAGACTTGCGCCTTTGTGACAAGCGCGTAAAGAGAGCCCAAAGAAGACAAAGACGAGTAGCCCATGAAGACCGCCCTGATCATCCTTGCCGCAGGCAAAGGCACACGGATGAATTCGGACCTGCCCAAGGTCCTGCACTCCCTCGCCGGGGACCCCATGCTGATCCACGCGCTTGAGGCGGGGGCCACGTTGGAGCCTGACCGCACTGTCGTTGTCGCGGGCCACGGCGCAGATCAGGTTCGTGCAGCAGCCTATGCCCATGACGCCACGATCAAGGTGGTCGAACAGACAGAGCAACTGGGCACGGCCCATGCTGTGGCTCAGGCCCGCCCGGCCCTTGCAGGTTTCGATGGCATGGCGCTAGTGCTGTATGGCGACACGCCGTTCATTCAACCTGAAACTCTGGAACGTATGGCCGCCGCACTCGACCAGACGGATGTGGTCGTACTGGGTTTTGAAGCTGCAGACCCCGGGCGCTATGGGCGGCTGGTGATGGACGGCCAAACCCTTGACCGTATTGTCGAATTCAAAGACGCCTCAGATGCTGAACGCAAGATCACCCTGTGTAACTCGGGCGTCCTGGCCTGCAAGGCGGACCTTTTGTTTGAGCTGATCGATGCGGTCGGCAACAACAACGCGTCAGAGGAATACTACCTCACCGACATCATCGGACTTGCGCGCGCACGCGTTCTTTCAGCCACGGCTGTCACCTGTGCCGAATGGGAAACTGTCGGCATCAACTCCCGCGCGGAACTGGCCAGGGCCGAGGCTGATTTTCAAACCCGTGCCCGCGCTGCGTTGCTTGAAGACGGCGTGACGCTAACGGCACCTGACACCGTATTCCTTGCCCGCGACACCGTCATAGGTCGTGACACGCTGGTGGAACCAAATGTTGTTTTTGGTCCGGGTGTCACCGTCGAAAGCGGGACCACCATCCGTGCCTTTTCCCACCTCGAAGGGTGCCATGTGTCGCGCGGTGCCACCGTTGGACCCTATGCCCGGCTGCGCCCCGGTGCCGAACTGGCCGAGCATGTGCGCGTCGGAAACTTTGTTGAGATCAAGAATGCACAGATCTCCGAAGGGGCCAAGATCAACCACCTCAGCTATGTGGGCGACGCAACCATTGGTGCTGCCGCAAACATTGGTGCGGGCGTGATCACCTGCAACTATGACGGCGTGATGAAACATCACACAACCGTTGGCGCGGGTGCCTTCATTGGGTCCAACACCATGCTTGTGGCCCCCGTCACTATCGGGGATGGCGCGCTCACCGGGAGCGGGTCTGTCATCACATCAGACGTGGAGCCGGATGCGCTGGCGCTGGCACGTGCGCCGCAGGTTGAGAAACCGGGCATGGCGCGCAAATTGTTCGATATGTTAAAGGCCAAAAAGGCCAAAATGCAGCGAGGCAGCTGAATATGTGTGGAATTGTAGGGGTGCTGGGCGATCACGAAGCCGCACCAATCCTTGTTGAGGCGCTCAAACGGCTTGAGTATCGCGGGTATGACAGTGCGGGTATCGCCACCGTGAACGACGGTGCCCTGGCGCGCCGCCGGGCCGTGGGCAAGCTGGTCAATCTGAGCGATCTGCTTGTGCACGAACCGCTGGCAGGTAAATCCGGCATCGGCCACACCCGCTGGGCCACGCATGGTGCGCCGACCGTCACAAACGCGCATCCGCATCAGGCCGGACCTGTCGCTGTTGTTCACAACGGCATCATCGAGAATTTCCGCGATCTGCGCGAAGAGCTGGCCGAAGCCGGCATGAAATTCGTGACTGAGACGGACACCGAAACCATCGCGTTGATGACGCAACATTACATGACGCAAGGGGCGAGCCCGGTTGACGCGGCCAAGCAAACGCTTGCGCGGTTGAACGGGGCCTTTGCGCTAGCATTCCTGTTTGACGGTCACGAGGACCTGATGATCGCCGCGCGCAAAGGTTCACCGCTGGCCATCGGCTATGGCACGGGTGAAATGTTCGTCGGCAGCGATGCAATCGCGCTCTCCCCGCTCACCGATCGCATATCCTATCTGGAGGAAGGCGATGTCGCCGTGATCACCCGCAACAGCGTGGAGGTCACGGATGCCAATGGCGCGCTCGCCAACCGCGCGATCAAGCAAATCCAGATCGACGCCACCCGCATCGACAAGGGCGGGCATAAACACTTCATGGCCAAGGAAATCGCGGAACAACCCGGCGTGATCGGTCAGGCGCTGGCGCACTACATCAGTGATGCGGGTGAGATTATCCTGCCCGATGCTGGCGTCGATTTCAGCACGCTGGACCGGATCACAATGGTCGCCTGTGGCACCGCGTCTTATGCCTGCCTCACGGCGAAATACTGGTTTGAGCAGATCGCCCGCCTGCCTGTTGAAGTGGATGTCGCCTCCGAATTTCGCTACCGTGAGCCACCGATCCCTGATCGCACCCTTGCGCTGTTTGTCAGCCAGTCGGGCGAGACCGCCGATACGCTCGCCGCCCTGCGCTATTGCGAAGGCAAGGCGCAGCGCATCCTCAGCGTGATCAATGTCCCCGAGAGCTCTATCGCGCGAGAAAGCGATTTGGCGCTGCTTATCTATGCCGGCGTTGAGGTCGGTGTGGCCTCCACCAAGGCGTTCACCTGCCAGCTGACCGTGCTGTTCCTGCTAGTGCTCAAAGCCGCGCAGGATCGAGGGGTGCTGAGTGCAGCGCAGGTCGCAGATCACATCAGTGCGTTGCGCGGATTGCCCTCGATCATCAACACCGCGCTGGAGCAAAACACAGCGATGCGCGACGCCGCCCAGAAGTTGTCCACAGCCCGCGATGTGCTCTTTCTGGGGCGTGGTCAGATGTTTCCCCTTGCTCTTGAGGGTGCGCTGAAACTAAAAGAAATCAGCTATATACACGCCGAAGCTTATGCATCAGGTGAACTCAAGCACGGCCCCATAGCGCTGGTGGATGAAGACGTCCCCGTCGTGGTGTTTGCCCCCCGTGACGTGCTTTTTGACAAGACCGTCAGCAACATGCAGGAAGTGATGGCGCGCAAGGGCAAGGTGATCCTAGTTTCCGATGCCGAAGGCTTGTCAGAAGCCAGCCACGGCGTCTGGGCCACCATTGAGATGCCCAAAATTGCCGAGGCGCTCGGGCCCATCCTCTACGCCATCCCGGCCCAGCTTCTGGCCTATCACACAGCCGTTGCCAAAGGCACGGATGTCGACCAGCCCCGCAATCTGGCGAAATCAGTGACGGTGGAATAGCGCCGCAGGAAGGCAGCCCATGGCCAAGCAGTTTGACGAGATCACCGAGGATCACCGCAACTTCATCGCCGCTCAACATCTGTTCTTTTGCGGCACGGCGGCGGATGAGGGGCGGGTGAACGTCTCGACCAAGGGAATGGACACGCTCAAGGTGCTGGGGCCAAACCGGATCATCTGGCAGAACTGGACCGGCTCGGGCAATGAAACCGCCGCCCATCTGGCACGCATTAACCGTATGACGCTGATGTGGTGCGGATTTGAAAAACGGCCCCTCGTGCTGCGCATCTACGGCAACGCGCGCACCCTGCATCCGCGTGACGCGGATTTCGCCCCGCTCAATGACCAGTTTCCGCCAACCCACGGCGCGCGGCAAGTCTTCGACATGACCGTCGATCTGGTTCAGACCTCCTGTAGCTGGGGCATCCCGTTTTATGAGCACAAAGGCTCGCGCGATGTGCTGAAAGACTACACCGAGGGCAAAGGGGCCGAGGGCATCCGCACCTCATGGGAGAAAAACCGCGCGTCCATCGACGGCCTGCCCACCCACATTTTCGATGAGACGCCCGATGCATGAACCGTACCTTGCGCAATTGCAGGCCCGCGCCGATCCTGAGCGCGCGCAGAGCATGCGCAAGTATCACAAGGCGGACCGCACCTATCTGGGCCTTGCCAACCCTCAGATTGATGCCCTGACAAAGGAGTGGCGCAAAGAGATCGATACGCCGACGCGCGTGGCGCTTTCAGACGCGCTCTGGCAGACCGACATATTTGAAGCGCGGCTGGCAGCGGCGAAATTGCTCACGCAGGCCCGTATCCGGCCCGACGACACCGCCGCATGGGATCTGATCGCCTCCTGGCCATCCGATTTCGACAGTTGGGCCATTGCAGATCACGCCTGCATGGCAGGGCAAAAGCGGCTGGTGGCTGATCCATCGCGGCTCGATACGGTGGCGCAGTGGATCACCTCCGAACACATGTGGACCCGCAGGGCCGCTCTGGTGATCACCTTGCCGTGGACCAAACAAAACAACCCCAAACCCGCAGAACTTGACGCCCGCGACCGCATTTTGGGCTGGGCAGCAGCCCTTGTCCCGGATCATCAATGGTTCATTCAAAAGGCCATCGGCTGGTGGTTGCGGGATCTTTCCAAACACGACCCGACGCGCACAACCGCTTTCATTGAGGCGCACGGTCCCGCCATGAAACCCTTCGCCGTCAAAGAAGCCCTCCGCCACCTGTCCCGCTGATCCGCCTTCCGGTTCGGAGCCGCCCTTGCGTGAGACCGGCAGGGTGGAAGGCCAGGCGCTTGCCAAGTCAAATCGCGGAGGGACCCGCCCTTTGCGGGATACCGCTATTTTACTTGGGAAGGGGCTGGACTTCTGCCATGCAGAGATCGCGTAAGGGCGGCTCCGAACTTCCGGGGCGGTGGGTCCCGCAGCGCCCGGCCTCACCCCTCCAGCGCCACCTCAACCTCTGTCAAATCCGTCAAAGATGCCTCGATCAAGCGCAGGGCAGCCAGTGACATCCGGCTGCCTGCGGTTTCCGGGCCGTCCAGCGGGATCAGCGTCACGAGCGATGATTTACCATTTGCCGGATTGGTCACGCGCCCCTGCGCTTCGCCTTTGACCAAGGGCGTTTTCAGCCACAGCCCCGGTTCGGTTGGACTGCCCAGCGACACCACCGTCTTGCCCAACACAGGGTTAGGGGCTGCGGGCGGCGCTGTTGCGGCGGCGCGTTGTTCGGGTGTGGTGGTATCCAGCGCCTCAGCGGTGCGCGCAGCAGGAGGCGGTGGCGGGGCTGCGGTAGCGGGTGCCAGTGCTGTCTCCGTCACGGCTTCTGGCGTTTGCACAAAAGGATCAGCCGGAGCGGTATCCGCTTGTGCCTGCTCTCCCCGCGCGTCAAAGCGTTCGGCCATCCCCTGCACCGCCGCACAGCCGCCAAGGCTCACCACCACCAAAGTCGAAATCATCGTCTTTTTCATGACACGCAGCCTACGCCCCTGTGTGTCGGGCTTCAATCGGTCAAATGCACCTTGCCCGTCCTGCGGCGGACCATTACCTATACCCTTATGACAGCACCTCTTATTGATCCCTTCGCACGCGCGATCACCTATCTGCGGGTCTCCGTTACCGATCGTTGCGATTTTCGCTGCGTCTATTGCATGTCAGAGAACATGACGTTCCTGCCCAAAAAGGAGCTTTTGACGTTGGAGGAACTGGACCGCATGTGTTCCAGTTTTGTCAGCATGGGTGTCGAAAAGCTGCGCATTACAGGCGGAGAGCCGCTGGTGCGACGCGACATCATGACATTCTTCAACGGCATGACCCGGCATCTCGAAAGTGGCGCGCTCAAGGAACTCACCCTGACCACCAACGGCAGCCAGCTGGAGCGCTTCGCAGATCAGCTTTATGCCGCAGGCGTGCGCCGGGTGAACATCTCTCTCGACACCATTGATGAGCAGAAATTTGCGGATATCACCCGCTGGGGCCGCTTGCCGCAGGTGTTGCGGGGCGTGGATGCGGCGCTGAACGCCGGCCTCAAGGTCAAGATCAACGCTGTGGCGCTCAAAGGCTTCAACGAAGACGAATTGCCCACCATCACCCAATGGTGCGCCGAGCGTGAGATGGACCTGACCTGGATCGAAGTCATGCCAATGGGGGATCTGGGCAATGAGGACCGGTTAGGCCAATACTGGTCTTTGAAAGACGTGCGCGCGCGTTATGCCGATCACTACACCGTCACCGATCTGGCAGAACGGACGGGCGGACCTGCGCGCTACGTGCGGCTTGAGGAAACCGGCCAGAAAATCGGGTTCATCACACCGCTTTCCCACAATTTCTGCGAAAGCTGCAACCGCGTGCGCCTGACCTGCACCGGAGAACTCTATCTGTGTCTGGGTCAAGAGGACATGGCCGATCTGCGCGCACCTCTGCGGGCCAGTCCCGATGACAATGGACCATTGGAAGAGGCCATTCGCGCCGCCATCGGCATCAAACCCAAGGGGCATGATTTTGACTATTCCCGCCAGCGTCTGGACGGGCAGATGCCCCGCCACATGAGCCACACCGGCGGTTAAGCACAGGTCGTGTCCGCGCCCTTCCTCTATCATGCTTGGGTCGCGGCCAGCATGGGCCTTGTCCCCTTTTTTGCCCGCTCCGAAGTGCGCAAGCTGCGCCGTGCCGAGGTTACCACCTTGCGCGCGCATGAAAAGTTGGGGCACGCCACCGAACCGCGCAAACAGGGTGTCCCGCTGATCTGGTTTCACGGGGCCTCCGTCGGGGAGAGCCTGTCCGTGTTGGCTTTGATCACCCGGATGGGGGTGGCCCTGCCTGATGCACGGTTCCTGATCACCTCCGGCACTGCGACCTCCGCTGCGCTGCTGGCCAGCCGTCTGCCACCGCGCACTGTGCATCAATTCGCGCCGCTTGACGCGCCCGGCCCCCTCAAACGGTTCCTCAAACACTGGCGCCCCGATGCGGCAGTCTTTGTGGAAAGCGAGCTTTGGCCACAGATGTTGCGCCGCACCTTTGAAGGCGGGGCCAAGATGGCCTTGGTCAATGCCCGCCTGTCCGAACGCTCGCAGGCCGGTTGGCGAAAACGCCCCGCGCTGGCGCGTCATCTGCTGCGCGTGTTTCGCCTGATCCTCACCCAAAACGATGCCATGGCACAGGCGATGGTTGAGATGCACGCCCCGGCTGACCGTGTGGCACGTGGCATCAACCTCAAATCCATGTCCGGGGCCTTGCCACAGGACGAGGACCTGCTCTTTGAGGCCCGCGCCGCCCTCGGGCATCGCCCCGTCTGGATCGCTTCATCGACCCATGAGGGGGAGGAAGAAACGGTGTTGGCAGCGCACAAAACCCTGCTCAAATCCCACCCTGATCTGCACCTCATCCTTGTGCCCCGTCATCCTGAACGTGGGACCGAGGTGATGAACACCATCGCCGCAGCTGGCCTGACATTCACCCGGCGGACACGGGGCGATTTGCCGGGCGCGCAAGTGTTTCTTGCCGATACAATGGGGGAGCTTGGGACGTGGTATGCGCTTAGTGAGATCGTGTTTCTGGGTGGATCCTTACGGCCCATCGGCGGGCATAACCCTTTTGAGGTCGCTCAGGCCGGGGCCACCGTTTTGTCCGGCACCCATGTCGCGAATTTCGCAGAAACCTATGCCCAGATGGAGACCGCAGGTGCGGCGCGGTTCGTTTCTGACGCAGAGGATCTGGCGGCCCGCGTTGATGCCTTGTTGCGCGATGCGCCCGCCCGCGCCAAGGCCTGCGCTGCGGCGGTTTCCTTTGCCCAAGCACAGACAGATCAGCTCGACACGATCGCAGAGCGCCTGATCAAAGCACTGGAGCTGCGCGCATGAGCAGTGGGGATAGAGCGCAGGTTCAGGTCATTGCCCCCAATTTCAAACGGCGTCTGTCGGGCGTGACAGCAACCGTCGTGCGGTTGGTGCCGATACAGGCGCGCGCCCTAAACATTGCCGCCACCGGGCCCGTGATCCCGCCGCATGTGCCGCAAATCCCGCTGTCCTCTCTGCTCACCCTGTCGCGTTCTGGCCCCGGCGGCGGCCCCCGCGTCTGGCACGCCCGGCGCAATGTGGAAATGATCGGCGGGCTGGCCCTGAAATACCTGCTGGGCAAGCGGCTCCAGCTGGTCTTCACCTCGGCTTCGCAACGCAAACAGACCGGGCTGACCCGCTGGCTCATTCGTCGGATGGATGCCGTGGTCGCGACATCAGAGCGGACTGCCGCCTACCTTGAGAGCCCCGCACAGGTGATCATGCACGGCATTGATCTGGAAGAATACGCCCCTGCCCCTGATCGCCCGGCCCTTCGCGCCCGGCTGGGTCTGCCGGATGCCACTCTGGTTGGTTGTTTTGGCCGGATACGACACCAGAAAGGCACAGACGCCTTTGTCGATGCGATGCTGCCAGTGATCGCAGCGACGCCCGACACCCATGCCCTGATCATGGGCCGTGCTGTGGGCAAGGAAGATACGGCCTATCTCGCCGATTTGAAGGCGCGCGTGCAGGCGGCCGGGCTTGGCGAAAGGTTTCATTTCCTGCCGGAGATCCCGGTTGAGGATATGGCCGATTGGTACCGCGTGCTCGACCTTTATGTGGCCCCGCAGCGTTGGGAGGGGTTCGGCCTGACGCCTATCGAGGCTATGGGCTGCGGCGTGCCAGTGATCGCCACACGTGTAGGGGCCTTTGAACAGATCGTTGTGGAGGGCACCGGGGTGCTTGCCGATCCCGGCGACATCAAAGGGCTGTCCGAGGCCATTCTTGCGGCCTGCGCGCCCTCGGGTCCCTTGGAGGGCTGGTCCAACAATGCCCGCCCCCATGTGGCGGAGCATTTCTCTATTGAACGCGAAGCGGCAGAGCTCGTGGCGCTTTACCGTCGCTTGCTGGCTTAGGGACCAGACCCTCGCGCGGCAGAGCGAAGGCAGAGCGCACCTTTCCAAGAAAGCGCGGCCCCTCTTTCGTCAGGGGGACGTCCCGTCCCCCCTTGCCCGCTCAAGCCGTCAGGCCGCTGGCATGCGTTGTTCGACAATCCCCGCCCACCAGCTGCATCCCGCAGGGATGGCGTCATCATTGAAGTTGTATAGCGGGTTTTTTTTTTTCTCACCCGCCGTCCACCGACCTCCGCGCTCGTTCCCCCCCCGACGCTCTTCCAGCATAAAGGCGAAATCCTCGCCTCCCATGACCAGCGGGGCCTCATCACATTGTCCGGAAATGCCACGCGCCACTTCTGCCGCAAACTCCGTCTGCTCGGGGTGGTTGACCATCACCGGGTAGTTGCGCGTGTAATTCACCCTCGCCTGCGCCCCGAAAGTCTTGGCGATGCCCTCACAAATCTCTGTCACCCGTTTTTCCGCCAGATCCCGCAGATCATTTGACAGGGTGCGCACCGTCCCCAGCAACTGCACCTTCTGCGGGATCACGTTGAACGCTTTGGACGACGTCTCAAATGAGGTGATCGACACCACGATGTTTCCAATCGGGTCCGCATTGCGGCTGGCGATGGTCTGCAGCGCCGTCACGATGTGGGAGGCAACAACGGTGGTATCAATCGTTTCCTGAGGCTTGGCTGCGTGACCGCCCAGCCCCTCGATCTCAATGTCCAGCAGGTCAGTTGCCGCGAAAAACGGGCCTGTGCGAATGCCAAATGATCCGGTGGGCATGCCAGGCCAATTGTGCATGCCGTAGACTTCCTGAATGCCCCACCGCGCCATCATGCCATCGTCGCACATCTCCTTGCCGCCGCCGCCGCCTTCTTCGGCAGGCTGAAAGATCACCACGGCAGTGCCGTCAAAGTTCCGCGTCTCGGCCAGATATTGTGCCGCCCCCAGCAGCATTGCGGTGTGGCCGTCATGGCCGCAGGCATGCATCGCGTTTGGCGTCTTGGAGGCATACTCCACCCCCGTCTGCTCATGGATGGGGAGCGCGTCCATATCAGCGCGCAGGCCCACAACCTTGCCGGAGGTATCCTGCTTGCCTTTGATCACGCCGACCACGCCTGTGCGCCCGATCCCCTCAACCACCTCGTCACAGCCAAAGGCGCGCAATTTCTCCGCCACGGTGGCAGAAGTGCGGTGGGTTTCAAACAGGATCTCAGGATGTTCATGCAAATCCCGACGCCAGGCGGTGATATCATCGTGAAGTTCGGCAAATCGGTTCTTGACGGGCATTGGATATCCTTCGGGGTTGATGCAGAGCGCAGCTTACCTTCAAATGGCGCAAGGCCCAACCCGGTGCAAGGGCTGGGCCGTAATTGTTGACCTCTTGCCGCGCAGCAGCCTGCGTTCAGGCGATTTCCGTCACGGTCAGGACGTAGTCCCCCACCACCACGGCCCTGTCGGCAAAGGCGGTCACCTCAAAATAAAACTGCGACTGCCCCTGTTCGGACGGGAAGAAATTGAAATCTTCGCTTCCGCTCTGAACACCCTGCGCGACCGCGAAACCGTCTGTGTTGAGAAGTCTTACATCGAAATCAAGGTCAGATCCTGCCTCGGTGCTTTGCAGCGTTATGCGGTAGTTGCTGCCCGAGTTGGCGACAAAACCGATCCAGTCTGCATCCCCCGCCACCTCAATGCTCGCAAGGGTCGCAAGCGCACTGTCTGTGGTGGACCAGGTGCCATCGACCGACAGATCCACCTGCATTGGGGTCTGGGCGTTGTCGGGCAGATCGGTGATAGACGGCACAGCAAAGGGATTGTCCAGCACGCCCACCAACGGCAGCAGAAATGCACCGCTACCGGCATCCACCGCATCGGCATAAAAGCCGTTGATCGCGGCAACGGCGGTGTTCAGGCTGGCGGCGGAGCCATCAAAAAGCGTCATCGCCGCGGCGGCCTGCGAGACATCCGACATGCCAAGCGTGACGGCGAAATAGGTGCCCAGATCGGTCTTGTCGCCCAAAAACTTCTGGTCGATGGCTTGTTGCATGATGAACGCCTGATCGGCACCGGGGGGCGGATCGGCCTTGGCCCCGCGCAGGATCTCAAGGATAAACTGGTCCCGGCTGACTGAGCCGCCATTCAGCACACCAACCCAAAAGTCGAACCCCACCTGATCGGCCACCCGGCCCAGCACATTGGTGTAGACGGCTGTCACAAAATCCGTGTTGCTCAGGCTTTCGGGGTAAACCGCGCGGGTCTCGTCCTGATCGATGAACAACGCGGCCGACTGTTCCAGCGTGGTGCCATTGGCGAATGCCGTGCCCCAGAACGACAGCCCGACAGCATCCGGTGCCCGGTTGAAATAGGCGATGTAGAGCTCGATAAACTGTGTAAGCTCCGGCCCGCTCAATCCGGCCAGCCCGCCAAAGGTGCCAAGGTCAAATTCGCTGCCCGCAAATTGCAGAACTTCGATCCCGCGCAGCGTGCTGATCCCGTCCGGGGTCGCGCGGTTCTCGACCTGCACGCCCTCCTGGCTCAACGTGACGGTGTGGCGCGCCGCATCACCGGCGAAAATCGCCGTGTCGGTGCCTGCGCCACCGTTGATCAGATCCGCGCCACCCCTGCTTTCGAAACTGTCGTTCCCATCCAGAAGATAGACCTCATCACGGCCCGCTGTGCCCACAACCGCCTCATCGGCATCCGTGCTGAAAGTTGCGTTCGACGAGATCAGCGCGCGGTCCGTGATCCCGCTTTGCGTCGCGCCGAACCGATAGAGCGAAAGGCCGCTGTCAAACAGCGCAAGCTCCACCAAAAATCCGGCATCCGTGCTGGCGGCGGCATCGACGACACCGGTTTGCAGCGCCGCATAGAACTCAGACTGCGCGATGGCCACAGGGGCCGCCCCCGAACCGGCGAGCGCGCTGCTCACGGCGTCTTGCCCCGAAACGCTGAATTTCTCTCCGCTGAGCGCGCTGGTCGTCAGGGTGCTGTCGTACGACAACACGAAGATCTCAAATTCGTTTTCCATAAAATCCTGTCCTAAAATACCGCTGAAATCCCCCGAACCATAGGCGGAGGATGCCGGTGCAGGCAATCACCGAAGACATAAAACAGAACTTTGCCCTGCGCGACTATTGCTCAGACATGCGCAGCCGCGTCTCCACCATCTCGGCAAACCACGAACACCCCGCAGGGATCGCGTCATCATTGAAATCATACATGGGGTGGTGGACCGTCGCCCCCTCCTCGCCATTCCCGATCATCATATAGGCACCGGGCCGTAAGTTGAGCATATACGAGAAATCCTCCCCCGCCATGATCGGTGGGGTGTCGCGCCAAACGCCGGGCATAATCTTCTCGGCAACATCCACGGCATAGTCGGTTTCGGCATCGTGGTTCACTGTCACCGGGTAGCCGCGCTCATACTCGATCTCGGCCCGGCACTGATAGGCCGCCGCCGTATGCGTGACGATATCCTTGAGGCGCGCTTCAGCCAGATCGCGCACATCCTCATCCAGGGTGCGCACCGTCCCAATGAGCTTGACCGTCTGCGGCAAAATGTTGTGGCTTTCCGTATCCGAGCGCATGGTGCAGACGGAGACAACAACCTGTTTGACAGGATCGACGTTGCGCGCGGCGATGCTTTGCAAAGCCACGACAACATGTGCCGCTGCCAGATTGGTATCAACAGCCTCGTGCGGAGCCGCGGCATGACCGCCCTGCCCGTCGATCACGATCTCAAACTGATCTGCGGCTGCCAAAAGCGCGCCTTTGCGGATCGCAAACTGCCCCACCGGATAGTAGGGCATGTTGTGCATGCCATAGACCTCATCGACACCCCAGCGTTCCATCAGACCGTCTTTGACCATCTCATTGCCGCCGCCGCCACCCTCTTCGGCAGGTTGAAAGATCAGCACGCACTGCCCGTCGAAATTCCGCGTCTCCTGCAAATACTGCGCCGCCCCAAGCAACATCGCTGTGTGTCCGTCGTGGCCGCAGGCATGCATCTTGCCCGGAGTTTTTGAGGCATGCGGCAATCCCGTCGCCTCCATGATCGGCAACGCATCCATATCCGCGCGCAACCCGACCGCGCGTCCGGACGTGTTCTTGCGCCCTTCAATCACGGCCACCACACCGGTTTGTCCGATCCCCGTCGTGATGTTGGTGATCCCGAAAGAACGCAGCTTCTCTTCGACAAAGGCCGCCGTCTCATGCACGTCAAACTGAAGCTCTGGGTATTGATGCAAATGCCGTCGCCAAGCGGTGATGTCGGCATGTGTCTCGGCAAAACGATTCTTGATCGGCATGGTGAGGCTCCCCCTCAAATACTTGTTAAACAGATGGTCCCAGACGGATGGCGCTGCCGTCCTCGAAACGGGTCGCCCGGAACCGAGACAGATCATGCCCCACCGCGTCGCCCGTGACCAGTGCCGCCAGAACGCGCCCCATGCCCGGCCCGATGCCAAAACCATGACCCGACATGCCTGTGCCTATCACCAGCCCCGGAAGGGCCGCACATCGATCCACCACAGGGACAACATCGGGCATGGTATCAATCATCCCCCCCCATGCGGTCTTGATCTGCGCTTTTGGCAGGTTGGGAAAAAGATCACAGAACCCCCGCAGCAGTTTGCGCAAATGCCGGGCGTTCGGGGTTGGGTTCAGCACACGCATCTGTTCAAACGGCGTGATGCTCTGCGCGTCCCAACGGCGCTGCGTGCCCCATGCGTCGGGAAAGCCCTTGGGGGCTGCGGGCAGATAGCTTTGCGAGAATGGCGCGGTCTTGAGTTGTGGCAAATACTTGGAGAACGCGCGAAAGGCATCTGGCCCGACAAAGAGCTCCGCCACACCGGCAGGGGACAGCGTATAGCCGCCATCCATCCGCCGCCGAAACGCAACACCCTTGTCCGCAGCCGCACCGCCGTAAACCTTTGGCAATGGGTGCGTCGCAACCACGCTTTCACGCACCGAAAGCTGCGGCAGTCCCACGCCATGGTTGCGTAAAAACAAGGACGACCACGCACCGCCCGCCAGAACCACGTTTGAGGTCGCAATCCGCCCGCGTTCGGTAAACACGCCCACCACGCGGCCCGCCTGCACGTCCAGCATCCGCACGGCACATCCTTCGATCAGCCGCGCCCCGACGCGTGTGGCAATGCCTGCCAGCGCGGGCACCGCGAGCCAAGGCTCTGCGCGCATGTCCGAGGGCGTGACCATCGCGCCTGCCATCCGGCGCGCCATGCCGGGAAACATCTCGGCAGTCTGGGGCGCGGTCAGGATTTGCGTGTCCACCCCCTGCGCTTGCGCAAGGGCCGCCCAGCGGGCGTAGCCTTCCAGCTCTTTGGCCGCGCGCGCAAAATACGTCACGCCGCCCTGCCGCAACCCAAAATCCACGTTGGTCAGCCGCGCAAGATCTTTCCAGCGGCCAATCGCTTCCACCATAATCGGCAACTCATCAGGATCACGCCCCTGCTGCCGGATCCACCCCCAATTGCGCGACGATTGCTCCCCCGCGATGCGCCCCTTTTCCAGCAACACCACGTCATGACCGCCCTGCGCCAGATAAAGCGCCGTGCACACACCAATCACACCGCCGCCAATCACCACGGTTTCTGCTTGTTTTGGCACAGCACCTGCATAAGAAACCGGTGTCGCCTCGGATATTGGGAATGCCATCATCTTACCCTGCTTTGCCTGCCCGGAGGTACATAACAAACGCCGCACCCGTTGCATCGGTTGCGATTGAGTATTTGGGCAAAAAGGAGCGTGAGCCTGTGCTCCTTTTTGCCAAAAATACTCATATGCAACCGTGGCTTAACACAAAAAGCTCTCGTTGCACTGCGACATGTCAATACGCGGTGCACCACTCATGCAGCCAACCGCGCCAACAATTTGCGCATAAAGTCATGACCAGCGTCAAACTGGGCCACCTCGATAAACTCATTGGGCTGATGCGCCTGCGCAATGTCACCTGGCCCGCAAATGACCGCTGAATACCCGGCATCCTGAAACTGCCCGGCTTCGGTGCCGTAGCTTACCTTGTGGCTCGCGTTGTCGCCGGTGATCTGCCGCACCAGCGTTTCTGCCGGTCCGTCTTCCTCTGGCTGCAATCCCGGTACATCAAAGCGCGGGCTGATCTCAACCCGGGTCTCGGGCACCACCGATTGCATCTGCGCCTCCACCTCGCGCACCTTATTGAGGTAGGCCACCGCCCATTTGTCCTTGTCCTCGCCCGGCACAACACGGAAATCCATTGCGAACTTGCAATCCTTGGCGGTGATGTTGTGCGCTGTGCCGCCTTCAATCATGCCCACATGCAGCGTGGTAAAGGGCGGATCAAACATCGCAGCGAGATCCGTTGGCGTGGCTTCCATATTCTGGGTGTTCATCTCATTGGCCCACTCAATGAGTTTGGCCCCGGCCATGATCGCATTCACCCCTGTGTGCAGGAGCGAGGAATGCACTTCAAAGCCAATCACATGGGTGTCGAACCCAGTGCCACCCTTGTGGCCCGTCACCGCCTGCATGGTCGACGGCTCCCCGATGATCGCCGCGGACCCTTTGGGCAGCACCGGTTGCATCGCCTTGATCATCGGCGGGGCCCCGGTGCATCCGATCTCTTCGTCAAAGCTCAGCGCCACCTGCAAGGGCCGTTTCAGATCGCCATACTTCCCCTCCACCAAGGCCCAGAGTGCCAGCGCATCAAAGCCTTTCATGTCGCAGGTGCCGCGCCCGTAGTAGCGACCATCGCGTTCAACCACGCTGAAAGGATCACTGTCCCAGGGCTGGCCGTCCACCGGCACCACGTCCGTATGACCCGACAGCACAACAGCGCCTTCTTCCCAGGGACCGACATGGGCGAAAAGCGCATGTTTGGGCTGATCTGGATCGACGTAGCGGTGGCTCTCGATCCCGTGGCCGTCCAGATAGTCAGCCACCCAGTCGATCAGCGGAATATTGGTATCACGCGACACCGTGGGAAAGCTGATTAGCTTTTCCATGATCTCAAAAGGGGAAAGCCGCTCTTTCATGGTCGTTTCACCGCCTCACCAAAATAAACTGTTGTGCAGTCTTCGTCTGCCACATGGAACTCTCGCTGACCGTAGGGTTGATCAAGGGGTGGTTGCACCCGCCCAGCAGGCAGTGCATCCAGCGCCGGTTTCAAAGCCGCATAAAGGTCATCCAGCCCCACGACATCAATGTAGAAGGAGCCTTCGCGCTCGGGGTGCGAAAGATCAACATAGTCAAGCACCTCCACCAGCCGAACAGCGACCGCATCGCGAAACAAAAAGGCATAGTTTTCAGCCTGAAACCCAACTTCGAACCCCAGCACATCACAGTAAAATGCCATCTGTGCCTGCAAAGAGGTGCAAGGAACAAACGGCGTGATCTGAGTGAGTTGCATGCCAGCCACTCAATATCCGCTGTCAGTGATCAACAGGTGATGGCCCGGATGCACTTCGACATATTCAGATGGCTTTGCCTCATAGCTGGCGGGATGGATCGGTGATGGTATCGGCTTGAAATTGAGGTCTTTTTCGTCTTTGCGCTTACGTGGATCGGCGATTGGTACGGCCTTCATCAGGGCTTGGGTGTAGGCGTGCAACGGGTTCTCGAACACCTGCTGGCGTGTCCCGATCTCCACAATCCGGCCCAAATACATCACGCCGACGTAATGGCTGACCCGCTCTACCACGGCCATATCGTGAGAGATAAACAGGAAACTGAGTTTCATCTCTTCTTGCAATTCCATCATCAGGTTCAGCACCTGCGCCTGCACCGACACATCGAGCGCGCTGACCGCTTCATCGGCAATGATCAGCTTGGGGTTCAGCGCAAGCGCGCGGGCAATCGCGACGCGCTGGCGTTGCCCGCCTGACAGCTCATGCGGAAAGCGGCGCATGAAACTGCGCGGGAGTTCCACACGGTCAAACAACATCTCGACCCGGTCCTGTACGGCTTTGCCCTTGAGCGTGCCGAAGTTGTGGATCGGTTCGGCCACCTGATCTGCCAGCTGCATCTGTGGATTGAGCGAGGCAAAGGGGTCTTGAAAGATCATCTGCATGTCCAGCCGCGCGGTGCGCAGCGCGCGCTGGTTCAATGACATGATGTCCTTGCCGGCCAGATCAATGGTCCCCGCCATCGGCTCCACCAGCCGCAGGATCGACCGCCCGGCGGTGGATTTTCCGCAGCCGGATTCCCCCACAAGGCTCAACGTCTGGCCCTTGTTGATGGTAAAGGACAGATCCTCAACCGCATGGACATTCGCCACCGTGCGTCGGAAGAACCCGCCTTTGACCGGGAACCGCGTCGTCAGGTTCTTGACCGTCAGAAGGACTTCTTCGGTTCCCTCAATCGGCACGATTTCCTTGTCTTCGCTGCCCATCAGCTTCATCGGTTCGGGAAAGCTCTTGCCCTCCATCTCACCCAGCTTGGGCACCGCCGCCAAAAGCGCTTTCGTATAGGGATGCTGGGGGTTTTCGAATATCTCTTCAACCGTGCCTTCTTCGACCTTGTTGCCGCGGAACATAACAACCACGCGGTCGGCCATCTGGGCGACCACCGCCATGTCGTGAGTAATGAACATGACCGCCGTGCCGGTTTCCCGTTTGAGACGGTCCATCAACGCAAGAATTTCGGCCTGAATGGTCACATCAAGCGCGGTTGTCGGTTCATCCGCAATCAGCAGGCGCGGTTCGCAGGCCAGTGCCATTGCGATCACCACACGCTGACGCATGCCGCCTGACAGCTCATGAGGGAATTGTTTGAGCCGGCGCTCAGGCTCCGGGATACGGACCTGTCGCATCAGTTCGAGCGCGCGCGCCTCCGCCTCGCGCTTGCTCATGGCTTTGTGCAGGCGCAACCCTTCGGTCATTTGTTTGCCGACGGTGAACACCGGGTTGAGCGCGGTCATCGGCTCCTGAAAGATCATCCCGATTTCATTGCCGCGGATGCGTCGCATGTCGCTGACGGCAGTTTTTGCCAGATCAATCTGGTTCCCGCCTGCACGGTCAAAAAGCATCTTGCCCTTGGCAATCTCACCGCCGCCGTATTCCACCAACCGCATCAGCGACAGGGAAGAGACCGATTTGCCGGAGCCAGATTCGCCGACCACACAGACTGTTTCGCCCGGATTGATGTCAAAACTGACATCCTCAACGCCCACCACAGGGCCGTCTTTGGTCTGGAATTCAACGCGAAGCCCTTGAATTTGCGCAATAGGCGCAGCCGTCGTCTGGTCGAGCATCATTTTCCCCCGTCGCATTTTGCAGCGTTCTGGCCCGACGCTACGGCCTTCGCCTGCGCAGGTCAAACCTCTCCCAAGGGTCGCGCCAGAAAAATGAGCATCTGCCATCACAAGGCTTGCAATTCTGGTCAAACATGGTGTCATTGCGGCCATGCGCTTTGGGGGTACGCGAGGGACAGGCTGCGAATACTGCGTTAAACAGGCAGGTTAGCAGCGTTTCTTAATGTTACCCACATTGCGACGAGACAGGGCAGAACCCTCTGCCCCCAAAACGCGACACATAACAAACGTGTCCAACAAGGAGAGTATGAATGAAACTACGAACCCTTTTGATGGGTGCCATTGCGTCAACCGCATTTGCGCCCATGGTCCTCGCGGACGGTCATTCCGGTGAGCGTGGCCGCGACGGCGAAGTCAAAATCATCTATTGGCAGGCCCCTTCGATCCTTAACCCATATCTGTCGGGTGGCACCAAGGACCTCGAATCAGCCTCCCTCATTCTGGAGCCGATGGGCCGCTATGACGAAACTGGCGCGCTGGTGCCGTTTCTCGCAGCTGAGATCCCAACGGTTGAAAATGGCGGCGTAAGCGAAGACCTGACATCCATCACCTGGAAAATTGCCGACGGCATGATGTGGTCCGATGGCACGCCAGTGACATCCGCAGACCTCGTGTTTACGGCGGACTATTGCATGCACCCCGAAGGTGGCTGTGCGCAGGGTGCCAAGTTTGACGGCGTCAAGAGTGTCGAAGCGATTGATGATATGACGGTCAAAGTGACCTTCACCGAAGCCAAGCCAAACCCCTACGGCCCGTTTATGGGCGCGCAGTCGCCGATCATTCAGGCCGCACAGTTTGCTGAGTGCCTTGGCCCAAAGGCCCCTGAGTGCACCGAAGAGAACTTTAACCCCATCGGCACCGGCCCTTTCACGGTCACCGAATTCCGTCCAAACGACGTGATCACGATGGCGGCAAACGAAAACTTCCGCCATGAGGGCAAGCCTGCCTTTGCGACGCTGACCTTCAAAGGCGGCGGTGACGCCGTTGCAGCGGGCCGCGCCGTGATGGAAACGGGCGAGTTTGACTACGCCTGGAACATGCAGCTGGCACCTGACGTGCTGGCCAAGATGGCTGAAGCGGGCAAAGGGACACCGATCTCTGCTTTCGGCACCTTGGTTGAGCGCATTGAGATGAACCTCACCAACCCATCCCCTGATCTGCCGCCAGAGACACGTTCGACCGTTGCAGAGCCACACCCGATCCTCAGCGATGAGCGTGTGCGTCGGGCGTTGTCCATGGCGATTGATCGTGAATTGCTGGTCGAAGTGGGCTACGGTCAGGCTGGTCGTCCGACCTGTAACCTGGTCCCAGCGCCTGCGCTTTATGCGTCCGACAACACAGAGTGTCTGACGCAGAACATCGATGGTGCCAAGGCCCTGCTGGATGAAGCCGGCTGGACCGACAGCGATGGCGACGGTGTGCGTGAAAAGGACGGCATGAAGCTGTCTCTGCTGTACCAAACCTCCACAAACGCTGTGCGTCAGGACTTTCAGGCGCTGATCAAAGACTGGTGGAGCCAGATCGGTGTTGAAACCGAGCTGCGCAACCTTGATGCATCGGTCTTCTTTGGTGGTGACCCGGGCTCCCCCGACACGTTCCAGAAGTTCTATGCAGACGTGGAAATGTACGCCAACAACTTTGATGGCACCGATCCACAGGCGTATCTGTCAGCCTACCGTTGCGGCAATGAGCCAAAGCCATCCAGCCAGTGGCAGGGTGAGAACATCAACCGCTTCTGCAACGAAGAGTACGACAATCTGCTCGATGAACTCAGCCGTACAGGTGCGCTCGACAAACGTGGCGAAATCGCCAAGCGCCTGAACGAGATCATCACAAAAGACACCATGACAATCGTGCCCCTTGTGGACCGTGGTCGTGTGTCTGCAGCGTCCAACACCCTTGGCGGTGTGATCCTGAACACATGGGATTCCGAGCTGTGGAATGTGGCCGACTGGTACCGCATCAAAGAGTAACGGCAGGCGCGGGGTTTTCCCCGCCCTTCCCCACTCTTGTAAGGCGGGATGCGTCTCGCCTTACATTTTCTCCCTCAGACCGCTGAACAAAGGCGCTGGCCACTTATGCTGACCTTCACCCTCCGACGTTTGATCCTTTCGATCCCGACGCTTTTGTTCATCAGCCTTGTTATTTTTGGCTTGCTGCAACTGGCCCCCGGCGACCCGATGGCGCAGGTCCCGCTGACCGTGCCGCCGGAAGTAAAACAAAAGATGCGCGAAGCGCTGGGGCTTGGTCAGCCGTGGTACATCCAATACTACAAATGGCTGATCCAATTCTTCTGGATTGAGCCCAAGATTTTCATCGACTACCTGACCAACTCCAGCTTTTTGTTCGGGTGGTTGCCTGACACGTCCTTTTACAATGATGAACTGCGCGTAATCTCCTGGCAGACACGTAGCCCCGTGATGGACATCGTGATCCAGCGTATGCCCCAGACGCTCTGGGTGGTGGGGCTGTCGTATGTTGTGGGCATTGTCATTGCGATCCCCATCGGGATCTATTCCGCCTATCGCCACTATTCCGTCTTTGACCAGGCGGGCACGTTCATCACGATGATCGGCTTTTCCATTCCGCCGTTCTTTACCGGTCCGCTGTTGATCGTGATCTTTTCGGTCTATCTGGGCTGGCTGCCCTCAATCTATGACACCACCCATGTCGTGACCGACTGGGAGAGCTTTAAGGTTCAGTTCTTCCAGATGGTCATGCCGGTGATGGTGCTGGCGCTGCAAACCACCGCGCAGATCAGCCGCTATATGCGCGGTGCAATGCTGGACAACCTCAATCAGGACTACGTGCGCACCGCCCGCGCCAAGGGCCTGCGCGAAGGCGTCGTTGTCATGGTTCACGTGCTGCGCAACTCCATGATCCCGGTAGTCACTGTCATCGCGCTGGGGATGCCGGCGATCTTTGGCGGGGCCATCATCACCGAGAACGTGTTCAAGGTGAACGGCATCGGGCAGCT
Source organism: Sulfitobacter sp. (assembly GCA_045105735.1). Taxonomy (GTDB): domain Bacteria; phylum Pseudomonadota; class Alphaproteobacteria; order Rhodobacterales; family Rhodobacteraceae; genus Sulfitobacter. The sequence goes on along the minus strand of JBGCDV010000047.1, from coordinate 5,003 downwards.
TTTGCTGACCGCGCTTTTTGCAAATGACTTGCCGATGGTCATGACGCTCACGTTCATCTTTGCCATCCTGATCGTGCTCTTTAACCTGATCGCCGATGTGCTTTACGGCCTGCTTGACCCGAGGCTCCGCTATGACTGAACAAGCCGTCCCTGCAAGCCCGATCGAAGCCGATATGGAGACCTTTGGCGCGCTCACCGACAAAGAGCCGCAAAAGCCTCCGCGCAGCCAGTGGAAAGACGTCTGGGACCAGTTCCGCAAGCACAAGGGTGCGGTCTTTGGAGGTGGCTTTCTGCTCTTTATCACGCTGGGCGTGATCCTTGGGCCATGGCTTTGGGATGTGGACCCCAAAACGCTTGATATCCGCAACAAGAACTGGCGGCCGGTCTATACACTGCTGTGGGATGGTGAGGCCAAGGCAGGATGGCTGCATCCTTTCGGCACCGATCAGCTTGGTCGTGATATTCTGGCGCAGATGATCGCAGGGGGCCGTGTGTCGATGGCGGTAGGCTGGCTTGCTATGGGTCTGGCCTTGCTCATTGGCACAGCGATTGGCGTTCTATCGGGTTATTTCAAGCGCCTCGACTTCATCCTGATGCGCTTTACCGATCTGGTGCTGTCCTTGCCGATCCTGCCGCTCACGCTGCTTGCCGTGACCTTGTTCCGCCAACCTCTCAATGCGCGTTTTGGGCCTGAGGGGGGCATGTTTATCCTGATCGTCGGCATCATCGGCCTGACCTCATGGATGCAGACGGCGCGGATTGTGCGCGGCGATGTTCTGGCGCTGAAGGAACGCGAATTTATTCTCGCCGCCCGCTCCATCGGCACGACATCGGGCAAGATCATCCGCCGTCACCTGCTGCCAAATGTGATCTCCCCGATCATGGTGTCGGCCACGCTTGGCCTCGCCACGGCGATCATCACCGAAAGCGCGCTGAGCTTTCTCGGCGTGGGCTTTCCGTCGGATTACCCCACATGGGGCAAGCTTTTGGCCGATGCGGTACAAAGGATGCAGGATTTCCCCGAGCGCGTGCTGCTGCCCGGCATTGCGATCTCGCTCACGGTGTTGAGCGTGAACTACCTTGGGGATGGCCTGCGCGACGCGCTCGACCCCCGCATCCGCGGCCGCTGACTTCTGCAGAGCGCCACCAAGGGCGCTCTGACCTTTGGGTGCATGGGGCGGACAGCTGATATGTCGAAAAAGGATAGATCACCCTTGCCCCGCGCAATGACGTGCCATCGGTCCATCAATTGACGGCAATCGAAACCATCGTTTGCCTTCGGACGCCAGTTGCAGAACATCGTTCCGCGAACGCCCCCGCCCGCCCCTTAACAAACGCTTGATACCCGCCATCTGACACGCCAAGTGAAACAAGTGTTCTGATTTTGGGGAAAACAAGATGTTTGAATCCTTTGGTTTTGAGACCCTGACGGCGCCGCAGGCCTCCGTCTACTTTGCGTTGATCATCGGCGCCCTCTTTGGCGTTTTAGCCCAGATCACCCGGTTCTGTTTGCGCCGCGCGCTGGTGGGGGACGACAGCCGCGCCGCTGCGGGGGGCTGGCTGACCGCGCTTGCGGTGGCCGTCATCGGCACACAGGCTGCTGTGAGCGCTGGCTACATCTCATTTGACGACCATCGTTTCATGGTCTCGGACCTGCCTGTGCTTGCCATCGCACTGGGCGGTTTGATGTTCGGGGCTGGTATGGTGCTGACCCGTGGCTGTGTCTCGCGGCTGACCGTGCTGACCGGCTCCGGCAACCTGCGGGCCGCACTGGTGCTGATCGTATTTGCCATCGTGGCCCATATGACGCTCAAGGGTATTCTGGCCCCTCTGCGCACCGCGCTTGGCAGTGTCACGCTCAACATCGGCGAGAATGCCTCGCTTGCGGCGCTGCCGGGCGGTACGCTCACGTGGGCCGGACTGATCGCGCTGGCGGCACTTGCCTTTGCACTGCGGTCCGGCAACCGCATTGGCACGCTGGTTCTCGCTGCGTTGATCGGGCTTTTGGTTCCGGCTGCGTGGGTTGGCACAGGTTTCATCCTCTATGACGACTTTAACCCGATTGCCTTGCAAAGCCTTTCGTTCACCTCACCCGCCGCTGACACGTTGTTCTGGGGCATTGCCAGCACCTCCATCGCGCCGGGGTTTGGCACGGGGCTGGTTGGTGGTGTGCTGGGCGGTGCCCTTTTGGCAAGCGTGCTGGCCGGCGGTTTCCAATGGCAAAGCTTCAGCAGCCCCCGCGAGACGGGCCGCTACATGGCTGGTGCGGGTCTGATGGGTGTTGGTGGGGTGCTGGCCGGGGGCTGTACGCTTGGTGCAGGTCTGTCTGGTGTGCCGACACTGTCAGTCGCAGCCATCCTCGCCCTCGCCATGATCGCGGTGGGGGCCAAGGCCACCCATGCACTGCTTAGTCAAGGTGCCGCCGCAAGCGGCGCACCATCAGCCACACGGCACCCACTACCGGCAGAGTGATCGCAGCCGTCAGCACCCCTTTGCTGATCCCCAGCGCATCAGCGGCGGGGTACAACAAGTATCCCGCCAGCGACACCGCATAGTAGCTGATCGCCACAACAGACAGCCCTTCAACCGTGCGCTGCAACCGCAGTTGCAGATCGGCGCGTTTGTCCATACTGGCCAGGATCTCCTGGTTCTGGGCGGACCGTTCAACATCCACGCGCGTCCGCAAAAGCTCCGAGGCGCGGATCGCACGTGCGGACATGGTCTTGAGGCGGTTTTCGCTGGACTGGACTGTCCGCATCGCAGGCTCATAGCGCCGCATCATGAACTCGGCAAAGCCTTGCCGGCTCATGAACCGCTCTTCTCGCAAAGCCTCAATCCGCTGACTGACAATCGCCTGATAGGCCCCCGTCGCGCCAAAACGAAAGGCGGTCTTTACCGCCAGCGTCTCCAGCTCAACCGAGATGTCCAAGAGCGCATGCAGCGTCCCTTCGGCCAAGGCCGCGGGGCCGCGCATCTGGGCCATCAGATCCGTCAGCTTGGCATCCAGATCGTTCAACTGCGGGGCCAGCCAACGGGTCATGGAGAACCCAAGCATGGAGGCCGCTTTGTAGGTTTCAATCTCGCACAAGCGCTGCACGATCCGGCCTGTGCGCCGCGCGCCGGTGGCCGGGTCCTTAAAGATCGCAATCCGCAAATGCCCGGCGGAATCGATGCGAAAATCAGAGGCCACCACCGCTGCCCCGTCCAACACGTCCGCCACCGCAAGGCTCTCTGGCACAAACCACTCTTCAAGGTCTGCGCTGATCGCCTCAGCGGTGTCCGGCTTGGGCATGATCCGCAACAGCGCAGACGTGATCCGCCCGCCTGGTGCATCATTCAGCCAGTAGTCTGGAAATACATCAAATTCACCGGGATCAAAGGCCCGCTCACTCATGTCGTTGCGAAAAACCGTATAGGTCACCAGCTCCGTGTGCTGTTCCCACTTGAGCCAGTATTTGCCCATCTCGCCGTAGTAATGCGTGGCGTTCTGGTCCGGGCGCGGCGCGCCGTAGTGATCCAAAAGCGCCAGCAGATGCGCGTGATCGGCACCTTTGTCCCGGTTCGCGGCGTCCTCAGGCTGCTTGATCGCCAGAAACACCGCCGTTGAAGGGGCCTGCAACGACGGAAAAGGCCGCGCATGCAACTCACCTGTCAGGGCGTAGCGTTCGGGGTAGTCTTTGATCGGTACCATAGCCCTGTCCGTGGATCATACAGTTAACCAATACATAGGCATTTTTTTTAGTTTGAACAGAGAAAAGTGATATTTTTCAGGAAGTTGGCAGTGTACTTTTGCATACTGTCCTGCGCAGGCGGGAAGGTGTCGTCACCGCCACCCCGCCGCAAAAGGCATAATTGAGCACGAAAAGATCATTCAGCCGGAAACAGTGTCACGCGTTGCGCAGGTTGTGTCTCACCACCTCGGAGTATCGCAACTTTGTGTTGCAGCGTGGTTTTCAGAGATGCCAACTTTGCTGCGTAAACCGTCAATGCGGTTCCGGTCCTGTCACGCTCAGGGGTAACATCAAGGCCCGCATCTCGGCGCTTTTTCTTGGCATTGTTCCGGCCGACGACAACCACACCCCAACCAGACTCAGGATTGTGTTTGAGATGCCGCCGGATAAAGAACGCCTCCAGCCGCGTTTGCAGATTGATCATCGCAAAGCCTGACAACAGAGCGAGGCTGAGAAAAACAATGAGCCCCCAATCCGGTAGCACGATGCTGCACAGATACGATATGCCGATGAGCATAAAGAAATGGCTCCCGATCAACAGTATTCCAAGTGCGACAACCACAATACCCTCCTACCGCAAGCTACGATTGTTAAAACATGGTTAACGGCCAAATTTGTTGTGAAGTTGTTGAGAGTTTGAAGTTTTGGGCAGGGACGTCCCGTTTCCCGTCATACGAGTGCCGCATTGTTTGGAACACCCACCGCCCCTGTCTCGCGACGTGCCAAAGAAAAAACGCCCCACCATTTCTGGCGGGGCGTTTTCAGAAAGTCAGTGTTCCGGATCAGTCGATCATCGGCAACAGCTTGTCCAAAGATGCCTTTGCATCACCATAGAACATCCGCGTGTTGTCCTTGAAGAACAGTGGATTTTCGATCCCGGAATAGCCGGTGCCCTGCCCCCGCTTGGAGACAAACACCTGCTTGGCCTTCCAGCACTCCAGCACAGGCATGCCCGCGATGGGGGAGTTCGGATCATCTTGCGCGGCCGGGTTCACGATGTCGTTGGAACCGATCACAATGGCCACATCCGTATCCGGGAAATCATCGTTGATCTCATCCATCTCCATTACGATATCGTAGGGCACCTTGGCCTCGGCCAGCAGCACGTTCATGTGACCCGGCAGACTCCCCGCAACAGGGTGAATGGCAAACCGCACGTTCTTGCCCTTGGCGCGCAGCCTTTTGACCAGCTCAGAGACCGCACCCTGCGCCTGCGACACCGCCATGCCGTAGCCCGGGTTGATGATGACGCTGTCCGCTTCATTGAGCGCG
>JBGCDV010000046.1:0-7136 GCA_045105735.1 Sulfitobacter sp. | reverse complement strand
CATCTCCTCGCGGATCGCTTCAAGCGCAACCTTGGCCTTAAATTCCGGCGAATGGTTCTTTCGTTTCTTCATTTTGGATCATCACTTTCGTCATGCGATCCACCTTAAACGCTGGTCCGAATTTCTGCGACCACCTCTGTTGGCTTGAACGGTTAAACCAAAACGCGGGTTATGGGTGTCCAGCAAGAGCTTATCTGGATTGATATTCTTTTGGATCACAGCTGTAGCCTTGTTTTACGGTGCCTATATGGACGGATCTGACGCACATTTCCAGCACTCTGTAGATGATACAAGGAAATGTATAGTTACGAGAGGCGTTCTTTTACGCTTACAATCGATCGTAATCAAAACTCGAACGCGTTCCAACCCATCTTCTTGTGGAGTACAGGCTCAGCCTGCCTCATAGTGCTAGCCTTGCCATCTAACGTTACTGTTAGCTACCAATGCATACGAACATAGAAATGGATCGACAACGGCGTGCTGCGTCCTATCTGAGACCTACGCTTTTCAGAAAAAGAAAAGGGCCCAGCACTTACATGCTAAGCCCTTGAAACTTATGGCTCCGACGGTAGGGATCGAACCTACGACCAATTGATTAACAGTCAACTGCTCTACCGCTGAGCTACGTCGGAACGGTTCGGGCGATATAGCAGTGGGATTCTGACACGTCCAGAGGGTTTTGCGTTGAAAGCCGAATTTTTCGCAACAGGGCTCAAAGCCGTTGAAATCGGGCCTCGGCATGCAGCTCTCCTTGGGGTTCGACCGCTGATTTCGCCATTAAATCAACAAGGTGGGCCAGCACATTGCGGGTGGCTGCACCCAGCAAAGCGGGCGGTGTATCGGCGTAGACCTTGTGGGCAATGGATTGGGCGGTGGCAGGACCGTCTGTCAGGGCCGACAGGATCGATGCTTCGCGGCTGAGGCGGTGCTGGATCAGCCAGTCAAGGCGCGCTGCCGGATCATCGACAGGTGCGCCATGGCCAGGATAGAACACGGTCCAGTCCCGTGCGGCCAGTTTTTCGCAAGACGCCATGAAATCGGTCAGGTCGCCATCGGGCGGAGACACCAAAGAGGACGCCCAACCCATCACGTGATCGGCTGTGAAACAGGCACCGTTCCAGGCGAGCGACAGGTGATTGCCGATGTGCCCGGGGGTATGGATTGCCTCAAGCTGCCAGCCGTCGCCTGCAATTACAGCACCATCGCTGAGCGTCTCATCCGGGGCAAAGCCATCGTCAATCCCTTCGCCACCGCCCAACAGGCCGCTTTCGGCAAGGCGCTGCATGACCGTGGATCGCCCGGCCACCGCATCGCCGAACGCCAGAATCGGCGCGCCGGTGCGGTCCGCCAAAGGACGGGCGAGGGGGGAGTGGTCAACATGGGTATGGGTGACGATGATGTGGCTGATCTGCTGGACACCTGCAACAGCACCCAGAATCGCATCCAGATGCGCGGCGCTGTGCGGGCCGGGATCAATGATCGCCAGATCACCGGTTCCCAACACGTATGTATTGGTGCCGCGATAGGTCATCGGAGAAGGATTGGGGGCCACGATCCGGCGCAGGCCCGGCGCGATCTCTTCTGCAACGCCTACGGCGGGATCAAAGTCATCAGGTGGCAGCATTGTTAGACCTTTCGTTGGCGCAGCACGCAGCCTAAGGTCTAGCCCATGTTCTTTGTCTGGCTCAAACGATATATGCCGCGCGGCATCTACGGGCGCGCGGCGCTCATTCTGCTGTTGCCGGTTGTGATCATTCAGCTGGTTGTCACCGTCCTGTTTGCGCAGCGCCATTTTGAAGGTGTGACGCATCAGATGACCGACGCCGTGCTGCGCGAGCTTGAGCTGGTTTTGGGCGCAGTTGAGGACGCGCAAATCCGTGCAGAGGTGCGCGCGGAAGTCGCGCGCCAAGCCGCGCCGCTGGAAATCACGGTTGTGCCTGTGCCGGCATCTGACATTCCGGAGGTCAACCAAATGCTCTGGTACGATTATTCCGGCCGGGTTTTTGCGCGCAGGTTTGCGGCTGTCCTGCCGGGATTTGAAGCGGTTGATCTGACCATGAGCCGCACCGTTCGAGTGTATCTGCAAACCGACAAGGGACCGATGGAACTGCGCTTTGACCGCAGACGCATCTCAGCCAGCAATCCGCACCAACTTTTTGTATATACGATATTTTTCGGGGTGATCATGACGCTGATTGCCTTCCTGTACCTGCGCAATCAGTTGCGCCCTATCAAGCGGCTGGCCCGGGTGGCGGAGGCGTTTGGGCGGGGGCGACATCTGCCGTATTCCCCCTCAGGCGCGGTAGAGGTACGCAGCGCGGGCAATGCTTTTGTCGATATGCGGGGACGCATTGAGCGTCAGATCGAGCAGCGCACCTTGATGCTGTCGGGGGTGAGCCACGACCTGCGCACACCGCTGACCCGGATGCGGCTGAGCTTGTCTATGTTGGAGGAGGAAGAGGCGGGGCCGCTTTTGCAGGACGTCGAAGACATGCAGCGGATGCTGGATGAGTTTTTGGAGTTTGCCAAAGGGGCAGCAGAAGGCACGCCCGAAGCGATCGATGTCAGCGTCTTGATGCAAGAGGTTGTGGACGAGGCACAGCGCGCCGGTCGCGACGTCAAACTGTTGCCGCAGGAAGGGGACGGCACAGGCACCGTGCCGCTGCGCCGCGTGGCGATCAGGCGTGCGGTGGACAATCTCATTTCCAATGCGGTGCGCTATGGGGCGCGGGCGGAAGTCTCTGTGCTGCTGACTGACAAAACCCTGCGGATCAGGGTCGAAGACGATGGCCCCGGCATCCCCGCTGACAGGCGAGAGGAGGCCGCGCGGCCCTTTGCACGGCTCGACCCGTCTCGGAATCAGGACAAGGGCGGGGGCGTGGGCCTCGGTCTTGCCATCGCAACGGACATTGCGCGCGCGCATGGTGGCGTTCTGCGATTGGGGGAATCGACAAGAATGAGCGGGCTGCGCGCTGATATTGTGATTGCGCGTTAGATCTGCGGCATCCGAAAGCAGATGTCCCATGACCCAGCGGCACGATTGCGCCGCGCCACGTCATTTGCCAGACCTGTGATCAAATGAATTGGAGCCAACGATGAACCCTTATGAGATGATCAAATCCCACCTGGACGCCGCTGTCCCCTTTGCAAACCACGTCGGCGTGAAACTTCTTGAGATTGGCGACGGCACGGCAAGCGCCGAACTTGACCAGCGTCAGGAGGTTTCAAATCATATTCAGAGCATGCATGCGGGTGCGATGTTCACCTTGGGTGAGGCGGCCTCTGGCGCGGCGCTTGCCGGGGCCTTTGGTCCGGATATCCTTGCGATGCGCCCGGTGGCCGCGACCGCAAACATTGCGTTCAAGAAAATCGCCAAGGGGCTGCTGACCGCGCATGCGCAGGCTTCCCAAAACGGTGCAGCACTGAAACAGACGATTGAGACAGAGGGCAAAGTAGCCTTTGACGTGCATGTCGATGTGCAGGACGCGAGCGGTGATACGGTCGTAGAGATGACGGTCAACTGGTACGTCAGCAAACAGCGGTAAGGCTTGGGATCAGGCGACGCTCCGGGTTCTGGCATGGCTGACTTCCTCGACTTATTGGCGCATCTGTGCTTTCTTGATTATGTTAAAAACATTTTCAGGGGGAATTTCAGATGCCAAATATTACATGGACAGTTTCAGAAGTCGTTGACGGATCAGCTGGTGCGATTTCGGCGGAACAGTCTACCGCTGTTCAAAACCTGTTGATCGCCGCAGGGGAGACTTGGGAAAAGTATCTCAAGCCAGCGCAGCCCATCACTTTTGAAATCAAACTAGAGTTCACAAGCGCTGTGGGAGGCTTGGCTGAGGCTGGACCGGGCAATTTACTGGGCCAAAATCAGGACGTGGGCGGGCTGCCACTCTTTGAGGCGGTTACGATCACCGAGCTGAAGACAGGTCAAGACCCCGAAGCCGCAGTGGTCGATATATCTGTGAAGTTGCCAATTTCACTGGAAAATCAGTTTTTTGAAACCGATGTGGTGAACAGAAACAGCCCCATTCCAGCCGGGCAGTTTGACCTCTATGGCACGCTCCTGCACGAATTGGGCCATGCCTTGGGATTCATTGGCTTCCGAGGCGAAAAAAACAATGGAATACTGACTGCAGAAACGGGCATCACGGCCTTTGATGCGCTGTTTAATGAAACCGACCTTGTGTTCCAGGGGCAGGCGACAACGGCGCTTCTTGGGGGGATAAATGCTCCGATTACGCCCAACAACTTTAACCATTTGGGTGATGCAAACGCAGCACGGGACACACTGTCATACGCGCTGAGCCAAATGTCCCTGTTGGCTAAAGCAGGGGAAGTCGTGAACCGCAGCTACATCACACCGCTGGAGGTTGCGGTCCTGCAAGATGTTGGCGTTCCAATCAATTTGACCACCGCTGGTGACGATGTCCTGAGCGGATTTGACCCCCTCAATCTTTCAGAGTTTTTCACGGCTGAGGAGATTGGCAATCTTCCGCAGATCGTATTCGCCCTGTCTGACGGCGCTGATGCGCTCTCTGGTGGAGGCGGCAACGATGTGTTGGCCGGATTGCGTGGCAATGACGCCTTGGATGGCGGCGCGGGTGTGGATACGGCTGTCTTTGCCGGAACTTACACATCGCACACACTGACCATCGGACCGGGCACCACGACACTCACAGACCGATCCGGCACCAACGGGACCGATACCCTCACCGCGATAGAGCTGTTGGACTTTGACGTTGATATGGGGGGCGCGCCCTTTGATCTTGCCAAGTTTGGCGGGTTGGGCGGGTTGAACGCCACGGATCTTCAGAGCTTTATTGAACTCTACATTGCGTATCTCAACCGTGCGCCGGACGCGGTGGGGCTGTCCTTTTGGGGTACTGCTTTTGCGAACGGAACCTCACTTGAGGCAACAGCAAAGCTGTTCATTGACCAAGAAGAGACGCGCGCGCTTTATGCCGCTGACCTCAGCAACACAGACTTTGCCAGAGCGGTCTACAACAACGTTTTGGGGCGCGAGGCGGATCAGGCCGGATTTGATTTCTGGGTTGGCAGTCTGGACAACAACACGGTTGGTCGCGACACGTTCATTCTTGCCATTCTGGGAGGGGCCAAAGCGCCTCCACCGCCTGATGCAACGCCAGAGTTTGTGGCGCAGCAGCAAGCGGATCAGGCCTATCTGTCCAACAAAACCGACATCGGCACCTATTTTGGAGTGACCAAAGGCATGTCCAACACGCAAAACGCAACCAACGTCATGCAGGCTTTTGACGGCTCGCAGGAGAGCATCACGCAGGCGGTGAATGCGACAGATGCGTTCTTTGCCAGCGCATCTGGTGCAACGGATGGTGAGTTTCTGATGCAGATCGTCGGTATACTTCCCGATCCGTTTATCGCCTGAGTATCGCGCAGGACAACTGCGTTCTCAAAGGCGGAATGGTAGGCCCGGCAGGCAGAGCACAAACGTACAAGAGCAGCAAGTTAAGCTGACGAACCGCAAAAATGCGGCCTTTGATTTCATTGCGATAATTTGGCTCTTGACGAACCTTTTTTCGCAATCGTTCGGCGGCATAAAACCATGAGCGGCATTGCTTTAATTTGGGCGGCGAATGTCAAAGGCCTGAAACCCGCTGCCAAGATTGTGCTGATTCAACTTGCGGACTTTCACAAGGGCACCTCTAAAAATTGCTCCAACTTTGGCGCTGCTGTATGATTGAGGCGATGGACCGGTACAGCACAGGGGATGTGGCCATGGCGCAGATGGGCTTCTTCGATCTTTCAGACCGCTACGCGAGCCTGGACGCCAAGAAGGACCCGCTGGTCGCGATCGACGCCGTGGTGCCATGGGAGGAATTCCGGCCAACGCTTGAGGGGATTTGGCGCAAGCCGGATTCCGAGCGTAAATCGCGCGCCGGGCGCAAGCCCATGGACGCCGTGCTGATGTTCAAGACGCTGGTGCTGAGCGCGCTCTACAACCTGTCCGACGACCAGATCGAGTATCAGGTGCGCGACCGGCTGTCGTTCATGAGGTTCCTGGGCCTCGGACTGGAGGACCGCGTGCCGGACGCCAAGACGGTCTGGCTCTACCGCGAAGCCCTGGCGCAGGCGGGCATGGTGGAGGTGCTGTTCAAGCAATTCGACGGCCATCTGGCCCGGCAGGGCTACATCGCGCGGGGCGGACAGATCCTGGATGCGTCCATCGTCCCGGTGCCGAAGAACCGTAATACCCGCGATGAAAACAAGACCATCAAGAGCGGCGAGGTGCCCGAAGACTGGGAAAACAAGCCCGCGATGCGCTCACAGAAAGACCTGGACGCGCGCTGGACGAAAAAGCATGGCAAGAGCCACTATGGCTACAAGAACCATGTGAATGTGGACCGCAAGCACAAGCTGGTCCGGCGCTATGACGTCACTGACGCAGCCGTGCATGACAGCCAGGCGGTGGATCACCTGCTGATGCGGGGCAACACCGGCGCGGGCGTTTGGGCGGATTCAGCCTATCGGTCCGAGGAGATGGAGGCGAAGCTGCGCGACCGGAAGCTGACCAGCCACATCCACCGCAAGGGGAAACGGGGCAAGCCGCTGACCGAACAGGCCAAGGGCAGCAACCGGACCAAATCCACGGTGCGGGTCCGGGTCGAACATGTCTTCGGCGCGCAGACCAACGACATGGGTGGCACGCTGGTGCGCACGATCGGCATGGTGCGGGCCCGCGCGAAGATCGGGATGAAGAACCTTGCCTACAACATGCGCCGCCTCGTCCAATTGCGCCGCATCAACCCGTGCCCGGCATGAACACCGGCAAACCAGCGAGCAGATCAGGTCGCAAGGCCGGAAAAACAGGGAGTGAAAGGCGCAGTGCCGTGACCGTCCCGGGGCACCGGGACGCCAACCGACTGCTTCCTTCCCCCTTCACGCCAAACGCACCGCTGCGCACCCGCGAGAATGGTCAAAAATCGAGGCGCCCTTAAGTGGGATTAGAAGCTGGCGGGCGCCTACCAAGCATCCGATTTTGGCTTCCATTGTGGCCACTATAGCTCAGCTGGTAGAGTACGTCATTCGTAATTAGCGGTCTGCTCGCGATTTACGTTTCGAAACAGTCGCTTACTCTAATCACCTGT
>JBGCDV010000045.1:0-5806 GCA_045105735.1 Sulfitobacter sp. | reverse complement strand
GAAACGCACCAGCGTGCCATGAGCCGGGGCGGATGGAGGGGCGCAGCACAGAAACTGAACAGAGCAAGCCAAACATCTCGCCCGTCATGTAAGTCGGAAAGCACACGACCTCTCCCGCGCTGAGGTGAACCCATTTGGTATGTGTGCCGGGCATACAGATCACACCGTCCCACTGCGGGTTGAGGCTGAGAAACCCGGCGATCTGCGTTTCTTCACCGCGCATCACGTCGGGTGGGGCGTGTTGCGACAACCCCGATACGATATGCACCGAATGCCCGTCGCCCATGGTGATCTGCGTTACACCATCCGCGAGGGGGGTGCAGGGCACTGTGCGGTAGGGTGCTTCGGCCCAGCCTTGTCGAGACCCCACCATGCCGCAGGCCACAATCGCGCCCAAATCTGGATGCAGCCATGGGCCAATCAGATCGCGCAAGGCCGGTTCAAACCCCGTGGGCTCAAGCGTGCTCATCCCAGCGTCTGAGCCTGCACGGTCCAGGACAGTGGCGCCCCGCATCGCAAAGGCCCGCAGGTTTGACGTGCCCCAGTCCAGCGCGATCCATTCGGGTTTGCACGTTAAACTCATCGACCGTTCATCCCGTTGTCACCACGCCACCATCCACGACCATGCACTGACCTGTCATCATCCGGCTGGTGTTTGAGGCCAAAAACAGCACGGCGTCAACGATATCCTGCGGCTCCAGATGGGTTTTCAGGCATTGCCGCTCCAGATGTGCGGAGAGCCCTTCCGGTGTTGCCCATTTATCCAGCTGTTTGGGGGTCAGCACCCAGCCCGGCGCCAGCGCATTCACACGGATGCCATCAGGACCCAATTCCCGCGCAAGGCTGCGCGTCATGGCCGTGATGCCGCCATTGGCTGCTGTATAGGCGGGGTAGCCTGCATTCCCCATCATATAACTGATGGAGCTGAAATTGATGATAGATCCCGACCCCCGTTTTCTCATCGCTGGTGCAGCGGCCTGAGCGGTAAAGAAATAGGCTTTGAGGTTAATGTCCAGCAGGGCATCCCATTCGTCTGGCGTGGTTTCAAGCCATACATGGCGTTTGTCATTGGCCGCGTTTGAGACCAGCGCGTCAAGCGGGCCATGCGCCTCCTGCGCCTCAGCGATGGTGGCGCGCAGCCGGTCCGTGTCGGTAATGTCACCTTGCAAAAACAGCGGCGCACGCCCGTGTTTTGCTGCCATCTCATCGACAAACGTGCTGGCATCCGAGCGGCCGATAAACGCGACCGTTGCCCCTTGCGCAAGAAACCCATCCGTGAGGTCTGCGCCGATGCCGGAGCCACCACCTGTGATAAAAACAGATGCCCCCTTAAGGTCATGAAAAGTTGCGGTCTGGGTCATTGCATTTCTCCAAGAAAGTGCGGTGGCATGTGTTCTAAATTGGTTGGTTGGGTCACAAACGGCGGCCTTCCAGCACCCACATGGAATCAGGAAAACTCCACGGTAGCGTGACGCCTTGCTGCATCAATGTGGCGCCTGTCAATGTAATCGCACCCTCTTTGAGGGCCAGCGACCCGCGCGATAAATGCGTGGCGGCGGCGCGGTTGCGCAAGCTGATTTCATACTGCGCCTCTCGTTTCAGCCGCGACAGGCGCAACGGCCGGGGTGCGATTTGCGGTGAGGTGCCGGATTTTCCGGCAAAAACGACAAATTGGCTGCCATCCCGGGCCAGTTGCTCTTCTGCAATGACCGAAGGGTCTGAACTGTCGAGGCGCAGGATGTCGGCAGTTTCCATCCAGTCGCGGTTTGCCTTCCACCATGTCGTCACATCGCGCAGCACGTCCGCTTTGTGCTCGGTCAATGCGCGGGGGTCCATCTCAAAGCCCATGAGGCGCTGCGCCGCCACCCAAGCGCGAAATTCGATATCCAGAATGCGGCCTGAAGTATGGCATTTGCGCGGGCCGATATGGCTGCCGGTGACGCAGGCAGGTAAAAATAGCGCGGCATTGCGCTGCATCTTGAGCCGTTCGTGCGCGTCATTACTGTCGCTGAGCCACACCCGTTGTGTGCGGTGCAGGATGCCATAATCAATGCGCCCGCCGCCCGAGGCACAGGTCTCAATCTCCACATGGGGAAAGTCCGCGCGCAACCTGTCGATCAGCGCATAAGACCCGCGGGTCTGGGCGGCGTCGGGCGTGGGCAACACGCGGTTATGGTCCCATTTGATGTAGTCGATGGGGTAGGCGGCCAGCAGCGCTGCAATGCGATCATAGAGAAAATCGCGCACCTCAGGCATCGCCATGTTGAGCACCCTTTGCTGACGGCCAAGGATTTGATCCTCAGCGCCAAGTGCCCATTCGGGGTGGGCGCGATACGTGTCGGAGTGTGGGTTGATCATCTCTGGCTCAAACCAGATGCCGAAACCCATGCCTAGTGCGTGGACATGCGCAATCAGCGGGCCGAGGCCATGGGGATATTTGCGCGGGTCTACCTCCCAGTCGCCTAAAGAGGACGTGTCGTCATCGCGCTGGCCGAACCAGCCGTCATCCAGCACAAACCTCTCTGCCCCCAGTGTGGCGGCCCGCGTCGCGATGTCCTTGAGCACGGACAGATCGTGTTCGAAATAGACCGCTTCCCAGCAGTTGTAGTGCACCGGGCGTGGGCGACCGGTGTCTGTCCACGCCACGATGCGATCCCGGACTTGGCGTTGGAACGAAACCGCGCAGCCGTTGAGCCCGTCAGAGGAATAAACCGCATAAAGCGGCGCGGTTTCAAACGCGGTCGCAGGTGTGGTTTGCGTGCGTGTGGCATGGCCAAACTGGATCTGGCGGCGGCCATCGGGCAGTTCTTCGGCGATCATTCGGTGCCCGCCGGACCAGCCGTAGTGAAAGGCAAAAGCCTCGCCTGTGGTGTTGGTGGTGCCCGCGCAGGGGATGATCAGACCGGGGAAATGTTCGTGCCCGGTGCGGCCCGTGCGGTTTTCTCGGCAGCGGATGCCGGGCGACCATGCGGTGGCGTTCATCTGAAACTCGCCGCACCAGCGGCCCGCAAAATCGATCATCTCGGTGCTGTGCTGGGGCGCGGGCAGCACAGGGGCTGCAAGCCAGTCCAGATGGAGCGGGCGGATAGAGGTCAGCCGCGCGGTCATGGCGATCACATGGGTTTCGGGATCAAGGGCAAATTCGGCCACATAGGTCAGGTCATGGTCGGCATCCACGCAGGTTATGCTGAGGCGCGTGTCAGTCTCATCCACGTGGTCCAGCCGGAATTTGGGCAAGAGCGACGCGCCGTCCCGGTCACGCAAAATCAGGCCGGGCTGTCCGGGAAAGCTGCGCGCCGCTTCGGGGCAAAGCGACAGATCGGGGTTTTCATCCAGCATCCCGCCGGTGACATCCAGCGTGTTGGCGGCAGTCAGCGCATGCAGGTCTTCCTCCGGTGGCAGCGGCGCGCCCCAGTAGATCACCTGCGGACAGCGCCCATTTGTCGAGGTGAGCGCGAGCGTTTGACGCGCGTCGTCCAGCCGCCAGCCGTGTGTCACTTTACGGCCCCTAGCGTGAGCCCCGCGATGAAGTGCTTTTGCATCAGAAAGAACATCAGGACAGGCGGCAGGGCGGCAACAATAGAGCCCGCGCTCATCAGATGGTAGGCGGCGCGAAACTGCGCGTTGAACGAGGTGATGCCTGCCGTAACCGGTTGGCTCTCGGGGCCTTGGGTCAGCACCACCGCCCAGAAATAATCGTTCCAGATGAAGGTAAAGATCAGCACCGAAAGCGCTGCAATTGCGGGCTTCATCAGGGGGATGACCACGTACCAGAAGATCTTCCATTCTGCGATGCCTTCGACGCGCGCGGCCTCGATCAGCTCATAGGGCAGGGCGCGGATGAAGTTGCGCATAAACAGCGTGCAAAACCCGGTCTGAAAGGCGATGTGAAAGAGCACCAGCCCGGTTTTGGTATTATAAAGCCCCATATCGAGGGTCAGATCACGTACCGGCACCATCAGGATCTGGAAGGGGACGAAATTACCCGCCACGAACATAAAGAAAATCCAGATATTGGATTTGAATTTATAGACCCCCAGCGCAAAGCCCGCGAGACAGGACAGTGCGACCGCTCCAATCACCGTTGGCACGGTAATCAACACTGAGTTGAGCATGTAACGCGGCATGTCGGGGTTGAAGAACACCTGCCCGTAGTTGTTGAACAACTCAAAGGAAGACGGCATTCCCCAGTAGTTGCCCATGGTGAAATCTTCGGCAGGTTTGACCGAAAACACAGCCACCGCGATGAGCGGCAAAAGCCACATGATCAGGGCAAGCGGCAGCAGCGATTGATAGGTCAGCTGCGCGGGGCGGGATCTCTTTTCAATTGGGGTGGGGAACATCTTTTAACCCTCCCTGAGGGGTGATGAGGCCGCGTGCAGCGCCGTGAAAAGAATGCCTAAAAGGTTCATCGACCCCGCTCCTCCTGCCACATGGACCACAGAAAATAGGCGATGAAGACCAGCATGATCAGGAACAAGACCACGGCGATGGCCGCCCCGTATCCCATGCGGAATCCGTATTCCGACAGGGCCTTTTCGAACATGTAAAACGACAGCACGCGGGTCTGCCCAAAAGGACCGCCGTTGGTCATGATCGAGATCAGATCAAACGAGCGCAGCGCGCCGATGATCGTGACCACAAAAGCGATGAAAGTGGCGGGTTTGAGCTGCGGGATGATGATATACCACAGCATTTTCCAGCCCTTGGCCCCGTCCAGCCGCCCCGCTTCGATCTGTTCGGGGTCCACGGCGTTCAGCCCGGTCAGATAGAGGATCATGCAATAGGCGGTCTGCGGCCAGAGGCCCGCTGCGATGATGCCATAGGTGGCCCATGACGGATCGCCCAACACGTTAACGGGGCCCAGGCCGACCAGCGCGAGCATGCCGTTGAGCAGCCCTTCGTTGGGCAGATAAAACCACGAAAAAACAAGACCAACGACCACCTGGCTTATCACAAAAGGAAAGAAAAACAGCGACTTATAAAGGCGAATTCCGGTGACAGTCTGATTGAGGAACAACGCGATAAAGAGCCCGCCGGGAATGGCCAGCAGATAAAACAAGAGCCACTTCAGGTTGTTCCAAAGCGAGACCTCAAATGCGCCGTCGTCCATCAGTTCGACATAGTTGCCCATGCCGATGTAGCGCGCGTCGCCCAGACCGTCCCAGTCGTAAAACGAGATCACGATGGACTGATAGATCGGCCAGATCACATAGAACGCAAAGAACAGGATCGCAGGCGCCAGAAAGAGCCACGGCGTCACGGCGATTTCGTTGCGCTTGTACCAGCTCCGGCTTGGGGTGCCGGATGTGAGGGTGGGATCAACTGTTGACATCAAAGCATCTCCTGCGGTGTGCGGGGCACACGTCAACCTGTCAAAAGGCAGGCTGGCGACTGATCCGCGTGTGGCACAGGCCGGGCGCATAAGCGGCCCGGCCTGATGTCGAAGTTATTTCGCGTAGACGCGGGCTGCGACCTTGTCGAGACGGTTGAGAATGTCGTCGAGGTTGTCGGGAATGACCATGAATTCCTGCAGGCCCTGCATCGCTTCGGCCGCCATTTCCGCTGGATAATCGCGGTCAAAGAACTGTGCCACACCTCCCGGAGAATTGGACGACAGCATGGCAAAGCCCTCGTTCAGGAATTTGTCATCATCCACGGACGCGGATGCGTTTACCGGCAACTGGCCGAGGTTTGCACCATTGTTGATCTCGGTCTGAACGTCCGCTGACACCACATACCGCAGGAATTCACGAGCGGCCTCTTTGTTCTGTGCGCCGGACGGGATGTGGAAGGTGTCGGTTGG
>JBGCDV010000044.1:0-64028 GCA_045105735.1 Sulfitobacter sp. | reverse complement strand
CGTGTTCACGATGTCGTTGGCACCGAGCACGATGGCCACATCCGTATCCGGGAAATCATCGGTGATCTCATCCATCTCCATTACGCTATCGTAGGTCACCTTGGCCTCGGCCAGCAGCACGTTCATGTGACCCGGCAGACGCCCCGCAACAGGGTGAATGGCAAACCGCACGTTCTTGCCCTTGGCGCGCAGCTTTTTGACAAGCTCAGAGACCGCACCCTGCGCCTGCGCCACCGCCATGCCGTAGCCCGGGATGATGATGACGCTGTCCGCTTCATTGAGCGCGGTGGCTACGCCGTCCGCCTCAATCGCGATCTGTTCGCCCTCAACGGCCATCTGCTCGCCTGCGGGGCCGCCAAAGCCGCCCAGAATGACGCTCACGAAGGACCGGTTCATCGCCTTGCACATGATGGAGCTCAGGATCGCACCGGAGGAGCCGACCAGCGCACCCACAACGATCAGCAGGTCGTTGCCAAGGCTGAAGCCAATCGCCGCCGCCGCCCAGCCGGAATAGCTGTTGAGCATGGACACCACGACAGGCATGTCCGCGCCGCCGATGCCCATGATCAGGTGATACCCGATAAAGAGACCCGCAAGCGTCAGCAACACCAACGCCCAGGAACCCGAGCCGGAAAGATAGACGATCAGCAACAGCACAGAAAGCGCAGCCGCCCCAGCGTTCAGGAAATGCCCACCGGGCAGTTTCTTGGCCCCTGTGTCCACCGCAAAGGGCAACATGGAAGAGCCGCCCGCCAGCTTGGCGTAGGCGATGACAGAGCCGGTAAAGGTGACGGCCCCGATCCAGATGCCCAGCACCAGCTCAACCCGCAGGATGCCGATCTCAACGCTGGATTTCTTCGCGATCAACTGACCAAAGGACGACAGGCCCTCATAGATCTCCTTGGGCAGACCAATGGCTTTGACCCCATCCTCGCCCACAGCGCCCATCACAAGCCCTTCAGCGGCGTAGATATCGCCAATGTAGTTGATCATGATGTCCGCGTTAAAGCCGACAAAGACCGCAGCGAGACCCACAAGGCTGTGCATGATGGCCACCAGCTCGGGCATTTGGGTCATCTCGACCTTTGTGGCCAGCTGATACCCGACGGCCGCGCCGCCCGCGATCAGCACCAAAGATGCCAACCACAGGCCTGACCCCGGCCCCACAAGCGTGGCAAGCACGGCGATGGCCATGCCAACGATGCCGTACCATACGGCGCGCTTGGCGCTTTCCTGACCGGACAAGCCGCCAAGCGACAGGATGAATAGAATGGCTGCGACCACATAGGCCGCGATGGTGAATGCGTTTTCCATTTGCCCCTGCCCCTTAAGATTTCTGGAACATGGCGAGCATGCGCCGTGTCACAAGGAAGCCACCGAAGATGTTCACGGAGGCCATAAAGATACCAAGCGCGCCCAGCAACGTGATCAGCACGCTCGACGATCCGATCTGGATCAATGCGCCCAGAATAATGATCGACGAAATGGCATTGGTCACAGCCATCAGCGGCGTGTGCAACGAATGCGCCACGTTCCAGATCACCTGGAAACCGATAAAGACGCTCAGCACGAAGACGATGAAATGCTGCATGAAGCTTGCCGGCATGCCCGGGATCAAGCCAACACCCAGAACCAGCGCGGCCCCGATGGCCAGCAACGTGACCTGACTTTTGGTCTGCTGTTTGAACGCGGCCACTTCGGCTGCGGCCTTTTCTTCGGCTGTCAGCTCTTTGGGCGGCTCTTTCTTGGTCTGGGTCGCAATCGCAGCCACCTTGGGCGGTGGCGGCGGGAATGTGACCTCCTGTGCATGGGCAATCGTAGCACCCCGGATCACGTCGTCTTCCATGTTATGGAAGTATTCCTGCGTTTCCTCGCCCGTCTCTTCGTTTTTGACCTTGGGTGTAAGGTCGGTCATCAAATGACGGATGTTTGTTGCATAAAGCGTGGAGGCCTGCGTTGCCATCCGGCTGGGGAAATCCGTGTACCCGATGATGGTCACACCATTCTCGGTCACGATTTTCTCATCCATGACGGTTTGTTTGCAGTTGCCGCCCTTTTCGGCGGCCAAATCCACAATCACCGATCCCGGCTTCATCGCGGCGACCATGTCGTCGGTCCACAGCTCAGGGGCCTCACGGTTGGGGATCAGCGCCGTTGTGATGACGATATCGACTTCGGGGGCCAGCTCGCGGAACTTGGCCAGCTGCGCCTCGCGGAACTCAGGGGAGGATACGGAGGCGTAGCCACCTGTTGCCGCTCCGTCTTGCTGTTCCTCCTCAAAGTCAAGATAGACGAATTCCGCGCCCATGCTTTCAACCTGCTCGGCCACTTCGGGGCGGACGTCAAAAGCAAGCGTGATGGCACCGAGCGAGGTTGACGTGCCAATTGCGGCCAGTCCGGCCACACCAGCCCCCACAACCAACACCTTGGCCGGGGGAACCTTGCCTGCGGCCGTAATCTGACCGGTAAAGAAGCGGCCAAAGTTGTTGCCCGCCTCAATCACAGCACGGTAGCCCGCGATGTTGGCCATAGAGGACAGCGCGTCCATCTTTTGCGCCCGGCTGATACGCGGGATCATCTCCATCGCAATGACAGTGGCGCCTTTCTTGGCGGCGGCCTGCATCTTGGCTTCATCCGCGACAGGGCTGAAGAAGGAAATCAGCGTCTGCTCTGCGCGCAGGCGCTTCATCTCCGCATCATCCGGCACGCGAACCTTGGCCACGATGTCAGCGGCCTTCCACAGCGCGGCGGCGGTCTTGACCACCTCAACCCCAGCGGCGGTGTAATCCGCATCCGCAAAACCCGCAGGCGCGCCCGCCCCCGCTTCGATCAGGCACTCATGCCCGAGTTTTTGCAGCTGCGCTGCGGATTCAGGTGTCATTGCGACGCGGTTTTCACCTTCGAAAGTCTCTTTCGGCGTTCCGATCTTCACTCCGTCTTCCCCCATATTTGGTCACCGGACAGCACGCGCTCCATTCAGGAACCCGTGTTTGCATCCGCAGCAAGTAGCGCGGTGGTGGGAGGGCTACAACCGTCTGACACCGGAAAATACGAAGCAAACGTCGATTTTCAGAGCCAACGTGGCGTTTTTTCGGCATAAGCGTCGAATTCCGCCCCGAAACTTTGTTTCATGCGAGCCTCCTCCGGCGCAATAAAGCGTCGCTGCAAAATCACGCCAAAGAGGGGAATCAGCACCAGCGCCGCCCATGCGCCCCACCACAGGACAGCGCCACAAAGCACCAGAATATCGCCTAAATAGATCGGATTGCGGCTGCGCGCGAAGGGTCCGGTGGTGATAAGGCGCTGCGGGGTCTGATGCGGCACAACAGAGGTCTGATGGTGCCGAAACGATGCGATGGCCCACAGCATGAGCGCCACGCCAGCCGCGGCAATGACCGCACCCAGTATGCGCGCCGGGCTCGACGGGACAACAAGGCCCGGCAGATTTGATTTCACCAGCCACACCAGCACCAACGCCCCCAGAAGCCACACAGGCGGGATATCAACGGCCTGCCGGGCGGTCATCTGACCAGTATCTGTCCAACGGGGCATGAGGGACCTTTCGATGTGTTTGCACTTGCCGGTAGTGTGACCCGAAACAGCGCGCAGGCACAATGCACCGCGAAGAGGCCAGCGCCCAACGCGACGTTTCGCAACAGGCCCCGAACAGCATGCAACCAGCCCGCTGCGTATCGGAGTTAACCCTGCGTTAACCAGGATTGCCCTAACACGGACACCATGCGAACCAACCTCCGCCACCGCGCACTGGGTGCCACATATTTCTTTACCGTCCGCCTCGCGCAGCGGGCTGATGATCTGCTGTTGCACCACGTTGATGCCCTGCGTGACGCCATGCGCCAGACCAAAGCGCGCTTTCCGTTTCACATTGACGCGATCACCGTGTTGCCCCGCACGCTTCACATGCTCTGGACCCTGCCAGAAGGCGACAGTGCCTACCCCGCCCGCATCGCCATGCTCAAATCCCGCTTTTCGCGGGCCATGCCCCTGCCCGAAGGCCGCAGCCTGAGCCAGATCAAACGTGGTGAAAAAGGCATTTGGCAGACGCGGTATTGGGAACATCAGATCCGTGACGGCGGTGACTTTGCCCGCCACCGTGACCTGATCTACCTTAGCCCCGTGCACGCGGGCCTGTGCGCGCGTCCACAAGACTGGGCGCATACTTCGCTGCACAGGGACCTTGCACAGGGGGGCAAGGCACCAGCCGCAATCGACCAAGGTGCAGGGGACCTGCGCCTTACCGGGCATCCCCGTCAGATATCAAAGGGTTCGCAGATCGTCGTGCCACAAGCACCCTAGTCGTGCCAAAAGCATCCTAAGGGGGCCTTGCCCGCCCCGGACCGCGTCAGACAGCTTTTAGCGCAGGTGTTCGGGCACCGTCGGCCCATTGCCGTGTCGCATCCCCAAACGCCTCAAAAAGCAGTTTGGACACCGGGTCGCGCGCGGCATTCCACTCAGGATGCCATTGCACCGACAGGGTGAACCCCGCCGCTCCCTCAACGTAAATCGCCTCTGGCGTGCCATCGGGTGCGGTGCCATCAATCACAATCCGCGCCCCTGGGGCCTTGATACCCTGCCCATGCAGCGTGTTCGTCGGCACCGACACGGACCCCATCAGATCATGGAAGACACCGCCTTCGGTAAAGGTCACATCATGGCGCAGCTCAAACTTTTCCTCCAGCGTGCCATCGGGGGGCATGCGGTGGTTGTCCCGCCCCGGCAAATCGCGGATCTCGGGGTATAGCGTGCCGCCCATCGCGACGTTCACTTCCTGAAACCCCCGGCACACGCCAAAAAACGGCTGCCCGCGCTCCACGCAGGCACGTACCAGCGGCAGGGCAATCGCATCGCGCGCACGATCAAACTCTCCATGCGCCTCGGTTTCGGCCTCGCCGTATTCCTCTGGGTGCACATTGGGCCGCCCGCCGGTCAGCAAGAAGCCATCGCAAACTTCCAGCAACTCTGCCACGCTGACCTGCTTGGGGTCCGCAGGGATGATCAGCGGAACACATCCGGAGACCTCTGACACGGCGTCAGAGTTCATCTGCCCCCCCGCATGGACCGGGTATTGGTCATTCAAAAGGTAAGAATTGCCGATTATGCCAACGATGGGACGGGCCATGGATCACCTGATAGAGCTTGCGTTTGCACGTATATAGGCCAGCGCTGCCCAGCGCTCAAGCAATCAGGGGCGCGCAGGTGATGTGCGCGCCCCTGATCTTTGGTAAAAAGTTGAAAATGCAGGCAGGTCCTGCCTCAGACCTCGCCCGTCAGGCCCGCCGCCTCGATGCCTGCCATCGCGGCCGTTGCATCATTGTCCGAAGTATCGCCGGTCACGCCAACAGCCCCGATCACGGCCCCTTTTTTATCCCGCAGTAAAACACCACCGGGGACCGGGATCACCTGACCGCCGTAGACCCCGTTCACCGCCGCCATAAAATACGCCTGATCCTCGGCGCGCTTCATCTGTGCCGTGCCTGCCATGCCCAGCATGACAGCGCCGTAAGCCTTGCCATGTGCAATTGAGAACCGCCCCGGCGCGGCCCCATCTTCGCGCTCGAACGCCTGCACATGCCCGCCCGCGTCCAGCACGACGACAGAGAGCGGCTTGAGCTCCATCTCGCGGCCCTTTTCCAGCGTTTTTCTAATGATCGTGCGCGCTTTGCGCAGTGAAATGGTCATGTAGCTCACCCTCCTTGGAATGGTTTGAAATGTTTGCGCGTCACGGTCACCGCAACGCGCAGATGATCTGGGGTCTTACCCAGCCGCCTTCAGCTCCAGCCGCCGCGCATGCAGAACCGGTTCGGTATATCCTGAGGGCTGCGCGCGGCCTTCAAACACCAGATCGCAGGCCGCCTTGTAGGCAATCCCGTCGAACCCCGGTGCCATCGCCCGATAAAGCGGGTCGCCCGCATTCTGACGGTCCACCACAGCGGCCATCTTTTCCATGGCTGCGCGCACCTGTGGCTCTGACACCACCCCCTGATGCAGCCAGTTTGCAACGTGCTGCGCTGAGATGCGGCAGGTGGCGCGGTCTTCCATCAGGCCCACATCGTTGATGTCCGGCACCTTGGAGCAGCCGACCCCCTGATCAATCCAGCGCACAACGTAGCCGAGGATGCCTTGCACGTTGTTCTCGACCTCCCGGATGATCTGATCTTCGGTCCATTTCTGATAGGTCGCCAGCGGGATCTCCAGCAGGGTCTCGCGGTAGGCACGCCTGCCGCCTGCGCGCAGCTTGTCCTGCACGGCAAAGACATCAACCTTGTGGTAATGCAGCGCATGCAGCGTCGCGGCTGTAGGCGATGGGACCCAGGCGCAGTTGGCGCCGGATTTCGGGTGGCCGATCTTTTGCTCCAGCATCGCGGCCATCTGGTCGGGCATGGCCCACATTCCCTTGCCGATCTGCGCGCGGCCCGACAGACCACACTCAAGGCCGATGTCCACATTCTGCAGTTCATAGGCCCCAATCCACGACTTGTTCTTGATGAAGTCCTTGCGCGAGAACGCACCAGCCTCCATCGAGGTGTGGATTTCATCCCCTGTCCGGTCAAGGAAACCGGTGTTGATGAACGCAACCCGGTGCTTGGCCGCGCGGATACATTCCTTGAGGTTCACAGAAGTGCGGCGCTCTTCGTCCATGATGCCCAGCTTGACGGTATTGAGCGGCAGGCCCAGCACATTTTCCACATGGGTGAAAATCTCGTCCGAGAATGTCACTTCCTCTGGCCCGTGCATCTTGGGTTTCACAACGTAGACCGATCCGGTGACCGAGTTGCCACTCTCGCGCGCCAGATCGTGCTTAGCGATCAGCGTTGTGACCATCGCGTCCATCAGCCCTTCGAAAATCTCATTACCGTCGCGGTCCAGAATGGCCGGGTTTGTCATCAGGTGCCCGACATTGCGCACCAGCAAAAGCGCGCGGCCTTTCAGCGTGACCTCGCCGCCCTGTGGCGTGATGTAGGTCCGGTCGTCTGACAGCCGGCGCGTCATCTCCGCACCGCCTTTGACAAAGCTCTCTTCCAGATCGCCTTTCATCAGACCCAGCCAGTTGCCATAGGCCTGTACCTTGTCCTCGGCATCAACGCAGGCCACCGAATCTTCGCAATCCATGATCGCGGAAACCGCGCTTTCAAGCTGCACATCCGCAAGGCCCGCCTGATCCCGGCTGCCAATCGGGTGTGTGCGGTCAAAGACGAGTTCCACATGCATTCCGTTGTTGCGCAGGAGCACGGCGTCGGGGGCTTTGGGGTGGCCGCGATAGCCTACGAATTTCTCTGGATGCATCAGGGGTTGGTCATCGACGCGCAGCTCCCCCTCCCGGATGGAATACCGCCGCGCATCGGCATGGCTGGCGTCATGGATCGGGAACGCCTCATCAAGGAAAACCCGCGCACGTGCCACCACGCGTGCGCCATGCCCTTGATTGTATCCGCCCGCAGGTGCCCGTGTGCCCATCGCATCGGTGCCATAGTACGCATCATAAAGGCTGCCCCAGCGCGCATTTGCGGCATTCAGCGCAAAACGTGCATTGGTGATCGGCACGACAAGCTGCGGACCAGCGACGGTGGCGATCTCGGGGTCTACATTTTGGGTTTCAATCTCAAAAGCGTCCCCTTCGGGCAGCAGATAGCCGATCTCACTCAGAAACGCCTGATAGGCCGCGGCATCATGGCGCGCGCCGTTCTGGCCGCGGTGCCAATCGTCGATCTGGCGCTGCAAGTCGGCGCGTTTCTCCAGCAGCGCCCGGTTCTTTGGTCCCATGTCATGGGCAAGATCAGAGAGCCCTTTCCAGAATGCATCTGCTGTCACATCTGTGCCGGGCAGCGCCTGATCTTCGATGAAACGCACCAATTGTGCGTCGATGTTGAGCCCGTGTTTTTCAATTCTGTCCGTCATGGCGGCACTTTCCCCGATGTTTCCTTTCGGAAATCTCTAGAGCGATTGCCACGCCGCGACAACCCGCCGCGGTCACATTTGTTTACCAAAATCTTAGCGCCCGCGCGCCCGTGCATTCCGACAGCGCTCAGAACAGTATTTCACCTCATTCCAGACGCTCTCCCACTTGCGCCGCCAAGTGAAAGGACGGCCGCAGGTTTCACAGTTTTTCTCTGGCAGGTCTGACTTGCGGCGCATCTTTGCCATGCCTCCCTCACTTCCAATTTGCAAAGGCAGCTTAGGTCTCCCGAGGCTGCCTTACGTTATCTAAACCGAAAAAATGGCTGCGCGCTCTGAAGATGTCAGGCCCGCTATGCGCTCAATCACCAACACCTAGTTCGACTGGTTGGTCCCCGGCGCATAGGCGTCAACCGCAACTGCACTGGTGTCGTCCGCACCATTTGACAAAACTGCAGGCTCATCCGCACGGTCAAAGGTAAAGGCAATCATCAGGATCAGCATAAGGGCGCCAAAAATCATTGCACCTCGAATGCCCATAAGCGCGGGTTTGTGACGTTCAGCTTGGCGTTCTACATTTGTGTCGGGGGCCGACATGGGTCTCTCCTCTTCAACTTGCTCATTTGACCCGTTGAGGGTCGCTCGTCAGAAAGGTAACTTGCCCCAAGCCGATAAGTTCCACTTTTTATCCAAAGGGATCCCCCAATGCGCGATGCTGCCCCCACGACGATATATCTGTCTGACTACACGCCATTTGGTTTTATAGTGGATGAGGTTGCGTTGACCTTTACGCTTGATCCGCACAAGACTCTCGTCAAAAGCCGGATCGCCTTTCGCCCCAACCCCGATGCCAGCGACCGGCGGTTCTTTTTGCATGGGGAAACGCTCACTCTGATGTCAGCGCAGATTGACGGCACGCCTGTGTCCACCACGCTCACCGATGAGGGGCTGACCTGCGATGTGCCGGACGCGCCATTCATCTGGGAGGCTGAGGTCGAGATTGACCCGGCCAATAACACGGCACTCGAAGGGCTCTATATGTCGGGCGGCATGTATTGCACGCAATGCGAGGCCGAAGGGTTTCGCAAGATCACCTACTACCCGGATCGGCCCGATGTTATGTCGGTCTTTACCGTAACCGTTGATGGCCCGCACCCTGTGCTGCTCTCCAACGGCAATCCGATCGAGATCAGCGATCACCACGCCAAATGGCACGACCCCTGGCCCAAGCCTGCGTACCTCTTTGCATTGGTCGCAGGTGATCTGATCGCTCATTCCGACAGTTTCACCACCATGAACGGCCGCAAGGTTGACCTTAACCTCTATGTCCGCCCCGGCGATGAGGGCAAATGCGCCTTTGGCATGCAGGCACTCAAGGACAGCATGAAATGGGATGAAGACGTCTACGGCCGTGAGTACGATCTTGATCTCTTCAATATCGTGGCTGTGGATGACTTCAACATGGGCGCGATGGAGAACAAGGGCCTGAACGTGTTCAATTCATCCGCTGTTCTTGCCTCCCCCGAAACCTCAACAGATATGAACTTTGAGCGGATTGAGGCGATCATCGCGCATGAGTATTTCCACAACTGGACAGGCAACCGCATCACCTGCCGCGACTGGTTCCAGCTGTGCCTCAAGGAAGGGCTGACCGTCTACCGCGACAGTCAGTTCACCTCTGACATGCGCTCCGCCCCGGTCAAACGCATCTCTGACGTCATAGACCTACGCGGACGGCAATTTGCCGAGGACCAAGGGCCGCTTGCGCACCCCGTGCGCCCTGAGAGCTTTCAGGAAATCAACAACTTCTACACGGCAACGATCTATGAAAAGGGTGCAGAAGTCATCGGCATGCTGAAAACGCTGGTGGGCGATGAGGCGTATTTCAAAGCGGTTGATCTCTACTTTGACCGCCACGATGGCCATGCGGCCACGATTGAGGACTGGCTGCAGGTGTTTGAGGACACCACAGGCCGCGACCTGACGCAGTTCAAGCGCTGGTACGCGCAAGCAGGCACGCCGCGTGTGTCTGTCGCGGAATCGTTCGAGTTGGACACGCTGACGCTGACCTTCACGCAGCACACGCCGCCTTCTGCTGCAACGCCCGACCCGCAACCACAGGTCATCCCGATCGCACTTGGCCTGATCTACCCCGATGGCCGCGAGGCCCTGTCCACCCAAATCCTCGAGATGACAAAGGCGGAACAGAGCTTTCGTTTCACCGGGCTTGAGGATCAGCCCATCGCATCTGTCTTGCGCGGGTTCTCGGCCCCTGTGGTGCTGACCCACGATATGTCAGGCGCCGACCGCGCTTTGCTGCTGGCCCATGACACTGATCCATTCAATCGGTGGGAGGCTGGCAATATCCTTGCACGCACATCGCTACTGGCGATGATCACAAAAGGGGCAGAGCCAGACCCTGCGTACCTTGACGGATTGCGCAAAGTGGTCACCGACACCACGATTGACCCGGCAACACGTGCCTTGATGATGGTGATGCCAAGCGAGGCTGAGCTGGCCACCGCCCTGCACGAAGCAGGCAAAGTCCCGGATCCCGCTGCGATCTATGCCGCTCGCGAAGCGATGGGAGAGGCGCGCGCCGCATGTTTTGCCGATGATGCCGCAGCACTTTATGCCGCCAACACCGTCACGAAACCTTATGCGCCCAGCGCTGATCAGAACGGTTGCCGCGTGCTGGCCAATTCGGTTCTGGCGCTGATCACCCGCAGGGACGGCGGTGCGCAAGCCGCGGCGCAATATGAGAGTGCCGACAACATGAACCAGCAATCTGTGGCTTTGGCCCAGTTGTTAGGTGCTGGCAAAGCCGAAGACGCGCTAAAGTCTTTTGAAGCGCAGTGGCAGCATGACCGATTGGTCATGGACAAATGGTTTGGTCTACAGGTCATGCGCGCCAAGCCGGATGATACGGCAGCGGTTGCCCAGCGTCTTACGCAGCACCCTGATTTCAACCACAAGAACCCCAACCGTTTCCGCGCCGTCTTTGGCGCGCTGATCAGCAATCACGCGGGCTTTCACCATGTATCTGGCGACGCCTATACCCTTCTGGCCGATTGGCTGATCACGCTTGACCCGCTCAACCCCCAAACCACCGCACGCATGTGCTCTGCGTTTCAGACGTGGAAGCGTTATGACACCGGACGTCAAACCAAAATGCTGGCCGAGGTGGACCGCATCCTTGCCACTCCCAACCTAAGCCGTGACACCACAGAGATGCTGACACGCATCCGAAAGGCCTGAATATGAAACCTGTTTGCCTGATCACTGGTGCCTCCGCTGGTATTGGTGCCGCCTGCGCCGTCCTTGCTGCCCAGCGCGGCTATGACCTTGCGCTGACCTACAACTCTGATCCCAAAGGGGCCGATGAGGCCGCGAAAGCCGCCGAAGAGGCAGGCGCGAAAACCCATGTCCTGCAGGCCGATGTGTCTGACCCCACCGCGGTTGAGCGTATCTACGCCCAAGTCGACGCCACCTTTGGCCGCCTCGACGCGCTGATCAACAACGCAGGCATTGTCGATATGGCTGCCCGCGTGACCGAGATGTCGCACGCGCGGCTCAAGCGGATGTTCGACGTCAATGTCATCGGCGCGATCATGGTCGCTCAGGGGGCTGTGACCCGAATGGAGAAACAGAACTCCGGTGTGATCGTGAACATCACCTCGGCTGCGGCCCGGCTTGGGTCGGCCAACCAATACGTCGATTATGCCGCCTCCAAGGCTGCGATGGATATCTTTACCAAAGGTCTTTCGGATGAAGTGGCGGGCAACGGTATCCGTGTGATGGGCATCGCACCGGGACTCATCGACACCGAAATCCACGCCAAAGGCGGCGATCCCGACCGCGCTGCACGTCTGGCGCACAACGTGCCGATGGGGCGCACGGGCTCCGCCGAAGAGGTCGCCAAAGCCGCGCTCTGGCTGATGTCGGAGGAAGCCTCCTATGTCACCGGCTCCACCTTGTCCGTCACGGGCGGGCGGTGAGCGGCGCATTCACCCATCACGCGCAGGGGCGTAGCCGGCGCACCCTGATCGTTGTCGCGTTGATCTGGCTGGCGCTGCTGGGCCTCTGGCTCGGCGTGGAGGCAAACCTCTGGATTGTGGGGTTTCTTGCGCTCTTTACCCTGCCCGCCTGTTGGGATTTGCTGACCGATCCGCCCAGCGGCCTCACCCTCACGGACGACACCCTAAGTTGGTTTTCCGGTAAACGCCGCGCCGAAGTTGCACTGGAGGAGATCGACCACGCGCACATGAACAGGCGGCTCGATTTCTCGGTGAAGGTGACGCTTGTGCTCAAGACGGGTGCCAAGGTGCGCCTGCCGTTTGAGGCCACGCCACCGGATCAGGATTTAGAAGACGCATTTGCAGCGCGTGATGTGCGCACAAAACGCACGCATTTCCAGCTATTGCAGTAGGGTGATCCGCCTCAGGGCCGGGTCTTGGGTCGCGTCGCGTCCAATGGCTTGCAATAGGTCTGCCGCTTGAGCCAGCCTGACATGTCCCGCCGTTTTGGTGCCGAATGCATTGGCCCCCAATCGGCTGTCACCCCCTGCCCCTTGCGGCCCTTGTAGCCGTGGATCACCCCGTCGCGCGGCACCGTGGTGGCCATAATGCGCACCGCACAACTCAGGTTCGCCGCCCCGTTTTTCAGCGCCGCCCCCGTGCCCACGTTGCATTTATAGCCCCGCGCTGTGGACGGCAGGATTTGCAGCAACCCATACCACAGGCCCCCGCCACCGACCGCCCAAGGCTTGTAGGTGCTCTCGTGTTTGGCAAGCGCGGACATGAACCCCACCCAAAATGCCCGCCGTTCAGCGTCTGTTGCTGTGGGGTACTTGGGACACCAGTTTTCAATATCTGCGGGAACCAACTCAACCAGTGGTTGACCATGGTCCTTGAGGGCCGAGAGCGCCGCTCGGGTCCAGAGCACATGCCCCTGCATGTGCTGCCATCTGGTGCGCGGCACGTTTCCGGGGCGCGCGGGGGGGCGCAGATCAGTCTCGAACCTCGGGATATCGGAGGAAGCCTGTGGCACCTCAGCGGTTTCCGCATAGCTGACCGAAACCGTGTTTGCTTGCGTGCTGGCAGCCACGGGACGCGTTTCCTGCGCCGCAGATTGCGCCAAAGCCGCATGGCTTGCGCTGATCAAAACCAGCGCCGCAGAGATCACACTCTTTTTCACAGCAGGGACTATGCTCAAATAGATACGCCCTTGGCAAGAAAGCCAGCGGATTACTGCCCGTTTCCGAAACAAAGCCAATGAATCGTCCCGATATCTGACCAAGCGCAGAACAATCGCTGCGTTTCAATAGGTAAGGCGATCGGCGGATACTCGCACAAGTTGCATAAACTCCGCTATATCTCCGCGCCCCTGCCACGCTTGTGCCCCATTGCGAGGGCAATTTGCCCCACATCAATTCGTTATGGGAACGGAACTGCATGAAAACTCTGAACGCCTTCTTGCACAAACACATGGGCCCTCTGGCGCGGCTCTTGGATGACAGCGCAGTCCCCAAGGCCGCAGCTCCGGTCAAACCCGTGCCGCCACTGATCCGCCGTCGCAAGCCGCGCAGCGTGATGGCCCCTGTGATGGATGACGCCTTACAGATCACCTGCCCCGATCCCACCGCGGAAGACGTCATTCGTGACAAACACATCGCCCATGCACAACGACTGGTCCGGCAGGAAAACTGGGATAAGCTCATTGCGCTGATTGAAACCGCAGACAAAAGCCTCCACCTGACCCCTGGCACAATGCCCGTTGCCGACCTTTTGAGCTATGGCGCGCGCGCCGATGTGGTGCTGGCAGCCGAGCATGCGCTGATGGATGGTGCACCCGCAGAAGACGCCGCGCTGCTTGCAGGGATTGAGGCAC
The DNA here is from genome assembly GCA_045105735.1 of Sulfitobacter sp. Taxonomy (GTDB): domain Bacteria; phylum Pseudomonadota; class Alphaproteobacteria; order Rhodobacterales; family Rhodobacteraceae; genus Sulfitobacter. Next base: position 50,225 of record JBGCDV010000044.1, on the reverse strand, counting down.
TGGAACATGTCATGGCCGACCATCCAACGTCTTACATCCTGGCCTGCATCGTGGCGCAAGCGCACATGGATATCGGTTGGGCCTGGCGTGGCAATTGCTGGGATGCAGAAGTGCCCAAACGCAACCGTGCGGTCTTTGCGGCGCATTTCGACCGTGCCGCCGACATCATGCAGGCTTTCTGCTGCAAATCGACCCCATCGCCTTTGCTGGCGGCGACCTGTTGTGCAGTATTAGGTGGCACGGATCAGGCCAAAGGGCAGGCTGCGGACCGGTACCAGATATTGATCGACATGAACCACGCCAATCCGCGTCCGATGCGCGCAATGGGCAACCACCTTTTGCCCCGTTGGTTTGGGTCCTATGCAGAGTTGGAGCTTGAGGCCCGCCGCACAGCCTCTCGGACGCAGGACACATGGGGGGCCGGTGGCTACACCTGGGTGCAGTTCGACGCAATCACCTGCGATGATGAGGCCTGCGCCAACCTTGATCTTGAGTTCTTTGTCGAAGGGCTTCGCGATATTCTCGCGCGCCGTTCTGACCCCTATACGGTCAACCTGCTCGCGGCCTATTGCGCCAACGCCATCGGTCAGAGCTTTTCCGGGAATGATCAGGCCGATCAGATTCGCGCACAGATCGCGGACAATGCCGGTTGGATCATCCGCAACCACCTGACGGAGTTGCATCCGATGATCTGGGCACATGCCGCGCGCGGGTTCGACAACAACCTGCGCATCCATTCTCCCACGCGTTTTGCCGCATCGGGCAAGGATGACGCGATGCGCATCATTACCTCGCTCTTCAGCAAAGAAATTGCGGCCGGAAAACGCATTGTCTTTACCGATGAAGGCCCGGTGACGCAGACCGCATAGCCCAACGCGCAAAGCCATTGCCCCTGCGTCACCTTTTACGTTGCGCTCCCTTGCCGATTGCCCGATAGAAGGCGGGTGCGCAGGTCCTCGACCCGCGGCCCGGCGCAAGTCATGACGTCCGGTGCAAAGAGCGACGCACGGGATCATGGCACCATCGGCCCTTGGGGCTGCCAAGCAGCGTCAGGGCCTCATGCAACACGATCCCCTCCCCCGAGAGGCCGCAACCCAAGCGCTTGATGCTTTTCCGGTGCGCTTGATCAAACGCACGGCTTTGGTGCTTCTGGGGCCGTTCTATTTTCTCTTTGTCGCCTTTGTGCCGCTGATCTGTGCCCGCCGTCCCGGATTTCGCGGCTGGTACTGGCGGCTGGTCAAACGCGCCTGTTCGCGGCTTTTGTGGCTGCTGAGCATCCGCGCTGACATGTCTCAGGAAAATCGCCAGATGCTCGCGGCCAACACAGGCAGCCTGATCGTGATCAACCACCGCAGCCATCTGGATGGTTTTACGTTGATGGACGTGGTCCCGGATGAGAAATGGTTCACCTTTGCGGCCAAGAAAGAGCTTTGCGATGCCGCCCTTTTGCGCACCGGGTTCAATGGTGCCGGACTGGTCCCGATTGACCGCACCAGCGGATCAGTGGCGATGCAAACCCTCACCCAAGCGGTGCGCGAGATGCCCGACCGCCGGTCCGTTGTGCTCTTTCCCGAGGGGACGCGCACCAAAGGGGAGACGTTGGGTGCGTTCAAAGCGGGCGCTGTGCTGGTCGCACGCGAAACCGGGCGCACGATCCTGCCGATTGTCATTCACGATTCCAACCGCCTGCTGCCGCGCGGAAAATTCGTTCCTGCCAGCGGTACAATCCGCATCGAAGCGCTGCCCCCGTTTGTTTGTGACCTGTCCGCACCGGTAGACGCTGACGTGGCCCGGCTGCGCGCCGCGATGATGGCGGTATTTGATAACGGTTAGACCAAGACCACGCAGGCGACGTTATTCAGCCGCCAGAAAGGTCGAGACCCGCCGCGCGATCTCCCCGTTGCGCACGTTCTGAAACTCAAGCTGCAACCCGCCCTCAGACAAGGTGCGGTCAAACTGCTGAATTTCATAGCCGCCTTCGGACGTCACAAAAAGCGAGTAGACCGTGAGTGTTTCGCCCAAGATGCGCGCCCAGACGTAAGGCTCCCCCTTCATCGGGTCGAGCGGCACCTCCTTGCCAAAAACATTGCGCTGCATGGCGGCCGCATAGACGTCGTCCCGCTCGGACGGAGTGAAATCAATGGCATATTCCTTGAGCTTGACGGTGCCATCGGCCCGTGTGGTGCCGGTGGACCATTCCACCCGAAACCCTTTGCGCTGCTCAGAGATTGTCACGCTCATATCGCGCGTGACCATGGCCCCCTCATTGCCTTCAATTTCGGCAGATCCGGTATAGGTCCCTTCAAACGCCGCAATATCAACGGCCAGTGCCGCCGTCGCCATCACCAGCCAAAGCCCCACAAGCGCCAAAGGCCGCATCATCCAGTTTGCTACGGGTCGCATCACGGTCTCCAATTCAAACGCAAGGACGAAGTCGTCCATGCCAAAGTCATTTAAGTCAATATGGGGATGCTAGGCTGATTTCGCGCCCGTGTTAAGCACTTCCGCGCGCAATCGCCGCAACCTTTCCTCCGTCACACCCTGCAAACCCGCCCAATGGCTTGCAGCATCGCTTTGGCTGTCCTAAGACCGCGGTACATCCAAGCCACCAAGAGGCGCGCCATGCTTGATCTGACCTATGAGACACCCAAACCCCGCGTGATTGCCGGGGCTCAACATGATTGGGAACTTGTGATCGGCATGGAAGTCCATGCACAGGTCTCTTCCAACGCGAAGCTCTTTTCCGGTGCATCCACTCAATTCGGGGCCGAACCAAACAGCAACGTCGCCTTTGTGGATGCCGCCATGCCCGGCATGTTGCCGGTGATCAACGAATACTGCGTGGAACAGGCCGTGCGCACCGGGCTCGGCCTCAAGGCTGAGATCAACCTGAAATCCGCCTTTGACCGCAAGAACTACTTCTATCCCGATCTGCCGCAGGGCTACCAGATCAGCCAGCTTTACGAACCTATCGTCGGTGAGGGCGAGGTACTGGTTGAGATGGGCGACGGCACCGCCCGGCTGGTACGGGTTGAACGCATTCACATGGAGCAGGACGCAGGCAAGTCCATTCACGATATGGACCCGAACATGTCTTTTGGGGACCTCAACCGCACAGGTGTCTGCCTGATGGAGATCGTCTCCCGCCCGGACATCCGCGGGCCAGAAGAGGCCGCCGCCTATCTGGGCAAATTGCGCCAGATTCTACGGTATCTCGGCACGTGTAATGGTGACATGCAATCGGGTGCCATGCGCGCGGATGTCAACGTCTCCATCTGCCGGGTTGGCCAGTATGAGAAATACGTGGAGACACAGGATTTCGCACACCTCGGCACCCGGTGCGAGATCAAGAACATGAACTCCATGCGCTTTATCCAGCAAGCCATTGAGGTTGAGGCGCGCCGCCAGATCGCCATCGTCGAAGGGGGCGGTGAAGTGGTGCAGGAAACCCGCCTGTTTGACCCCGACAAACAGGAAACCCGCTCCATGCGGTCCAAGGAAGAAGCGCACGATTACCGCTACTTCCCCGATCCTGACCTTTTGCCGCTTGAGATTGAGCAGGCCTGGGTCGATGAGATCGCAGCCACGCTTCCCGAACTCCCTGACGCCAAAAAGGCGCGGTTTATCAGTGATTTTGGGCTGTCGGACTACGACGCGAGCGTGCTGACCGCAGACCTTGATTCCGCCGGATATTTTGAAGACGTGGCCCAGGGCCGCGATGGCAAAATGGCCGCCAATTGGGTGATCAACGAACTCTTTGGCCGACTGAAGAAAGATGACAAAGACATCACCGACAGCCCTGTCGCCCCTGCGCATCTGGGCCAGATTGTGGACCTCATCGCCTCCGACGCCATTTCCGGCAAGATCGCCAAGGACGTGTTCGAGATCAGCTATACATCGGGCCGCGCCCCCAACGAGATTGTCGAAACCGAAGGCATGAAACAGGTCACTGACACCGGTGCCATTGAAGCTGCCGTGGACGAGATCATCGCCGCCAACCCCGATCAGGTCGCCAAAGCGCAAGAGAATCCCAAGCTCGCGGGTTGGTTTGTGGGTCAGGTGATGAAAGCGACAGGCGGCAAGGCAAACCCAAAGGTGGTAAACCAGCTCGTCGCGCAGAAACTCAAAGGCTGAGGGCGGGCGGGCCACAACCCCGCCTTACGCCCCTTCCGTAAAGGGGGCGTCCTGCCCACCCCTTGCCACCGCCGGAGACCCCCATGCAGATCCCCTTCCGCTCGTCCTTTATGCCCGTCAAGCCAGAATGGATCGACTTCAACGGTCATTTGAACATGGCCTATTACAATGTGTTGTTCGACAGTTCGGTCGATGAGCTCTATCCTCACATCGGCTTTGGCGAGGATTACGTGCGCACCACCGGCTGCACCACCTATGTCGCGGAATTTCACATCTGCTACCTGCGGGAGTTGCACGAGGGCGATGAGGTGTCTTGCACCTTCCACCTAGTTGATCACGACGAAAAACGCTTCCACAGCTACTCAGAGATGTATCACAAGGACGGCTGGCTTGCGGCAACCGCCGAAGGGCTGACACTGCATGTTGACCAATCCGGCCCCCGCGTGGCCCCGATGCCGGACGCGATCCAGTCTGCCCTTGCCGCCTACAAGTCCGCGCAGACCGAACCGCCCGCCCCCGACCGCATCCACCGACGGATCGGCCTCAAGCGGTAGCAGCACGCGCCACATCTACCCTGCAAGGGGCCGCGCATTGGGCGGGGCGGCCCCTCTGGCCCGTCTGCAACACGGCCCATTGGCCCCATTTTCATTTCAGCCGCCTTGCGCTAGAACACGCCGATCCAAGAACAGAGACCGCCCATGCCCCGTTACGAGTATAAAGTTGTTCCCGCCCCCACCAAAGGCCTCAAGGCCAAAGGCGTTAAAGGGGCTGAAGCGCGGTTTTCCCACGCGATCCAAGAGCTTATGAACGGGCTTGCGGGCTACGGCTGGGAGTATCAGCGCGCGGAGACACTGCCGTCCATTGAGCGTGCGGGCCTGACGTCCACAACAACCGAGTGGCGCAATGTGCTGGTTTTTCGTCGCCTGCGCGAGAATGACGCAGAAGCGTTTTCGCCTGAATTGCTCCCGCCACCTGATGTGGCTGAGCAAGCGGCCTCTGAACCTGCCAAAGAAGAGCCAAAGGCGGAGACTGAAACCACGCCTGAACCAGCAGCGCCAGATGCGGAAACCTCGACAGAAGAGCCGCACGAAGACCTGTCAGCAGCCGACAAAATCACGGGTGATGAGACCACAGACAACGGCGTTGAAGACACCGCTGATACGGACGGCATCGGCTCCACCCTTGAGAAATTCGCAGCCAATCGAAACGACACAAAAACAGAAGCTTAGCGCGCGTCCTTAAACATCTAGATCAAGCGCAAGGGCATGGATGCGACCGATCAGGTAAGCCCCCAGTGCTGCATGTACCGCCCGGTGGCGCGCCACACGGCTTTGCCCCTTGAACACCTCGGAGCGGATGCGCACGTTAAAGTGGCTTTCTCCGCCCTCCTGAAACCCTGAATGTCCCCGGTGGCTCTCGCTGTCGTCGACCACCTCAAGCTCCCGCGGGTGGAATGCCGCATTAAGGCGATCCTCAATCTCTTGTGTCTTACTCATATTTTTTGCCCCCGCCCCCTTCAATCTCTGCACACAGCGTCTAAACTCATGCGCCTGAGTCGGAAAGGTTTAACCACATGAGCAAATCTGATCCTTTCGGTTTCGACATGTCTGTGTCGTCCTCGAAAAAGAAAAACCCGCGGGGTCGTCGTGGCATGTCTGGCGCGTCGGAGACCTCGACGCGGGTCTGCGACCATGACGGCTGCGATGAAGCGGGGAAATTCCGGGCGCCCAAGGCACCGGATGTGCTGGACGACTACTTCTGGTTCTGTCAGCAGCACGTGCGCGAATATAACCTCAAGTGGAACTTCTTTGACGGCACCACCGAAGCCGAAATGAATGCCCAGATGTCCGAGGACAAGGTCTGGGAGCGCAAGACCAAGCCGCTGGGCGATCCCGAGGCGCGCGCCTGGGCACGTTTGGGCATTGAGGACCCGCATCAGGTGCTGGGCAAAAACGCCACGCAAAATCCGGGCAAAGGACCGCAGGCGGGCAAACGCCTGCCCCCGACAGAGCGGCGCGCGGTTGAGATTTTGGAGGTCAAAGACAATATGACCAAGCCCGAAATCCGCAAAGCCTACAAATCGCTCATCAAGGTGCTGCACCCCGACATGAACGGCGGGGACCGCTCTCAGGAAGACCAGCTGCAACTGGTGATGTGGGCCTGGGATCAGGTCAAGGGCAGCCGCAGCTTCAAGGACTGAATTGGTCTGCGCTGTGGCCTTCCGCAAGGTGGAGCTCTGGCCCACCACACCGAACAAAGGGACGTGTTGTGAACTATGCATATGATCTGGGAACCTATTCCCGAAGCGTGACCAACGGGAACAATGAGGCGCAGCTTTGGTTTGACCGGGGCCTGAACTGGATTTACGGGTTCAACCACAAAGAGGCGATTGCCTGTTTCAAGCGCGCCGCGGGGGCGGATCCGACTTGTGCAATGGCCCATTGGGGGCATGCTTACGCCGAGGGTCCAAACTACAACATGCCGTGGGAACGGTTCGATTCCAAAGGCCGCGCAGAGGCCCTCGAAGAGTCGTTTGATGCCTTGCAACTTGCGCTTCTGCACAAGGATGCCGCGACGCCCACTGAAATCGCGCTGATCGATGCACTGGCCGTTCGCTATCCCCAACGCACCGTCACTGATGAGATGGCGGATTGGGACCATGCCTTTGCCGCAGCGATGGGCAAGGTGCATGCGAGCTATCCAATGGATGCTGATGTTGGTGCGCTCTACGTTGATGCATTGCTCAATCTGACGCCATGGAACATGTGGGACATCCGCACCGGCCAGATTGCACAGGGGGCCCGCACCGCTGAAGCGCAGGAGATTCTGGAACGTCTGATGGCAGCACCCGGCGGGATGGACCACCCAGGTCTGCTGCACTTCTACGTTCACCTGATGGAGATGTCGCCCACGCCAGAAAAAGCGCTGAAAGCCTGCGACCGGTTGCGCACACTGGTGCCCGATGCCGGGCATCTGGTGCACATGCCCAGCCACATCGACGTGCAATGTGGCGACTATGAAAATGTTGTGCGCTGGAATGAGCAAGCGGTCGAGGCGGACCTGATCTATTACAACCGCGAAGGCGCGTTTAATATCTACACAGGATATCGCCAGCACAACTATCACTTTGTCATCTATGGTGCTCTTTTCCTTGGGCAATTTGAACCCGCGATGCGGGCTGTCAGGGGGTTGCGGGAGACGACGCCGGATGCGCTCTTGCAGATCAAATCCCCCCCCATGGCCGATTTTTTCGAGGCCTATGTCGGGATGGAGCCACATGTGTTGATCCGGTTCGGCATGTGGGAAGAGATTCTGGACCTTAAGCTGCCCGATGACAGGGAAACCTACTGCACCAGCGTTGCCTTTATCGAATATGCCAAGGCACTGGCGCTTTCGGCTTTGGGCCGGATCGCTGAGGCAGAAGAACAATACGTGACTTTTCAGAAGGCACGCGATGCTGTTCCCCAAAGCCGCCTGCTCCACAATGCGACGATCCAGCAGGTTCTGGAGGTCGCCACGGCGATGCTCGACGGGGAGCTTGCCTATCGCAAGGGGGACTATGAAACCGCCTTCAGCCGCCTGCGCGACGCGGTCGCCCTAGATGACGCGCTGCCCTATGATGAGCCTTGGGGCTGGATGCAGCCCACCCGCCATGCGCTTGGCGCGCTGCTTTTTGAACAGGGCCATTTTGCCGAAGCAGAGGTGGTGTTCCGCCAAGACCTCGGCCTTGCGCCCGGCCTGCCCCGCGCCTGCCAGCATCCCGACAACGTCTGGGCGTTGCGCGGGCTTTATGACTGTCTGACCGCACAGGACAAAACGGCTGAGGCCGCCTACCTGAAACTGCGCCTTGATCTGGCCGAAGCGCGCGCGGATCACCCCGTCAAAGCCGCCTGCGGCTGCGCGCAGGTTGCCATGGGCAAAGCCTGATCCATATATCTGGTCGTAAACGGGAATAAACCGTAGGTCCAACCCTTGCAGCTATCCCCGATATGTTGCACCACGGGACGGAATTTTCCTCCCCCTCAAGGGAGCACGCATGAAAGGACGACCCCATGGCTGACGGCGCGCTGGACATCAACACCAAACCCACCGAAGAGATTAACGTCCGCGAGGTGTTTGGCATTGATACGGACATGGTTGTCAAAGGGTTCGCGGACCGGACGGAGCGTGTGCCCGATCTAGACAGCACGTATAAGTTCGACCCCGATACCACGCTGGCGATCCTTGCGGGGTTCAACAACAACCGACGCGTGATGATCCAAGGGTATCACGGCACCGGTAAATCCACGCATATCGAGCAGGTGGCAAGCCGCCTGAACTGGCCTGCGGTGCGGGTGAACCTCGACAGCCACATCAGCCGGATCGATCTGATCGGCAAGGACGCGATCAAGCTGCGTGATGGCAAGCAGGTCACCGATTTTCAGGAAGGCATCTTGCCCTGGGCGCTGCGCAACCCCACCGCGATTGTCTTTGATGAATATGACGCGGGCCGCGCGGATGTGATGTTTGTGATCCAGCGGGTGCTGGAGGTGGACGGCAAGCTGACGCTGCTCGACCAGAACGAGGTGATTGAGCCGCACCCCTATTTCCGCATTTTCGCGACCGCGAACACCGTGGGTCTGGGCGACACAACCGGCCTTTACCACGGCACCCAGCAGATCAACCAAGGTCAGATGGACCGCTGGTCACTGGTCGCGACGCTGAACTACCTCAGCATTGATGCGGAGACCGCGATCGTTCTGTCCAAGAACCCGCATTACAACACCTCTGAGGGCCGCAAGACGGTCAAGCAGATGGTGACGGTCGCGGATCTGACGCGCACGGCCTTCATGAACGGTGAGCTTTCCACTGTGATGTCGCCCCGTACCGTCATCGCATGGGCGCAAAACGCCGAGATTTTCCGCAACGTCGGCTATGCCTTCCGCCTCAGCTTTCTCAACAAATGCGATGAGCTGGAGCGCCAGACAGTAGCGGAATTCTATCAGCGCCTGTTTGATGAGGAACTGCCCGAGTCAGCGGCAAGTGTGAGCCTGGGCTAAGTCAGGCCCAAGGGGGCGCAATGCACTTAGGATTAATCGGCGGCATCGGTCCGGCATCCACGGTTGTCTACTATCAAAAGCTGACGGCCGCGATGCGCGTGGCAGGTCAGCCGCTTGAACTGACATTGGTCAATGCAGACGCAAATGTGCTGGTCAAAAACAACCTTGCCGATGATCGCGCAGCACAGGCCGAGGTTTATGCGGGTCTGATCCGGCGCTTGCAGGCCGCAGGCGCGGATTGTGCCGTGATCACCTCGCTGGGTGGGCATTTCTGTATTGATGAAACCGTGCCGCTGTCACCCCTGCCACTGGTCAGCGGCGTGACCCCTTTGGATGACTACTTTGCGGAACAGGGCCTAAAAACCGTCGGACTTTTGGGCACCGCCGTTGTGATGCGCACCAAACTCTATGGACAGTTGCAACAGACCGCCGCCATCGCGCCCGACGACGTCACAGGATGTGGTCAAACCTATCTCGACATGGCGCTTTCCAGTCATTGCACGGACGACCAGCGCAGCTATTTCATTGCGCAGGGTCAGGCATTGATTGACGCTGGCGCTGATGCTGTTGTTCTGGCTGGCACCGACCTGAACCTCGCCTTTGACGGGCGCGATGTTGGCTACCCGGCCCTTGATGCGCTAGACATACATATCGACCTGTTGGTCCGGCTCGCCACGGGCCAGGCCAACCTGACAGACCACGCATTGGGGAAAATCGCATGAGTAAACCTTCCGACAATCCCGCAGATGCGTTCAAGAAAGCCTTGGCCGAAGCCTCCAAGGTCATGGCCAATGACCCCGAACTGAACGTCACCTATTCGGTTGACCCCTCCGGGCTAAGTGGTGAGACGATGCGCCTGCCGCAGGTCTCGCGCCGCATGACCCGAGAAGAAGTGTTGCTGGCCCGTGGCACGGCAGATGCGCTGGCGCTCAACCGGCGCTATCACAACGGCCAGACCCCCGCGCGGTATGCCCCGCAAGGGGAAATGGCCCGCGATCTGTATGAGGCGATGGAAACCGCGCGCTGCGAGGCGATGGGCGCCCGCGACATGCCGGGCACCGCTGGCAACATCGACGTCAAGATCAAGCATGAGGCCCTGCGCAAAGGCTACGATCAGGCCAAACAGGCCAGCGATGTGCCGCTGGCCACCGCTGCGGGATACCTCGTCCGCCATCTGGCCACGGGCCGCGATCTGCCCGCCGGGGCCGAGAACGCGATGGAACTCTGGCGCGGCTTTATCGAGGATCAGGCGGGCGGCACCCTTGAGAACGTCAATGACATCCTCGACGACCAGTCTGCCTTTGCCAAATTTGCGCGGCAGATGATCACCGATCTGGGCTACGGCGATCAGTTGGGCGACGACCCCGATGCGCTGGATGAGGATATGGAGGACGAGGCCGAAGAAGGGGCCGAGGAGGAGCAGGACCCCGACAGCACCGGTCAGGACGATCAGGATGAGGATGAGGCCGAAGGCTCCGCCGAGCAATCTCAGGAAGATCAGCAGGACAGCTCAGAGGCGCAGGTCTCCATGGACGACATGGCCGATCAGGAGCTGGGCGAAGAGGCCGAGATGCCCGAGGGCGACGCCCCGATGGAGCCGCCTGCCCCGCAGCCGGTGTCAGATGCAGACCCTAACTATCTGGTCTACCTAGACACCCATGATGAGGTGATCGGGGCCGAAGAGCTGGCCGAACCGATTGAGCTTGAACGTCTGCGCGCCTACCTTGATCAACAGTTGGAGCCGCTCAAAGGGGCCGTGAGCCGTCTGGCCAACAAGCTGCAGCGCCGCTTGCAGGCGCAGCAGAACCGCTCCTGGGAATTTGACCTCGAAGAAGGCACGCTCGACGCAGGGCGCCTTGCCCGCGTGGTGGCCAACCCGACAACGCCGCTCAGCTTCAAACAGGAAAAAGACACAGAGTTTCGCGACACCTGCGTGACGCTCCTGCTCGACAATTCCGGCTCTATGCGGGGCCGCCCGATCTCTATCGCGGCGATCTGTGCAGACGTGCTGGCCCGCACGCTGGAACGCTGCAACGTCAAGGTTGAAATCCTCGGCTTTACCACCCGCGCGTGGAAAGGCGGGCAGGCACGTGAGGCATGGCTGAACGAGGGCCGCCCGGTGCAACCCGGTCGCCTGAACGACCTGCGCCACATCATCTACAAATCCGCCGACGCGCCATGGCGGCGGACCCGGTCAAACCTTGGCCTGATGATGAAAGAGGGCCTGTTGAAGGAAAACATCGACGGTGAAGCGCTGGAATGGGCGCACCGCCGGATGCTGGCGCGCCATGAGGCCCGCAAAATTCTGATGGTGATCTCAGACGGGGCACCGGTGGACGATTCCACGCTGTCGGTGAACCCCGCCAATTATCTGGAAAAGCACCTGCGCGACGTGATTGCGATGGTGGAGAAACGCAAAGCTGTCGAACTGCTTGCCATCGGCATCGGCCATGACGTGACCCGATATTATGACCGCGCTGTCACGATCACAGATGTGGATCAGCTGGCGGGTGCGATGACCGAACAGCTTGCCTCGCTCTTTGACAGCGACCCGCGCGCACGGGCGCGCGTGATGGGCATGCGCAAAGCCGGGTAAAACCAACCAAGGAGGGGCGCATGTTCCAGAGTTTCGAGGTCACCGCACGCCCCGAGCAGGGGCCGCCCCGTTTGGCAGGTCTACGCGACGCTTTGACCGCCGAAGGTCTGGATGGTTTCCTGATCCCCCGCGCGGACGCGCATCAGGGGGAATATGTTGCACCCCACGATGATCGGCTGGCGTGGCTTACCGGGTTCACGGGCTCCGCTGGGTTCTGCGTGGCACTCAAAAACATCGCTGGTGTCTTTATTGATGGGCGGTATCGCACGCAGGTCAAGGCGCAGGTGGCCGCTGACTTCACGCCCGTACCCTGGCCCGAAGTGACGCTGGGCGCTTGGTTGAAAGAACAGCTCGCGGATGGTGACAGAGTTGGCTTTGACCCGTGGCTGCACACCCCCGGCCAGATTGAAGCGGCACGCGAGGCGCTTGAGGGCACCGGCATCACACTGACCCCATGTGCCAATCTGGTCGACCGTATCTGGGTTGATCAGCCCGCCCCCCCGATGCATCCGGCCAAAGCGCACCCCCTTGAGTTTGCGGGCGAAAGCCACGCGGCAAAACGCGGGCGCTTGGGACAGGCGCTCAAGGATGCGGGGCATAGCTGCGCCGTGATCACCCTGCCCGACAGCCACAATTGGCTTTTGAACATCCGCGGCAGCGATATCCCGCGAAATCCGGTCGCGCATGGGTTTGCGGTGCTGCATGCCTCCGGTCTGGTGGACCTCTTCATGGCTGCTGAAAAACTGACGGACGTGGAGGCACATCTTGGAGATGAAGTGACTGTGCATGCGCCTGAGACCCTGCTCGCCACGCTTCAAACCCTGCAAGGCCCGGTGCTCATCGACAAATCGAGCGTCCCGGTGATCATTTCCGAGGCACTGGGCGACCGTGCCGCTTGGGGGGACGACCCCTGTGCCCTCCCCAAAGCCTGCAAGAACGAAGCGGAGATTCAAGGCAGCGCACAGGCGCATCTGCGCGATGGTGCGGCCTTGTGCGAATTGCTCGCATGGCTCGACACTCAGCCCCTCGGCAGCATCACCGAAACGCAGGTGGTCAGCCAACTGGAAATGGCGCGGCGGCGCGACAACGCGCTGCAGGACATCTCCTTTGAAACCATCGCGGGCACCGGACCAAACGGGGCCATCATGCACTACCGCGTGACCGAAGAAACCGACAGCACGCTGGAAGACGGCCAGCTGATCGTGCTCGACAGTGGCGGACAATACCTCGACGGAACCACGGACATCACCCGGACTGTGGCCATTGGCACACCGCCGGCTGAGGCGCGCGCAGCCTTTACCCGCGTGCTCGCCGGCATGATCGCGATGAGCCGCCTGCGCTGGCCCCTGGGCCTTTCAGGCAGTCATATTGAGGCCATTGGTCGCATGCCGCTCTGGCTTGCAGGGCAGGATTTCGATCACGGGCTGGGCCACGGGGTCGGCGCCTATCTCAGCGTGCATGAAGGGCCGCAACGCCTGAGCCGGATCAGCACCGTGCCGCTGCACCCCGGCATGATCCTCAGCAATGAACCGGGGTATTACCGTGAGGGGGCCTTTGGCATCCGCATTGAAAACCTGCTGGTGGTGCGCGCGGCCCCCGCCTTGCCCGGGGGCGATGATCAGCGGAACATGCTGAACTGGGAAACCCTGAGTTTTGCCCCCATCGACAAACGTCTTATCGATCCCACCCTGTTGGACCCCGCTGCGCGCGACTGGCTCAACGCCTACCACCTTGAGGTTGCAGAAAAGATCGCCCCCCGGGTATCGCCTGCCACGAAACTGTGGTTGGATGCGGCAACATCGCCGCTCTGAGGCGGATGAGACAGACGTGAGGGGAAAGATCATGGCAAGCCACATCAAAATCACCAAGGCACCTGGCACATGGACGGTGCGCGCCGGTGGGGCCGTGCTGGGCGAAAGTAACAATGCGCTTGAGCTGGTGGAGGGCGACTATCCGGCGGTGATCTATTTTCCGCGCGACGACATTGCGATGGCTTTTCTCGACAAAACTGACAGCAGCAGCCATTGCCCCCACAAGGGCGACGCCAGCTATTACTCCGTTGTGACCAAAAGCCGGACGCTGGAAAATGCGGTGTGGTCTTATGAAGACCCCAAAGCAGATGTGGCCGACATAAAGGACCACCTGTCGTTCTATGGCATGGAAGAAATCACCGTAGAACGCATCTGAGCGCCACAGCGGGCGCTCAGACAATCGTTTCGTTCAGCAGATGTTTTAGACTGGAGGCGTTGGCGCAGGTGCTGCCGCCAATTGTACGAGTACAACAGCGTTCTCATTGGCCAGCCAAACCTCTTCGCCAACCAGATCGCCCACCGGTGTCCCCGCAAGGGTGGTGACCACGTTGTCCTGATAAAGCACTTCGGTGCCTGTCCCGTCTGATGTGGCGCGAATGACGACGACGCTGTCCTCGTCAATCCCATCGCCCTCATCAGCCGCGTCAAAGACCACGTCGTCGCCCGCACGGTTCACCAACACAAGCGTGTCCTCATTGGGGTCGAAGTCCGTGACGACAACATCATCCTGTGAGACCTGATCCAGTCCCAGCACACGGATCAGATCATCGCCCGCGCCACCAGTGATCATATCACCATCATTGCCGGTGATCGTATCAGCGCCGTTGCCACCGTTCAGGGTGTCGGCATCACTATCATTGGCCCCTAACGGCGATGTCGCTGTCGCAGGTTCATCAAAGCCAACAATCACATCGCGCCCGTCCTCACCGTTTGCCACATCAGCGCCATTGCCGGTGCGCAGCACGTCGTTGTCATTGCCGCCATTGAGGGTATCGTCACCGTCCCCTCCCAAGAGCGCATCAACGCCCTGATCACCGTTAAGCACGTCGTCACCCGGATCACCGCGCAGCACGTCATTGCCGTTGCCCCCGTTGATCACATCATCGCCAATCAGCCCCCAGAGCGTGTCATTGCCATTGTTGCCACTGATCTCATCGCCATCTGCGCCACCGATGACAAAGTCATCACCCGACCCGGCCGCGACGGTATCGGCATCACCAAAGCCGCGCACCTCATCGTCGCCGGGGCCTGCGGAAATGTCATCCGGCCCGCCTGTGCCAGCAATCGTGTCATCGCCATCTGTGCCTTCAATCGCAACAATCGGCGTTGGCTGATTGACGTTGACCAACCACGACAGATCCGCGGCGAGGCTCGCGGCATTGGTGTTCTGAAGTGTGGCCAGAAGCTCATTTTCAAAGGCAACAAAGGTGTCTGTGCCATTTGCCGCCTGGGTGATTTCCAGCCGGTCATCATCTGCGTCAAACCGTGGATCAAGGCCATCCGTTTCCGCCAACAGCAACCGGTCTTCAGCCGGGTTGAAATCCGTGACAATGACGCCACCGCCGCTGGGTTGATTGATGCCGATGGTGCGGATCAGGTCCGCCCCTTCCCCACCTGTGACCACATCGCCAAAGTTGCCCGTGATCGTGTCATCACCGGTGCCGCCCGTCAGCTCATCAGGGCCGTTGTCGTCGATACCTGCTTCAAATTCACCAGAGACGGGCGCGTTGAAGCCTGTGATGTTGTCATTGCCGTTGCCGCCAAAGACGGTGTCCATGCCCAGACCGGTTTCGATCACATCATTGCCGGAATTACCAAAGAGCGCATCATCCCCCGGTCCGCCAAGGATCGCATCGTTGCCGTTGCCGCCGCGCAGCACATCGTCACCGTTGTCGCCGCGCAAAATGTCGGCGTTGTTGCCACCATTCATGCGGTCATCGCCATCGCGGCCCCACAAGGTATCTTCACCGTTGTTGCCCTGCATGAAATCATCGCCATCGCTGCCGATGGCAAAGTCATTGCCCGCGCCCCCGGTGATCGTGTCATCACCGCCGAAACCTCGGATCTCGTCATTCCCTTCCAGCCCGTTGAGAATGTCATTCCCCCCGGTGCCCACCAAACGGTCAATGCCATCTGTGCCGTCTATCGGATCCGGATTTTCATCAGGGTTGTCTACAACCGTGTCGTCGTCGTCGTCGTCATCAAAAATGGCAGCAATCAACCCAAGCCCCAGCAAGGGCAGCAAAACATAAGCGAGCATGGCAGCACGGCTCCTTCAGCATTCAATTCACGCTAAACCATACGCGGAAATCAGCTCATTGCTATGTTTAATGGCACCGGCATACAGCCGATTGGTGCCTTGGTGGAAACAGTCGTGTCAAAGGTCCGATACTGGCCATGTCTTTGAAACACTTAGGAATGTTCCTCTGCCGCAGTTGCAGCCAATGCCCGATTATACGCCTTGAGCGCGTCCACCTGAAAGAGCGCGCCCAGCAGGTCCGGTGGTGCATCAGCCGACAATGCAACCACAGGTATAAACCGGGCGCCGGTTGTCTCAAAAATCGGCATCGCGGCCTCCAATGTGGAGGCCCCGTCGATATAGGTGCCCTCGTTGATCAATGCCCAGCATTGATCAGGATCTGCGGCATTGTCGTCATCCGGGCGGCGCATGATCCGGGCCACCATGAACATCGCCAGAAGGTACGCTTGCGGTCCTGCGGCCAGATGAATGCCGCGCTTTTCAATCTGGGTCAGGAAAAAGCTGTGATCGACGATCCGGCTCGACAGGGCGGTCGACATGCTGACGGCGACCATTACCGCGATGCCTGTCTGCCAATCGCCCGTCAACTCAAACACAATCAGCGTGGTAGAAATCGGGGCCCCCAGCACCGCCGCGGCCACCGCGCCCATGCCCGCCAAGGCATAGAGCGAAGACGACCCCGAAACATCCGGGAACACACCCGTCGCGATCAAGCCAAAGCACAGCCCTGTCAGTGCGCCGATCATCAAGGAGGGAGAGAATACGCCGCCGCCCATGCGCCCCCCCAGCGTGATCGCCACTGCCGCCACTTTGAGAACCGCAAAGACCACCGCCTCATGCAGCACCAGTTCCCCGGTCAGGGCCAGCGACATCGTCTCATAGCCGACCCCGATGATGTGCGGGAACCACAGTGCAATCACGCCCAGCAGCGCCCCCGCCACCATCGGACGCAGCCAGCGCGGCCATCCGGTGCGCGACTGTAGATAGTTTCCGAAATCTTCCGCCCAGAATATGCTGCGCATCAGCGCAACAGAGACCAGGCCGCAGGTCAGCCCAAGCAAAAGAAACGCCGGAAGCTCCACATAGAATTGCAGATCAACGTAGTAGGCCAGTGAAAACTCGGTCACGTCTCCAAACGCCAATCGGTTGATCACTGTGCCCGCAACGGAGGCAATCACGATCGGGGCGAATGCATGGACCGCAAAGTGGCGCAGCACCACTTCGAGCGCGAAAAGGGCGCCGGCAATGGGTGCGTTAAAGCTGGCTGATACCCCTGCCGCCACCGCGCATCCCAACAGATCCCGCCCGGTGATCCCATCCGCATTGATCCGGTTGCTGACCCAGGTTGAGATCACGCCAGCCATGTGCACAACCGGCCCTTCCCGTCCCGAAGACCCCCCGGTTGAGAGCGTAATCAGCGAGGCAAATGCCGAGGCGATGCCCGCTTTCGTCTCCACCCGGCCATCATGCAAGGCAGCACCAAGGATCACATCCCCCACCGACCGTGCCCGCGCATCAGGCGTGAAATGATGCAGGATCAGCCCCACAGCCAATCCGCCAAAGGTTGGGATCAGAACAACCCAATACCAGTCCAAACCACTGATAAATGTATGTAAATACTGAACGTCGTCCGTGCCATAGAACGTCGCTTGCAGCCAATTGATGCTCTTGCGGAACACCAGTGCCGCAAGGCCTGCGGCGATCCCGATCAACAGGGCGATGAACCAAAAAGTCACCTTGCCCGGTCCCCGGTGACGGATCACCTGCCAGCCGTTCTTGCACGATGTCACCGCCATCGTGACTTGTTGCGACAGAAAACCGGGGCTTGGCGTGCTCATGTTATGCCACTCCCCTGTGCCATCAGCCCGCCAGAAGCGCCTCTGCGGCGGCGCGGGCGGCGTCGGTGATCTGATCCCCCGACAGCATCCGTGCGACTTCGTCCACCCGCTCTGGCGCGGACAAGGGCACAACTGTCGAAGTTGTCATGCCCTTGGCCACCGCTTTTTCCACCCGCCAGTGGTGTGCGCCAAGGGCGGCCACCTGTGGCGAATGTGTGACGACCAAAACCTGCCCCTCGCTGGCCAGCGACGACAAGCGGCGGCCCACCGCATCTGCCGTGGCCCCCCCGACACCTCGATCGATTTCGTCAAAGATCAGCGTCAGCCCGGATTGCCCACGTGTCAGGCACACCTTGAGGGCCAGCAAGAACCGGCTGAGCTCCCCGCCCGACGCAATCTTGCCCAGCGGTCCGGCGGGTGCGCCGGGGTTGGTGGCCACCGTAAAGCTCACTGCGTCCTGCCCTTCTGCCCCCGGATCATCACGCGTGATCTGCGTGGCAAAGACCGCGCGCTCCATCTTGAGCGGGGCAAGCTCCGCTGAGACGGCCTTGTCGAGTTTCCCCGCTGCCTTCTCTCGCGCCTTGCTCAGTGCAGTCGCGGCGGCATCATAGGCTGTTTCGGCATCGCGCACCGCCTGTTCAAGTGCGGCTTGCGCCATTTCGCCCGCATCCAGTGCGTCCAACTTGGTGCGCAGCGTCGCGGCAAACCCGGCCAGATCATCCGCACCCACGTCATGTTTGCGCGCCAACGCGCGGATCGCAAAGAGCCGCTCTTCGGTTTCTTCCAGATCAATCGGGTTAAACGACATCTGATCAATGGCATCCGAGACGCCTGACATCGCCTCATCCAGCTCCACCATCGCGCGATTAAGCGCCGCCATGGGGGCCTCCAGCGCGCCTTCGGCCCGCTCCGCCGCACCGTCCAGCCAGCGCAACGCCTCGCCCAGATGCCGCTCTGCGCCATTCTGGCCCATGACCTCGTAGGCGTTGACCACATCCGCACGGATTTTCTCCGCGCCCTGCATCAGCCGACGTTTTGTGTCGAGCGTGGCTTCTTCACCTTCTTGTGGGTCCAGTGCATCCAGTTCAGCAACCGCATGGCGCAGAAACTCCTCCTCCGCCAAAATCGCTTCTCTTTCGCGCGCCGCCGCCGCCGCCGCTTTGCGCGCCGTCCCAAGCGCGGTCCACGCCTTGCGCACCTTCGCCAATGCCCCGGCGTTCCCGGCAAAATCATCCAGGATGGCCCGATGACCGCGCGGGTTCAACAACCCGCGATCGTCGTGCTGGCCGTGCAATTCCACAAGTGTTTCGGACAGCGCCCGCAGCGCCTCGCCTGAGCAGCGGCGGTCATTGATCCACGCCGTTTTGCGCCCGTCAGCGGTGTTGATCCGCCGCAGGATCAGCTCTTCTCCCCCCGGCAATCCCGCTTCCTCCAGCACCGCGTGGGCTGGGTGATCAGGCGCCAGATCGAACCAGGCGGTCACCTCTCCTTGCGCCGCCCCTTGGCGCACCAGATCAGCGCGCCCGCGCCAGCCAAGCACAAAACCGAGCGAATCCAACAAGATAGACTTGCCCGCGCCGGTCTCTCCAGTCAACACATTGAGCCCCGGTTGGAACCCAAGCTCCAACCGATCGATTATCAGCATGTCAGATATATCAAGCCCGCGCAGCATTTGCTCAAACCGCTCCGTGGGGGGCTACCCCACCCCTTACAGCCACTCGCCCTTGATGGTCTGGCGATAGAGGGCGGCCAGCCAGTTGTCCTTGAAGAACGCAGGCTCAAGCCCCTGTCCAGTCAGCAAACGGTAGCTGTCTTCGTACCATTCGGTCGACTGAAAGTTGTGGCCCAGGATCGCGCCAGCGGTCTGCGCTTCTTCGGTCAGGCCAAGGCTGAGATAGCTTTCCACCAGACGGTGCAGCGCTTCGGGCGTATGGGTTGTGGTCTGGAAATCCTCAACCACGACGCGGAAACGATTGATCGCGGCGGTGTAATGATCGCGGCGCAGGTAATAGCGCCCGATCTCCATTTCCTTGCCCGCCAAATGGTCAAAGGCGAGGTCGAATTTCAGGATCGCAGAGTTTGCATATTCGCTGTCTGGATAGGTCTCAATCACGTCACGCAGGGATTGCAATGCCTGAAAGGTCAGACCCTGATCGCGGCCCACTTCGTCGATCTGGTCATAATAGCTGAGCGCCAGCAGATACTGCGCATAGGCCGCATCATCGTCGTCGGGATAGAAATCGATGAACCGCTGCGCGGCAGAACGGGAGTTGGGGTAATCCTTGTCCCTGTGATAGCTGAACGCCTGCATGATCAACGCGCGCCGCGCCCAATCGGAATAGGGATAGAGCCGCTCAATCTCCGAGAAATAGAACGCAGCCTCCCCCGCCTGCCGGCGGTTTAGCTCATATTCGCCCCGTTCAAAAATCTGCTCAGCAGAATATGTCTCAAGCGGGATGTCCTGCGGATTAAAGAAACTGCCCCCGACCAGACCCGTGTTACGGTCTCCGCTACAGGCGCTGAGCGCCGCAACAACGCAGAGCGTCGCAACCACACGCCCGGCTGATCTGCTTTTGATCAGGCCTGCACTTTTCAGCATTTCACCACCCATGGTCTTTTCAACCTTTGTTGACGCCTTGCTAGCACATTAATCTGCAATGCAAAACGCCGATTGCACCCTGTTGTGGCTCGGTCTGCAAAAAGACCGTTCACCGTGCCAGCAAAGGTGCCGTTGCGATAGAAATACATTGGTGTTGTTGGGTGTTCAATGGTCAAGCTGGACATCTGGGTGCGCGGCACCATCACGTTTTTACGCGACCTGAGGAATTTCATCCCAGATCAGCCCGTAGCCCGGCAGACGACGCGCCATAAACGGGTTGCATTCCACGAGCCGAACAGCGCCCGGTGTGGCAAAGAGCTTGCGCAGCAGGGTGTTGGTCAACGAATGCCCGGCACGGAACCCCTCATAGTGGCCCAAAAGCGGTGCACCAGCCAAGGCCAGATCACCCAGCGCGTCCAGCATTTTGTGCCGCACAGGTTCGTCCGCATGGCGCAAACCACCGGGGCTGACCACACGGTCACCATCAAACACAACCGCATTTTCACCGGAGTTGCCCCCCAGCGCCAGACCATTGGCCTGCATCGCGTCCACATCCGCCTGACGGCAGAAGGTCCGGCTGTCGCAGAGCTCACGCGCAAAAGACCCGTTGTTCATCACCAGCGATTTCTTTTGATTGCCAATCGCAGCATCCACGAAATCAATCTCAAAATCGATCCGCAGTGTATCCGATGGTGTCAGGGTCGCGGTGGCGTCGCCTTCGGTCACGGTCACCTCTTTGAGGACCTCAAACGCCATCACCGGGGCGTTCAACTGGCGAATCCCCCGTTGCATGAAACCGCGCACAAAAGGGACGGCAGACCCGTCAAGGATCGGAACCTCGGGGCCATCAATCTCAATCAATGCGTTGTGAATGCCGCACCCTGCAAGGGCCGCCATCAGATGTTCCACCGTAGAAACAGAAAGACCCGCCGCATTCTCAAGCTTGGTGCAGAGCGGCGAGCGGTTTACCGCATCCCAGCGCGCCGGGATCAAAGTATCACCGATCAGCACATCCACACGGGAAAACCAGATGCCATGATGCGCGCCCGCAGGACGGATCGTCACAGACGCAGGTGCGCCCGAGTGCAGCCCTTTGCCGCCGAATGTAATCGGTGATTTGATGGTCGTCTGCACGCAACTTCCTCGGGTCATAGATCACTGTCTAAGTTGGAAAAACAGATAGGCGCTGGCCCTGTTACACTCAACTCAATCTTTGCAACGGTCTGAAACATGTCCGTAACAAATGCGCGCAAGATCGCCTGAGCCCGTATAACCCCCTGTTTCAAAACAAAAAAGGGCCGCCCGTTGGCGACCCTTTGTGTCACAATTGTGACCTGTTTAGTTTGCCTGACGGCGCAGGAACGCAGGAATCTCGATCCGTTCCTGATCTGGATCCTGCTCTTGTGCGGGGCGTGGTGCAGGCGCTGCGGCCATCCGTGGCTGCTGCTGTTGCACGGGCGGCTGCTGCCGCGCGGCGGGCTGCGCCTCGCCTTCGGCGTGGCCTGTCATCCGGTTGATCAGGGAGTTGATGCCAAAGCGTGGCTTCTCTCCGGCGACGGTTCCTGCTGCGGCGGCTGGGGCCTGTGCGGCAGGCTCTGCCGCCTGATCGGGCGACGCTTTTTGTGCAGCCGCGCGCAGACGCGCAAGCGCCTCAGGCGATGGTGTTCCGGGTGCCGGGGCGCGCGGGGCCACAAACGCCTCTGGTTCTGCCTCAATCTCATCTTCGGTGCGCGGTTCAAAGGCGGCAACCTGTGGCTGGTAGGCCGGGGGTGGCAGATCGTCCGCCGCCTCCTCAGCGAAAATATCCTCGGCCTGCTCCTCAGCCGCGGCACGTTGCACATCCAGCTCTTCAAAAAGCGGGGCTTGCTCGGCTGCGGCTTCAGTGGCGGCAACGGCTGCTGCGGCAACTGGCGCTTCTTCTGCGATGCCTTGCTGTGGCAGTGGTTTGCTCATGGAGCGGCGCGGCACTGGCATTTCGGTGTTCACATCCATCGCGTCGATCCCTGTTGCCACGACGCTTACGCGCATCATGCCACCAAGCTGATCGTCCAGCGTGGAGCCAACGATGATGTTCGCCTCTGGGTCGACCTCTTCGCGAATGCGGGTCGCGGCCTCGTCCAGTTCGAACAGTGTCAGGTCGTCGCCACCGGTGATGTTGATCAAAACGCCCTTGGCACCGCGCAGGGAAATCTCGTCCAGCAGCGGGTTTGCGATGGCCTTTTCGGCGGCCTGAATGGCGCGATCTTCGCCGTCCGCCTCGCCTGTGCCCATCATCGCCTTGCCCATCTCGTCCATCACGGCGCGCACGTCGGCAAAGTCGAGGTTGATCAGGCCGGGACGTACCATCAGGTCTGTCACACCCTTCACACCCTGATAAAGCACATCGTCCGCCATGGAGAACGCTTCGGTAAAGGTGGTCTTTTCATTGGCCAGACGGAACAGGTTCTGGTTCGGAATGATGATCAGCGTATCGACAACCTTTTGCAGGCTCTCGACGCCATCCTCAGCCTGACGCATGCGCTTGGCACCTTCAAACTGGAACGGCTTGGTCACAACACCCACGGTCAGCACACCCAGTTCGCGCGCGGCCTGCGCGATAATGGGTGCTGCCCCTGTTCCGGTGCCCCCGCCCATACCGGCTGTGATAAAGCACATGTGCGCACCCGCCAGATGATCAACGATCTGCTCGATTGATTCTTCGGCGGCGGCCGCTCCGACAGAGGCCCGCGCGCCCGCGCCCAGACCTTCGGTGACCTTGATCCCCAACTGGACGCGGTTCTCGGATTTGGCTTGCTGCAACGCCTGTGCGTCAGTATTTGCCACCACAAATTCAACGCCATCCAGTTGTTTTTCGATCATATTATTGACCGCATTCCCACCAGCGCCACCAACACCAAAAACGGTGATCCGTGGCTTGAGGTCTTCTTGACCGGGCATCGAAAGATTGAGTGTCATGTGCTGTCCGCCTGTTGTTTTAGCCCACGTCCCATGAGCGCTTTTCCGTCTCAAATTTATAGAACATTAACGGCCCGGGACAGTAACGTCACCCTAAAATCGCGCTTTTGCCACTAAATATGGTCTATTTCTTGGGTAGAACACGCGAGATTTCGCCGAAAACTATAAATCTAGGGGTTCTAAGGGTTCGCAACACAACAATCCAAAAGGCACGCACACAATCGGGGCGCGAAAACGACTCAACATAAATTTTCAAAGGTCCTGCTCGACCCGGTCTCGCTTGTTTTTATGACGCTTTTGAACGCGCTTTAGCGATTGGGAAAAACCTTACCGCGATACGGCAGGATTGTCACGATGTATTCGAGAGGAGAACAGCGGCGCCCTGCCCTTAGGGATTAAAGACGCGCTCAACCTGAAACGGCTTTTTTGCATTCGGCCGCACCCCAACTTCAATCGCTTTGATGTCGGGATATCCATAGACCTCAATTGCATGCAAAAACGGGCGGTATTTCGCAAAGGGCTGAAACACTTTGTGGACGTGGCTGTCCCCATAAAGCAGCAACACCGGCTTTTCCAACGCAGAGCTTTGCTTGCCCAGAGTTATACCAATATCACGAAACGGCGACATCGGGTGCCACCCCTCTCTGAACCCCGAAAGCGGTACAAACATATCAGCATGAAGCGCCACGACAATGGCGTCAGCGTCTTTGAACTTGGCAAAGCTCTCTTCCAGCCACGCGACATTTGCCGTGTTGCGCGCGAAAAACTCATCCGCTGCCGCCGGGTCCGAGGGGCTGAAGTTATTGTTTGATCCAACCACATGCACCGTAACAAAGCCGACGTTGCCTTTCATCAGACGCGCGTTCTCAGGATAGCCTTTGCGGGCCTGATTTTGGACTTTCTCGGGCTTCGCGCCCAAAGACATGCCCCCTTTGAAATAGGTTTTGCGCAGATAGGACAGCCGCTCCAACGGATCAAAGCTGCCTTCCTCAGTCGAGCCGCAGTCGGTCCATTCATTGTCGCCGGGCGTATAGAGAACCGGCGCGTCAAAATCATCCATGAAACCCCGCAGCTGATCCATCAGCGCGTTGTCGCAGGTGTAATGCCCATGCGTGTCACCGATGTGCACAACCAGTCCCGGTTTGGCGGCATTCACGTTTTCAATCAGTGACTTATAAGGAGGAAACACCTCCTCCGGCTTGCCATATGGCGCGTCGCCAAGGGCCACAAAAGACATCGCAGGGTGCTCTGCCGTGCAAGCCCCAAGTCCCACCAATGCCAATACTAACGCTAACTTTCGCATCAGACCCTCCATTATTGAATGCAACCTAGAGGGAAAATTCGTCTGGTGAAAGCCGATTACCAGTTGTCGCGGAACCATTTTACCGCGCGCTTGAGTGACCGCGACGGATACTTGTCTGCCGGGATGTCAAAATCCCACCATTCGTCCTGCGGATGCGCTGCAAAGAGCGACAGCCCCACTGCTGAGGCAAAGCTTGGCCCTGTGGCTGCCTGTGGCAATCCATGCACCCGCAAGGGTCGGCCCAGCCGCACCTGTTGTCCCAAAATTCGGCTCGCCAATCCATCCAGCCCGGGGATCTGGCTGCCCCCGCCCGTCAGCACGATCTGCTGGCTCGGCAGGTGATCAAAGCCCGCCGCATCAAGCCGCACGCGCACTTCTTCGAGGATTTCCTCAACCCGAGGCCGCATGATCCCGATCAGTTCGGCGCGGCTGGCTGTGCGCCGATCATGTTCATAATCCCCAGTATCGCCGCCAATCTCGATCATCTCGCGGTCGTCCATACCGGTGGCATGCACCCCGCCGTAAAACGTCTTAATGCGTTCCGCATTTGCCGTCGGCACCTGCAGGCCAAGCGAGATGTCCTGCGTTACGTGATCGCCGCCCATCCGAACGGTATCCGCATAAATCATGTGTTTCTTGATAAAGATCGACACGCCGGTGGCCCCGCCCCCCATGTCGATACAGGCCGCACCCAGCTCCTGTTCATCTTCCACCAAAGACGCAATGCCAGAGACGTAGGCCGAAGATGCAATACCCGCAAGCTCAAGATCACAGCGCTTGATGCAATGCGCCAGGTGCTGCACCGCTGCGGCGTCCACGGTCAGCATGTGCATGTCCACGGCAAGGCTTTGTCCGATCTGTCCGCGCGGGTCGATCAGGCCTGAGCGGTGATCCAGCGCAAAGTTCACGGGCTGCGCATGCAGCACTTCGCGGCCTTCGCCGTATTCCGGCACATCGCAGCTGGCCAGCACGCGCGCCACGTCATTCTCAGAGACTGCATCGCCATCCAGATCGATCTGCGCATCCAAGCCGTAGCTGCGCGGCTCCGCACCTGAGAAACAGGCGATCACGTGATCCACGCGAATACCCGCCATCTTTTGTGCCGCCTGAAGTGCTGTGCGAATGGCGCGCTCCGTCTCGCCCATCGCGCAAATCTCACCAAACCGGACCCCGCGCGACCGCGTTGTCGCGGCACCGATGACACGAAAGCCCGATTGCCCCGCAAGCGATCCTATGGTCCCCTCATCAGAGAGCGTATCCCCCCCGTCAAAGCGCAGCACCAGACAGGCAATCTTGGAACTGCCCACATCCAGAATGGCGACGACACCGCGTTGCATTGCGACCCGCCGCATGTTGCGCATCGAACGCTGGCTTTCGTATAAATCATTCATCTCGTTACTGCCTTTGTCGTCCGGGCCATTTACTGACCGCTCTTTTGCTTGATCTGCCACCACGCATCTGTGGCATCTTTGGTCATACGCACCGTGGGCCGTTGGCTCAGCCGCATGTCCACGCGCGCCACATCCCGGGTCAGCACTTCTTGTGCCCGCTCCAGCGCAATCACCCGCTCAAGCGCCTGCAGCGGATTGTCCTCTGGCAGCAGAATCCGCTGTTCGCGGTCCAGCACCACATCCCACCGGCGGTTGCCCATGCGCACAACGCCCCGGACCCGGTCCCCAAGTGCTGCGGCCGCCCGCATCAGGTGCAGGGCCTCCGGCACATGGCGCGCGGCCCCTTCCCCGGCAATGAGCGGCAAGGTCGGGAAATCGGTGCGCGCGGCAACGCCCGCGACAAAGGCACCGCCCTCATCAATCAGGGCAAGGCCATCATCATTGCGCCAGATTGCCACTGGAATGCGCGGGGTCACATCCACATGTAACACCCCACCTGGCCGTATCCGGACAGACGCGGCCTTGACCCCATTCAGCGCGGCGATCTCGCGGCGCAGCTCAGTGAGGTCCAGATCAAAGGAGCTTTGCGGAAATTCAAAGGGCATCACCGCGCGTATTTCAGCGGCAAGCTTGCCTGTGGCCCCATCAACAGCCATCAGTTTGACCATGAACTCAGGGCGTTCCTCAATGCTTGCACGCGCGTCCGCCACGGCCTGCGTGATCGCAGTCCGGCGCCCCTCATCCGCCAGATAGATCGTGCCCGCCATCAACGTCACGCAAAACGGAATGCCTGCGCGCAATGCCAGCCGGAACCCCGGCGTCAGCATCAAACGCTGCATCCGCCACGCCCAACGGGACGGCGCGGGGTCAGCTTTGGCAGGTTTGGTGCGGCGGATCAGCGAGAGCACGACGCGTCCTCCACCATCCAGGCGCAGAATTCAGGGAATGAAATGCCGCAGGCCTGAGCCTGTTCGGGCGCAAGCGACGTGGCGGTCATGCCGGGCTGGGTGTTGGTCTCCAGCAGCACAAGTCCCGCAGCGCCGCGACTTTCATCCCACCGGAAATCGGTACGCGTCACCCCGCGACAGCCCAAAACCTGATGCGCGCGCAGCGCATATTCCATGCATAAATCGGTAATCTCTTGGGGCACATCCGCCGGCACAACATGGGAGGACCCGCCCTCTTTGTACTTGGCATCGTAGTCATACCATCCGGTCGTGATGATGTCTGTGACTTCCAAGGCACGATCCTGCATCACGGTCGTCGTCAGTTCCCGTCCGGGAGCAAAGGCTTCGACCATCACCTCATCGGGCATGGAGGGGTCAAGTTGCGGCGGGCCGTTGTTCTCCTTGGCGACAAGATAGACACCAACAGATGATCCTTCGTTGTTGGGTTTGACCACATAGGGCGGCGGCATCACATGGCCTGCGCGCACGTCGGCGGATTTGGCAATCACACTTTCAACCACGGGCAACCCGTGGGCACGGTAGATTTCCTTGGTGCGCTGTTTGTCCATCGCAAGCGCGGAGGCCAGCACGCCGGAATGCGAATACGGTATGCCCAACCACTCAAACATCCCCTGCACACAGCCATCTTCACCCCAACGGCCATGCAGGCAATTGAGGATCGCGTCCGGTTTGAGAGTGCTCAAAACATCACAAAGGTCGGGGCCTGCATCGACCTCGACCACGGTGTATCGTTCCGTTTCCCGCAAGGCGGCGGCACAGGCTGTACCTGTGCTCAACGACACCTCGCGCTCAGCCGAGGGGCCGCCCATTACTACCGCCACTGTCGGGGTTTGTCTGCTCGACGTACCCACTAGCTGCCTTTTCCCGGACCTTTTGCGGTCCTTATTCTTTGTATTTGATGCCGTTTTCGGCTTATCCGTCCAAGCGCTCGGTCTTTGCAAATTCACCGATGCGCATGATTTCCCACTCTAATGTAATCCCTTGGGAATCGTAAACCTTTTTTCGCACCTCTTCGCCCAATCCCTCAAGGTCGGCCGCTGTTGCGTGATCTGCATTGATCAGAAAATTGGAATGCTTGGGTGACATCTGTGCGCCGCCCCGTGTGGCCCCGCGCATGCCTGCGTCATCGATAACCTTCCAGGCCTTAAGGTCATGCACATCATCGGCGCGCCCCGTGGAGGAAAACCCCGCCGGATTGCGGAACGTGCTGCCCGCACTGCGATCTTTCGTGGGCTGTGTTTCATCGCGCTTGCGCAACTGCTCTTCCATGCGGGCATGCAGGGCGTCGGGCATGCCTTTGGGGGGCGCAAATGTTGCCGAAACGATGACAGCTTCGTCCGCCAAGTCACTCTGGCGATAGCGAAAATTCAAATCAGCCGCCGTGAGTGTGACCAGCGATCCGTCGCGTAACACCGCCTCAGCAGAGACAAAGTGATCCGCCGTATAGCTGCCGTAGCAGCCTGCATTCATGCGCACGGCACCGCCTACGCTGCCGGGGATTGTGCGCAGAAAGGTCAGGTCCAGGCCTGCGTCCGCCGCCTTGCGCGCCACATGTGCATCAAGTGCTGCAGCCCCCGCAGTCACGTGCGGTCCATCTATGTCGATGCCATTGAACCCCCGCCCCAGCCGGATCACCACTGCGCGCAACCCACCGTCGCGCACGATCAGATTGGAGCCCACGCCCATTGGGAAAACCGCCACACCTGTCGGCAATGTGCGCAAGAAGTCGCGCAAATCCTCCAGATCAGCAGGCTGAAACAGGAAATCCGCCGGCCCGCCCACGCGCAGCCATGTCAAATCGCTCAAATCCCGCTGCGGCGTCAGGCGTCCGCGCACGTCTGGAAGGGTAAGTTCATTCATGGCTGCGGCGTAGACACATTTATCTCAGGCGTCAAACCTTGCTGTCCTGCCAGGCCTGCTGCACCCGGCGGGCAAACCAACCGATGAAAAACGCGCAGACCGCATAGATGACGGCCGAAAACTGAGCCAACAGCGCATGTGGCTCAAAAGGTTGCGCATTCAGGCCAAAGACCATCCACAACATGTTCAGCGCCAGCCCGCCCAAGAGCATCGCCAGAAACCCGACATAGCGCTTGCGAAACCCGCAAAGCGCGCAAAACACCATCCAAAGCAGCAGCACTGCCACTAATGGGGCCATCGACGCCATCATTCTGCTGGCCCCTTGAAGCGTCCAGCCCCTCGGCGCAGCCATCGACCAAAATAGATAACCGGCCACCGCAGGATCGAACAGCCCGCCGCCAGCACCAACAACCCGATCCACGGGCCATGCTGCATGGTGATATAGCCCAAAATGGGGATGCCAATCGCGATCAGAATATAGGCGTTGCGCCAATGGTGGTCCTTGCTCGGCGTCATGGCCAGTACGTTGGCGATCACAGCCCAGACACAGGCCAAAGTTAGGGAGAGGCTCATCTTGGAAGCTCCGGGTTTTGGCCACGCAATTTGGCCCAGATAAAGCGTAAAGGATTGCGGAACATAGAGATAAAGGCGGCAAGGCCAGCAAGTGCTGCGATCCAGCCGACCTGTTGGCCGATCATGAACAGCAGGATGGGGGCGGCAATCAACAAGGCGATGCCGGGGAAGTACTGGTGCTTCATGGGCAGCATCGCCACCGCAACGGAGGCGAAGACCCATAAGACACAGAGCCACAGGAGGGTCATGTCAGACGTCCCTTTCTCCAAAGCCAGGAGGCCCGCAGGATCGCGCCGCCGATCAGTCCAACAGCGGACCAAACGACGGTGTACAGTGCAAGACCATAGAGCGCAGGCATCACAACGGTCACCTGTGTCAGAGTCTCCCAAAGCGGTTCTCCCGACATCAGGGCCAACACGCCGAAATAGACAAAAGGGGCGGCCAGACCAGCCAGGATCATACAGGCAAGCATGGCCGCACAGACGACAGGACGCCAGCGAAGCGCCGCAAAGAAGGTCACCACCATCGTCAGGAGCATATAGACAACGATCAGTTTGCTCACGCCGCCGCCCCTTTCAGCGCTTGCAGTTTATCTGGCAGACCGTTGGCCCAGGCGCTGATTGTACCGGCACCCAGACAAACCACCATATCGCCCGGCCCCGCCTGCTCTTTCACAAGCCGCGCGAGGTCATCTTCGCCCATCACATTGCGCGCATGGCGGTGTCCATGGCAGATCAGCCCAGCCACCAGATCGTCCCGGCTCGCCCCTTCAATGGGGTCTTCCCCGGCTGAGAAGACCTCCGCAATGCCCACCACGTCCGCGTCATTGAAACAGGCGCAGAACTCGTCAAAATGATGGCTCAGCCGCGTGTACCGGTGCGGTTGGTGCACCGCGATCACGCGCCCTTCCGTGGCCTGACGCGCCGCTTTGAGCACGGCGGCAATTTCAACCGGGTGGTGGCCATAGTCATCAATGATCGTCACCCCATCAACTTCACCAACCTTGGTAAATCTTCGGTTAACGCCGCCAAAGGCCGCCAGAGCCTCGCGGATTTCATCCACTTTCATGCCCAAATGCCGCGCCACAGCCACCGCCGCCAAAGCATTGGAGACGTTGTGATCCCCGGGCATCGGCAGAGCACAGCCTTCGATCAACTTGTCCTCAGCCTGCAGCGCAATATCAAAATGTGCGATCCCGGCTTTGTAGTGCAGCCCCACGGCGCGCACATCCGCCTGCGCATTGAACCCATAGGTCAGAACGCGGCGGTCGGTGATCTTGCCCACCAGCTTTTGCACCTCTTCATGGTCCGTGCAGCAGACCGCCAGTCCGTAAAAAGGAATGTTGCTGACAAAGTCCAGAAAACCCTGTCGCAACGTGTCAAAGTCACCCCAATGTTCCATATGCTCTGGGTCGATGTTGGTCACGATGGCGATTGTGGCGGGCAAGCGGTTGAATGTGCCGTCACTTTCGTCCGCCTCCACCACCATCCATTCGCCCTGCCCCATCCGCGCGTTGGAGCCGTAAGCATGGATGATCCCGCCGTTCACAACCGTGGGGTCAATGCTCCCCGCCACCAGCAGTTCGGCCACCATCGTTGTGGTTGTTGTCTTGCCATGCGTGCCCGCGACAGCAATGTTCGACTTCAGACGCATCAGCTCGGCCAGCATTTCGGCCCGGCGTACAATTGGCAGCCCTGACAGGCGCGCGGCGTCCAGCTCGGGGTTGCCTGGCTTGATCGCGCTTGAGATCACGACAACCTCTGCGCCTTCGATGTTTTCGGTGCGCTGCCCTTCAAAGATCGTGGCCCCCAGTTCGGCCAGACGGTCCGTGATCTTGGAGGCTTTCAGGTCCGACCCCTGCACCGTATAGCCATGGTTCAGCAGCACCTCCGCAATCCCAGACATGCCAATGCCGCCGATCCCGACAAAGTGGATCGGGCCCACATCGGTGGGCAGTTTTGTCGCTGCTGCGTTCATCTCTTTTGTCCTTTCTCTGCGAGCGCCTCAACCATTCCGGCCAAGGTTTCCGCCGCCTCGGGTTTGCCCACAGACACCGCCGCTATGGACATCTGCAAAGCATCCTTTGGGTTACTCATTACACGTTCTATTTCTGCGGTCAGTGCCTCAGGGCTTGCCGCGTCTTCCTGCATCATGATCGCGGCCCCGGCCTCAACCAATCCACGTCCGTTTGCCGTTTGCTCATCCCGGATCGCCGCCGCAAGGGGAATAAGGATGCTGGGACGTCCAATCACCGACGTATCCGCAATGGTGGAGGCCCCGGCCCGCGTGATCACCAGCTGCGCTTCGGACATCCGGCGCGGCACATCGTCAAAGAACGGCTGCACATCCGCATCAATCCCGTTCTCCGCATAAAACGCCTTCACCCGCTCGGCGTCCTCGTCGCGCGCCTGATGGCTGACGCGAATGTTGCGCAACATCTCCATCGGCAGACCCGCAACCGCGGGAGGCACCACATCGCTGAGGATGCGCGCGCCTTGCGAGCCGCCCATCACCAGCACATCCATCGGGTAATCACCGGGCGGAATGTACCCCGCGCCTGCCCGCTCCAGGATCGCTGCCCGCACAGGGTTGCCGACATGCACACCCTCCACGCCGGCAGGCAATTCGGTCGGCCATGTGCCGCAGGCAATCGCATCAACACGGCGGGCAAAAAGCTCATTCACCCGGCCCAGCACACCGTTCTGCTCATGCAGCATCCGCGGCAACCGCAAGAGCGTCGCCGCCCCGAGTGCCGGGATGCTTGGATAGCCGCCAAAGCCCACCACAACGCTGGGTTTGTCCCGCATCATCCGCCAAGCGGCGGCCAGCACACCGCGCAGGATCTTGGGGGCTACCATCGCTTTCGCCACCAGCCCGCCGCGCGCAAAGGTGGCTGAACTGACCTGCACTATCTCAACCGCATCCGGAAATCCGCTTGTGTACCGTGCGCCACGTGCATCCGTGCTCAGCCGCACCCGCCAGCCGCGCGCCAGCATCACCTCAGCCAGCGATTGGGCGGGAAACATATGCCCGCCCGTGCCGCCCGCTG
Source organism: Sulfitobacter sp. (assembly GCA_045105735.1). GTDB lineage: Bacteria > Pseudomonadota > Alphaproteobacteria > Rhodobacterales > Rhodobacteraceae > Sulfitobacter. The sequence continues at coordinate 17,849 of JBGCDV010000044.1, read as the reverse complement.
CGATGATCAGGAGCGGTGCGCTCATCTGCGCCCCCGTCCCAGTATGTCAGATATCTGTCCCTGCGGGCGTGTCCGGGTAAAGGCGAGGAGCATCCCGACGGCAATGCCGGAGGCGATCACCGAGGAACCGCCGTAGCTGACAAAGGGCAGCGTCATCCCTTTGGCGGGCAGCAGACGCACCGCAACCCCCATGTTGATCATCGCCTGCACCCCAAAGGTACAGGCCAGCCCGGTCCCCGCCAGCCGGATGAACGGATCGCGTTCGCGCACCAGCCGCAACAAGGATCGCACAACCACCCCAGTATAAAGCGCGATGATACAGAGCACCAAAACCAGCCCGTATTCCTCTGCCGCCACCGCAATGATAAAATCCGTATGGGCATCGGGCAGTGACCATTTCACCTCACCCTCGCCCACACCCACGCCAAAAAGACCGCCCTCACGGATCGCGTTTGTTGCATAGCCCAGCTGCGTTGTCGGATCGACATCGGGGCTGAGGAAGCCATCAATCCGGCGCGCAAAGTGTTCGGAGTTGGAATAGGCCACAGTGCCCGCCACAACCACCAGTGCGGCCATGCCGACCAGCAGCACCATCGGCGCGCCGGACACGAAATACATCACGCCCCAGCCAAAGAGCACCAGACAGGCCTGCCCAAAATCAGGCTGCAACGCCAGCATCAGCACAATGGCGATACACAGGCCAAAGGACCATGCCTTGCCCGGCGGGCCGTTGATCTCCAGTGACGCCGCCATCATCCAGGCCGCCACCACCACAAACCCCGGCTTGAGGAACTCAGACGGCTGAATGGAGGCAAACCCAAGCGAGTACCAACGCATCGCCCCCTTGCCAAAATCGGTCCCGAAAAACGGCAGCAGCGCCAGCGCGACAAAAGCCACCAAGAACCCCAGCACGGCCAGACGCCGCACCACCACAGGCGACATCATAGAGGTCAACACCATCGCAATGATTGCAAGACCGCCAAAAACTGCCTGTCGCTGTACGTAGTGGAAGGGGTCAAAGCCGTTGCGCTCTGCCAACGGGACAGAGGCCGCCAGCCCCAGCAACAGCCCCACACCAAAGAGCATCAGCACACAGGACATCGCCCAGCGGTCCACCGTACGCCACCATTTCGGAAGAATCGGTTCACCGTCCTGAATTGGAACGGTGCCATGCGCCATCGCTGTCATGACTATCTGCCTTACACTGCCTCGATTGCCCCATGGGGCGCCCCTTTCTGGGGTCGTTGCGCGCAGTGTAACGCGAATTTGCGCAGTAATCTAGCGGTTTTCCACCGCAAGGCGGTACCCTGCGATGGAACGTCCTTGCGGCGTCGTCAGGCCGCCTGATGCGTGCCGCGCACCGGATAGTCGTTGGCCCGCACAAACTTCAGCCCGCCCAGAAGGCTCGCCAGATCGGGCCGCGCAAACGGCGCGTTGGAAATGTCGAGAATTTGGATATTGCCCTGCGCATTGACCACAAACAGACCCGGCTCGGGAAACGGCTGATCGGTTTCCTGCGCGCTGCGCGGATCGGAGATATAGAGCCCAAGTGCTGCCATCTGCGCGACGCTCAGCCCATAGCCCATTGCCAAAGACAGCTCCTTTTCCGCAACCATCGCCTGCGCCTTATCCTCCGGGTCACCCGAAACCGCCACCACATCAACACCCAATGCATTGAAATCGCTGACCATCTCATCCAATTGCGCCAAGTACTTTTTGCACAACGGGCAATGCAGCCCCCGGTAAACGACCACCAACTGCCAGTCGTGCGCACCGCGTGGCGCACCAAGGGTCAGCGATCCGCCATCTACTGCTGCCACATCCATTTTGGGAAAGGCCGATCCCGCTTCAAGTCCACTCATCATTTTATCCTTTGTCAAAAGCTCCCGAACGATCTGCGCCCCTGCGGCGTTTTCCGCAACCCGCCTCACGCCAACTTGACCAGCCCCGCCTTTCCGGGCAAGCCCGCGCCTATGCAATTCGACACAGTGATCATAGGCGCAGGTGCCGCCGGCATGATGTGCGCGGCCCACGCGGGCGGGCGTGTGCTGATCGTGGACCACGCAAAAGCACCGGGCGAGAAAATCCGCATCTCCGGCGGCGGGCGCTGCAACTTTACCAACATGTATTGCGCACCTGAGAGCTTCCTCAGCCAGAACCCTCATTTCGCCAAATCCGCGCTGGCCCGCTACACCCAGTGGGATTTCATCGCCCTCGTGGACGCCCACGGCATCGCATGGCACGAAAAAACGCTCGGCCAGCTTTTTTGTGACACTTCCGCCAAAGAGATCATCGCGATGCTCACCGGCCTTATGCAGGCCGCCGGTGTTGATCTGCGCCTGCGCAGCAGCATCAGCGACGTGGCGCGCACCGCTGATCGTTTCACCATGTCGCTGCATCAGGATGAAAGATCCACGCAGATCACGGCGCAAAACCTCGTCATCGCAACCGGGGGCAAATCCATTCCCAAAATGGGGGCCACCGGTTTTGCCTATGACATCGCCCAGCAATTCGGCCTGCCGCTGATCCCGACCAAACCAGCCCTTGTGCCCTTCACCTTCGCTGAGCGCCGGTTTGCCGACATCTCTGGCGTGGCCACCCCCGCAAAGGTCACCGCAGGCGGCACCACCTTCGAAGAAGCCCTGCTCTTTACCCATCGTGGCCTATCCGGTCCTGCGGTCCTGCAGGCGTCGTCCTATTGGGATGAAGGCACACCGATCACCGTCGATCTGATCCCGGCGGGTGATTTGATGGAAAAACTCCGCACGCAGCGGCAAACCTCAGGCCGCAAGAACCTGACAACGGAACTAAGCCATCACCTGCCCGCGCGCCTTGTCGATCATCTCAGCACTCAAATGGATCTCAGCGGCAACCTTGCCGATTGCTCCGACGCACGATTGCAGACCTTGACCGACACGCTTGCGCATTGGCACCTCACCCCTTCCGGCACCGAAGGCTACCGCACAGCCGAGGTCACGCTGGGCGGCGTGGACACCGACGCGCTGTCTTCAAAAACCCTGCAGGCCAAGAACATCCCCGGCCTCTTCTTCATCGGCGAAGCGGTGGACGTCACCGGCTGGCTTGGTGGCTACAACTTCCAGTGGGCGTGGTCCTCCGCCATGGCCTGCGCCAGAGCGATTTCAGATACACCTGAACAACAGACGCCCTGAACTACCCCTTCAGCACAGCGTCAACCTGCGCCACAAAATCCTCGCCCCGCCGCTCAAAACTGTCGTATTGATCAAAGCTCGCCGCCGCAGGGGCCAGCAGCACCACATCCCCCGGCTCCGCCTCTGCCGCAGCCTTGGCCACCGCCACGGCCATCGTCCCACAGACCTCCGCCTCGACGTTCAGCTGCATGGCAAAACCGGCCGCCTCTCGCCCGATCACATAAGCCTTGCGGATGGCACCGGTGGCCTGCGCCAACCCTTCCAGCCCGCCGTCTTTTTCCAGCCCTCCGCAAATCCACCGGATGTTCTGAAACGCCGACAACGCTTTCGCCGCGGCATCCACATTGGTCGCTTTGCTGTCGTTGACAAACCGCACGCCACCCGCCTCCGCTATGGTCTGGCTGCGATGCGGCAACCCACCAAAGCTGTGAAACGCTGCCTCAATCACCTTGGGGGCCAACCCCAGCGTCCGGCACGCCGCATAGGCCGCACAGGCGTTTTGATGGTTATGCGCCCCGGGCAGGCCCGCCACCTTGCGCAGATCAATCGACGCGATCTGCTTGCCCTTGCGCACCTCCGCCAAAAACCCCTTGCGCGCAAAAACCTGCCAGCCGGGTCCATTTAACTTGCGCTCCACTGAAACCCGGATCACCCGGTCATCCGAGGGCCCCTGGCTCAGTTGCCCGGCAAGGAACCGCCCCTCCTCCTCATCCACCCCGATCACCGCACGGTCCGGCCCGCCTTCGGCAAAGAGCCGCCGCTTGGCTGCAAAATACCCGCCCATCCCTGCATGCCGGTCCAGATGATCTGGCGACAGGTTGGTGAAAACGGCCACATCCGGCGTGAGGTTGCGCGCAAGATCCGTCTGATACGAGGACAGCTCCAACACCACAACTTCCCCCTCAATCGCCGGATCCAGATCAAGCACCCCGCGCCCGATGTTTCCAGCCAGCTGACAAGGCCGTCCGACGTGGCTCAGAATATGATGGATCAACGCCGAGGTGGTTGATTTACCGTTCGACCCCGTGACAGCAACCACCCGGGGCGCGGTATCAAAACTGTCCCAGTCCCGCATGGCAAAACTCTGAAAAAACAGCCCGATGTCGTTGTCAACAGGCACGCCAGCAACCAGCGCAAGCGCCACCACCGGATTGGCGGTCGGATAGAGATGCGGAATACCGGGCGAGACAATCAGCCGCGCGATCCCCTCAAAGTGCTCCGGCGTCTTGAAAGGCATACATGCGAACCCTTCCGCTACCGCCGCATCCCGAGCGGTTGGATTGTCATCCCAACACACCGCCTCCACGCCGCCCGCCCGCAAGGCCCGCGCAGCACTCAGCCCGGACCGGCCCAACCCCAGGACAGCGACTCTGGCGTCCTTCAACCCCTGCACCGGTATCACACCGCATCTCCTCTTTTTGGCCTCAAATACCGCGGAGGTTTGGAGGCAGAGCCTCCAAAGGCCCCTTGGGGCCTCTCTACCGCACCTTCAACGTCGCCAGGCCAATCATCGCAAGAATGAGCGAGATGATCCAAAAGCGGATCACGATCTGCGGCTCAGCCCAGCCCTTCTTTTCATAGTGATGGTGGATCGGTGCCATCAGGAACACCCGTTTGCCCGTCCGTTTGAAATAGAGCACCTGAATGATCACCGACAACGCCTCAACCACAAAGAGCCCGCCCACAACTGCCAACACCAACTCATGCTTGGTGGCGACTGCAATCGCACCCAACGCGCCGCCCAAAGCCAAGGAGCCGGTATCCCCCATAAAGACGGCCGCAGGGGGGGCGTTGTACCACAAAAACCCCAATCCGCCGCCAAATATGCCCGCCGTAAAGATCAATATCTCCCCGGTGCCAGGCACGTAATGCACGTCCAGATAGTCGGTAAAGTCAACGCGCCCCACGGCGTATGCAATCACCCCCAAGGTCCCCGCCGCGATCATCACAGGCATGATCGCCAGCCCATCAAGCCCGTCCGTCAGGTTCACAGCATTCGCCGCACCGACGATCACGATGATCGCAAAAGGCACGAAGAAATATGACATATTGATGAGTGTGTCTTTGAAAATCGGCAATGCCAGCTGATAGCGCAGTGCGTCAGGATGATATTGCGCCGCCCAAAAACCTGCGATCCCCGCAATGATAAAACCCAGCAAAAGCCGTAACTTACTGGAAACACCTGAGGTGTCCTGCTTGCTCACTTTGGCGTAGTCATCCGCAAATCCAATGGCCGCAAAGCTGATTGTCACAAAAAGCACCAGCCAGACAAATGGATTGTCCAGCCGGGCCCACAACAGCGTCGATGTGAGCAGCGCCCCAACAATCAGCAACCCACCCATCGTTGGCGTGCCGGCTTTGGCGAAATGCCCCTCAGGGCCATCATCGCGAATAGGCTGGCCTTTGCCCTGCCGTCGGCGCAGCACTGCAATCAGCGGCTTGCCGAACAGGAAACCAAAGATCAGAGCCGTCAGAAATGCCCCGCCTGCGCGAAATGTAATGTAGCGAAAGAGGTTAAAGAAATCGCCGCCATCCGACAGCAGGGTCAACCAATAGAGCATTCAATGCGTCCTAACTCATCATCTTGTGGGCGGACCCACATCATACATCCTCAACCGGATGGCCCATTTTGCGTATCGCGTCAACGATTAGACCTAGTTTCATGGACAAAGACCCCTTGGCGAGCACCACATCTCCGCTGTCAAATTTTTGGCGTAGCCCTTGCAGCATCTGTTGAGATGTTTCCGTCCACTCGCCGCGCTGGTGCTCTGGCAAAAGATCGTAGAGCGCCCGCATCTGTGGGCCGATACAATGCACCACGTCCAGTGATTTGGTTGCGTCCAGATGTGCCAAACCTGCATGCAATGCGATGGAGTCTGGTCCCAACTCCTTCATATCGCCCAGAAAAGCGATGCGGCGGCCTTTGCTGACCCGGCCCGTGTCATGGGTGACGGAGGCGGCGGCCAGCACCTCAAGCGCTGCTGCCATAGACGTCGGATTGGCATTGTAACTGTCGTCAATCAGATCAAGCGTCAGCTGTGTTTCTACCGGGTCCAAAACGATCGTTTCACGCACCCCGCGGCCCCGGTACGCTGTCCAGCGGCCCAGCGATTGTGCCGCGAGCCCCATATCCGCGCCAAGCGCCTGCACCACGGCCAGCGCGCCCAGCCCGTTCATTGCGAAATGCCGCCCCGGCGTGGCAATCTTGAACAAGAGCGGCGTGCCCTCTGCCTCCGCCTGCACCACGGTCGCGGCATCCTGCACGCTCACATCCTTGAGCTTGAAGTGATAGCCATGTGCGCCGAACTCCACATCGCGCAGCTTGCAGTCCACCGCCTTGGCCATCAGCACCGCAGCATGTTCGATATCCGCGTTGATTACCGCGACACCGCCGGGTTCAAGCCCCTCAAAGATCGACGCTTTTTCGACAGCAATCCCGGTGATGTCTTCAAAGGCTTCGAGATGCGCGGCGGCCACGGTTGTCACCATCGCCACGTCCGGTTTGGCCATACGGGCCAGCGGCGCGATCTCTCCGGGGTGGTTCATGCCGATCTCGATCACGGCATATTCCGTGTCCCGCGGCATCCGCGCAAGCGTCAGCGGCACGCCCCAATGGTTGTTGTAGCTGGCGACAGAGGCATGGGTCCGCCCCTGATCTGACAACATCGCCAGCAGCATTTCCTTGGTTGACGTTTTACCCACGCTGCCGGTGACGGCGGCAACCTTGGCCGTGGTGCGGGCGCGCGATGCCACCCCGAGCGCTTCGAGACCTTTGAGCACATCCTCAACGATCAACAGGGGCGCATCGGGGGCGACCCCGTCGGGCACATGGCTGACAAGGGCCGCTGCGGCCCCGTTTTCCAATGCCTGAGCCACAAAGTCATGGCCGTCCCGCACATCTTTCAAAGCAACAAACAAATCGCCGCGCTCAAGGGTTCGGGTGTCGATGGACACGCCAGTGCAGGTCCATTCCCCGACGACCTGACCTTTTGTTGCCGCCGCGGCCTCTGCACATGTCCACAAACTCATGCCACTCTCCCGTCCAGCGCCGCCACAGCAACGCTCGCTTGTTCCACATCGTCAAAAGGCAGCACATCGTCACCAACGGTCTGTCCTGTTTCATGCCCCTTGCCCGCGATCAGCAGGGCGTCACCGGGACCGATGGCATCAACACCGCGCAGGATCGCCTCGGCCCGGTCGCCGACTTCCGTGGCCTCCGGCGCGCCTTGCAGTACCGCGGCGCGGATCACGGCGGGGTCTTCGGAGCGGGGGTTGTCATCGGTCACAAACACCACATCCGCGTTTTGGGCCGCCGCCTCGCCCATCAGGGGGCGTTTGGTGGGGTCGCGGTCACCGCCTGCCCCCACGATGGCCACCAGACGCCCCATCACATGCGGGCGCATCGCCTTGAGCGCGGTTTGCACGGCATCGGGTGTGTGGGCGTAATCGACGAATACAGCGCCGCCGTTGTCACGTGTCGCGGCAAGCTGCATCCGGCCCCGCACTGTCGTCAAATGGGGGAGCGTATCAAATACCTCTTGCGGCTCGGCACCACAGGCGATCACCAGTCCCGCCGCCAAAAGCACGTTGTCTGCCTGAAAACCGCCGATCAGCTCCAGCCGCTTTTGATAGCTCTTGCCACGCCAGTCAAAGCGCAGGTCCTGCCCTGTCGCGTCAAAGCGTTGCGCGGTGAGGTGCAGATCGCCACCATCCCGGCCCACGGTGATCACAGCGCAGCCGCGCGCCTTGGCAATTGCGGCCATGTCCACACCGCGCGGATCGTCGATGTTGATCACGGCTGTGCCCTCTTCGCTCAGCACGCGGGCAAAGAGGCCGGCTTTGGCGTCAAAATAGGCGTCAAAGGTTTCGTGGTAATCAAGGTGGTCTTGGGTGAAATTGGTGAACCCCGCTGCCCGCAGGGTCACGCCATCAAGGCGGCGCTGGTCAAGGCCGTGCGATGAGGCCTCCATCGCGGCATGGGTGATCCCGTTGCGCGCAGCCTCCGCAAGGGCACGGTGCAGGGTGATAGGCTCCGGCGTGGTATGGGCCAGCGGTGCGGTCCATGCGCCCTCGACCCCAGTCGTGCCAAGGTTGACGGCATTGAGCCCCATTTCGATCCAGATTTGACGCACAAAGGTGGAGACAGAGGTTTTGCCATTGGTGCCCGTCACCGCGATCATCGTTTCCGGCTGCACGCCGAACCAAAGGGCGGACGCACGGGCCAGCGCCTCGCGCGGGGCATCGGTGATCACCAGCGCTGTGCCTGCGGCTGCCATCTCTTCGGCGGCGATCTCTGCCCCTTGGGCATCGGTCAACACGGCCACGGCCCCTTGACGCAAGGCGTATTGAACAAATTCGGCACCGTGCACACGGCTGCCGGGCATGGCGGCAAAAAGATAGCCGTCTTTCACCTCACGGCTGTCCACCGCAATACCAGTGATGTCTGGGTTAGCGCCCCCCCGACCAGTCAGCCCAAGCGAAGAAAGCGATGCGGTCGGCGATGTCATGGGCGGTTCTTTTTTCAGTTGCTGCTGACTTGCGTTACCACGGGCGCTTTGACGGGTTCAACAGTCGGTCGCACCCCGAGCAGTGGGGCGACGCGACGGATCATCTCTGCTGCGACGGGTACGGCTGTCCAACCGGCGGTGCGGCGGGGTTTGTCGCCGGAGGTTTCAACCGGTTCGTCCAGCGTCACGATCAGCACATATTTGGGGTCATGCGCCGGAAAGATCGAGGCAAAGGTCGCCAGTGTTTTCTTTTTGTAATAACCACCGCGCGGCTTGGGTTTATCGGCTGTTCCGGTCTTGCCACCGACGAAATACCCCGGCACGCGGGCAAAGCTGGCAGTGCCCTTGGACACCACCGCGCGCAGCATCGCACGGCCATCGCGGGCGGCACGATCAGACATCACACGCGGACCCTGCATCGGCGCATCCTGCTTGAGCAGGGTCGGATTGACCTTGAAGCCACCATTGGCAATCGCCGCATACCCTGCGGCCAAATGCATCGGAGAGGTGGACAGACCATGGCCATAAGATATTGTTACCGTTGACAAATCAGTCCAGCGTTTTGGCAAAAGCGGCTTGCCGCCTGCAGCCTCGACAATCTCGAAAGGGGTCGCTTCAAAGAACCCCAGCCCTTTGAGAAACTCCTTTTGCCGTTTTGGCCCGATCTGCAGCGCCATGCGCCCGGTGCCCCGGTTGGAGGATTTCACGATGATGTCGGAGACCGACAGCGGGCCGTAGTTCTTGCCCTGAAACTCACCGATCTTGAAGCCGCCCACCTTGAGCGGTCCTGCGGTGTTGATCACGGTGTTGACGTTGACCAGCCCCAGCTCAATTGCCTGCGTGGCGGCGAAAATCTTGAAGACGGAGCCAAGTTCGTAAACGCCCTGTACCGAGCGGTTGAAGAGCGGGCTGTCAGACGCGTCCCCTTCGGTGGCGGGGCGGGGTCGGTCGTTGGGGTCAAACGTCGGCAGGGAGACCACGCTGATCACCTCACCGGTTTTGACGTCCATCAGAACAGAGGTCGCGCCCTTGGCGTTCATCAGCTTCATACCGCCCCAAAGCACACGTTCGGCTGCGGCCTGCACCGTCAGATCGAGCGAAAGTTGCAGCGGCTTGTTCCCGTTGGCCGGATCACGCAGGTAATCGTCGAAGTATTTCTCTACCCCCGCCACGCCGATCACCTCTGCGGCATGCACCCCTTCTTTGCCATAAGACGCGCCGCCCATGACGTGCGCGGCAAGAGTGCCGTTGGGATAAAGCCGCATGTCGCGCGGTGCAAAGAGCAGACCAGGATCGCCAATGTCATGCACGGCCTGTTTTTGCTCTGGGCTGATTTTCTTTTTGATCCAGAGGAACTTACGCTTGCCCGTGAAATCCTTGATCAGCTTGTCACGGTCCAGATCGGGGAAGACTTTGACCAACCCTTCGGCAGCCAGAACGGGGTCCACCATATGTTTCGGCTGGGCATAAAGCGCATGGGTGTCAAAGTTGGTGGCAAGGATATTGCCATTGCGGTCCACAATGTCGGCGCGAGAGGCGCTGATCACGGCACCCGGCGCATGGGCGCGCGGCTCCACCGGCTCCGTGCTGGCCAGCATGGCCATACGGGCCCCCACAACGGCAAACGCGCAGAAAAAGAAAGCGCCAAGGATGAACAGACGGCTTTCGGCACGCACCCGTGCGGAATCGCGCATCTGTTCATGGCGAATACGCTTGTTCTCGCGCTCAATCGCGTCGGGGTTTTCGCCTTTTTTGCGGGCCTCAAGGATGCGGGCCAGAGGGCGGAGCGGCGTGCGGATCATAGCGGGTCCTCCTGCGGTGCGGCGTCGTTTGCCGCAGCACTTGAGACGTCAACAGGATTGGTGATCGGGGGGAGCGGCGCGGGCGGATAGGCCACCTGATCCACCGCGCCGAATTGATCGGGGTGCAGCGGCAACAGACCCAGACGCTCAAAGTTGATCTCTGCCAGATCGCGCAGGCGGTCTGGGCGGTTCTGATAGGCCCATTCGGCCTTGAGCACCGCAAGACGGGCATGGGCATCGCGGATGTTTTTGTGCAGCGAATCCGCCTCGCTCAGCGCTTGTTGGGTCGCGTAGTTTTCGCGGTAGGCCCAGAACGCCAGACCGATCACAGCCAGAGAAGTGAGGATATAGAGTATCGCGCGCATCGTCAGGTTCCCTTGACCATCGGCATTCCGATGGATTTTGCGTCAATCTCGCCCGAGGGGGCATCCGTGCGGATGGCAACCCGCAGTTTGGCGGAGCGGCTGCGCGGATTTTCCGCCAGTTCCTGCGCGTCCGGACCGATGGCCTTGCGCTTGGTGACTGTGAATTGCGGGGCTGCGCGCTGTGTTTCAGGGGCGTAGCGGTTGGCATTGCCACCGCCACCGGAACGGGCGGTAAGAAACCGTTTGACCATGCGGTCCTCAACCGAGTGAAAGGTGACAACGGCCAGTTGCCCACCGGGCTTCAACGCCCGTTCAGCCGCCATAAGGCCTTGGAAAAGTTCACCATATTCGTCGTTGACCGCAATGCGCAGCGCCTGAAAGCTGCGCGTGGCCGGGTGGCTCTGACCCGGCTTTGACCGAGGCAGACATCCCTCGACCAATCGCGCCAGCTCAAGCGTGGTGGTCAGCGGGGCCTCATCGCGGGCTCGGCAAATCGCCTTGGCGATACGCCGGCTCGCCCGCTCTTCGCCATACTGGAACAGGATCGACGCGATCTGCGCTTCATCAGCGTGGTTCACAATGTCCGCAGCTGACGGGCCATCCTGCGACATGCGCATGTCCAAGGGTCCGTCTTTCATAAAGGAAAAACCGCGCTCGGCGAGGTCAAGCTGCATGGAGGAGACGCCAAGGTCGAGGACCACCCCGTCAAGGTCCTGCGCATAGTCGTCCATGCGGGAAAACACACCTTGCTGCATCGTGATCCGGTCGCCATAGTCGCCCGCCCAGCTTCCCGCCATTTCAAACGCAAGTGGGTCACGGTCCACGGCAATCACACGATCCGCACCGGCATCCAGCAAGGCGCGCGTGTAGCCGCCCGCGCCAAAGGTGCCATCCAGCCAGACGCCGTGGACAGGGGCCACCGCAGCCAGCAACGGGCGCAACAAAACAGGGATATGAGGGGCAGGCTCATCAGATGTATGGGGGGCCGCAGCAGCCATCGCGTCTATTCCCCCGGTGGACCGTCAAGGAAGGCCATAGGGTCGAAGTCATCGGGCAACTCATCAAGCCATTCTTCTTCTTTGGCGCGCTCTATGGTGTCGTAGGTTTCTGTCTTCCAGATCTGAAAGGTGTCACCAGCGGCAATAAAGAACGCCTCATTCTCAAGGTCGATTTTCTGACGCAGCTTTGCGGGCAGCACGAGGCGCCCCGTTTCATCCACGTTTGTAGGAAAAGACTGACCGTGAAACAGCCGCTGGAGCATCTTACGCTCCATTGAGCCGCGCGGCAGCGCGTCGATCTTGGCATCCACCTCGTCGATGGCGTCCATTGTGTAGCATTCAAGGAAGGCGCGGCGCTTGTCGCCATAGACAATGACCAGTTCAGGGTTCTCGCCCGACTTCCAGTTCGGGTCGCCCGCCTCCAGCACACGCCGAAAAGAGGCTGGGATAGACACCCGCCCCTTTGCATCGACCTTGTGGTGACTTTCACCTCTGAACCTGCGGCTCACGTTTGTCGTCCCTAGCTGCGCCCTTGCGCTCTTGTCCCTCCCCCCGAAATTCTGCCGTTAGAAAAGGAAACGGCGGGTTTGATCTGCTGCCACTGATCAACCCGCCGCCCTCGTCCCGCTCTTGCGGGGAAGTCCGACTGCGCGCGCCACCTGGGGGGATGTCTGCTCGCCCGCGCGCCGGATCTCTTGGTCTGATGAAAGCGAGGTGCCTGTATGAAACCTGCTAGGTTTTATTTTTGTTTGGGGTCGTTTGGTGCCCCGTGTTCCCGTTCTCATCCGATGCATTAGGGATACGATGGGAATTCATGGGCGTCTACTCTTTTTTGGGAGTTCTCGGGAAATTATGGGCTCTCATGTCACCTCACGCATCGCGAACACGGCTCATTTGGCGCAGGCATTACCTTAAATTGATGATATTTCGGACACCATCACAATATATAGTATGCCGCAGCTCAATCAGAAATCTTCCCATAGTTTCCCAGAAAAATTGCCACTCAGCGCAATCGCATCTTTATGTTCTACTCTTGTTCTAAATTCAATACGCTTTTTTCACAAGCTCAGCCCAAAAACTCGCTGAAATTGATTCGTTTTCTGAGAGTTTCCCAGGGATCACCCTCCCGCTTGCCAATCCGTCCCATCATTTCCCACGAAAGGTGCCCCTTGCCCCGGCGCAATGCCTTTGCGACATCGCATCTCACAATTTGACCTTACGGAACCTTGCTTCTTTCGGGCCAACCCGCCACAACACCGCCCAAGACCCGACCGGAGAGCCCCATGAACACCGCCCTGGCCATTCTCGCCCATGCCCTGCGCATGCTGGTGTTTGAGGTTTCCACCACACTGAGGGTTCTGATGCCCGCGCTTGCGCTGGTGATGGGGTGTAGCCTGGGCATTGCGCTGCTTGCGCCTGATACCGTTGCAATGATGAACACCCCGCCAGAGGAAATCGTGGCCCCTGCCCCCGGCAGCCTTTTGGCATTTGTCGTCTTGGGCGCGGTTGGGCTCTTGGGCTACGCGCTGATGGCGGTCTTGTGGCATCGGCACGTGTTGCTGAACGGCGCAGAGCGGACCGAAGCCCTGCGCCCCGGTGGCAGCGTCTTCTTTGGCTACCTGTGGCGGGCCATTGTGGTTGGGTTTGTGCAACTCCTCGCATCCATTCCCGTTGTGCTGGCCATGGGGGTGTTGGGTGCTGTGTTTATCGGCGGCGCTGCCAGCGGGGTCGCAACGGCCGCGATTGGTCTTGTAGGCGGGTTGGTTTTTGTCTGGCTCGCGCTGCGGTTCAGCGTTGTCTTGCCAGCCGCCGCCTTGGGTCACATCATTCCTGTGCGGGAAAGCTGGCAACTCACCTCCGTTGTATCAACGGAGCTTTGGGGTGTCGCGCTGCTGCTGACCGGGCTCAACATGTTCATCTATGCGCTGAGCGAAGCGCTGTTGCCCGCAGCGGGCGGTGTCGCCTTGCTGGCGCAAACAGCGATCTTTATTGTTGAGGGTCTGGTCTTTGTCTCTGTGTTGACCACGCTCTACGGCCATCTGGTCGAAGGACGGTCCTTGGGACAAGAGCGCGGGACGGAGTAACCGCCCCGCCGCAAGATCAGGCCATTCCGCCTTCGATCAAGCCTTTGGCAATCTGCGCATAAGCCTGCGCCATCGGCCCCTCACCTGCGGCAACCGGCGTGCCTCCGTCGCCTGCAAGCCGTGTTTCGAGATCAATCGGCAGGGCACCAAGCAACGGTACGCCCATTTTCTCTGCCTCGGCCTTCACGCCACCTTGCCCGAAAATCTCATGGGTAGAGCCGCAATCGGGGCAGACAAACATCGACATGTTTTCAATCAACCCCAGCACGGGCGTCTTGAGCGTGGCGAACATATCAAGCGCTTTGCGGGCATCGATCAAGGCGACGTCCTGCGGGGTGCTGACAACAATAGCCCCTGTCAGTTCCGATTTGGTACAGAGCGTCAGCTGCACGTCCCCTGTACCCGGCGGCAGATCGACCAGCAACACATCAAGTTCCCCCCATTCGACCTGCCCCAGCATCTGCTGCAAGGCCCCCATGAGCATTGGCCCGCGCCAGACCACGGCTTTGCCCTCTTCCATCATGAAGCCGATAGACATGAGCGTCACACCGTGGGCATGCAGCGGGATGATCGTCTTGCCATCCGGGCTGGCGGGGCGCTTGTTGACCCCCATCATCCGCGGCTGGCTGGGTCCGTAGATATCCGCATCCAGCAGGCCAACCTTGCGCCCGGCCCGCGCCAGCGCCACAGCAAGATTTGAGCTGACGGTGGATTTGCCCACACCGCCCTTGCCCGAGCCGATGGCGAGAATGCGTTGAACGCCGCTGGGCTTGGTCGGCCCTTCCTGCGGTTTCGGATGCCCACCGATCTTGAGACTGGGCGGCGCTGCGGGCTTTGCGCTGGGTCCATGCGCCGTCAAAGCCACCGTCGCCTGCGTGACCCCGTCAAGTGCCGCCACAGTGTTTTCGGCCGCATCCCGCAGGGGGCCCATCTGTTTGGCCACCTCCGCATTTGGTGCTTCGATCACAAAGCGCACGACGCTGCCTTCGATGGTCAGAGCACGGATCAAATCATGCGCGAGGATAGATCGCCCATCCGGCAGGTGCACCCGTTCCAGTGCGGCATGGACATCCTCTTTGGTCACAGTCATTTCGCGGCTCCTTCTATTGCGCATCTGACATGGCAGGTTTTGCGGCCCATGCAAGAGCGCGCACGCATTTGCCTCATTCTTGGGCATGCTGCCTAGGGTTTGTCCCGCACAAGCATGTTTTCGCTGCATGGCAGCATTGCAAACAAATTCATTGTGCAATCGCAGAAAAACAACAAGTATAAAGACATCAGAAGGGCAGACGCTCTTTTGGACAGAACGATCAGACCGGTTCATCCTCCTCCCGAAACGGTCTGTCATTGGCGGCGACATCTTCCTCCTCCCTGATGTCGTCGCCCTTTTTTTGCCCCCACCCCCTCACGCTTTGAAATCCCAGACGTGGCGTCGCTTGCGATAACTGTTTCCTGTTGATTAACAATCGGTTGCCCCAACGTGACGCATGCAAAAACTGCATATCGGGTTTGTCAGTCTGGGCGTTGCTCTTGGGCGGCAAGCGCTTAAATACGCCTCATCCGAAACGATAATGCAAGAATAGAACAAGAGGCCACCATGGCATACCTGAACACAACAACCGCACACCAGAGCACCGCTTTGTCCCACGTCGCCGCTTTCTTTGAAGGGGTCGTTGCGCGCATCAAACTGCGCCGCCTCACGCGCGAGACATATGAGGGGCTGAGCGCCCTGAACAACCGTCAGCTGGCCGATCTGGGCCTGTCGCGCTCCGAACTGCGCGCTGTCGCAAGCGAATCTGCGCGCCGCGCACTGGCATAACCAATCACCTGCGGCCGCTCTCCCTGAGCCGCAACTGACCCACGACGCGACCGGGCTCCTTCCTCCTCCCTGAGGTTCGGCGCGGCGTGGACATGACCCGAAGCTGATCCTCCCGTCACGCTTCGGGCCGACATAGAAACAGCCGCATCCGCCTCCCCGGATGCGGCTGTTTTGCGTTCATTGCCCCGGCATCGCGCAATTAACATCTCCGGGAAAGTAAGCCGACAGCCTTGCATGACACACAAGCATCGGCGCACAAGACGGCAGTCAAAACAGATGCGCAGTTCCCCCGCGCCTCAGAACGGCACGTCATCACATCCGGTGAGAAAGCGGGAAACCACCTTTTTCGTGCCCGCTTTTTCAAATTCAATCTCCAGCTTGTCGCCTTCGATCCCGATCACCGCGCCATAGCCGAATTTCTGGTGAAACACCCGTTCCCCCATCACAAAGCTGCTGACGGCGTTCATATCAATCGTGACATTGCGCGCCTCTGAGGGTTGCGAAATCCCCCGCTCCCCTGAGCGCGCCTGCAATCGGCGCCAACCGGGCGAGTTATAGACATTCGCCTCCGCCGCCTTTTCATGCAAATCAGAGCGCAGGTTGCCCGGTGCCGCAGCCCCAAAACCACCGCCATAGAGCCCCGGAGGGGTCAGCACCTCAACATGGTCTTCGGGCAATTCATCAACAAAACGTGACGGCATGGAGCTTTGCCATTGACCAAACACCCGACGGTTCGCGGCAAAGGAGATCGTGCAAAGCGTCTCGGCCCGGGTGATGCCCACATACGCCAGCCGCCGCTCTTCTTCCAATCCCTTGATGCCGCTCTCATCCATGGAGCGTTGAGACGGGAAAAGCCCATCTTCCCAGCCGGGCAGGAACACGGCGGGAAACTCCAGCCCCTTGGCTGCGTGCAGCGTCATGATCGACACTTTTGCGCCGCCATCGTCGCTTTCATTGTCCATGATCAGGCTGACATGTTCGAGGAACCCTTGCAGGTTCTCAAACTGCTCCAGCGCCTTGATCAATTCCTTGAGGTTCTCCAGCCGCCCCGGTGCCTCCGGCGTCTTGTCGTTCTGCCAATGCCCGGTGTAGCCGCTTTCATCCAGTATGATCTCCGCCAGTTCCATATGGCTGATTTCCGGCGGGCCATACTCCACCCGCACCGGCCCGGTTTCATCATCCAGAACGCTGTTTTCCACGTCCACCGGCATCGCAGGGCCGCGCAGCTTGCTGTTCCAGCGTTCGATCCCGTCAATCAGCAGCCGCAACTGTGCCGCCCCTTTTCCGGTCAACCCGCCATTTGCCAGCAAAATCCGCGCGCCATCAACAAGGTTCACGCCATTTTCCCGCGCCGTGACTTGTATCTTTTGTTGCGCCTTGTCGCCAAGCCCGCGTTTGGGCGTGTTAACAATCCGCTCAAACGCCAAATCATCATCGGGGCTGGTCACCACCCGGAAATAGGCCATGGCGTCACGAATCTCCATCCGCTCATAAAACCGCGGCCCGCCGATCACGCGGTAGGGCAAACCGATGGTCAGGAACCGATCTTCAAAGGCGCGCATCTGGTGGGAGGCGCGCACAAGGATCGCCATGTCATCAAGGCTGACCGGGTCCATCCCGCGCGTGCCGCGCTGCATCGCCTCGACCTCATCACCGATCCAGCGGGCCTCTTCCTCGCCGTCCCAATGGCCAATCAGGCGCACCTTTTCACCCTCCTCAGCCTGCGTCCAAAGCGTCTTGCCCAGCCGCCCCTCATTGCCCGCGATCACGCCGGAGGCTGCGGCAAGGATGTGCGGCGTGGAGCGGTAATTCTGTTCCAGCTTGACCACATGGGAACCGGGAAAATCCGTCTCAAACCGCAGGATGTTGCCCACCTCGGCCCCGCGCCAGCCATAAATTGACTGATCGTCGTCGCCCACGCAGCAAATGTTCTTGTGCCCCTGTGCCAGCAACCGCAACCACAGATATTGTGCGACGTTGGTGTCCTGATACTCATCCACAAGGATGTATTTGAACCAGCGCTGATACTGCGCCAGCACATCCGCATGGGTCTGGAAGATCGTCACCATGTGCAACAGCAGATCGCCAAAGTCGGTCGCGTTCA
>JBGCDV010000043.1:0-15901 GCA_045105735.1 Sulfitobacter sp. | reverse complement strand
TCGATTGCGCGCTTGGCCCAATCTGCGTCCAGACCCAGCATCTCGCCCAATGTACCTTCGGTACCGAGCAGACGTGCGATCTCAGGGTTGTTGGTGCCGGATGCCATTTCAGCAACATTAACAGAAGACACGCCCAGCTCTTCAGCTGTGATCAGCGCATTCAATGTCCAGCGCACAACGTCGCCCCAGTCATTGTCGCCGTGACGGACCAGCGGGCCAAGTGGCTCTTTGGACACGATCTCAGGCAGCAGTGTGTGGTCGCCTGGGTTCTCAAACGTGGCACGGGATGCCGCAAGGCCGGACGCGTCGGTTGTGTACGTGTCACATGCGCCAGCAAGATACTGCTGAATGCCTTCCGCGTTGGTTTCGATTGGCACAGGCTCATAGCTGATGTTGTTGGAGCGGAAGAAGTCCGCCAGGTTCAGCTCTGTTGTTGTACCGGTCTGGATGCAAACGGTGGCACCGTCCAGATCTTTTGCGGAGGACACGCCCAGTTCCTTTGGAACCATGAAGCCCTGACCGTCGTAGTAGTTCACACCGAGGAAATCGAACTTAAGGTCGACATCGCGGGAGAACGTCCATGTGGTGTTACGCGCCAGCATGTCGATTTCACCAGAAGCCAGCGCTGTGAAGCGTGTCTTGCCGGTTGTTGGAACGAATTCAACGGCTGTGGCATCGCCCAGCACGGCTGCGGCGACGGCGCGGCATACTGCGACGTCAAAGCCTTTCCATTCGCCGTTGGCGTCTGGTGCTGCAAAGCCAACAAGACCTGTGGTCACACCACAGTTCAGTTTGCCGCGCGCCTTGACGTCGTCCAGTGTGCCAGCTGCTGCTGCACCGGCCGCAAGGCCAGCCACTGTCAACGCGCTAAGGAGTACAGATTTTTTCATTTTTACCTCTTCCTGATAGTCCGCCACATTTTCGGGCGGTTGATCCGGCGTCTTTGTGACGCCGAAGGTGATACCTCTCGGGGTCCCCGATCAGTGGCCGTTAGTTTGGTCGGATTCTCGTTATGAGGTCAAGGGTTGCTGCTCAAAAACAGGGCTATTTTGCGATGGAAACAGCCAAGGCGCGTGCAACCTGTGCAGGTAGACCTTCAGCCACGGCGACAAAGCGTGAACATATGGTTGGCATGCAAAAAGCTGTCCTTCTTCACTTGCGTCAGTGCTTCTGCCTCATCGTCCTTGCCCCATTGCTCAATCTGCCAAAGTTCATCAACCCGGGAGATCTCCCAAATGTCGTCGGCTGTTTTGACCTGTTCGGCCGTGGCAAACCCCAAAATCAGCGATCCCGACAGGCTGACCAGATCGTGAAATGCAGCCAGTTCAAATGCGCTTAACCCATGGGTGCGGTCCGACAAAGCAGTCAGGGATGCCGTCGCTTGCGGTGCGTGCATGACCCCGGTACGGGGCAACAAGCGCGCACCAAGGGTGTCCGCTGCCCAATCCAGCATCGGATCCCAAGCCTCTGCCTGCCGCGCGACCAACCCGTCGGGGCTGTCTGCACGGTAGCACAGCAAATCACTGTCGCCATAAGCCGCCAACATATCTGCGACTTCGGCGTGTTGCACCGCAACTTTGTCGATGGCGGCATTGGCCGTCTTGGTCGCAGGCATCAGATGTGGATTGATTTCCCCCTCCTGCGCGTCCCATTCTGCTGCCACAACCTCTGCCATAGCGCGGGTCGGCAGGATCAGCGCTCGTTTGGCTGGTGTTTTGACGTGACGCTCATCCAGCGTGACCGCAAAGCCATCTTCGGCTTCGATCACTTTCGCCTCTTTCCAGAACCGTTTGGCTTTCCAGGCACTCACTGAGCCCCCTCCCAGAGTTCATCCAACACCGAATGCAGTGCGCCGAAGTCATCAATGACCACATCCGCGTCCTGCAAAAGTGCACGCGGGTGATAGCCCCAGCCGACACCAATGCCCCGCACGCCAGCCGCGCGCGCCATTTCCATGTCAAAGCTAGTATCACCAATCATCACAGTCTCTTGCGGCCCCACACCGGCGTCTGCCATCGCCTGCATGATCATCGACGGATGCGGCTTTGAGGGATGGAAATCTGCGACCTGCCGGGTGACAAACAACCCGTCCAGACCATGCCCTTCGATCACCTTGTCCAACCCCCGTTTAGACTTGCCCGTTGCCACCCCCAAAAGCACCTCTGGCACTGCGTTCAACCTACGCAATGTATCCAGCGCACCGGGGTAAAGTGGCGAGGACTGCGCAATTCCGTTTTGCGCGCGCAGGTCCATGTATGCTTCTTTGTAGGCCTCGACCATCTTTCCCTGACCGCTCTCGGAAACGTCTGGCGCAAGCCGGGGAAAGAGCACATCCAGTGACAGACCCACAACACCCAGCACAGCCTCACGGGCGGGCATGGGTGCATCAACGACAGCAAAAGCCGCAGTCATCGCGGCAAGGATGTCCGCCTGACTGTCCACCAACGTGCCGTCCACATCAAAGATCACCAGCCGCAATTCGCGCGTCATTGCAGCGACTCAAAAGGGTCTTCAGCCGCAAGGTCTTCGGTCCAGCCAAAGGTCTCCCAGCTTTGCGCCATATGGTCCGGCAATTCGGCCGTGATCGTCATCACTTTGCGGGTTTCGGGATGCTCAAAACGCATCATCCGCGCATGGAGCTGCAGCTTTTTGGAGATGATACCGCCGATCTGCGCGCCCCAGCCATCGCCCATGTTTTCCTGACCTGACCCACCATATTTTCCGTCCCCCGCAATCGGATGCCCGATCTCGGCCATATGCGCGCGCAACTGGTGGGTACGGCCTGTTATCGGCTCCATCGCGACCCAAGAGGCGCGCGAAGCAACCCGGTAGAGCGTGGCATAAAGAGTATGCGCGCGTTTGGCGCCGGGCGTGTCGTCAATGTCGCGCGGGTGCACAGCGATCATCTTTTCGCCTTCACCGCCGCGACCGTGCCCGGACGCTTTGACCAGACCGTATTTGACCTCACCCAGATACGGCGTTGGCACACCGGCAACGATAGCCCAATAAATCTTGCGAGTTTCGCGGTGCCGCATCGCCGCCGTCAGCGCCTTGGCCGCCATCCGCGTTCGCGCCAACAGCAACACGCCTGATGTGTCTTTGTCCAACCGGTGTACCAGCCGCGGACGCTCCTCAAGGTCGAACATCAGGGCTTCGCCCAAGCCATCCACATGGCGGTCACCTTGACCTGATCCGCCCTGCACCGGCAGGCCGGGCGGTTTGTTGAGTGCGATGATGTGATCATCCCTGTAAATCACGCAGTTCCGGATGAATTTTGCATCCGCATCCGTCACGCGGGTGCGTTTGGGCGGTGGCGGTGCCTCACTATCGGGCAGCGGCGGAATGCGGACTTCCTGACCGGCTTCGATCCGGGTTGATCCCTTGACCCGCCCGCCATCCACCCGGATCTCACCTTTGCGGCACATCTTTTCAATGCGCCCTTGGCTGATCTGCGGGAACAGCCGCTTGAACCAGCGATCCAACCGCTGGTCGCCGTCATCTTGCCCCACAGTAACTGTCTGTACCCGGCTCATAAAAATACCCCACGTGCGAGCCAGAGGCCCAGCATCAAACCAAAAACAGAAAGCCCGACCGACAGCCCCACATAGAGCCCTGCCGCACCAATATCGCCCCGTTCCATCAGCGTCACCGTTTCAAGCGAAAAGGCGGAAAAAGTCGTGAACCCACCCAGCAGTCCTGTCATCACAAGCGGGTTAAGGTGTGTCAGACCCTTATGCGCGGCGGCAACCACGAAAACACCCATCAAAAATGACCCAAGAACATTGACCGATAGGATGGCCACGGGAAACTCTTGCGGTCCCATGAGCCGTAACATCACCATCCCGGACAAAAACCGGAGCACGGCACCGATAGCACCGCCAATTGCCACAAGAAACACTGTTGAGATCATGGCCGCTCTCTCAGCCTTCGGCAGCGGAATGTCAAGTTTACAAGCGCTAGCCCGCATCTCCTCGTTTGGTCCGCAGCTTTGCAAAGTAGTCCAGCCGTTTTTTCAGTTCCCGCTCAAATCCACGCTCGACAGGCGCATAGAGCACTGGCCGCGCCATGCCTTCGGGAAAGTAATTCTGCCCCGAAAATCCATCCTCGGCGTCATGGTCATAGTCATATCCTGCACCATACCCCTGCTCCTTCATCATTTTTGTCGGTGCGTTCAGGATATGTTTGGGCGGCGGCTCTGACCCGGTTTCCTTGGCTCCCCTGCGCGCGCCTTTGTAGGCCACATATGTCGCGTTGGATTTCGGCGCGAGCGCGAGATACGCCAACGCCTGTGCAAGGGCCAACTCCCCCTCGGGGCTGCCAAGCCGCTCATAGGTTTCCCACGATTGCAGGCAAATCGCCTGTGCCTGTGGATCGGCCAGACCGATGTCTTCAACCGCCATGCGTGTGATCCGACGCGCCAGGTATCGCGGGTCCTCGCCCCCTTCCAGCATGCGCGCAAACCAATAAAGTGCGGCATCCGGGTCCGACCCCCGAACAGATTTATGCAACGCGGAGATCAGGTTGTAATGCGCATCTCCACCCTTGTCATACTGGGCTGCACGGCGCATCAGCCGCGCGCCCAGGGCCACCTTGTCGAGCTTACCCTCAACCGACCAGGCCGCCACCTGCTCAATCAAATTCAAAAGCGCCCGCCCGTCACCATCTGCCATCTGCAGCAACGCTTCGCGCGCCAGCCCGTCCAGCGGAAGCGCCCGGTCCAGCTCCTGCTCGGCGCGCTGCGCGAGCAGCTCCAAATCAGCGAGGGGCAGGCGTTCCAGCACCATCACCTGCGCGCGGCTCATCACCGCCGCGTTCAATTCAAAGCTGGGGTTTTCCGTCGTCGCCCCCACCAGCAGGATTGTTCCATCCTCCATGTGCGGCAGAAATCCGTCCTGCTGCGCCTTGTTGAACCGGTGGATTTCATCGACAAACAGCAACGTCCCCTGCCCGTTCTGCCGCCTGATCTTTGCCGCCTCAAACACCTTGCGCAGTTCGGGCACACCGGAAAAAATCGCACTGATCTGCACAAAATGCAGGTCCGTCTCATCCGCCAAAAGCCGCGCAATGGTCGTTTTGCCCACCCCCGGCGGCCCCCAAAAGATCAATGAGGACAACGCACCAGACGCCAGCATCACGCTCAAGGGAGCCTCCGGCCCAAGCACCTGTCGCTGTCCAATCACCTCTGCAAGTGTTTTCGGCCTGAGCCGATCCGCAAGCGGGCGATGCCCGCTCTCTGGAATTTCCTCAGATGTGCCAAACAGATCCGCCATCAGATACGAAACCGCAATAACGTGCGCCGCGCGCCACGCTGCACAACCATTTCCACCCGCCGCACGGCGCCAGCCAGAAGCGTTGCGACCTCATCCGGATGTGTGACCTCAATCCCGTTGATGGCAAGGATCATATCGCCATCCTGCAACCCCACACGCGGACCAAACCGCCCCGCAGTCATGACCGCAACGCCCGTACTTTCCAGCGGCAGGTTCAGCTCTGCCAACACTGCGGGGTTCAACCGTGCCAAAGTCAAACCGGGCAACAGGCTACGATCCCCCAACACGCTTGTTTCTCGGGGTGGGATATCGGGCGGTGTCATCAAATCCACCTCAATCTCCATCGCGCGCCCTTCTCGGATCAGATCAACAACAGCACTCTCACCCATGCCTTCTACGCTCATCCGATAGATCATCTCAGCGGGCGTGTTCACCGGTGCCTCGCCCACATGCGTGATCACATCGCCCACCGCCAACCCACCCGCGGCAAAGGGACTGGCAGGATGCACAGCAGACACGATTATCCCACCGGGCCGATCCAATCCAAGCGGGGCGGCCACATCCGCATCCACGGGCTGTCCGTTGATCCCGGCCCATGGTCGCGCAAACGCAGTCAGCCCTGCCCGCGCCTGTGCCACAAAGGCCGCAACCAAATCTGCCGGAATGGCAAAACCAATTCCGTTTGAACCGCCCGAGCGCGTCAGGATCGACGTGTTGATCCCAATGAGCCGCCCACCCATATCAATCAACGCACCACCAGAGTTACCCGGATTGATCGGCGCATCCGTCTGAATGAAATACCCAAGTCCGGAATTGCCGCCGCCCACACGGCTGCGCGCAAGACCTGAGACAATGCCACTGCTCACGGTTTGACCCACGCCAAAGGGGTTCCCGATTGCCAGCGCCAACTCCCCCACCTCTACGGTCTCGCTGTCGCGTAGATCCAAATAAGGCAGCGCCTCTTCCGGCTCAATCTTGAGAATGGCCAGGTCAGCCTCCTCATCGCCCAACAGCACCCGCGCAGAAAACTCCCGCCGGTCGTTCAGCACCACCCGAATTTCTGTGGCCATCCCGACAACATGATAATTTGACACCACAATCCCATCTTCCGAAAGGATCACCCCGGAGCCGAGCGAGTTTTGCACCCGCGGCTTTTCGGAGAACGGATCACGAAAGAAACGCTCAAAAAACGGATCGCGCTGCAATGGGGTGCGCCGTGGCTCCGCCATGATCTTGGCATAGATGTTGACCACTGCCGGCGTGGCTTCCTTGACCAGCGGCACAAAGCTGAGGTGCATCTGAGCCGCCGAGGTTGGCACCTGTTGCGCGGCCACCGGGGGCCCCAGCAAGGCGAGTATCAGGATGAAAATCTTCATGCGTCAGATATGCGCACTTGGCCCAAGGAGCGCAACACCCTGCTCCTTTTTGCCAACAATACTCATCACCTCGCCCACAAAAAAGAGCCCCGCCAAATGACGGAGCTCTTGTGTCGCAAACTGCGGAAATTCTTAGTCTTGAGCCGCCTCTTCTGCAGCAAGACGCGCTTTGTCGCCTGCGCCCTTGGCGTCACGGTCGCGGTCCACAAATTCGATGATTGCCATCGGTGCCATGTCGCCATACCGGAAGCCCGCTTTGAGAACACGCACATAGCCACCCTGACGGTCTTTGTAGCGCGGGCCGAGCACGTCAAACAGCTTTGCCACATAGGCGTCCTGCTTGAGCTTTGAAGCGGCCTGACGGCGCGCATGCAAGTCGCCGCGTTTGGCCAATGTGATCATCTTTTCAATGATCGGGCGCAGTTCTTTTGCCTTTGGCAAAGTTGTCTTGATTTGCTCATGTTCAATGAGCGAGCCTGCCATGTTTGCCCAGAGCGCCTTGCGGTGCTCATGTGTGCGGTTCAGGCGGCGATATCCACGTGCGTGACGCATTTTCTAGTCTCCAAATTGTGCCCTCTACGGGCGTTTTTACTTTGTCTGGCCGGTGATGCGTGTCGCCGGCTCTCCTTGGGGCGGTGTTGCCCGATGTGCAAGGCGGGGCTAACCCCGTCTTACGTAAGGTGGGCTTCTAGCCCACCCCGTTGGTTCAAAAGTTATCTTCGAACTTCTTGGCCAGATCTTCGATGTTGTCCGGCGGCCAGTCTTCGACATCCATGCCAAGGTGCAGCCCCATGCCTGACAGCACTTCCTTGATCTCGTTCAAGGACTTGCGGCCAAAGTTCGGCGTGCGCAGCATCGATGCTTCGGTCTTCTGGATCAGATCACCAATATACACAATATTGTCGTTCTTCAGACAGTTGGCCGAACGCACGGAAAGTTCCAGCTCGTCCACTTTCTTGAGCAGAAGCGGGTTGAACTCCAGACCATCGTCCTCATCCGCGCGGGAAGCGGACTCTGGCTCATCAAAGTTCACGAAAATGCCCAGCTGGTCCTGCAGAATGCGCGCGGCAAAGGCCACGGCATCATCAGGTGTGATCGAACCGTCGGTTTCCACCTTCATGGTCAGCTTGTCATAGTCCAGCACTTGACCTTCACGGGTCGGCTGAACGTCATAGCTGACTTTCTTGACCGGAGAGTAAATCGCATCAATCGGGATCAGACCAATCGGCGCATCCTCTGGCTTGTTCTTGTCCGCTGAGACATAGCCTTTGCCAGTGTTGACCGTCAGTTCCATGTAGACATCGGCACCGTCATCAAGGTGACAGATCACATGGTCGCGGTTCAGGATCTCAATGCCCGCGCTCTCGGAAATGTCGCCCGCTGTCACAACACCGGGTCCTTTGGCGGAGATCGACAGACGCTTGGGTCCTTCGACTTCCATGCGGATTGAAACACCTTTGAGGTTCAGAATGATGTCGGTTACGTCCTCGCGGACACCGGCAACAGACGAAAACTCGTGCAGTACATTGTCGATCTGAACGGACGTAATCGCCGCACCCTGCAACGAGGACATCAACACGCGGCGCAGCGCGTTGCCCATCGTCAGACCAAAGCCGCGCTCCAGCGGCTCTGCCATTACAGTCGCCTGACGGGCCGGGTCATTGCCCGGCTTGACGTCCAACTGCTGTGGTTTGATCAATTCAGCCCAATTTTTGTGGATCATGCGTCCCTCCATTCTTGTTTGTGCCTCATGTTCCGAACGGCACAAACGCTCGAGGTTTCAAAAAACGGTATGGGGCCTGCATGAAACCACGCAGACCCCGATAGAAAAAATGCTTAGACGCGGCGGCGCTTTGGCGGGCGGCAGCCGTTGTGGGCCATTGGCGTCACGTCACGGATCGATGTGATGTTGAAACCAGCAGCCGCCAGGGCGCGCAGTGCGGATTCGCGGCCGGAACCGGGACCCTGCACTTCTACTTCCAGCGTCTTCACACCATGTTCCTGCGCCTTGCGGCCCGCATCCTCTGCAGCCATTTGTGCCGCGTAAGGTGTGGATTTCCGCGAGCCTTTGAAACCCATTGTGCCCGCAGACGACCATGAGATCGCGTTGCCCTGCACATCCGAGATCAGGATCTTGGTGTTGTTGAAGGATGAGTTCACATGCGCCACACCTGCGGCGATGTTCTTGGAGACCTTACGTTTGGTCCGACGTGCATCACGTGCCATTGATCAAGCCCTCCCTTATTTCTTCTTGCCGGCAATGGCCTTTGCGGGGCCTTTGCGGGTGCGAGCGTTGGTGTGTGTGCGCTGACCGCGGACGGGCAGGTTACGACGATGGCGCAGACCACGGTAGCAACCAAGGTCCATCAAGCGTTTGATGTTCATCTGCGTGTCACGACGCAGGTCACCTTCGACGGTGTAGTTCTCGTCAATGTGCTCGCGGATTTTCAGAACTTCCGCATCGGAAAGCTCATTGATCCGGCGGGAGCGTTCGATACCAACCGCTTCGCAGATCGCTTCTGCAGAAGAGTTGCCGATACCGGTGATGTAAGTGAGGGCGATTGGAACCCGCTTTGCAGTCGGGATGTTTACGCCGGCAATGCGTGCCACGTGTGTAATTCCTTTTCGTTGCGGGTCCGTCATTCCAGACCCTTTTTTCACAACATAAGCCCGAGGCGTTTGGGCCACCGGGCTAAGGCTGATCAGGTGATCTTGCGGGTCAGGAGCGACCATCACCGCAAATTGATTCTCATTCGAGATAGCGCTGACTATGGGGTTTTTGCAAGGGCGTCAACCCAGACGTGCGAAGTCTTGGCGACCTCCGAAATCTTCGGAGAATTCACGTTGGATTTTTCAAATTCCGATGTGCGCTCCGCTGGCTGCGCGGCTTAGTGATCGACGACATACTTCCCGATTTCTTGAAAGAGATCGGGCCGGACTTTTCAAAAAAGTCCGGTACCCACGTTAGCTGTCCAGAACACCCGCGATCTCACTCTGCACCGCTTCGATCTCGCCGAGACCATCGACAAGGCTCAGCATCTCTTTGGCGTAGTAATATCCGATCAGCGGTGAGGTCTGTTTATAATAGGCCATCAGCCGCGTCTTGAGGCTTTCCTCGTTATCGTCGGCCCGGCGCGTGAACTGGTTCTCTTTGCCACAGTTGGTGCACTTTCCATCCGCCGGGATCGGCTTGGTGTTGTCATTATAGACCTCACCACACCCCGCACAGGTCGAACGTGCCGTGATCCGGTCCACCAACGCCGCGTCATCCACGCGCATCTCGATCACCGAATCCAGCGTCTGACCTTCGTCCGCCATCAACTGACCCAGCGCATCTGCCTGTTCCAGCGTGCGAGGGAATCCATCAAAGATGAAACCGCCCTTGTTGTCACCTTTCAGCTTTTCGCGGATCAGACCGATAACGATCTCGTCCGTCACCAGCTCCCCACGGGCCATGACACCGGCAACCATGTTGCCCATCTCTGTCCCGCTGTCCTTGGCTTCGCGCAACATATCACCGGTGCTCAACTGCACCATGTTCCGTGTCTCAACCAGATGACGTGCTTGCGTGCCTTTGCCAGCGCCCGGAGGCCCAAGTAGAATAATGTTCATCGACGTACAGGGCTCCGTTTCTTGCGTCCGCCCTTACCCTTACCGCGCAGCTGAGATTTTTCAAGCAGCCCTTCGTATTGATGGGCAAGCAAATGGCTTTGTACCTGTTGAATGGTGTCCATCGTCACCGACACCACGATCAACACGGATGTGCCGCCAAAGTAGAACGGGATCGCAAATTGTCCGCGCAGGATTTCGGGGAACACACAAACCAGCGCCAGATAACCGGAACCCAGCACAAGCACACGGTTCACAACATACTCCAAGTATTCCGCCGTCTTCTTACCCGGACGAATACCAGGAACAAAACCGTTCTGGCTCTTGAGGTTGTCGGCCACGTCATCAGGCTTAAAGCTGACGTTGAAGGTGTAGAAGTACGCAAAGAAAACAATCATCGCGACGAAAAAGAGCAGGTAGAGCGGCTGGCCTGGCCCAAAGTTGGCCAGCAGGACGGACATCACCGGCCCTGTGGAATTGCCTGAAAACGTGCTGATCGTGATCGGCAGCAGCAGCAGGGACGAGGCAAAGATCGCCGGGATCACCCCCGATGGATTGACCTTGACCGGCAGATGGCTTGACCCGCCGTCATACATTTTCATGCCAACCTGGCGGCGCGGGTATTGGATATGGATCTTGCGCAAGGCGCGTTCCATAAACACCACAAACATGATCGTCACCACGACCATCACAAGCACACCCACAATCACCGCAGGGCTGATCGCCCCGGAGCGGCCAGAGGCAAAGAACTGCGCAATCGCGGCAGGCACCTCTGCGATGATACCAACGAAGATAATAAGGGAGATACCGTTACCAATGCCGCGCGCGGTGATCTGCTCACCCAGCCACATCAGGAACATCGTGCCGCCCACCAGCGTGATCATGCAGGCGATGCGGAAGTAAAGCCCCGGATCAGCAGCGATATCGCCCGCCTCCAACGACACGGCCAGGCCATAGGACTGCAACGTGGCCAGCGCCACCGTGCCATATCGCGTGTATTGATTGAGCTTTTTGCGGCCCTGCTCGCCCTCTTTCTTAAGCTGCTCCCAAGGGGCGTACATCGACCCCAAAAGCTGCACAATGATCGAGGCAGAGATATAGGGCATGATCCCAAGGGCAAAGATGCCCATCCGACCCAGCGCACCACCGGTGAACATCGACACCATGCCGCCGATGCCCTGTCCCGCGCTGTCCATAAACTCACGCAGGGCGGCACCATCAATCCCAGGAACCGGGATGAATGTGCCAAGACGGTAGACAATCAACAGACCCAGCGTGAACAGGATACGGTTGCGCAGGTCTGTTGCCTTGCCCAACGCGGCCCAGCTGGTGTTGGCGGCCATGTTTTCGACGGCTGATACCATGGGTGTGGTCTCTTTTCGTTGTTATGCAAACGCCGCCCGGGCTGTTTTCCAGCGGGGCGGCGGTTGGGAAAACTTGAAGCCTTATGTAAGCGGGTCAGTGCCCGCTCACAAGTCTTAAGACTGGCACACGTGCGGGTTTACTCCGCCGCGGCCTCAGCTTTTGCTGCCACTGTCACGCTGCCGCCAGCTTTCTCCACCGCTTCGATAGCGGATTTGGAGGCACCAGCCACGTGCAGATCAACTTTGCTTGTGATCTCACCTTTGGCAAGCACACGGATACCATCAAGCTCACGACGCACCAGACCAGAGGCGACCAAAGCGGCGCCATCAAGTGGCTTTTTGGCGTCGATCTTCTTGGCGTCGATGAATTTCTGGATCAGACCAAGGTTCACAACAGCAAAGGACTTGCGGTTCGGCTTGTTAAAGCCACGCTTGGGCAGACGCTGGTAGAGCGGCATCTGGCCGCCTTCGTAGCCATTGATCGCCACGCCTGAGCGGGATTTCTGACCTTTGATACCACGGCCACCCATCTTACCGGTGCCGGAACCGGGGCCACGACCAACGCGCTTGCGTTTCTTGGTGGCACCTGGGTTGTCAGACAGTTCATTCAGTTTCATGTCGCTTCTCCTTTTGCCGGAAATGACCCCCAGCGACGGGAGCGGTCAGACACGGCGTTTCATGTTTTGCGGTGGCCGGATTCGGGGCCATTGGGGGCGTATAGCGGGGGGGATGGGATGGATCAAGGGGGGGGTGGAGCGAAGCATTGCATCCCAAACAACCACTAACTCATCACAACTGTTTCAGCTGCGCGGTCGACCTTGCATCTTTTGTCGCCAATACCCATCGTTCTTAAATGAGAACACACAGAACTGCTCACTCTTATCTCACACGCAGCTCCGACTACATCAACTCAGCGAAGTCATTAGTGATACAGTGTGACGGCGGCGGGCTAAAACTCCGTAGCGAAGACCCTGTGGATTTGCTCGTGTCTCACGCATTTGAGCTTTCATTGAAAGCACTTCTTCTGCACTCTGGCGCAACAGGTGCAGCCTCCCTCAAATTCGGCCATGACATCAGCAAACTATATGAATTTCTTTCCAAAAATACCGACTTCCTTGGACCGCTTTCAGA
Source organism: Sulfitobacter sp. (assembly GCA_045105735.1). Classification (GTDB taxonomy): domain Bacteria; phylum Pseudomonadota; class Alphaproteobacteria; order Rhodobacterales; family Rhodobacteraceae; genus Sulfitobacter. Next base: position 3,151 of record JBGCDV010000043.1, on the reverse strand, counting down.
TCACATTTCTGAAATGTGGTATGATCAGCTCGTCTCGGATCGTCGCCCGTATGTTGGCCATCTAGGAGAGTTTGGCGACGCCGTCGACATTTCGGAAGTTCCATCCGAGACCACCATAAAGTCTTGGACTTTTGATTTAACTGAAGATGTAAAGTGGTACAGCCGGAACATGAATACGGGTGGCAACTTGTTCAGGTATCACCAAGACAGATTGTATTCTGGGCACAAATTTAATTTTTTCGGAAACGCGTACCATGTTCCACGGCAGAGCCTAATCTGGGCAACTGAACATCTCAATGACCAAATGGCGCGAAACATGCGCACTACTTCTTAGAGACACTGAAATAGCAAACGCCCCGCAGTTTCCCGCGAGGCGCTCTATCTCAGGCATCGGACTTTTTCAAAAAGTCCGACCGTTTTCTTTGAAAGAAAACGATTACCCCTTCTCTTCCACAATCTCGACCATGTGGCTGATCTTGTTGATCATGCCGCGCACGGAAGGTGTGTCTTCCAGCTCACGGGTCTTGTGCATCTTGTTCAGGCCCAGGCCGATCAGCGTCGCGCGCTGTTTGGCGGGGCGGCGGATCGGGGAGCCGATCTGTTTGACAACGATTGTCTTAGCCATGGTTTAGGCCTCCTCAGCTGCGGGCGCTGGCGCGTCCGTCTTGGGCAGGATGTCTGCGACTTTCTTACCACGACGCTGCGCGACGGACCGTGGTGAAGATTCTTTCTTCAGCCCGTCCATCGTGGCGCGGATCATGTTGTAAGGGTTCTGCGAACCGATCGACTTGGACACAACGTCCTTGATGCCCAGCATCTCGAACACGGCACGCATCGGACCACCGGCGATGATCCCGGTACCTTCTGGGGCTGTGCGCATCACAACCTTACCGGCACCGTGACGGCCTTCCATGTCGTGGTGCAGCGTGCGGCCTTCGCGCAGCTGCACGCGGATCATCTGACGCTTGGCCTGCTCTGTCGCCTTGCGGATCGCCTCAGGCACCTCTTTGGCTTTACCTTTGCCAAAGCCGACGCGCCCTTTCTGGTCACCGACAACAACAAGTGCGGCGAAGCCAAAGCGCTTACCACCTTTTACAGTTTTGGACACGCGGTTGATGGCGACCAGACGGTCGGCAAATTCCGGTGCTTCGTCACGATCGCGGCGCGGGCCGCGACGGTTTTCACGTTCTGCCATGAGAACATCCTTTGTTTGGTGGGCAAGCGCCCGGTTGTTTCAACCCTGGTGAGCCCTGCAGGCCCCCGGATCATCGAGAGGGCCGGCATGGCCCCCTTCGCATTCTTGGTTGCAACGGACAGCCCAGAAGGCCCCCTGCCGCTTAGATCTTCAGACCGCCTTCACGGGCCGCATCAGCAAGCGCTTTTACCTTACCGTGGAACAGGAAACCGCCCCGGTCAAAGTATGCTTCTTCAACACCTGCCTTCTTGGCACGCTCGGCAATTGCCGCGCCGACCTTGGTGGCCGCTTCGATGTTGTTTTTGCCAACAACGCCCAAATCCTTCTCAAGCGAGGACGCAGCGGCGAGTGTTTTGCCGTTCACGTCGTCGATCAGCTGGACCGAGATGTTCTTGTTTGAGCGATGCACGGAAAGGCGCATGCGCCCTGCGTTTACGCGGCGAAGTTTGTTCCGAACGCGCAAGCGGCGTTTGATGAACAGTTGTCTTTTGCTGTTTGCCATCTTTTGCGTTCCTTACTTCTTCTTGCCTTCTTTGCGGAAGACGAACTCACCCTTGTAGCGGATGCCCTTGCCCTTGTAGGGCTCCGGCTTGCGCCACGCACGAATGTTCGCGGCAACCTGACCAACAAGCTGTTCGTCAATGCCTTCCACAACAACTTCGGTCTGCTTTGGCGCGGTTACAGTCACACCATCAGGTGCCGTGTAATCCACGTCATGGCTCAGGCCGAGGTTCAGTTTCAATGTGTTGCCCTGCATCTGGGCACGGTAACCAACACCCTGAATTTCAAGCTCTTTTTTGAAACCTTCGGTGACGCCAGTGACCAGGTTTGCGACCATGGTGCGGGACATGCCCCACTGCTGGCGCGCGCGCTTGGACTTACCACGTGGCATGACGGAAACCGCGTTGTCCTCAACTTTCAAATCAACATCATCTGTCGCCTTGAAGCTGCGGACACCCTTGGGACCTTTGACTTCGATGGATTGGCCGCTGACCGTTGCGGTGACACCGCTGGGCAATTCGACCGGCTTTTTACCAATACGAGACATCTTGCACTCCTTAGAATACGGTGCAGAGCACTTCACCGCCAACATTGGCAGACCGTGCAGCAGCATCCGACATCACACCCTGTGGGGTGGAGACAATCGATACACCCAGACCCTGACGGACCTGTGGGATATCCTGTGCGCCCATGTAAACGCGGCGACCGGGCTTTGAGACCCGCTTGAGCTCACGAATGACAGGTTCGCCTTCGTAGTACTTGAGGCTGATCTCGATGGCGGGGTGGCCATCGGCACCCGTCATCTTTTCATAGCCGCGAATGTAGCCTTCGTCGGCCAGCACATCCAGCACCCATGCACGCAGCTTGGAAGCTGGCGTGACGACGGTGGATTTGCCGCGCATTTGGCTGTTGCGGATGCGTGTCAGCATATCTGCGATAGGATCGTTCATCTGATGCGCTCCTTACCAGCTCGACTTGACCATGCCGGGGATCTGGCCTGCTGAGCCAAGATCCCGCAGCGCGATACGCGAGATTTTCAGTTTGCGGTAATAGGCGTGAGGACGGCCCGTCAGCTGGCAGCGGTTGTGCAGACGCACGGCGCTGGAGTTGCGGGGCAGTTTCGCCAGCTTGAGGGAGGCGCGGAAACGCTCTTCCATCGGCTTGCTTTCGTCACTTACGATTTCCTTCAAGGCAGCACGCTTTGCAGCATACTTCTTGACCAGTGCTTCACGCTTCTTCTCGCGTGCGATCATGGATTTCTTAGCCATATCTAATCCTTCCCGCGCTTACTGAGTGAAAGGCATGTTGAACGCCGTCAACAATGCTTTCGCTTCTGCGTCGGTTTTCGCCGTGGTGGCGATGACGATGTCCATACCCCAGTTCTCATCAACTTTATCAAAGTCGATTTCAGGGAACACGAGATGCTCTTTGAGGCCCATGGCATAGTTACCACGT
>JBGCDV010000042.1:0-25331 GCA_045105735.1 Sulfitobacter sp. | reverse complement strand
ACTGATCTCTCTCCAATGGGGCGCGCGCCATAGGCTTGCGCCCCAGATTTCCCTTTTATTTGCAGGACCGATCATGGTTGAGGTCATTCAACAAATCATCAACGGCGTAGCCATCGGCGGCGTTTACGTGCTGATCGCACTTGGCTTGACCACGGTGTTTGGCATCCTTGGTATCGCGCATTTCGCTCATGGGTCAGTGTCGATGTTCGGCGGTTATCTGACGTTTTTCTTTGTGACAGGCGGGGGTTTCCCGCTGTTTTTGGCAATCCTCGTATCGCTGATCGTCGGCTTGATCCTTGGCGTCTTGATCGAACTACTGGCCTATCGACCTGTGCGAAACGCCAACCATATCAACGCTTTTATTGTCGCCCTTGGCCTTACAATGATGGTCGAAGGCCTGAACCTTGAATTCTTCGGTCACGAACAAGTCGTGATCCCCACAAACTTGTCCCGCGTGTTCAACATCGGCGGTGTGACAATCCCCGAACTGCGGCTTTATGTGATCCTAGCTGCTGCCTTGTTGATCATCGCCATGACGCTGTTTGTCGAGAAAACCAAAACTGGCCAAGCGATCCGCGCAGTTGCCGAAAACCGCGATGCGGCGATCCTGATGGGCGTCAACGTGAACACGATCCCCCTTGTGGTCTTTTCCATCTCCACCGCCCTTGGTGTTTGCGCAGGTGTTATGGTCGGCTCTTTGTTCGCTATTGCACCGGGCATTGGTGAAGGGCTGGTCGTCAAAGGTTTTGCGGTGCTGATCCTTGGCGGTCTGGGGTCGATCCCCGGCGCTGTTGTTGGCGGCCTTGTGCTGGGTATCACCGAAGCGCTGGCGGCTGGTTTCATATCGTCTGCTTATAAGGACGTGATCGCCTTTGTGGTAATGATCGGGGTGCTTTTGTTCCGTCCCCAAGGCCTGATGGGGAAAGCATGATGACCCTGAACCGCACTTTCATCTTTTATGCGCTGGCGCTGGTTGGTTTCATCCTTCTGCCACAGTTCATCGCCGTGAAATACTATCTGCATCTCAGCATTCTGGCGTTGATCTGGGTAATTGCTGCGCAAGGTCAGAATTTGATCCAGGGCTACACCGGATATGTCTCGATTGTGCAGGCTGGCTTCATGGGGATCGGGGCCTATTCAACCGCTTTGATGGGTATCCACTTTAACATGCCCGTCTGGCTCAGTATCATGCTGGCCCCGTTTGTCACCGCCTTTTTTGCGCTGCTGACAGGCTATCCCAGTCTGCGCGTCAAAGGGCATTACTTCGCCATTGTGACGCTCGCCTTTAACATGGTGATCTTTATCGTTTTGATGAATTTCCACCAGCTGACCCAAGGCGAAGCGGGCATCACCGGCATTCCCAAACCTGGGGGCAAAGAAGGTCTGTTTAATTGGCGTGACCGCGAGACGTACTATTACTTCGTCCTGATCATCGCCGTTCTTATGACCGGTCTGGCAGCTATGCTCGTGCACTCGCGGGTGGGTCAAACCTTGATTGCTATTCGCCAAAATGAAGATCTTGTGGGGGCCATTGGCATTGCGGCTTGGAAGTACAAACTCTTTGCATTTGTCATTTCCGCCATGTTCGGTGGCTTGGCGGGCGCCGTTTACGCCCACTACCAAAGCTTCATCAATCCTGAGATTTTCGGTGTGGCGCAATCGCTTGATGCGATCCTTGCCGTTATTGTCGGCGGATCAGGCACCATTGCGGGGCCGGTCATCGGCGCTTTCTTTGTGGTGTTCCTGCCGGAATATCTGCGCTTTGCAGATAGTTTCCGCCTGATCCTCTACGGGCTGGTTCTTGTGCTTGCCACAATCTTTATGCCGCGCGGTATTGTCGGTGTGACCACCGATCTTATGGCAAAATGGAAGCAGCGCCTGAAATGACTCAAGCTTTTTTGGACCAGGTTGAGGAGTTTGCAGAGAAGACGATCCTTCCTGCCGCATCCAATTGGTCGATGGGTGCGATCCCCGATGATACGATCTATGAAATGGCCGGGCGGATCGGCATTCTGGGGATGCAGGTACCGCGAGCCTTTGGTGGGCTAGGTCTGAATTTTACCACACGCACCGCCGCCTGCCGCATTTTGGCAGGTGCCGACTTTGGCTTTGCTATGTCGCTGGTTAACACACACAATATCGCACTACGCCTGAGCGAGATTGCGTCTCAGGCCCTTTGCCAACGATATATCCCCAGCCTGTTGAATGGCAGGATGAGCGCTTGCACCGCCCTTACTGAGCCCGGCACAGGCAGTGATTTTGCCGCTGTGACCACCAAGGCGACCCAGTCAGAGACAGGGTGGCTTTTGAACGGAGAAAAGACGTGGATCATCAATGGTCGGCATGCGGGCCTGTCCATCGTCTATGCTCAGTGCGCAACCGTCGGTGACGGCAACAGTATTGGAGCGTTTCTTGTTGATTTGAGCGGGCCCGGTGTGACGCGGTACGCGATCGACAGCACCTTCAGCCAAACCAGCATGGGGACCGGCGGCTTTGTGTTGCAAGACGTTGAAGTGCCGCAAGACGCTATGCTGATCGCTCCCGGCAAGGCCTTCAAGGCGATCCTGACAGAGATCAATGGCGCGCGCACCTATGTAGCTGCCATGTGCAACGGGATGTTGGCGCGCGGCGTGCATGACGCGGCAGCATATGGCGCGCGCAGGCACAGTTTTGGCAAACCGCTGAAGGTCATCCCAAGCTGGCAGGCGGGTCTGGCTGCCGCTGAAGCCGCACTGAGCGCTTCACAGGCCCTCACTGCGAAGGCTACCGAATTGGTGAACACGGGCCAAGATGCACAATTGTCGGCGGCTCAGGCTAAAATCGATGCCGTGACCTCCGCCCAAGCTCATTTGCCAGAGCTACTGCAACTGATGGGGGCTGAAGGGCTCCGGTCTGAGCATGTCTTTTGCCGCCACATCGCGGGCGCACAGATTGCGGGATTTACCGACGGGGCCACCAATATTCTCAAAGACCGAGTGGCGCGATTAACCGCTCAGAAAGGGTCGTAAACCATGCGTGTATTCCAGATCGAAGGCGATTGGGGGTTTGATAACCTCAAGCTTTCACAGCGGCCCGAGCCAGTTTGCGCCCCTGATCAAGTGATCGTGGCCATGCGGATGGCGTCCCTGAATGCACGTGATCTGATCGTGCCAGACCGCGGCTATGGACGTGCAACAGGTGAGCTGCCGTTGATCCCCGTCTCTGACGGTGTTGGCGAAGTGGTCGAAATAGGCACAGATGTTACACGGGTCTCGGTTGGCGACCGCGTGTGCCCAACGTATTTTCAGAATTGGACCAGTGGCGAGCCCACACCGCAGAGGTTCTCCTCGGCCTTGGGCGGCCCGCTTGACGGGGTCATGGCTGACCTTGTCTGCCTCGCCGAGAGTGGCGTTGTGAGAGTTCCCGACTACCTCAGCGACGCTGAAGCCTCAACATTGCCCTGTGCAGCGTTGACCGCATGGAGCGCGATTGTCACCCACGGTCAAACCCGGGCGGGCGACAAGATATTGGTACAGGGGACTGGCAGCGTTGCCCTATTTGCGCTGGCTTTTGCCAAGATGCAGGGCGCGCATGTCACCGTGATCTCTTCCAGTGATGACAAACTGGCACGTGTCGCCCAAATGGGCGCGGATGCCACGATTAATTACACCACAACGGAGGATTGGGCCCGCGCAAGCCGTTCTATTACCACAGACAGAGGCGGATACGACAACATCATCGAACTTGGCGGCGCACAGACCTTGCCGCTGTCCTTGCGAGCGGTGAGGCCCGGTGGCACCCTATCGATGATCGGCGTGCTGTCGGGTTTGAATATCGAGGCGTCCCTGGGTCCGATCGTTGCCCGGCAAGTCCGCTTGCAAGGTGTGACTGTTGGCCACCGTGAAGGGTTCGAAGCCATGCTGCGCGCCATGGCGCAACATCAATTGCATCCTGTCCTGGGTGACGTTTTCGCCTTTGAAGACCTGAAACCGGCCATGGAGCATCTGCGCAGTGGCGGCCATCTCGGCAAAACGCTCGTACAATTCTGATCGATATGTCCACACACTCGCACCCTTATCAGCCGCGTGCGCATCCCCCAGATAAGCTTGCATTCGCCATGGCCGCCAGCGGTGAAACCGTTACCTTTGGCATGTTGGAGGCGCGCGCGAACCAAGGCGCGCACGTGTTACGCGCGCACGGCGTCAATCAGGGCGACCATATTGCAATTCTGATGGAAAACCGGCGCGAAATGTTGGAAGTCTGTTTCGCGGCAGATCGTGCAGGCGTCTATTATACGACCATCAGCACGCATCTGAACACGGATGAAATCGCTTATATCGTCGCTGATTGTGGGGCGCGCCTCTTGATCACAAGTGATCGTCTTCTGGACAGCCTGCCGAACTTGGCTTCTAAGCAGAAAGATCAATGCGAAGTCATGGTCGTGGGCGACGCAGGTGGCGCATACGCTTGCTGGTCCAAAGAAGCGGCACACCAGCAGGAAACGCCTATCGCGGATGAGGCTCAAGGCCTTGATATGCTGTACTCATCTGGCACAACAGGACGCCCTAAAGGCATCAAATGGCCGTTGGAAGACACGTTGCCGGGCGCGCGGACCATGTTGGTCGATCTGCTCAGCAGCTTGTTTGGGTATGGGCAACAAACCCGATATCTCTGTCCCGCACCGCTTTATCATGCCGCACCGCTTAGGCATGCTATGGTGACGATCAAGATGGGCGGTATCGCCATAATCATGGATCGGTTTGACGCTGAGACATCATTGCGCCTGATTGAGAACTACAAAATCACACACAGCCAATGGGTGCCGACGATGTTCGTGCGTCTGCTGAGATTACCCGAAGCTGTGCGCATCAGATACGATCTCTCCTCAATGGAAATGGCAGTTCACGCGGCCGCCCCCTGTCCGGCAGACGTCAAACGGGACATGCTGGCGTGGTGGGGCGACATCATTCACGAATATTATGCAGGCACTGAGAACAACGGCTTCTCTGCGATCACCAGCGCTGAATGGCGTGCGCATCCCGGATCTGTTGGCCGCGCTAAACTGGGTGTCGTGCATATCTGCGATTCAAATGGTGTCGAAGTGCCTGTAGGGACCACAGGTGAAATCTATTACGAGAATGGTCAGCAATTCGCCTATCACAACGATCCTGAGACAACCCGTGCCTGCACCAATGCGAAAGGCTGGACAACACTGGGAGATATCGGTTTGCTGGATGAGGACGGCTACCTTTATTTGACAGATAGAAAGTCATTTCTGATCATTTCTGGCGGCGTGAATATCTATCCTCAAGAAACCGAAGACACGCTGCTGAGCCATCCATCGGTGCTTGATGCCGCCGTCATCGGCATCCCCCATGAAGATTTTGGGGAAGCTGTTCATGCCGTTGTGCAATTGGTTGCCGAACATGAGAATACGCCAGGGATGGCTGAGACACTGATGGCGTTCTGCCGCTCAAAACTATCTGCGTTGAAGTGTCCACGCAGCATTGAATTTCGAAACACTTTGCCTCGATCTGCAACCGGAAAAATGTACAAGCGCGTTTTGAGGGCTGAGTATTGGGCAAAGAACGAGATGTCGGACAGCTGAACTTCAGTTCAGAAGCACATCATATGCATGTCAGTATGACGCTTTACATGCACAGAGCTGTTTCCTGCGCCATTGGTCATGTTCTTAGCATTCGCGAAACGCGAAAAGCTGTCGTTGGCGTTCGTGCAGGGAGTTCAACCGTTGTCCGCAGACTGTGCGCTGGCATCGGTGCAAAGGCAGCGGTTTCTAAGGTGGGCCGTCCCGCGCAAGGAACATGCCGCGGTCGATTTGATGGTGGCAGTGAGGCCAACTTGGCAGATCCTGCGGTGAGCACAAACGACGACCCTTGGTGGTGCGGCCGAAATCGTGACCAGTCCTGATCAGGCGATGACGTACTGCTGCAGTTTACCAAAAAAGCCCAGAAAAATTGAAACAAACGACATAATTCAACCTCAGCCCCAGTCGAAACCGAACCCAGTGACCCGGAATGAGCGCCAGAAATTAATCAGGCGAACACCGTCACATGAACTTGACCGGACACCGTTTTCCCAAGCGGGGTTTGGAAACTTGCAGACGATTGGACGATGATGTGGCTGTGCTGGACAATGCCATATGGCTAACAGGTGCCGGCGGAACCGCGCAAAGCGGCTCCACCACCATTGCTGACGGCTCCAATACGACAACAGTCACCGGCACTTTTACTGCCAACGCCTGGCAACCGATCATCAATGGCGGGCAGCCGGTGACTGGTTTTGGCGGTATCTTTGTTACGACGCAAATCACCGCCAGCTACGATTTCTCAAACCCGGTCGAGAACCTGTCGTTTTCGATTGAGCATCTCAATGATGATGGTGCCTCAACGTTTGACGATTCCTGGGTCATTGTTGCCTATGATGAAAACGGCGTACAAATTCCGGCGGCAACCATCATTGCGGGCCTCTCCGGACTGACGGATGAGCTTGTCATCACCAATCCGGACGGCTCGGTCACTGTTGAGGCCGCAGGCACCATTGCCAATGCCGTGACATTGACGCTGGCTGGCCCGATCTCTGGCCTTGATCTGTCGTTTGAGCCCGGGCCAAATGGCACCCAGACGGGTGGCTCCGGCATCAGCGATCTTACCTTCGATGTCCCGCTGAATGATATTGACGGGGATGGCGTGGCCGATGACGTCGACCTTGATACCGACGGCGACGGCATCCTGAACACCGACGAAGGGTTTAGCACCTTTACCCCCAGCACGATCACGATCACCTTTGACGGCGATGAATGGGCGGACGTCGACAACACCACATGGGAGTTGCGCGACCCGGATGGGAACTTGATCGCAAGCGACAGCACCATCGACACCACCACGGAAATCACGAACATCCCGGTCTCGGGGCTGGGCGATTACACGTTCACCATCCTTGATGACTTTGGCGACGGTATTAGTGGTTCTGATCCGGCAAGCTTTACGATTGCCGTAGATGGCGTTGTGATTGTTGATTCAGGCCCCAATCCGTCCTTTCCAAACCCCTATACAGAAACCTTCACCGTCGCTGATATTGTAACGGCGACCGACAGTGATGGCGACGGGATTGCGGACTACCTTGATCTGGACAGTGATAACGACGGCATCACCGACAACGTCGAAGCGCAATCGACCGAGGGGTATATCGCGCCGACGGGCGTTGACAGCGATGGCGATGGCCTCGACAACGCCTATGAGGGAACAGGCAATGAAGGGCTGACGCCGGTCGACACGGACGGCACGGGACTGGCCGACTATCTTGATCTGGATTCAGATGATGACGGCATCAATGATGTGGATGAGGCCGGCCATGGGCTAACTCAGGCCGCGATTGATGCTTCAGGCGATGCCGATGGCGACGGCATTGCGGATGTGGTGGACGACGTTGCAGGCTGGGATGTCAACGATGCAGACATTGACGGGGCGGGCAACTTCACACTCAGCGACACTGACGGCGATACCGCGGCCGACGGTTCAAACGCGACGTCGCTGACCACCAACTTTGACTTTCGCGATGCCATTCCCTGCTTCACCAAGGGCGCGCTGATCCTGACACCCCAAGGGGAACGTCCGATCGAAACCTTACGCATCGGAGATATGGTCATCACCCAGGACCATGGCCCTCAGCCGATCCGGTGGCTCGGCAGTCGGACTGTTTTGGGTGTTGGAAACTTTGCGCCGATCCGTATCGAAGCCTGGGCGCTTGAGGACCTTACAAGCGCGTTGCTGGTTTCACCCCAACACAAGTTCCTTGTGACGGGTTATCAGGCGGAACTCCTCTTTGGTACGCCAGAAGTTTTGATTTCAGCCAAGCATCTGGTTAACGGCTCCAACATACGGCAGGTCCATCGCCAAACGGTCACGTATCTGCATTTAATGTTTGATCAACACGAGGTCATTTATGCCAATGGTACCGCAACTGAAAGCTTTCATGCGGGTGATATGGGCATTTCCTCAGTGTCGGACAGTTCGCGCGAAGAGATGTTTCAGTTGTTTCCTGAATTGCGGTTGAATTCAGGGGTGCATGGGAGAACTGCGCGCTTGTGTTTAAAAGGATACGAAGCCTACGTTTTGGCTAAGACCTCGCCCACAATGACAACGTTGCTCGCGGCCTAGTTCGAGCGCAACCGTTTGAGGTCAGCATTCTCGAAACAGCCATTCATGAGGCGCAGCAACATGGCGGGCTTTGGTAGTACCCAAACGCAGTGGGGCTACAGATTTCCGGCGAGGAAATGATGCCGCAGAAGCGCGGCACCTGACTGGCGCTGAAAGATCAGGGTGTGAGATTACCCGATCCGCTCTGCGTCCCTCCAAATGCCCGGATCACATTTCGTGCGGCTGCTTCCACTGGGTCGATGGTCTCTTTCAAAATCGTAACGCGGTCAAAACGGTCAGGATTGCGATTGACGGCGTCACGCATGGCCGTTCCGAAAGCCATGCGCAACTCTGTTCCGATATTGAATTTGCAGACAGCCGTCGTGCGCGCCAGCTTTTGGCGTTGTTTGACAGGCACACCCGATCCACCATGGATCACCAGAGGGATGTCTGTCACGGTCTCAATCGCGGCGATGCGGGCCTCATCCAGCCCCCCCTCCTGATCCTGCTGCAAATGCACGTTTCCCACCGAGATGGCCATCGCGTCAATCCCGGTCTCGCGGGCAAAGATGGCGGCCTCTTCAGGGTTGGTTCCGTGCGATCCTTCGCCACCGGAATAGCCGACAAAGCCGATTTCCCCTTCGCAAGAAATGCCCGCGTCATGGGCCATCTCGGCAATTGCTGCGGTCTCGTCAATATTCTGTTGAAGTGGCTTGCGGGAGCCATCGAACATGAGCGAGGTAAAGCCGCAGTCCAGTGCTTCCTTGCATTCCTCAAAGGTGTACCCATGGTCCAGATGGGCAACCACGGGAACAGATGCGTGCTCTGCCAGATGCCGGAACATCTTGCCCAGTATCGGCAACGGCGTGTGTTCCCGGCAGGATGGTCCGGCCTGCAGGATGACGGCTGCATTCTCTGCCTCTGCGGCGGCGACATAGGCGAGCATGTCTTCCCATCCAAGCGTGACAAGACCCGCAACGGCGTAGCCCTGTGCATAGGCGGGCTGCAGCACCTCCCTCAATGTCGCCAGTGTCATTTAAACTTCGCGATCATGTCTTTGATGCCAGGAATGGTCTCAACCTGATAGGCGTGGGTCGGCTGGAAATACTGCACGAGACTGCGCTGCGTCAGCCCGCCCAGAATGGTGAAATAATACATCTCATAGCCTGGCAGAACGGCGCAGGGGTGGTAGCCGTTATCTATGCAGATCGTGGAGCCATCAACGATGTGATAGGCGTCACCGGGTTGGTTATCCTCGCGTTGCAGCATCTGCATGCCCGAGCCCCAATTTGGCTTGAACCGGAAGTTATAGGTCTCGTCATGCCGCGTCTCATCGGGCAAACGGTTGGTGTCATGTTTGTGTGACGGGAACCCGGACCAGCCGCCCTGGCCGACGGTGAACAGCTCACTCACCAGAAGGCGGCCCACTTTGTCGTGCTGTTTCTGGCCAAGGATATGTTTGATCTTGCGGTGGGTCTTGGTGTCGTCCGAGCCGTATTGCACAAGGTCATGTTCGCGCACATCAAACGGGTCCAACACCTTGTCATAGCGCGCACCTGCGATGAAGGTTTCGGTATCTTCCGACATGCACACCAGCGTCACCTTGGCCCCAACTGGCACATAGACGCCTTGGGGGTCACCGTCCCAGACGTCTTCGCCACGGCCACCCACCGCGTCGAATTTCACACCTTCAATCTCCACATCTACACTACCGGTGGCGGGCACGATGCAGGTTTCATATCCGGGAACCTGATACTCAAACGCCTCACCACGCTTGAGTTTGACGATGTTGAAATAGTTCAGGGGCACCGTCGGATTGTCGATGTCAACGATTGGTTTGTTCTGGTTGTCGAAAGGGGCGATATGCATGTTGGGTCCTTTCAGGCGTCAGAGGGGCCTGGGTGAGTGCTGAGAAAATGATCGAGCTGAGTGGTTGTGGGCATGGCGGGTGCGCAGCCCGGTTGGCTGACCACGATGGAAGCACAAGCGGAGCCGCGCATCACCGCATCGCGAAGGCCATAGCCATCGGCAATGGACGACAATAGCCCGGCTATGAAACTGTCGCCGGCGCCATTGGGTTTTACGGCCGTGACGGGGTAGATTCCGGTTCGGATTTCCTGACCGTCCACAAGGGTCACGGCCCCGCCTTCGCCCATCTTATAGATTACCATCTTGCCATTGGCGGCCAGGTCACGTGCCTTGTCCAGGCCGTGTTCGATCCCACCTGCCATGAAGCCGAACTCCTCGTCGTTGCCAACTATCAGGTCACTTTCCTCGCCCGCGCGCGACAAGACGTCAGCAGCCACTTCGGGCGAAGGCCAGCTGTAGGGGCGATAGTCAATGTCAAAGATAACGGGCAGGGTGGCTTTGCGGGCGTTTTCAAACGCGCGGAAGGTGGCGCTGCGCGACGGCTCCGCCGCAAAGACGGTTCCTGCTGTGATCAGGGCGCTGAACCGGGCGTAATCGACCCTGTCCATGTCGTCTTCCGTCACTTGGAAATCTACGGCACCATTGCGATAGATCACGTTCTGGAAATTCTCGATGCAGCTTTCGTAGACCGCAAGCGACAGGCGGTATTCCCCACCCAAAACCCGAATGAACGATGTATCGACGCCGTAATGTGCCAGTTTGTTCAGCGCGAACCGCCCGACGGCATCATCAGAAACGGAGGTGATCAAGGACGCGGCGCTGCCCAGTTTTACTAGGCCTGCGCAGATGTTGGCGGAAGACCCACCCAGATCAGCACGAAAGGTCAGGGCTTCTTCGGCCTTGGTGCCCACGGGATCGGCGAACATGTCCATGCCGGCACGGCCAAAGACCGCGAACCGGTTCCCTTTGATGCCTTCAAGCAATGCAGACATCAAACGCCCTTTCGCTGTTTGTCGCGGCTTGATTCCTGATCAACATGAGCCGCGCGGACCTTTGTGTTGTCGGTGATATGGGGCGTGCCGACCTCCCACCAGGTGTGGCCCTCGGTTGTCCAACCCTCGTAAGCGTCCACTTTCATCACAATCACGGTTGTTCTGTTCGCTGCCTTGGCGCGCTTGAATGCCTCGGCCAGCTCAGCAGGGCTGGCCACGGTCTCAGCGATGGCACCTTGCGATGCGGCATGGGCTTCAAAATCCACGGTAAAGGGCTCGGGGATGGTGGGCGCATCTTTGATCAGGTTGTTAAAGCTTTCGTTGCCGGTGTTATTCTGCAGCTTGTTGATGACCGCAAAACCGCCGTTGTCCAGCAGCAGCAGGATCAGTTTCTTACCGGTCAAAACCGACGAATAGATATCCGAATTTAGCATCAAGTAAGAGCCGTCGCCACAAAAGCTGATTGTGTCCTGCTGGGGCTCGCGTTCTGACTGCGCGATGCGGGCACCCCAGGCTCCCGCGATCTCGTAGCCCATGCAGGAAAAGCCGAACTCCACATCCACGGTGCCAACATCTAGCGTGCGCCAGTTGGCCGTGACCTCTGCGGGCAAGCCACCGGCGGCGGCGACAACACGGTCGCGCGCATCGCAGTGCGCGTTCACCACGCCAATTGCCTGTGCATAAGAGTTGGGACGGTTGTCGCCGTAAGAGACATTATCCGCCACATAGGCATCCCATTTTTTTCGGTGCACCTGTGCGCCAGAAACCCATTCCGGTGCCGCCTTTTGAGTGCCCAAGGCTTCGTCCAATCTTGCAAGCGACAGCTTTGCATCTCCCACAACCGGCAGCGACATGTGTTTGCCCGCATCGTGACGCGCCGCGTTGATCGAGATGAACCGTGCGTCTTTGTCAAATGCCGTCCATGAGCCGGTTGTGAAGTCCTGCAACCGTGTGCCAACAGCAAGGATGACATCGGCCTTTTCCGCAATCGCATTGGCACTGTCTGAACCGGTCACACCAATAGGGCCGATGTTCAACGGGTGATCGTTCAGCAGATTGGCGCGGCCTGCGATGGTTTCCACCACCGGGATCTGGTGGGTTTCGGCGAAGGTCGTCAGCTCGGCCACAGCCCTCGAATACTGCACACCGCCCCCTGCGATGATCATCGGGCGCTTAGCTGATTTCAGGAGGGCCGCCGCATCTGCGATCTCATCCTGATCCGGCGTCTGACGCCGAACGCGGTGTACCTTCTTGGCAAAGAAAACCTCAGGGTAATCAAACGTCCATCCCTGCACGTCCTGCGGCAGGCCAAGGAACGCCGGTCCGCAGTCGCCGGGGTCGATCAACGTGGCAATGGCTGCTGGCAAGGACTGGATGATCTGTGCAGGATGGGTGATCCGGTCCCAGTAGCGGGTAATCGGTTTGAAAGCATCATTGGCCCCAAACGTCGGATCGTTGAAGTTCTCCATTTGCTGCAACACAGGGTCGGGCAGGCGGGTCAGGAATGTATCACCGCACAGCATCAGCATGGGCAATCTGTTCGCATGCGCCAAAGCGGAGGCCGTCACCAGATTGAGCGTGCCGGGCCCCGCGCTGGCTGTGCAGAACATAAAGCGCTGGCGCAGCCATTGCTTGGCATAGCCGGCAGCCGCGAAGCCCATGCTTTGCTCGTTTTGACCGCGATAGAGTGGCAGTTCTTCGCGGTGATCATAAAGTGCCTCGCCCAGACAGGTGACATTGCCATGCCCGAAGATGCCAAAGCCGCCACCACAGAGCCGCCACTCGACGCCGTCAATCTCAATATATTGGTTGGCCAGCCAACGAATGATGGCCTGAGCCGTGGTCAGCGTTACGGTCTTTTCTGCCACTGGGTCACTCCTGTCAGAACACGTCAAATGCACCGCCCGCGAATTGCCGCTTGCGCGCGTTCGTGCTCCACGTTACAGATTTTGCAATCGGTTGCAAATACAAACCGCAAGGGAAAAGGGTACCACTTTGCGCAAGTTCGGGATCGGCATTGTTGGCGGTGGCTACATGGGCAAAGCGCACTCTGTCGCTATGGCTTCGGTCGGGGCGATTTTCGACACCGAGCTTCGCCCATCGCTTGAGGTGATCGCTGCATCCTCGGCTAAGAGTGCGGAGCGCTATCGACAGCAATACGGCTTTGCCCGCGCGGCGGAAAACTGGCAAATGCTGGTGCAAGATCCGAAAGTCGAGGCGGTTGTCATCGCCTCCCCGCAGGACACGCACCGCGCCGTTGCAGAGGCCGCGATGGCGCTTGGCAAACCTGTCTTTTGTGAAAAACCGCTGGCTGACACGATTGACAACGCGCGCGCGATGGTTGCGGCGGCGGAGGCATCGGGCGTCGTGAACATGATTGGTTTCAACTACATCCGCACCCCGGCCAGCCAATTTGTACGCCAATTGCTGGCCGAAGACACCATCGGCAAGGTCAACTGGTTTCGCGGGGAGCATACGGAGGATTTTCTGGCCGATCCAAATGAGCCTCACAACTGGCGTTGCGACGGCATGGCCAACGGGAATATGGGCGATCTGGCTCCGCATCCGATCAACGCGGCCCTCGCTTTGATGGGGCCAATCGCCGAAGTTATGGCCGAGGTTGATACCGTTCACTCCGAGCGGCCCGGCGGCCAAGTGACCAACGATGATCACGCCCAGATCATGTGCCGCTTTGCCAGTGGTGTGAAAGGCCACATCTATTCCAGCCGCGTCGCAACCGGGCGCAAGATGGGCTACGCCTATGAAATTCACGGCACCAAGGGCGCGATCCGGTTTGATCAGGAAGATCAGAATGCCGTTTGGCTCTACCGGGCCGAGGGGCCCGAGAGCACGCGCGGCTTTACAAAGATCCTGACGGGACCCGCGCATCCAGACTATGAGCCTTTCTGTCTCGGGCCGGGGCACGGTACGGGCTATCAGGATCAGATCATCATCGAGGCCAAGGATTTCCTGACGGCCATCGCATCGGGCACATCCAGCTGGCCCACATTCCGCGACGGTCTGGCCGTGGCGGAGGTGGTTGAATCCGTATTGATATCCGCAAAAACCGGGGCGTGGGCTCCGGTTGCGAAGGTATAGGAGACATATCGACATGACCATTCGCATCGGAAACGCGCCCTGTTCATGGGGTGTTGAGTTTGCGGACGATCCCCGCAATCCAACATGGCGCACTGTCCTCAAGGAATGCGCTGAGGCGGGGTACAAGGGGATTGAGCTGGGGCCCGTCGGGTTCATGCCCGAAGACCCTGGCATTCTGGCCGAAGCGCTGGACGAATTCGGACTGGACCTAATCGGCGGTGTCGTGTTCCGCGCGTTCCATGACCCTGCACAATGGGATGACGTATTGGATGGCGCCAAGCGAACCTGTGAGGCGTTGAAAGCCCATGGCGCCGCGCACTTCGTGCTGATCGACAGCATCTCACCCCGTCGGGCACCAACCGCAGGTCGCGCCGCCGAGGCGGAGCAGATGGATGCCGCAGAATGGGCGGCCTACCGGGACCGGATCGTGACCGTTGCCAAAATGGGGTCCGAAGAATACGGGCTGATCCCTGAACTTCACCCTCATGCAGGGGGCTTCATGGACTTTGAACCGGAGGTCGAACGTATTCTGGCTGAGGTTGATGCAAACACATTGAAACTTTGCATCGATACCGGCCATTGCACGTATGCAGGCTTTGATCCCGTCGCTTTCATGAAGCGCCATATGGACCGCATCACCTATGTGCATTTCAAGTCCACCAGCGCCAAGGTCAAAGCGGAGGCGATCGCCAACCGTACAGGTTTTTACGATGCCTGTGGCCAAGGGATTTTCTGCAACCTGTCAGAGGGCGAGGTCGACTTCCCGGCGGTGCGGCAATTGCTGTTAGACAGCGGGTTCGAAGGCTGGTGCACGATTGAGCAAGACTGTGACCCGACGCTTGACGTATCGCCCGTGGACGACGCTCGGCTTAACAGAGAATACCTCGAAAGCATCGGCTTCACGTAAGGATACAAGCGCATGACAAAACTCAAATGGGGCATGATTGGCGGCGGCGAAGGCAGCCAGATCGGCCCGGCACACCGTCTGGGCGCACAGGCGGACGGGTTGTTTGAATTCTCTGCTGGTGCGTTGGATCACCGCCCTGAGGCGGGTCGTGCCTATGGAAAGCAGTTGGGGATCGCGCCGGATCGGGCCTATGGCGACTGGCAGGAGATGCTGGAAGGCGAGAAGAACCGCGATGACCGCGTCGATCTGGTGACCATCGCCACGCCAAATGCCACGCATTTCGAGATCACTAAGGCGTTCCTTGAAGCAGGGTTCAACGTGCTGTGTGAAAAGCCGATGACAATGAGCGTTGAAGAGGGCGAGGAAATTGTCCGTGTGGCCGAAAAATCCGGCAAAGTCATGGCTGTCAACTATGCCTATTCGGCCTATCCGATGGTGCGGCAGGCACGTGCCATGGTCCGGGCCGGTGAGATCGGTAAGGTCCGCCTTGTGGTCACCAATTTCAGCCATGGCCACCATGGCGACGCGGGGGATGCAGACAATCCAAGGGTGCGCTGGCGCTATGATCCGGCGATGGCCGGTGTGTCCGGCCAGTTCGCAGATTGCGGCATCCACGCCATGCACATGGCCAGCTTCATCTGTGACGACGAGGTTGAAACTCTGTCCGCTGATTTTGCTTCAACCATCGCGAGTCGCGAGCTGGAAGATGATGCGATGGTCAATTTTCGCATGTCACGCGGCACGGTAGGGCGGCTTTGGACCTCGTCAGTTGCCATCGGCCGTCAGCACGGGTTCGAGATCCAGATTTTTGGTGAAACCGGTGGCTTGAAATGGCATGCAGAGCAGCCGAACCAGTTGATCTATACCCCGCTTGGCGGACGCACCCAGATCATGGAAAAGGGCGAAGGTGGGCTTTTTGACGACGCTCAACGTCTGTCACGGGTGGCCATCGCGCATCCCGAAGGGTTTCCGCTGGCTGTGGCCAATGTCTATTGTGACCTTGCTGACGCAATCCGGGGAACAGCCCGCGACGGACTTCCGGACGCCGCTGCAGGTGTGCGGTCGATGGCGGCAGTGCATACCGCAGTGGCCTCTGCCGATGCGGGAGGCGCGTGGATGGACGCAAGACCGCCGATGTTCCGGTAACCGGGCGTCTCAGACCTTGGGGCGCAATGTGCCGCGTTCGATCACCGCGCAGGGGAACAGCCG
Organism: Sulfitobacter sp.; assembly: GCA_045105735.1. Taxonomy (GTDB): domain Bacteria; phylum Pseudomonadota; class Alphaproteobacteria; order Rhodobacterales; family Rhodobacteraceae; genus Sulfitobacter. The sequence goes on along the minus strand of JBGCDV010000042.1, from coordinate 9,120 downwards.
GGCTTGGGGCGCTTGTTCAGGGTTGCTCAACGCGCTGGTGACCTGCTCGATTGAGGCTTCGATGATTGCGTCAATGGGTTGGTGAATGGTGGTCAGGTTGATGTTCTCCCAGCGTGCCATTTCCATATCATTGAGCCCGATGATCCCGATGTCGCCGGGCACGGATAACCCCGCATCCGCGATGGCGGAAAGCGCTCCGATGGACAGCACATCATCGCCGCAGAAATAGGCTTCGGCAGGATGCGCCTGCAACAACACCTGCATCTGCGCGCGCCCTGCGTCAAAAGTATAATCCTCGGCAAATGAATGGCTCACCGATACGTCATCATGGCCCGTGAGCGTTTCAAGGAATCCTGCCAGACGGTCCTGGGTCGAAGTTGCGCTTTCAGGTCCACCCAGAAAGGCAACCGAGCGATATCCACGTTCAAGCAATTCTCGCGCTGCGATGCGTCCGCATTCGATGTTGTCGATACCAACAATGTCCACATGCGGGGTCTCGGAATAACGCCCGAAACTGTGCACAACAGGCATTTTTGCATCGCGAAACGCACGGGAAAATCCCGGTGGCAGTGTCGATGATGCCACGATGACCCCGTCTACCGAATAGGCCCGCAGCATACGGACCGAGCTTTGCGGGTCGGTTTGATCGGTCAGGTTGACCAACAAGGGGCGCAGCCCCCGATCTTGCAACCCTTTGGTAAAGAGATCAAAGACTTCCAGGAAGAATGGGTTGTGGAAGTTGTTGGAGACAAGGCCGACCATCTTGGTCCGTCCCGTGGTCAAGGATGAAGCCAGCGCATTGGGGTGATACCCCAGATCGGCAGCGGCTTTTTCGACCCGTTCGCGCATCTTGCGGGACACTGAGGCACCGGGCGTGAAGGCACGTGACACCGCTGATCGGGAAACCCCGGCGCGCTCTGCCACTTCTTTCAAGGTGATTGCCATAGTCGCCCTCTTGGTGCCCGCCCGTGTTCTTATCAGGCCAGTTGCGTCGCGCATAGCCGTTCTGCGCGCAATCGAAAAGCAGCAATGGGATTTGATCAGGGCAGACGTCTGGTCCGGTTTTCGGTCAGAGCCGTTTCAAAATCAGCCACGCTCATGCCCTCATCCAGCGCCCGCGCCAGCAGCGCTGCCTGACTTTCCGATGCCAATCCGCCGATAGGGGGGTCCGTATCCAGATTGGTTGGGAAAGGATAGCCTTCGGCGGCAGCAGCAATCGCCGCGGCGCGCGGCGCGCCCGTCAGTTCCAGATCCCGCAGCGCCGGATAAAGCGCGCGGACCATGGCCGTCCGGTCGATGCGTTCCAACGTACGTCCCATCGGGGATCCGACCTGCATCAGGTTCGCCATGCGCTGGATGTCCTGAGATGTGTTATCGCCTGCCGCATGAAAAAGAGCGGGGTTAAAGAAGAGCCCATCTCCCTTTCGCAGCGGGACCTGAACACAGCGTTCCTCAAACAGCTCCCGGAACGCAGGCACCTGCATCGCGATGTAGCCCGGCCCATAACGTTGTGAATTCGGCAACAGCTTGGTCGGTCCGCTTTCAATGGGCATATCGCAATGGGCAATCGCCCCTTGCAGGGTCAACGCGGGCGACAGGTGATGGGCATGGGCGGGAAATGCCTCCGCCTGTGTCTGGGTCATGAAACCAAGGTGATAGTCGCGATGACAGACCTGTGCCTTGCCGCCGGGGCGCACAAGATTGACCTGCGTGGTCATCTGGAACCATGGGCCAAGCCATGCTTCACTGACGGCTGCGACAGGGGGTGCCGCAAAATACCGGGCAAAGACGTCAGGCGCGCGCAGGCAGAGTTTCTGCAACGAATTCCATATGCGATCATTCGCACCACGTTCGCCGAAATGGTCCCCGCCGGATGTGGCAAGACGTTCTTCTTCGATGATCTTTTCAAAGACAGCCGTGGCCTGATCGATGGCGTCCAAATCTGGAACCGCTCCATTCAATACGAGAGCCCCGGACAGATCACTAAAGACCCGCGCCCATTCGGTCATCAAGGCGGACCTGTCTGCTGGATTATTAAGGGCGGCTTGGATGTCGGCGGCTGAATAGACGGGAACATTGCCCACAACCTCTGAGGTGAACCGGAGCTGGGACGCATCCAATGGCTCCGAGATCAGCGCGTCAAAGTCCGCGATCCGGCAATCATTCTGAGTGTAGTATCCCATGCCGCTTCCTCTTTATTCGGGCGGTATCGCCTTTCCGGTCTCAACCGATTTCAACGCCGCCTCCGCCAATTCGAGCGCCTTCAATCCATCCTGCCCCGTTGTGGGCATCCCGGTGCCTTCGGCCAACGCTTGAACAAATGCCGCAATCTCATTGGCATAGGCGGCGACGTATCGGGTCATGAAGAAATTCAGCAACGGGGGGCGGTGATAGCCGTCTTTGTCGGCGATCTCTATGTTTGCCTCATGCTGGTTGCGTGCGGTGACTGATCCGTTTGATCCATGTACCTCGATCCGCTGATCGTAGCCGTAAGAGGCACGGCGCGCATTGTTGATTGTGCATTGCTTGCCGGACGCGGTTGTCAGGATCACATTGGCACTGTCGTAATCACCCAGCGTGCCAATCTCCGGATCCGTCAGGACCGATGCGGTGGCGTAGACGGAGGTCACTTCTTCGCCCAGCAGCCAACGCGCCACGTCAAAATCGTGGATCATCATGTCGCGGAAGATGCCACCACTGCGTTTGATGTAGTCGTATGGCGGTGGGCCCGGATCGCGGGAGGTGAGGGTGATCATCTCAACCTTGCCGACCCTGCCTGCATCAATTGCGGCTTTCAGTGCCATAAAATCAGGGTCAAACCGGCGATTGAACCCCAGCATCAGAGAGCCGCCAACTGCCTCAACTTTGGCCAGACATCTGCGGACACGCTCGACATCCAGATCAATGGGTTTCTCGCAAAAGACAGCTTTGCCCGCTGCCGTAAACTGTTCGATCAGATCAGCATGGGTATCGGTGGGCGTGCAGATCACAACGGCATCCACATCGTCTGAGGTTGCAATCTGGTCGATCTCGCGCAGGTCACAGCCATATTGGGCACGTATCTGTTCGGCCACTTCGGCAAGAGGCTCTGCCACAGCCACAAGCTGTGCACCCGGGACGGACGCGACGGCTTGGGCGTGAACCTGTCCGATACGCCCTGCGCCAAGTATGGCGATCTTGAGAACCATCAGGTCGCGGTCTCCAGATATTCTTCGCCCGTCTTGGCACCGGTAATGTAGGACACGACATCTTCGCCGGTATAGTCGCCGCTTTTGATATCCAGATTGGCGCAGATCCGTCCCCGGCGGAACACGATGATCCGGTCGACCAGATCAAACACCTGGCGCATGTTGTGGGACACAAGGATGAGTGGTTCGCCCGCCTCTTTGAGCGTGCGAATGATGTTCTCCACCTGAGCTGTTTCCTGCACGCCCAAGGCTGCGGTGGGTTCGTCCATAATCGTCAGCTTGGAGCTGAACGACGCCGTGCGCGCAATCGCCACACATTGGCGCTGGCCGCCAGACATGCGTTCGATGGTGTTACGGATGTTCGGGATCTTGACCCCCGTCCGCTCCAGCGCATCCAGTGTGTCTTGCCGCATCGCTTTGTAATCAAGCAGACGGAAGGGGCCGAGCCAGTCCCATTTGGTTTTCTCTCGCCCAAGGAACAGGTTGTCCGGCACATCGAGGTGATCGGCGAGCGCGAGTGTCTGGAACACGGTTTCGATCCCTGCCTCCCGCGCATCCAGAGGGCCTGAGAAATCAACTTGCTCACCATAAAGCCAGACCTTGCCCCGGGTGCGCTGTTCGACTCCGGTGATCTGGCGCACGAAGGTGGATTTGCCGGCACCGTTATCCCCCATGATGGCAACATGCTCACCGCGTTTGAGCTCAAAGTGCACGCCTTCCAGCGCGTGCACCCCGCCATAGTGCTTTGTCAGGTCTTCCGTCTTTAGAACAATGTCATTCATACCAGTCCTCCCCTCAAGCGCGACGTCGTTGTCGGTACTGATCAAGCACAACAGCCGCGATGATGATCCCGCCCATCGCCATAAGCTGATACGACCCATCCAGCTTGATGTAAGTAAAACCTGACCGGATCACGCCCAGCACCATCGCCCCCAGCACTGTACCGATGATGGAGCCACGCCCACCTTGCAGGCTGATCCCCCCAATCACCGCCATGGCAATTGCAAAGAGTTCGTAAAACTCGCCCATGCCAGCCTGCGCAGTTGAGGCTTTTGCGCTGAGCACGATGCCCGCAAAGGCCGCCAGCAGTGAGGCAATCATGTACACCATCAGCTTGTGCCGCCTGACGTTGATGCCTGACATCCGGGCGGCTTCTTCGTTCGACCCGATGGCATAGGTGTGCTTGCCATAGACGGTGTAGCTCATGATCAGCTGAAAAATCACGGCCAGTAAAATGAACCAAACAACAGGCATCATCCCAGCCCCAAGGGCCGAGAATTGTTCAGTCGGGAAGGACACCGGGTTGCCGCCCGACCACCACAGGGCGATCCCCCGGCAAATGAGAAACATGCCCAATGTCGCAATGAAGGGCGGAATTCGCAGATAGGCGATGAAAAGCCCGTTCACGGCCCCTATGAAGGCGCCAAAGGTCAATCCGACGACCACGGGTATAAGAACCGGCAGGTCCATGGCCCAAGGCCCGAAAAGCGCCTTGGGGTTTGGCTGACCGTTCACCAGTTCGGTTTGCGCGAAACTCATCGCAATCATGGCTGTTGCCGCCACCAGCGGACCCGAGGACAGATCAATGCCGGCTGTAATGATCACCTGCGTCACGCCAAGCGCGATAATGCCAATGATGGCCACCTGCAGAATGATGATCTGCAAGCGCGCTTCGTTGAAAATGCTGTCAAAGCGGTCCTTTGTATCGAACAAAAAGCTTTGACCGCGCATGTAGGGCGCTGTCTGGCCGATAATCTCAAAGACAACGATGATGATGACCAACGCCAGCAGAATGTTCAGCTCATTCGGCCAGGACCTTTTGGATTTGTCAAAAGTCAGACCGCCGGTGCCGTGGCTTGTATCTGCCATGCTCGTCTCTCGCTTTTGGGAAACAGGTTGAGCAGTGCGTTGCCGCACCGCTCGGGTTCAGTACCGCGCTGGCACTTAGTTTTTGTCGAGGAAATCGCCCATGTTGTCAGGCGTGACCAGAACGAAGGGGATGTAGACCTTGCTTTGCACGTCTTCGCCATTGATCAACTTCAAAGCAGCATCGATGGAGCCTGTGCCCTGACCAACTGAGTCCTGGAACACGGTCACATCATAGTCACCCGCCGCCATCACAACCAAAGCGTCCTGAGAGGCGTCCACGCCACCAACCTGCACGGCGGCCATGTCCATCCCGGCGGCCTTCATCGCCTGAATGGCACCAATTGCCATTTCATCGTTGTTGGCCAGAACGAAATCAAAGGGTTCGCCGGATGCCATCCAGTTGGTCATCAGGTCCTGCGCTTCGTCGCGCGACCAGTTTGCGGGCTGCTCGTCGATGATTTCCATGAAGTTACACATGTCCATGCCGATCACATCGCGCACGTCCTTGGAGCGCTGAACCGCCGCCTGATTGGACAGCTGGCCGTTCATCAGATAGCCCCGTGCGCCGTTGCCTTTGCCTTCGGCCCGCAGATTTTTGCAGATCTCGAACGCAGACAGCGTGCCGGATTCGATCTCATTGGAGGCGACGAAAGCCTGCGTAGCTGGCAATTCGTTCACGTTGTCCGGCTCGCGGTTCACATAGACCAGCGGGACATTGCCTGCGGCTGCTGAAACAGCGGCACCGGCAGAGGTATCGACGATGTTCACAATGATCGCGTCCACACCATTGGCAACGAAATCCTTTACCTGGTCAATCTGCTTAGCAAGGTCGTCAGTGGCGTCCACCTGCTGATAGGACAGGCCATCAATGGTCCCTGCATATTCCGACATCCCGTTACGCAACACGGTCAGCCAGTTGTCGTCAAACCGCGAAAAGGTCGCGCCGATTTCCTGCGCCATTGCACCTGTCGCGGTCATCGCGACGAGGCCTGCGGCAATAAGGGTCTTTTTCATGTGGTATCCTCCCTAGGTCGGTGTCCGGTACACCCGTTTATTTTCCGGTTGGGCCCCGGTGTGGGGCAATTCATCCCAGCGATGCGGCGATGTTTTCCTGCATCTTGGGTAAAGTGAAATTCGTTGACGTTTTGATTGCCTCTTTCAAAGAGGGGTGCTCTCCCAGTCTGCCTTGTATGCGCGACTCTGACTCACGCGCCTGTTGACGCACTCAGAGTGCGTTCAACCTACTGCCCTCGTCAACAGATTTTTGCAATCGGTTGCAAAAATGTTGGAACGTGCCAATAATTCATATCGCCAGAGCTGTCTTTATTGTGTTGTCTGGCGTGTTGGATTGGAGATTTCGCTGTCTGGTTGGGCAGGGGGAGGTCCAGGCCAGACTCGACGCTTGTCGTATGATGCGGCACAGTCAGACCAATCATGGAGGTGCCACATGTCGCGACGAAAACCCGAGGAGCTGCGCTCGGCGCGGTGGTTCGCCCCGGACGACTTGCGGTCGATGGGACATCGGTCGCGCGCGCGTCAGATGGGACTTGGGGACGAGGATTGGGACGGCAAACCGGTGATTGCCATACTCAACACGTGGTCGGACCTGTCGCCGTGCCATCATCACCTCCGCGACAGGGCGGAGTGGGTGAAACGCGGGGTGCTACAGGCCGGGGGCATGCCTGTGGAACTGCCCGTGATGGATTTTGCAGAACAGTTTCTCAAGCCAACGGCCATGCTCTATCGCAATCTCGGTGCGATGGAAGTGGAAGAGACGTTGCGCTCGCACCCTGTGGACGGAGTCGTGCTGATGGGGGGGTGCGACAAGTCCACACCAGCGCTGGTGATGGGTGCTGTCAGCATGGGATTGCCGTTCATTTTTCTGCCCGCAGGTGCGATGCTGCGCGGCAATTATGCTGGCAAGAAGCTGGGGTCAGGGACAGATACCTGGAAATACTGGGATGAACGCCGCGCCGGGAATATCTCGGTCGAAGAGTGGAAAGGCGTCGAAGGCGGCATTGCGCGCAGCTATGGCACCTGCATGACCATGGGCACGGCGGCCACGATGATGTCGATCGCCGATGGCTGGGGATTGACCCTGCCGGGTGCCTCTTCGGTCCCGGCGCCGGATGCCGGTCACAAACGCATGGCCGCCGCCTGCGGACGCCGCATTGTCGATATGGTCTGGGAGGATTTAACTCCCGACAAGGTGATGACGCCTGCAAGCACCCGCAACGCGGCCACCGTTGCCATGGCAACGGGCTGCTCCACCAATGCCATCATCCATATCATTGCCATGGCCCGGCGCGCAGGCGTGGATTTAACGCTCGCAGACCTTGATGAGATTGGCCGCACCACACCGGTGATCGCAAATATCCGTCCCTCAGGGTCTGAGTATCTGATGGAAGATTTCTACTACGCCGGAGGTCTTCCCGCGCTGATGAACGAATTGGGCCCCAAGCTGGATCGGTCCGTGGTCACTGTCACGGGCGAAAGCCTTGATGCCAACCTCAAGGGCGCTGTGACCCATCATCCAGACGTGATCCGCCCTCTGTCGAACCCCGTCTACCACGAAGGCTCTCTTGCCGTGCTCAAGGGCAATCTTGCCCCGAATGGGGCTGTCATCAAACCCGCCGCGATGGACCCGAAATTCATGGTGCATTCCGGGCCCGCGATTGTCGCGGATAGCTATCCAGAGCTGAAAGCGATCATCGACGATCCGGATTACCCGATGACCCCGGATCATGTGCTGATCCTGCGCAATGCCGGGCCGCAAGGCGGGCCGGGCATGCCGGAATGGGGGATGATCCCGATGCCTCAGGCCCTAATCAACAAGGGGCACCGCGACATGGTGCGCCTGTCCGATGCCCGTATGTCCGGCACGTCTTACGGGGCCTGTATCTTACATGTTGCGCCAGAAGCGTTTGTCGGTGGCCCCCTCGCCTTGGTAGAGAACGGCGATATCATCGCAATCGACATCCCAAACCGCAGCCTGAACCTGCGCATCGCGGAAGAAGAACTATCACGCCGCCGCGCGGCATGGGTCCAACCGGAACCGCGGTTTGAACGCGGGTATGGCTGGGTTTTTAACAAGCATGTCGAACAGGCCGACACAGGCTGCGATTTTGATTTCCTGAAAACTGACTTTGGCGCGCCAGTCCCCGAACCCGACATATATTGAAGGTCGTCATTGCAGGAGGGGCAAGCTATTGCAGTTGCATCGTTTGAAACCTTCACGTCGATTGGAAAGCGCGCGCTGGTTGCTTCGCGATCGGGTTGTTGGTTTTTGCGCAATCTAGGGTGGGGGCCCCTTTAACCTGCCCTGGCAGAGACATATGCCCATACGATCAGGCCTCTTCGCGTTGCATCACTCCAGAGAGCCTGTGAGCCAGAGCGGTCATCTCGAGAGTACCCTGATGCAACCCGCGTGACACATTTCTATTGGTGCCGGCATTCCGGGTCGGAACATGTGGAATTGCAAAGGTCAGGTATCTGGCTTGCCACGGGCGGCCATGCGCTCCAGGAATTGTTACCTGAGAAAAGTTCCGCCACATTTGAATTCGACATGCCCAACCGCGCTGCGGCTTGCAAGAATGGCCAGTCTCTGCGCTCCGCGGCGACACTACAGCTTTCGCTTATGCGGCAATGTCCTCGCGGCAAGTGCGCACAGCACGATAACCGATTGTGTTGAAAAACTAATCCTTGATCGTAGCACAGGCTGTTGATTCAATCTGTTTATTGGACAGGGGGATTTGCGATGTTGGGACCAAGGCAGGAGGCGCAGGCAGCACTGTTTTATGAGTTTTCGCTGGAAGATCACGTTCCCCAAAACCACCCGTTACGTTCGATTGATCGGTTCGTTGACCTGAGTAGTATTCGTGCGCATCTTGCCGAGTTTTACAGCCACACTGGTCGCCCATCCATTGATCCTGAATTGATGATCCGGATGTTACTTGTGGGCTATTGCTCCGGCATCCGGTCCGAACGCCGCTTGTGCGAAGAGGTTCATCTGAACCTGGCCTATCGCTGGTTCTGCCGCCTCGACCTGAGTGACCGCATCCCG
>JBGCDV010000041.1:0-5168 GCA_045105735.1 Sulfitobacter sp. | reverse complement strand
CCTCGACCGCCAATGACCCCGCCACGGCCTCTTTCATCGTCCGCTTGTTGCACTCGACCGCCACTTCAAAAACAACCGCCTTCGCCGCGGAGGCCATGGTCGCTTTCGCGGTGATGATCGGCCTGCGGATCGCGTCGTAGTGGTTGTGCTTGGCGCTCATTTCAACCGGGCCTCCAATGCTTCGACGCCCGCCTTTGTGATCACCAGAGTGTCACGCTTGAGGACGTCATATACGTCGGCGCCCATTGTCGGCAGGATATCCAGACCTTCAATGTTGCGCGCGGCTTGCAGGAAGTTCTCATCCACGGATGCCCCGTCGATGACCAATGCGCGTTTCCACCCCAGAGCGGAGACTTGCTTGGCCAGCTGAGCGGTTTTGCCCTCGGACGTTGCCGCGTCGATGATGACCAGTTCCCCGGCTGCCATCTTGGCGGACAATGCGTGGCGCAGGCCCAGTTTGCGGAACTTCTTGGTCAATTCGTGACCGTGGCTGCGCACCTTTGGACCCTTGTACACACCACCCCCGCGGAAGATCGGTGCAGAACGTGCGCCGTGGCGTGCGCCGCCGGTGCCCTTCTGGCGATAGATCTTCTTGGTGGAGTAAGACACTTCAGAGCGCGTCTTGACCTTGTGGGTACCGGCCTGGGCGTTGTTACGCTGCCAGCGGACGACGCGGTGCAAGATGTCGGCGCGTGGCTCAAGGCCGAACAGAGCCTCGTCCAGATCTACCGAACCGGCCTTGCCGCCGTCGAGTTTGATGACATCGAGTTTCATGCGTCACCTTCTTTCTTGTCTGCATCGTCACCGGCTGGTGCTTCTGCGGCTTCCATCGCGGCCTGCTCTGCTGCGGCGGCCTCGGCTGCTGCTGCTTCTGCTTCGGCCTCTGCTGCGGCAGCTGCTTCTTCAGCGGCTTTCGCGGCTTCTTTGGCAGCGGATGCCAGTGCGGCAGGCACGATCGCATTCTCAGGGAACGGCTTTTTCACCGCATCCTTGACTGTGACCCAACCGCCTTTGGAGCCGGGAACAGCGCCTTTGACCATGATCAGGCCACGTGCGGTGTCCGTCTTGACCACTTCGAGGTTCTGCGTCGTTACACGGGCAGCACCCATGTGACCGGCCATTTTCTTACCTTTGAAAACCTTGCCCGGATCCTGACACTGCCCTGTGGAGCCGTGCGAACGGTGAGAGATTGACACACCGTGTGTCGCCCGCAAACCGCCGAAGTTGTGACGCTTCATCGCACCGGCAAAACCTTTACCGATGGAAGTGCCTGCAACATCCACATACTGACCTGCGAAGTAGTGATCCGCGATGATCTCTTCGCCCACGGGCAACATCGCATCCGCGTCAACGCGGAATTCTGCGACCTTGCGCTTGGGTTCAACCTTGGCCGCTGCAAAGTGGCCGCGCATCGCCTGGGACGTACGTTTGGCTTTGGCCGTACCGGCACCGAGCTGAACAGCAACATAGCCGTCCTTCTCAATGGTCCGCTGGGCCACAACCTGAAGGTTGTCGAGCTGAAGGACAGTGACAGGGATCTGCCGACCGTCTTCCATGAACAGACGGGTCATGCCCATCTTCTTTGCAATAACGCCTGAGCGCAACATAATGGGTGCCCTCCTTTACGATTGCAACTTGATCTCGACGTCCACACCAGCGGCCAGGTCGAGCTTCATCAGCGCGTCCACGGTCTGGGGGGTCGGATCAACGATATCCAGCAGACGCTTGTGCGTGCGGATCTCGAACTGGTCACGGGATTTCTTGTCAACGTGGGGGCCACGCAAAACAGTAAATTTCTCAATCTTGTTCGGCAACGGAATAGGACCACGAACAGATGCGCCGGTGCGCTTGGCGGTGTTGACGATCTCTTGTGTGGAAGTGTCCAGCACACGATAGTCAAACGCCTTGAGCCGGATGCGGATATTTTGGCTTTGTGCCATATGATATCATCCCTTGTCAGGGCTTCAGCGGATTGGAAGATATACGCTCATCGCACAGCTTCTTCGCGCCTTGTTTGTCAACTCAAACGGGGCACGCAAAAGCGCACCCCGGTGAGTTAGGGGGCGTATAGGGTGAGTCTTGGATACTGGCAAGGGGTTTCGGAGGGATTTGGGTTCAAATGGCCTTTGGATCTAGTCGAAAGGTTCTGATGATCCGGCCAAGCTTACCGAGAACAACAAACTTCGGTGTCTTGTCCCGATCAACAACAAACCGGGTGTGCTTGATTGGGAACTCTTCGTCGTTAATCGATACTGTCTCTTTGTCGATAGATATCTGCCAATTTGGTCGACCCTTTGCTGCCCTTTTCAGAAGTTCCAATTTGGAAGCTTCTTCATGCTTCCGCACTTCGTTTATAATGCCTTTCAGTGACGTTGGTTCCAACCCGCCTGCAGCACGTTCCTCGTTGATTTTTTTGAGGGAGCGTTTTATGGCCAAAGTAACAATACCCCCGACAGTTACCGCACTTGTGCCAGCAATCAGCCACCCGACTGGCGTCAGCCCCAAAAATGTGACCGGGACTAGTCCCAACGTCTGCGCAAACCCGCCCAATCCAACAGCGCCCAATGCCGTACCTGCCGTAGCTGCACTTGAGGCTGCCATAGTTGAAATAGCACCGCTCGCACCGATCCAACCTGCAGCGGATACCAAACCAAGAGAGCTTAGAAGACCCGCGTTCCCAAGTATGAATGCACCCACCCACGTGCCTGAAAGCGTGCCTGCAATATATCCCGACGCAGCAGTAGAAGCTATCCATGCCCCAGAAGAATGTAGAACGGGAATGGCTATCAAAGGCAGCATACTATTTCTCAAAACAACAACAGGCTCGTGCAGTCTAGGTTCCCACATCCAAGAGGCAACTCATAAATTGTTCATGCAACAGTACTTATGACGCTTTTAGACGGAGGCCGGTTACATTTTCCGTCACATTTTCAGTTAAAGTTCACTACCGCTTGCCTTTGGTGAGAACGCAAAGAGCACTGCGAACTACTTCCAATCAAATTGAAAACGCTCTGTGCCAGTTTTCGGCATCAAGCAAAACGTAAGGGCACTTTCCCAAAGCGCGCACCAAGCCCCTTGCAACTCTAACCCACACCGGGGACACTTCTGGGATGAGAATGGCACAAAGCCATCGCAATCGGTCTTGGGTATCGCTGCCCGACGCCAAAACACAATCACCTGGGAGAACACGATGGAAGACGAAACAACCACGCAACCGAACTACAACGCGCTCTTTGTTTTTGGCGACAGCCTGAGCGACAATGGCGCAATCTTTGCACTGACCGGCGGCACCATTCCACCGGCACAGATGACCGGCGTTGATCTCAATGGCGATCCTGTCGATTTCGACGCGCTTGGCATCACATATGAAGGCGTATTCAGCAACGGGCCTGTGTATGCTGACGTGGCCGCAGGTCTTCTGGGCATCCCAAGCGACACCAGCACCTTTTATGATGACCTGAGTGGGTCAAACGTCGCTGTTGGCGGGGCCACAGCCACCGATCTCTCCGTTCTGGGCGGCACTGCATCCAACACATACGCCGACCAGATCAACGCATTTCAGCAAGTTTTGTCTGGCCTGCCCGGCACGGACGAAGAAAAGTCCGCTTTTCTAGGCGACGCCGCGGCGTCCGTCTTTATCGGGTTGAATGATCTGGGCGCATTGGGCGGGGCCGCCACGGCCACTGGCACGATTGACCAAAGCGTGATCGAAACCGGTGTCACCGCGATCGTGGAGCAGCTCTTTACTCAAAGCCAGACGCTGGCTGAGACCGGTGTCGGCACTATTATCCTTAATAAACTGCCCGGCGGCAGCTTTTTCCCCAACTCAAACCCACTGATTGACTTCTTTGGTCCCGAAACGGCGGGCCTGTTCGATGCTGTATCGGCGTCAGTGAACGATGGCATCGACGCGCTCGCGGCGACGCTGAGTGCGCAAGGAACAAAGGTCGAGGTTGTTGATTTCTTCAATCTTGCCCAGGAGGTCCAGGCAGATGCCGAAACCTTTGGTTTCCTGACCTTGGAAAATGCCCTGCCCGGCAGCAACGCGGTCAACACGCTTCTGATCGACGATGTTCCGATCAAGCAGATCGGCTTCATCGATCCGGTTCACTTTACCGCTGAGTTGCACGAAGTCTTTGGCGCATTCCAGGCCACGACACTGGGCAACACGCAGAACGACGGCACTGCGGACAGCGATCTGATTGGCGGCAGCGAAGCGCACGAGACCATCTTTGCCATGGATGGTAACGATCAGGTGCGCAGCGGCGACGGGGATGACCTGATCTTTGCGGGCGCTGGCGATGATGTGATCTTTGCGGGCGCTGGCAATGACATTGCGTTTGGCGGCACGGGCAACGATCTGATCCTCGGACAAGACGGAAATGATGTGCTTGTAGGCGGGACAGGCACGGATGTGCTCTATGCTGGCGACGGAAATGACGTGGTGGCTGGCAGCGTTGGCAATGACTTTGTTAACGGTGGCGCGGGAGACGACCTTCTGATAGATGGGCGCGGCAATGACGTGGTGTCGGCGGGAAGCGGCGATGACACGGCCATCTACCGGGCGGCTGGTGATATCGGCGGCACAGACGGCGAAGACAGCGACTTCTTCTTTGGGGGTGATGGCACGGATACGCTGATCATCCTTTCTGAAATGGAAATCACTGACACGGATGCCTTCCTGGAGAGCAACAACGTGCAGGTGTTTGGTTTTGAAAACATCATCACCCTCGATGCTGCAGGGCTGGAAAGCTATGACTTTGGTATCGTGGGGCTCCAAAATGAGATGGCAGATCTCTTTGGTCTGATCTAAAGCGTCCAACCGCTAACCTGAGATCCCGGCATCGCTTAACACATTGTAATCTTTGATTTCAGACAGTGTTAAGTGATGCAGATTTTCTGATTTCTGCTCTTAGCTCTGGCGTTTCTAAGAACCCACAAGCCGCAGGACAGCGCTGCGGCTTTTTTAGTGCATCGCCCATGCATTCTCCCAACTGCCCGCCGGGTGATCTTGCGGCACCTGTGGTGGGCATGCAAAAGGCCGCTCCGGGTGGAGCGGCCTTCTGATTTGCGGTGCGCAGGCAGGGCGAACCCCGCCGTGCGCTGTCGCGCTTACTCGGTGATTTTACTCACCACGCCAGCGCCAACTGTCCGGCCACCTTCGCGGA
>JBGCDV010000040.1:0-17329 GCA_045105735.1 Sulfitobacter sp. | reverse complement strand
TCGTAAATACCGGCACCTGCTATCACGAGCCGTCTTCCGACAAAGGTCATGAGCATGACCACCGCCAACTTCAGTCGGCTCCTCGGCGGCGTCTCGCTGTCTAGCCACTTGGATCAAGTGGACCTTGAAGCTGGTGAGTTTGACGGCAGCAATGTCCCGCAAAGCCGACCTTCACCCAGTTCCCCCTTGCAATCAGTGTCACACTCCGGGATCAAGTTTGGGACGACCTGCCACAGAGGACACCGCAGATATGACACCCGCTGATGAACTTCTGGACTTGCTGGACATTGAACAGCTTGAGGTGGACCTGTTTCGCGGGATCGGGGGCGGGGGGGAGACGACGACGCGGATTTTTGGCGGGCATGTGATTGCGCAGGCGTTGATGGCAGCGTATCGCACGGTGCCGGATCGGCTCTGTCATTCGCTGCACGCCTATTTCATCCGCCCCGGTGATCCGAAAATTCCGGTGATCTATCAGGTGGACCGCGCCCGCGATGGTGGCAGTTTCACAACCCGGCGGGTTGTCGCGATCCAGCATGGCAAGCAGATTTTCAACATGTCCGCGTCCTTTCACATTGATGAGGATGGTTGGGAGTATCAGCATCCGATGAAAGACGTCGGCGCGCCGGAGGACTGGCCCAACCGCGATGAGCTGCGCGCGTCATTTGTGAACAAGATCCCCGAGAAGTACCGCGATGATTTCCTGCGCAAACGCCCGATTGAGCTGCGCGAGGTGGCCCCGCGCGACTTTTTCAAACCGGAGGCGGCCAGCGACGCCAACCAGCTGTGGTTCCGCATGGAAGCGGCCAAGGGGCAGGGCGCGCAGATGCAGCATTGCCTGCTCGCCTATGCCTCTGACATGAACCTGCTGGGATCATCACTGCGCCCGCATGGGCTGACCTGGTTTCAGGGCAAGGTGATGACGGCGAGCCTTGATCACGCAATGTGGTTTCATGCGCCGATCGAGTTCTCGGACTGGCATCTTTATGATCTCGACGCCCCCTGGACCGGCGGCGCGCGCGGCTTTAACCGCGGGTCGATCTATGCCCATGACGGCACGCTGGTGGCCAGCGTGGCACAAGAAGGGCTGATGCGTCCGCTGGAGAAGAAGACCTAAGTGTAGAATATCCTGTCGCTGATTGCCGCGGCGACGTTGCCGACGTTTTCAACGCTTCCGGAGAAGTAGAGCATGATGTCAGCCCGGCTGATGCCCTGTGCCTGCTGATCGGACCAGAAGTTAAAGCTCGCCTGATCCGGGTCACGGTCCAGAACGTTGTTGTAGAGTGCCGTCAGATAGGCCTCATCGGTCAGCTCAGTATTGGCACCATAGCGCAAGGTAAATTCATCCGACTCGATGAATTCCTGCGACATGGCGAGCAGGTCCACCGCATCCCGGTCAAAGACATCAATCCAGAACCCCAGCCCTTCGGCGTCTGGTTCCCTGTCAAAGGCGGCCTGATAGAGCCGGTAGACCTGCCCTGCCTTGCCATCTGTGTCAAAGGCAAGTGTGCCGTCCCGAAACTCAATCCGTTCAATATCGATGAGCGTATCAGCCAATATGCTCGCGGGTTCGCCCGCTCTCACGATTGAAACCGCATTGTCAGCCAGCGGCGTAATCTCCACCTGGTCATGGCGGGCCGCGATACTATAGAAATCAATCGCGGCGCCCCCAATGTGCGTTTCGGCAAATGTGGAGGCATCTGTGAATTGCCGGCTGTCACCGCCGAGATCAGAATAGGACCGGCTCAGCGGTGTGATCGTGATGGTGTAGGGGGTTTCATCAAAGAACAGGGTTCCGCCGAAGTTCGGATTTTGGTTTCCTTCTACCTGGAATGCGACAACCGAAATGGTCGCCTTGCCACCGGACAATTGGTATACGGCAGAGATAGGGCCCTCTGCGTCCTGGGCCAGGGTGGCATCGGTGCTGTTGATCGCGGCAAGATCAAGAATCAGCGGAAACACCTGGGCGGTTTCATTTCCGGTCACTACAATGGCGTTTCCGACTGGGGACGCGCCGTTCTCGTGAATGCCTCCAAACCAGGTTCCATGAAAGTCGCCTCGAACGGCTGACACGCCTTCCTCGGGCGTCGCAAAGATATAGGTGGCGTAATCCCCCTGCTGGGTGACGTTCAAGGTGACGAGAACCTCGTCGATCCCCGACGCGGCAAACGTGAAATAGTCGATTGCGTCCGGGCCCGTGGTCTGGGTTATTCGGGACGCAAACAAAAGGGCGCCTGTCGAATCCTCGATGTCCAGCTCATTTACAATTTCAGGTTCGCCGGGATAGGTATCGAAACTTAGAACACCCAACCGTGTCGCCAGAAAAAAATCGTCATTCGGCCCGTTCAAATCTGCCATGGGGGTCCCTTTTTCGCCTTTTGCATCTACCGCTCAAAGATGAAAAGAGAGGGGAGGATAACACCTTTGAGGCGAGCAATTGCCCGCGCCTGACGTCACGCGCCGGGCGCGCTGGCTCAGCCGATCAGCGCCTGCATCTGCTCTGCTGTCAGCCGCTCAATCCCTTTGGCGTAGTTCAGCGCGTTCATGTGATAGAAGCGCGCGTTCATCAGGTTGGCGGCCCCGTTGTCGCGGGTCTTGATCAGTTTGGCGGGGCTGCCAGCAATGACAGAGTTTGCTGGAAATTCCGATCCTTCGGTCACGATGGAATGGCCGGCGACAATGGAGTTATCTCCGATCTTGGCCCCATCCATGATGGTCGCGCCAATGCCGATCAGCACGCGGTCTCCGAGCTCACAACCATGCAACACAACGCGGTGGGTGATGGAGCAGTCTTGGCCCACAATCGTCGGGCCGCCATAGGCCACGTGGATCATCACATGGTCCTGAATGTTGGTGCGCGCGCCGATGATGATCTCATGCATCTCCGCACGGGTGACCACGTAGGGCCAGATGGACGCGCCGGGCCCAAGCGTGACCTTGCCAAAAAGCTGTGCTGTCTCATGGACAAACGCAGGATCGTTCAAGGTGACCTCAGGCCCGATGTGTCCCATTGCTTTAGCCAAACACAAAGAAACACAGTTTGTTGCCGTCGGGGTCGCGCACATAGGCACCGTAGAACCGGTCCGGGATGCGCTGGCCCGGCTCCCCGTCGTCGGTGCCGCCCAATTCCAGCGCGCGGGCGTGCATGACGTCGACCTCTGCCTTGGTTTCGGCGGTAAAGGCGACCATGGTGCCGTTGCCGGGCTGCGGATCACCTTTGTCATAAGGTTCACAGACCGCGACCATCGGCTGGCCCCGCGCAACTGAGATAAAGGCGATGCGACCGCTGTCGATCACCACCTTGCCGCCTTTCTCTGCAAAGAGGTCCGCATAAAAAGATTTGGCGCGCTCCATGTCGTTCACGCCGAGGGTTACATAGCCGATCATTTGGGTATCCTTTGTGATGTATCTGTGTCGCGCCGGGATTGAGGTCAGTCCAGCTGCCCGAACTTGCGGTTCAGCTTGCGCATACCGCCGACCCAGCGGTCATAGTTCTCAACCTTGTTTTTCATGTAATCACGCACCTCTGGATGCGGGAGGATCAGGAAGGTCTCATCTTTGATCGCCTGCACACAGACCTGCGCCACCGGCTCAGGTTCCATCATGCCGTCGATGGCGGCCACGTGGTCCTCATGGCCGCGCGTCATCTCTGTGCGCACAGCTTGCGGGCAGAGCACGCTGACCTTGATGCCGTCATCGCCGTGGGTCATTGCGATCCATTCGGCCAGACCAACAGCGGCGTGTTTTGTCACCCCGTAAGAGGCTGAGCCGACCTGATTGAGCAATCCCGCAGCAGAGGCGGTGTTGAGCAGATAGCCGCCGCCGCGCGCCTTCATCAGGGGCACCAGATGCCGCGCGGCCCAGACGTGGGACATCACGTTGATCTCCCAGACGCGTTGCCATTCGTCGTTGGGCGTGTCCATGCCACCACCAACGGCGATGCCCGCGTTTGACCAGAAAAGGTCAATCGGCCCGATGTCGCGTTCTACCGCCTCGATCATCTCCTTGATCGGGGCCTCGGACCGCACATCAACCGTGTAGGCGGTGCCGCCCACAGCCGCAGCCGTTTCCGCCGCCCCGTCGCCGTTACGGTCCACACAGACGACGTGTTTCGCACCCTCAGCGGCAAAGGCATGGCAGAGCGCGCGGCCAATCCCGCTGGCGGCCCCGGTTACAACGCAAATCTTGTCTTTGATATCCATATCTCAGGTCCACATGTTGGAGCCGCCACAGACGGTCAGCGCCTGTCCGGTCATGTATTTGCTCGCGTCCGAGGCGAGATAGACGGCAAGGCCTGCAAAATCCTCAGGCTCCCCCAGTCGGCGCAGCGGGATCTCGTTTTCGATGCGTTTCGCCACTTCCGGGTTGTCCCAAAGCTCGCGCGCGAACTCTGTTTTCACCAGACCGGGGCAGATCGCGTTAAAGCGGATGCCGTTGGGGCCAAACTCCGCCGCGAGGTTGCGGCACAGGCCAATCAACGCGAGCTTGGACATGCCATAGGTGCCCAGCATCACAGACGGTTTAAACGCCCCGATGGAAGAGGTGAACGCCATGGAACCTGCGCCCTTGGCGACCATATCGGGGGCCACCATCTGCGCCAGCCAGAGGTTTGATTGCACGTTGGCATTCATGGTTTTCTGGTAGGCGTCGTCAGGGATTTCGGAGGTCTTGCCGTAATAGGGGTTCACACCCGCATTGCCGATCACCACGTCAATCGGTCCGGCCAACTCATGCGTCTGGTCCACCAACGCCTGTAGCTGTTCCTTGTAGCCCACGTTGCAGGACACACCAAAAGCCTTGCCCTTGCCGCGTGCGTTGATCTCCGCCGCAGCCGCATCAAGCTGGTCCTGCTTGCGCGCGGAGATCACAACGGTCGCGCCGTGATCTGCCAATGCGGTGGCCATCGCCAGCCCCATGCCTTTGGAGGCACCGGTCAACAGCGCCACCTTGCCTGTCAGGTCAAAGAGGGCGCTCATCCCATGAACCCTCCGGAGCCGCGCGCCTGCGTGTCGCCTTTGATCGCGTCCTGCCGGGAGTTGCTGTCCTTGTAGGTCTGCACCTCATGGCGCGCGATGACGTGATGATGCACCTCGTCGGGGCCATCAGCATACCGCAACGTGCGTTGTTGGGCGTACATGCCAGAGAGCGGCGACCACTGCGAGATGCCTGTCGCACCATGCACCTGCATCGCCTGATCGATGATGTCGCAGACCTGCTCCGGCACTTTGGCCTTGATCATCGACACCCAGATACGGGCCTCTTTGTTGCCCAACACATCCATCGCTTTGGCGGCTTTGAGCACCAGCAGGCGCATCGATTCAATCTCGATCTTGGCGCGGGAGATCGTCTCCATGTTCTTGCCCAGATCGACGATCTTTTTGCCGAATGCCACACGGTTCAGACCGCGGTCAATCATCAGGTCCAGCGCCTTTTCCGCCTGCCCGATGGAGCGCATGCAGTGGTGAATGCGGCCCGGTCCAAGGCGCACCTGGCTGATCTCGAACCCTTTGCCCTCACCCCACAGGATGTTCGATTCCGGAACGCGTACATTGGTGAATTTGATATGCATATGCCCGTGCGGCGCGTCATCATGGCCAAAGACATGCATCGGCCCGAGGATTTCAACGCCGGGCGTGTCCATCGGCACGAGGATCTGGCTTTGCTGGCGGAAAGGTTCCGCATCAGGGGAGGTCTTGACCATCACGATCATGATTTTGCAGCGCGGATCACCCGCACCGGAGATATAGTATTTCTCTCCGTTCATCACCCATTCGCCATTCTCAAGCACCGCCGTCATGCCGATGTTCTTGGCATCTGAGGACGCGCGGTCTGGTTCTGTCATTGCAAAGGCAGAGCGGATTTCACCTGCGAGCAGTGGCTTGAGCCATGTGTCTTTCTGCTCCTGCGTGCCGATGCGCTCAAGCACCTCCATGTTGCCGGTGTCCGGTGCCGAACAGTTCAGCGTCTCGGACGCGATTGGGTTCTTGCCCAGTTCAGCGGCGATATAGGCATAGTCGAGGTTCGACAGCCCTTCACCGGTTTCCGCGTTGGGCAGAAAGAAGTTCCACAGACCGGACTCGCGGGCCTTTTGCTTGGCTCCCTCGAGCAGTTCCATCTGGCGCGGCGTATGCGACCAGCGGTTCTCGCGCCCCTCGCCATCGCGGTGATATTCTTCGGTGATCGGGTCCACGTTTTCGCGGATATGTTTGATCACAGCGTTCAGCAGCGGCTTGGCCTTCTCGGACATCTCGAGGTTGTTCAGGCTCAGAGGGGAGTTTGTATCGGACATCGTGCTGTCTCCTTGTTAATTGCTCACCAGAAAGGTGACATCATGTGTTCACCCCAAAGGGTGAGGTTACTTATTGACCCAATTGGGTGCGCGTTTTTCGACAAAGGCGTTCACGCCCTCTTTGAAATCTTCGGTCTTGGACAGGTCGGCGATCACCTCTCGGGAATAGGCGATGCTGCCTTGCATCCCGTCGCGGACGTACATGTCATTGAGCACCCGTTTGGTGGCTTTGACGGCAGAGGGGGACACGGTGCAAAGCTGTTCGGCTTTCTCCATCGCCTTTTCCATCAGCTGATCATGCGGGTGAACCTCGTTCACGCATCCCATTTCAAGCGCTTCCTGCGCGCCGATGGTGCGGCCTGTGTACATCATCTCTTGTGCGGCCAGCCGCCCGATGTAGCGGGACAACCGCTGCACACCCGACGCTGCGGCGAAAAAGCCGACCTTGACCTCGGGAAGGGCGAATTTGGCATTTTCGGACGCCAGAATGATGTCGCAGGACAGCGCTGTTTCAAACCCGCCGCCCATGGCAAAGCCGTTCACGGCGGCAATGATCGGCTTTTCCAGATCAAAGCGGGAGGACAACCCGGCAAAGCCCATCGGCGTCATCGTCGCCCGTGCGCCACCCGCGGCCGTCGCCTTGAGGTCATTGCCAGCCGAAAACGCCTTGTCTCCCGCACCGGTCAGCACGGCCACCCAAAGGTCCTGATCGGCGGCAAAGGCGTCCCAGCAATCGGCCATCTCATTGTGCATATCCACATGCACGGCGTTGTAGACATCAGGGCGGTTCATCGTGACCAGCAGGATGTGCCCCTTCTTTTCTGTTGTGATGAATTCGTAGCTCATACTTTCAGCCCTCCGGTATCAATCTCGGTAAATCTGCCACCCGAGGCGGCCAGTTTGCGCAGTGTTTCGGCAGGGGCAAACTCCGCATCTGCAGCACCCAGCTTTTCCATCCGGTCCAGGACCGCCTGCGCGCCAACCATGTCGCCGTAAAACATCGGCCCGCCCTTGTCCGCAGGCCAGCCATAGCCATTGAGCCAGACCACATCGACGTCCGAGGGGCGCTGCGCCTTGTTCTCTTCCAAGATCTTCACCGCCTCGTTGATCATCGGATAGATGCAGATCTCGATGATCTCTTCGGCGCTCATCGTCGATGGCTTTGCCCCGGTGATGTCGCGGATGATGCCTGCGGTGATGTCAGAGGGCACAGGCTGGCGGTTCTCATCATAATCGTAATACCCCGCCTTGGTCTTTTGCCCGCGCCGGTCCAGTTCGCACAAGGCATCGCGGATGGGGCTTTCGGTTGTGGCCCCCTTGGACCAGCCAATGTCGAGGCCCGCGAGGTCCATCATCTGAAACGGTCCCATCTTGTGCCCAAAGGCGTTGAACGCCGCGTCCACGTCCCAGGGCATGACCCCCTGATAGACCAGCTTGTTGGCTTGTTTCTGGCGGGCAAACAGAATGCGGTTGCCGACAAATCCGGGGCAAACGCCAACCAGCGTCGCCACCTTGTTGATGTCTTTTGCCAGCGCCATGCAGGTTGCGACCACATCATCTGCTGTGTGCTTGGCGCGCACGATCTCAAGCAACTTCATCACATTGGCGGGGGAGAAGAAGTGCAGACCAATCACATCCTCAGGACGCTTGGTCATGCTGGCAATCTCATCAATGTCGAGGGCGGAGGTATTGGTGGCAAGGATCGCACCCGGCTTCATCACCGCGTCCAGCTCGGTGAAAACCTTGCGCTTCAGCTCCATGTTCTCAAACACGGCCTCAATGATCAGATCGCAGTCGGCCAGATCGGCAATCGACAGCGTGCCGGTGAACCGCCCCATGCGCGCCTCAACCTCATCTTGCGGGAAACGCCCCTTGTCTGAGGAGCGCTGGTAGTTGCCGCGCACAACGCCCAATCCCCGGTCAAGGCCCTCTTGGGTGGCGTCTACAATTGTCACCGGGATGCCAGCGGTGGCAAAGTTCATCGCGATCCCGCCACCCATCGTGCCTGCACCAATGATGCCCACGCTGTTGACGGGACGGTGCGTCAGACCTTCGGGCAGGCCCGGCACCTCCCATGCGGCAGCACCTGCCGCTGCAATGTAGTCACCTGTTTCTTCTACCGTCGGGGTCGTCATACCTTGGCCTCTTCGTTGTCCAGACAGGCCGCGCGGATTGCACGGCGGTCAATTTTATCCGTCGCCCCCCGGATCAGCACGTCATGCTGCACCCAGAGATGCACGGGGATCTTAAATTTCGCCAGATGCCCATCCAGAAAGGTGGCCATCGCTTCATGGGTCATCGTGCAGCCGTCGCGCAGTTGCACGCAGGCCCCCACGGCCTCCCCCAGACGTGCGTCCGGCACGGAAAACGCGGCCGCCTCCAACACATCCAGGTGACGGTGCAGCGCGCCCTCGACATCCAGACAGGCGATGTTTTCGCCGCCCCGGATGATGATGTTTTTCTTGCGGTCGAGAATGGTCACATAGCCTTCGTCATCCAGCACGCCGAGATCGCCGGTGCGCAGCCAACCGTCCTGTACCGTCTCTGCTGTCGCTTCGGGTTTGTTGAGGTAACAGCGCATGATCTGCGGCCCCTTGACCGCAATCTCTCCCATCGTGCCGTTGGGCAAGGGCGTGCCATCGTCATCAATGATGCGCAATTCCTGCACGGGTGGGTGCAGTTTGCCTGCCGCCTCTGGCCGAGCCTTGTATTCATCCCCGATCATGCCAATGCCAAGCGCGTTCGTTTCGGTCATGCCCCAGCCTGTTGCGACACCGGCGTTGGGAAAGGTCTCGGACAGTTGCGCCACCTGTGCGGCCGGGCGCTTGGCCCCTCCGGCACCGATATAATCCATGCTGGGCAGGGTCTCTCCCATGCGTTTGGCCGCTTCCATCAGCTCGGCTGATTGTGTCGGCACCCCCAAAAGGCGCGTGATCTGATTGTCCCGGATCAGCCGCACAGCTTCCTCAGCGTCCCATTTGTGCATCAGCGTGATCTTGGCCCCCGCAGGCAGGCTCAGCAAAAACAAGGGATGTGTGGCCGTGACATGAAACAGCGGTGTGACCACCAAGGCGGAGGGGCGCGGCGGCTCCGGTGCGTCGGGGGCAGGGGGGTCAATCAGCGGCGCAATCACCGACTGCATGAGCCAGCTAAACACAGCGTTCACTGCGCCCCGATGGGTCTGCACCACACCTTTGGGATGGCCCGTCGTGCCGGACGAATACATCACTGCAAAGTCATCATCGGTGTCGATCGCCGCTTCTGGGGCCTGATCTGATGCCGCGCCATCGTGCAGCGCGGTGAAATCGAGTGGCGTCTGCCCCTCGCCGTCGCGCACCCCAATGAGCGTGAGGTCAAGCGCGCCCTGCAGCGGCATCATCCGCGCCATCCGTGGCCTATCGGCAAAGATCACCTTGGCCGCACTGTCGCGCAGCGCATAGTCAAGCTCTTCTGTTGTCCACCACGCGTTGACGAAAACCACCACACCACCAAAGGAGGACACCGCCAGCACCAGCATCAGCAGTTCCGGATAGTTGCGCATCGCAATCGCCACTCGGTCGCCCTGTTTCAGGCCAAGCTGATCCTGCATCGCATGCGCCATCTTGTTCACGCTGGCTGTGAACGCTGCATAGCTCCAGCTTTCGCCCTCATAGGCGAGGTACTCCAGCTTTCCTTCACCATGGCGCGCCCAGCCCGCAGCAAGCAGGCCCGGCACCGTTGGGGGAATGTTTTGAAACGCGGTCAGTGTCACACCGCGCACATCCACCTGGTGCAGCGCAAATGTCGGGTCCGTGCTGGTGACGTGCCGCACGGCTTCTTCAGGTGTCATGGCGGTCATCCCGCGGCCTCGCCCTTGCGCATATTTCCCCCTCCCAAGGCAAATCTCCCGCACCCTTTCTCCCGGTGGGTGCTCTGACAATAGAGGCCAGACTAGGCAGGTTTGCAACGGGTGCCAATACCGCAGAACGGAACGTCATTCCGCGAAATGCTGCTTTTCGGCAGCCGCTCTGACAGACCCCAATGTGATCTATGTCAAAGAAATGCATCGGCGTGGGCGCTACGATTCTTCTCATCTGAGATGCAAAAGGACATCAGCCATGTCACTGAAAACTGTTTTGCGGGATTTCCTGACACCACCCGCCACCCCGCCTTCTGCAATGGAGCTGGCCGACATGGGTCTGTCTCTGGCCGATTACCGCCGCCTAAACGCCAGCGACCCCGGCGCGCGCGGCCGTATGGAACACCTCGCCGCGCGTTTTAATGTTACGCCCCGTATGATTGACGCTGATCATGGACTGGCTGTTGAACTGGCGCTGAACTGTGGCCATTGCGGTGCCAAGAAAGCGTGCCAACGCGCCATCGCAACAGGTGAAGACTTTGACAGCGCCCGCTGCCCGAATTCTGCAACCTATGCGGATATGTCCGGCGCTGACAGCGCCTAAAGCGTCCACGGGATTTCACCTGTCTGACAGCACTGCGCGGCCCTTTGACTGCGATCACACCTTGCGCAGCGCTTTTTCCGCAAGGGCCTGTCGGCGTGCCGCTGCCATCGTGCCAAAAAAGCTGGCAAATGTTCTCTCCCACAACTTATAATTGCGTGACAGACTGCTGAGCCTTAGATTCTGTAAGGAAAGTAATGGGCGGTCTGCGTAAAAATATCCGCAGCGGCATGATGTCTGAGTGTTGGGAGACGCAATAGATGCAAGAGAAAGAAACCCACTATCTGAAAGCTGAGCTTGATGAGCTGTTTCGCACCGATAGCGCGATATGGGCCTTCGTTCAGCAGGGGTCGCTGGATGGTGTGTGGTACTGGGATCTGGAGCACCCTGAGCAAGAATGGATGAGCCCTGAGATGTGGCGCTTGTTCGGCATCGACCCCAGCACCAAACGGCATGATCCGGCAGAGTGGCAGGATATGATATTTGAAGACGATCTGGCGGTCGCGCTCGAGAATTTTCAAAAACACTGTGACGATCCGAGTCATCCCTACGATCAAACGGTCCGATACCGTCATGTGGATGGATCAACCGTTTGGGTGCGCTGCCGTGGCATTGCCATTCGCGATGCGGCTGGCAACCCCATACGCATGTTGGGCGCACACAACGATCTGACCGCAACGAAACAAGCAGAACTCGACGCGAGAACCTCTGTCGAAGCTGCTGAGCTTGCGAATGCCGAGCTCAGAGATTTCTCCTATAGCATGTCACACGATCTCAAGGCCCCGGCAAACACGATCAAAATGCTTCTGGAAGAGATCATCGACGCGGATGAGGGGAACCTGAACGAGGAACAAAAACTCCTCATGGGAGCGGCGGAACAGACAACGCGCCACATGCTGGAAGTTGTTTCAAACGTGCTGATGTACACTGGTTTGATGGATGAAACCTACATAATGGAGCAATGCTCCCTCGCGGAAGTTGCGTCAGATGTCACGCAGGCGCTTCAGGAAAGCATCATAAAGTCTGGCACCGAACTGCATGTGGAACCGCTTCCCGGGATTGTGGGAAATCGGGGGCAACTGACGTCGCTTTTCAAGAACCTGATCGAAAACAGCATGAAATACGGGGCAGAGGGTCGTCGCCCCAAAATCCGCATTTCTTGTGAAAACCTCGACCCCAAAACCATCCAGCTTACTTTTACCGACAATGGGATTGGCATCGCGCCGCAGCACCAGTCGCGGGTCTTTGACATCTTCAAACGGCTCCATCCCAACACGGAAGTGAAAGGCACGGGCCTTGGCCTGACCATGTGCCGCCGCGTTGTTGCCAACCACGGAGGGGAGATCAGTTTGCAATCCGAGCTGGGCAATGGCACGTCCTTCATCGTGCGGTTGCCGCGCGACCATCGCCGGGATCGTAAGGGATTTGTTGACGTCCCGACCTAGGCCAAACGAATCAATGGGGCCAATTCGCATTGTGTTCGTTTCAAGGACAGATTGAGACGCCCTGTCGCATTGTCTGCATTCAAAACCGCCAATTGTGGCAAAACCGGTCAAATTCACCATAAATTCGCAAAAAACAGCCGCCTGAACCCGTCGCATGCTAAGCCAAGGGCAGTCTTCCAACCCGAAGATAGATAACTCTCACTGCCCGAGGACCGAACATGCCAGTTGACCCAGACGGACCCGTTACCGGAACCGAAAACGGGGAAACCCTTCAAGGCACGGACGGTGCCGATACACTGATCGGCCTTGGGGGCGATGACAGTCTTGTGGGCGATTTGGGCGACGATTCACTTTTTGGCGGCGACGGTGACGACACCCTGCGCGGGGGCTACGGCGACGACACCCTCGAAGGCGGCGATGGCGATGATGAGATCGAAGGTCTCTATGGCAACGATGTGATCGACACGGGCGCGGGCAACGATCATGTTTTTGGCCGCGACGGCGATGACCTGATTTATGGCCGCGAAGGCGATGACCATCTTATCGGCAGCATCGGCACCGATACGGTTTATGGCGGGGCGGGCAATGACACGCTGGCGGGCAGCCAGGGCAACGATGAAATCCACGCAGGGGCGGGCAACGATCTGGCGTTTATCGGCACGTTTGAGGATTCCGACCGCATCTTCATGGACGCAGGTAATGATATCGTTGATGGCGGATTTGCCGGGTCGTCCTTCTATGCCGAAGGCGGATCAGGCAACGACACAATGTCGGCCGGCGTTGGTGATGACACTCTGTTGGGCGGCAGCGGCAATGACATCCTCTCTGGCGGGCGCGGCAACGACATCCTTTCCGGCGGCGGTGATCAAGATACCGTCTCAGGCGGCGACGGCGATGATGTGTTCATGATACAAGACATCCCCGGCAGCCTGCTGATCACAGATTTCGGGGCCAATGACGCGGCAGACCTGATCGATCTGTCCGCCGTTCCGGGATATGACACGCCCGAGGCTGTATCCGCTGAGATGACATTTGGTCCCTATCAGAGCACCTTGAACCTGGACGTCACGGGCGGCACGCTGGTGGTCACCATCCAGCACGCCACACCGCTGAGCGCTGAGGACCTCGGGCTTTCGGGCACGTTGACAGGCACCGACACCGGCGAAGGCCCCGCAACGTTCGGCGGCGACCCGGACGAGGATACCGATACGGGCGACGACACCGAGGACACCAGCCCTGACACCTTTGTGCTTGAGGGGCCCGACGCGGGCTACTTTGTGGTTGATCCCGACAATGGCACGCTCAGCTATATCGATTGGTTTACGCCGCAGTATAGCCAGGTCTGGGACAC
Organism: Sulfitobacter sp.; assembly: GCA_045105735.1. Lineage (GTDB taxonomy): Bacteria > Pseudomonadota > Alphaproteobacteria > Rhodobacterales > Rhodobacteraceae > Sulfitobacter. Next base: position 3,805 of record JBGCDV010000040.1, on the reverse strand, counting down.
CAACGGGGACCGCATCTATGAAGTTTCTGTCGTTGAAAGAGACGCCGAAGGCGATGCGCTTGAGCGCAGCGACCTAGAACTTGTGGTCACACAAACCGGTGTGTCCTGGCGCGATGCCAACAGCGGCGAGATGATCGGCGAGGAAACGCTCGACGGTGGGGCAGGGGACGACACCGTGGACGGCGGCACCGGAGACGACACCGATGGCGAGGATACCACAGACCCCGACATGGGCGGTGATGGCACGGTCTATACGCTTGCAGGGGCCGATGCTGCGGTCTTTGCGGTGGATGCCGCGACGGGTGATCTGTCTTATCAGAACTGGTTTACGCCCAACTATGATGAAGTCTGGGACATGGACCGTGACCACATCTACGAAGTATCCGTCATCGGAACGGACACCGCCGGGACGCAAGTCAGCCGCGATGACCTTGAGCTTGTCGTGAGCGAAACCGATGCGGTCTGGCGCGGTGCTGAGGTTGAAGACATGCCCGACGATGAGGATACGGGCGAGGGCGACGGAACAGGGGGCGATACCGGCCCCGATGATCCGGCGCAGGAAACCTTTCCGGGTGAAAACGCCGATGGCGTGTCCTATGCACTGGCGGGTGATGATGCTGCGATCTTTGTGATCGACCCCGATACCGGCGATGTCTCCTATCAAAACTGGTTCACGCCCAACTACGACGAGGTCTGGGATGCAGACCGCGATCACATCTATGAGGTCTCCGTTGTCGGGACAAACGCAGCCGGAGAAGAAGCCAGCCGCCAGGACATCGAACTGGTCGTCAGTGAAACCGATGCAATCTGGCAAGAGGCCGTGCCCGGAGAAGACCCTCAAGAAGAGGACGACACCGATCCTGTGGATGAGCCGGACGCGAACGACAGCTTTGCCGGGGCTGACGTCGATGGCGTGTCCTATGCGCTGGCCGGTCCGGACGCCGGTGTGTTTGTGATCGACCCCGAAAGCGGCGATGTTTCCTATCAGAACTGGTTCACGCCCAACTACGATGAGGTCTGGGACATGGACCGCGATCACAACTATGAAGTATCCGTCATCGGCACCGATGCAGATGGCGTTGAATTCAGCCAGCAAGATATTGAATTGGTTGTCAGTGAAACGAGCGCAGTTTGGCAAGTCGCAGGCGAGGGGCCCGTTGATCCCGAGGAACCTGTCGATCCGGAAGAGCCCGTCGACCCTGAGGAACCTATTGAAGTGGCACCCTATTTGAACGGTGAGGTCGACACAGATTTGCTGAACACATTTGATTCAGCTGCGGATCGCTATATCGACGAGCAAGGCAACGCCAGCGCGCCCATTTTTGATGGGTCGATTGACTGGCATTCCAGCGTGCATGGGCATCTGGCCAATGTTGCGGCCTTTGAAGCCAATGGCGATCAGGCCGGGTTACAAGCCTTTGCTGACGCACGTTTCTCAGCCGAGGACGTGCAGGGTGAGATCAACCTAAACTTTAACGACCCCTATGGCTGGGCGTGGTTGCTAAAATTGGACACCCGCCTGCAAGACAACGGGATAGACAATTTGGCCCCTGCTGGCGAACATTTTGCCGCTGAGCTTGAGGCGAACCTGACACAACAGATTGCGGGGGGTTACTCTGACAATGGGGCAGGGTCCTATAATGATGCAAACTGGAAAATCGCGAACTTGATCCAATATGCCCAACATCAAGGCGATACCGATGCAGAAGCGCAGTATTTGCAAATGTTTCAACAAATTCAGGCAGATACAAACGTAACGGGTGATACCTCGATCGCCGCTGGAGACTTCTTTTCCGCGCTTTCACTGTCCGGGTATGCCCATGTGGTTGCAGGGGAAACGGACACGGCGTTGTTCCAAGATATCCATGACCAGATGCTTGCAAGTGTGACAGATGGATCATTGGATCAACTGTTGGACACGGAAGGCGGACGATTGGACGCAGGGATTGGGTTCTCTCATTCCGCGGGCATCGCAATTTCGTCGGCCTATGGCTATTGGGCGATGTTTGCCGAAACGGAAAACCCGGCGTTCTATGAAGCCTATTCTAACGTGTCAGAATGGACCGAAACGTATGCTGATGAGATGGGTGCGAGCATTGCACCCGGCCACTGGTTGCCGAATTTCTCATCATTTGCAGCCGATTTGCCTACGCAAATCCCGGTAGAGGATCTTGATGGCAGCCTCACGACTGAAATTGAGGAATGGCTGGGTGAGGATGTAACCCCGATTGATCCCGAAGAACCAACAGACCCCGAAGTGCCGACAGATCCGGATGCGACAGCCGATCTGGTTCTGACAGGCGACGCTGGAGAAAATGAGCTGATCGGCGGCGCAGGCAATGACATCCTCGACGGGCTGGGCGGCAAAGACACCCTCGACGGGGGCGCGGGCGAGGACACGCTTTTGGCGGGATTTGACGACGGCACAGGGGACGTCTTTATCGGCGGTTCTGGCAATGACACCTACGACATCGCAAACTCAACCGTCAGCGGCTTCAATTTCAACGTCGATCTTTCTGCGGAATCGGACCAATATGGCAACAGCCTCACGGGGATAGAGAACGTCCTTGGAGGCAGCGGCGATGACACGCTTGTTGGTGACGCAGAGGACAACCTGCTGCACGGCGGCGACGGTGACGATGTCCTGAGCGGGGGTGCAGGCGACGACACAGTCACCGGCGGCGCAGGCAACGATGTGTTTTCCGTGACCGCAGACGCAGGCGCGCTGCAGATCACCGACTTTGGCCAGAACGAGGACGCTGACCAAATCGACGTCACCGCCCTTGGATCGCTGTTTGCAGACCCCGGAGAATTGATGGCAGCCCTGACCTTTTCCAACGGCGTGACGACCCTGCAAGTGACCGAAGACAGCGCCGTGTCCATCTACTCGGATGAAGCGCTTGAGGAAGAAGACTTTGTGTTCTGACCCCGTTGAGGGCACTTTCACCAGACGGTCCCGCAGGCGTTCTACCAGAGTGCGCTCCGCAAAAAGCAGCAATTCCGAGACCAGCTGTTGCGCAATGCGCGTGATGCGGGTTGGGAGACGACGGCACAGGTTGACCGTTGGGTTGTTTGTTGGTGCCGGTGGTGGGTTGGCCCTGACGCGGCCTGAATCGTAGCGACCTTTTTATCTCTTAAGGTTCCCGATGCATTTCAACAGCATCTTTGGGACACGCGAAACGGTCGAAAGGTATCTCTGCAATACAGGTGATTTCGATAAGCAATCTGGGGTCATAGAGTGATGAGACCTCCAGAGTTGTCGTGACCGGAAAAGGTGCGTTGAAATAGGTCGCGCGAATGTCACCGCATTGCATGAAGGCCTGAATATCTGTGGTGAATTGCTGGATTGAAACGATATCGCTCATCCTTCCGCCTGCCGCAGCAAGGATGGCCGCGACATTCTCGAGCACTTGCGACACCTGCGTGTTCATATCCCCTTCACCGACCACGTTATCCTCGGGGTCGAGCGCGACCTGACCTTTGAGATACAGGGTTTGCCCTGACCCCGCAGCGACAGCTTGGGAAAATGCACCAAAAGGCTTCCAGATGTTGGGTGGGTTAAAGCTCTGTGCCATGGTTTGTTGCTTTCTGTTTAGACTGGGAAATGAATTGCGTCTCAGTGGCTGAAGTTCTGGTTTACCGCTGACGGTTCAGCGCGAAGTCGGTGGTGGCATCAAGGGCGCACTTGACCCCCAAGGCAATAGAGATCACGCCAATTGCCCGGTTGACCCCCTGCCCAAACCGAAGCAATCGAAGGGGGTGTATCCCCTCGGCATACACTCCTTCTTTATTAACATAAGATAGA
>JBGCDV010000039.1:0-11781 GCA_045105735.1 Sulfitobacter sp. | reverse complement strand
CGAGGCATGCCTTGCCCCATCAGAACTTCAACCTGCCGCAACTTCACGACAATCTCTTCGGGCTTGGGTCTCTTAATGGCCATCTCTGGTCCTCCGCTTTCCTAACTATAGGGGCGGACCACTTCAAAGGGGGAGGCTCAGGCGGGGCCTTCGTGGGATCATTGGCTTGGCACAGATCAACTGGGGCGGGATGTTCTGTCGCGTTTGATTGTAGGCACCAAGGTCGCGCTCTATCTTGCGATTACCGCCGTTTCGATTGCTTTGGTGATTGGCACCGTGCTGGGGATGCTGGCGGCCTTCACTAACCGCTGGGTCGATTGGGCGCTGTTGCTGGTGTTTGACACCGTGCGCTCGTTTCCCGGTATCATGTTCGCGCTGACTGTTGTGGCGTTGTTCGGGCCGAGCGTGAATTCCATTGTCGCCATTGTGGTTGTCTCGACGTTTCCGTCCTATGCGCGGCTGGTGCGCACTCAGGTCTTGTCCCTGCGCAATGCAGAATTCATCGAAGCACAGCGCGCCATGGGGGCCAGCTTGCCGCGTATCCTGCGGCTGCACATGCTGCCCAACGTGATTGGCCCGGTGCTGATCGTGGCCAGCATGGATGTGCCACTGGTGATTGGTGTTGAGGCAGGCTTGAGCTTTCTGGGTCTCGGTGTGCGACCGCCAACACCCCGCTGGGGGGGCATTCTGAACGATGGGTTTACGTTTATCCGCAACACCTCGTGGATCGTGTTTGCCGGGGGGCTGCCGCTCATCCTGACAACAGTTGCCTTCACCTCGCTCGGGGAACGCCTGCGCGACATCCTTGATCCAAAGCTGAGGAAGTAAGACGTGCGCGCGCCACAGCCTCTTGTCGACATATGCGACCTCGGCATCAGCTTTGGTGCGGTCCGTGCGGTGAAATCTGCGAACATGTCCATACATCATGGGCAGATCATGGGGCTTGTTGGAGAGAGCGGTAGCGGCAAATCGACCTTGGCCAATGCGATCATCGGCCTGTTGCCACATGCGGCGCAGATCACAGACGGCACGTTGTCTTTTGATGGGCGTGACCTGCAAGACTTCAGCCCGGATCATTGGCAGGCCCTGCGGGGGCGAGAAGTGTCCTATGTCTCGCAAGACCCTATGAGCGCGCTCAATCCCTCTTTGCGCATCGGCGATCAAATGATCGATATCCAGCATTGGAGCAACGACACCACTGCCGCCAAACGGCAGCGTGCCCTGCATGCATTGGAGCAAGTCCGCATGCCCAACCCCGAAGCGCGGCTGAACATGTATCCACATGAATTGTCGGGCGGTCAAAAGCAGCGGATCTGCATTGCCATGGCCATCATGGCGCGCCCCAAGTTGCTGATCGCAGATGAGGCCACGACGGCCTTGGATGCAACGCTCGAAGTGCAAATCGTGAAACTGCTCAAGGAGCTGCAAGCTGATATCGGTTGCGCGATGTTGTTTGTGACCCATCACCTGACCGTGGTGGAGGCGCTGTGTGACGATGTAACCGTGATGTATAAGGGCGAAGTCCGCGAACAGGGATCGGTGCGAGAGGTCTTTTCCAACCCAAAAGACAGCTATACCCGAAGTCTGCTCAGCTGTGATCCTGCGCGCATTCCCGAGAAATGCCGCCGTCTGCCGGTGATGTCTGACCTGTCGATCAAACGCACGGCGGACCCTGCGTTGGACATCAAACGCATCGACAAAACCCAAGATCCGGTTCTGTCCATCAAGGGGTTGAATGTGGCATTTACCAAGCCGCGTGGATTGGTTGACGTGCTGACCGGGCGGCGGGCCCGCCGTGTCGATGCCGTGAAAGATGCAACGCTAGAGATTGCCACGGGCGAAACCCTGGCGCTGGTGGGCGAAAGCGGGTCCGGGAAATCCACTTTGGCGCGTGCGGTATTTCGGCTCGTGGCCGCCCAATCCGGGGAAATCCAATTTGAAGGTGCCGATCTGCTGCAAGCCCCCCCCGAGGCGATGCGCGCTGCGCGTAACCGCATGTCCATGATGATGCAGGACCCCATCGGCAGTCTCAGCCCGCGCACCACAGTAGGGGCGGCTATCGTGGAACCGCATGTGATTTCTGGCACGGCTTCGGGGCTTGATTTGGGCAAAGAAGCCAAACGCCTGTTGGCATTGGTCGGCCTGACAGAGGACTTTGCCAAACGCTATCCGCACGAACTATCCGGCGGCCAGGCCCGCCGGGTTGGGGTGGCGCGTGCCTTGGCTTTGAACCCAAAGCTGGTGATCGCGGATGAACCCACTGCGGGTCTGGATGTGTCCATTCAGGGCGAAGTCTTTAACCTGTTGGCGTCCTTGCGCGAAACAATGCAGCTGTCGATCCTGATCATCACCCATAACCTGCATGTGGTGCGTCATTTGGCGGATAGAACCGCGATCATGTATCAAGGCCAGATTGTCGAGATAGGTCATACAGAAGAGATCGTGCGCGCCCCTCAGCCCGATTATACCAAACTATTGCTCGCCGCGAATCTGCAGGCGCAGTTCTGAAGTAGGCCGAACATTGCGCGCCACGCCCCAATCCCAACGCCAGAAAGACGCATCGCCATGACCGACCATGAAATTGTGAATGCAAAAGCCATCACGTTTGATGGCCCGGACGTCCAAGCACTTGCCATCAAGGACGGCATCATTGTTGCGGTCGGCACGAACGCCGAAATTCGCGATGTTGCCGGCACCGCCCGCGTGATTGATGCCCAAGGGGGAACGGTTCTGCCCGGCTTCATCGACAGCCACGTGCATCTGTTCGCCGGTGGTGCCGAGTTAGACCGACTGAACCTGAAAGACGTGCGCGGGCACGAAGCACTGGCCGCTGCAATCAGACCCTATGCCGCCGCGCGACCGAATGAGGCGGTCCTGTTCGCCTCCGCCTTTGAATATGACGCGATGGGAGACCGCGCGGCCACCCGGCACGATCTGGACATCGCACTCCCCGACCGCCCCTTTGTCGCACTGGCGGCGGATAACCACACGGCCTGGGCCAACACCAAGGCGCTTGCGCTTGCAGGTCTTCTAGACGGGCGGGCGATGCCGAATGGCGCAGAGGTTGTGATGGGCGAGGATGGGCGCGCCAGCGGAGAATTACTGGAGCCTGACGCCTTTGGCCCTGTCGTCGCGCTCACCGCGCTCGGTGGGCGGGACCAAGCGGGATATGTCACGGGCAAAGACCCCATGCCGAAGCCGACGCTGCAGGAGCGCGTTTTGGATAAATCCGTGCTTGCCAAGGGCCTTGCCCATTGCGCCAGACATGGGATCACCGGACTGCACAACATGGATGGGAACTTTTACCAGTTGGAACTGCTGGAGGAGCTTAACGGAGAAGGCCAACTGCTGTGCCGCACCGAAGTGCCGATGCACCTCAAACCCACCGATCCGCTGGACCGTTTGTCAGAAGCTTCCGAAATGCAGGCGAAATACAACTCTGACATGCTTTGGTCTGGCTGCGTGAAGATGTTCATGGACGGCGTCATAGACAGCCGCACTGCCTACATGCTTGAGCCCTATCCCGGCACGACAACGCGCGGCGAGCCGCTGTTTTCCCCCGATCATTTCAACGCAGCCTGTGAGCGAGCCGACGCAATGGGGCTTCGCATCGCGGTCCATGCCGTTGGCGATGCGGCTGTGCGCCAAACGCTGGACGGCTATGCGCATGTGCAAGCCGTCAACGGGGTGCGTGACAGCCGCCACCGCATTGAACATATTGAGACGCGTCATCCCGATGACATCCCCCGCATTGCGGCATTGGGGGCCGTCGCCTCCATACAGCCTTTGCATGCCCCGCGCGGCGGGTTCTTTCTGCCCGCCTATGACCCTGACGACCTTTTGCATGCCTCACAGATTGAGCATGCCTTTGCCTGGGCCGCGATCCGCAACACAGGCGCAAAGATGCTGTTTTCAACGGATTGGCCGGTGGTTCCTGTTGATGTGATGCTGACCATCCAAGGTGCCGTTGCCGGAGCAGAACTGCCCGCAATCTGGCCCGACCATCGACAGGACCTGCGAGCCTCATTGGCCTCTTACACCCGAGACAACGCATGGGCCGAATTCAGTGAACATCGCAGAGGACGGCTGCGTGTCGGCATGATGGCGGATATCGTTGTGATGGATCACGATCTGGAAGCGATGCCGCCCAGAGATCTCGGGAGGGCGCGCCCAATCGCTACAATTTGTGGCGGCACAATCACCTTTGAAATCTGATACTACAGGGACTTTCGAAGACCCGAAGGACGTGTTTTCGCCCCCCAATTCCCGAGGCGGGCGTCTTGAGCCAAGGGCTGCTCCCTGCCATGGGTGTGAGGTCCATCATAGCAAAGAGCCATTTCCCGGCATTTGGTGAGAGCCCAGTACCGGCAGCTTTGTGCGCGTCACGTTTTTCTCGAAAGGCGCAGCGACCTTATAGGGTTAATCGGGGTTCTGACCTTAAATCGCGCAAAGCTGACCAGCTCGTGCAATCCTGCCCCTAGACCTCTTCGATCCTCAGTGCGACGGGTGCGCCCGCCAGCACGCCGGTGCCGTCCATCGCGGTCAATGCGGTGTCTAATGCGGCTTGCGTGGTTTTGTGCGTCACGATCAAAACAGGGGCCGATGTGCTGTCGTGGTCATACTGGCGCATCCGGTTGATGCTCACGCCAGCCTCCCCCAGCACTGTGGCGATCTTGGCCAGCGCGCCGGGTTTGTCGACCAGCGCCATGCGCAGGTAATAGGGGGCGGGCAGTTGCGACTGAGCGGCAGTTGCAGTCTGCAAACCGCTTGCAGGCTGACCAAAGACCGCGCCGCGCACGCCCCGCGCAATGTCGCAGACATCCGCCATCACGGCGGAGGCTGTCGGCCCTTCGCCTGCACCCGCTCCGCGCATCACGATCTGACCCACCGCGTCCCCTTCGAGCATCACCATGTTGGTGCCGCCTTCCAGTTGTCCCAGTGGTGAGGTTTGCGGCACCAGACAGGGCTGCATACGTTGCTCCAGCCCGCGGCCCGTCATTTGCGCCACACCCAGCAGTTTGATCTTGTAGCCCATGTCGGCAGCGGCGCGGATGTCTTCGATGCTGACCCGCTCGATCCCCTCAAGCTGGATGCCGTCAAAATCAACGCGCGTGCCGAATGCGATGGCGCTCAGGATTGCCAGCTTGTGGGCCGCGTCAATGCCGCCCACGTCAAGCTGCGGATCAGCCTCAAGATAGCCAAGCCCGTCCGCTTCGGCGAAAATCTCCTGATAGCTGGCCCCGGAATCCTCCATCCGGGTCAGGACGTAGTTGCACGAGCCGTTCATGACGCCCATCACACGGGTGATCGCATTGCCCGCAAGCCCTTCCATCAGGGTTTTGACCACAGGGATGCCGCCCGCAACTGCTGCCTCATACCGGATCACGCGGTCTTGCGCTTCGGCCAATTCCGCAAGCGGCTGGCCATGGATGGCCAGCATTGCCTTGTTGGCGGTCACAACATCCTTGCCCGCTTTTAGTGCGGCCTCAGTGGCGGCTTTGGCCGGGCCATCCTCACCGCCCATCAATTCGACAAAAACGTCCACATCGTCACGTGTGGCAAGGGCAACTGGGTCGTCTTCCCACGCGTAGTCACTGAGCGAAACGCCGCGGTCCTTTCCCTTGGAGCGCGCGGAGACAGCCGAGATCGTGACCTGCCGGCCCGTGCGGGCCTCCAACACTTCGGCCTGGGTGCGAATGATACGCAGCACGCCGACACCCACGGTGCCAAGACCAGCAATTCCAAGGCGCAAGGGATCAGACATGAGGCAGACCTTTCATCAGGGGTTTCGCCGGGCTTTACCGGGTTCCGTAAGTCCATGCAACGCGGCAAATGGAATGGGGGACAAAGGCCATATCAGCAGTGGCCTTGCCAGCCTGCACCATCAGCGCAGACCTTGCTCAAGCCGTTGCTTCTCTGGCCCGCTCAGGACCGCGCCGCGCATCCGGTCGGCCCGTGCTCTGAGACCGGCAAGCCGGGCATTCAGCGTGTTTTCGGTCTCAACCGGATCAGGCGCGGGCCCGGCGTTGGCGGCAAGGATCGGCTCAATCGGCACAAGCGCAGGATAGTCTGCCGCCTCCAGATCATCGGTCCTTGTATGCTCAAGCGCCGGAAACTGGGTGCAGGCCACAAGGGCCACAGTGATCACAGGCAACAGCCAAAAGGGACGAAGACGTTTCATACCCGATTGATGCACCATCAGGGGGAGCGCACGCAAGCGGGCTTTGCATTTGAACAGATGTTCATTAACGTCTCCTCATGGCAAGAACTGCAGGATCACACGCCGACATCACCGGCCCCCGCGTGCGCGACGCCGCGCGCCAGCTTTTTGCGCAACGCGGGTATGCGGCGGTGTCCATGCGTGCGATTGCGGCAGAGGTGGGTGTGCAGGCGGGGGCACTCTATAACTACACGCCCGACAAGCAATCTCTGCTTTCGGATCTGATGCGCGTGCATCTTGAGGAATTGCTGGCCGCAGCAGAGGTCGTGGGGCAGGGCGATGCGATGGCCCGCCTGAAGCGGTTTGTCGAGTTTCACATTCGCTTTCACGCAGACCGCCCCGATGAGGTTTTCATCGCGTATATGGAACTGCGCAACCTCAGTGATGAAAACTTTGCCCAGATCGAAGCGCTGCGGCGGCAATATGAGGACCGGCTTGAGGCGATCCTGATCGACGGGGTGCAGTCGGGTGTGGTTGATGTGGCGGATACTAAGATTGTGACACTTGCGATCATCGCGATGCTTACAGGCGTGAACACGTGGTTCCGTGAAGGTGGACGGCTTTCTTTGGATGAGGTCGTGGCGCAATATTGGGATATGGTGCGCAAGGCGGTGGGTGCCGCATGAGCCAATGGCCCGCACGCGCAAAGGATGCGCGGCAGGATGGCTTGTTTTGGGATGGTTCGCAAAACGTCTGAAAAAGGGCGGCGCCGCCAAGGTTTCGGAGAACAGGAGACAGGTTTCCCTGCATGTCTGAACGGTTCAGAGATGGCCCCGAAGCGGGACCTCACTTTCCGATGTGCCCCCGGCGTGTCAGGCCAAGGGGCGGTGTTGCAACGGTCTGGGTTTTAGTCGGGCGAGGTTAATGCCCGGTGGCTGGTGCGTTCGGCGGGCACCGCAACGCCGTTCTCAATGCGCAGGCTGGATGAACGTGCCATTGCGCAACTCGACAAAGGCTTGCTGCAACTCGGCCTGGGTGTTCATCACGATGGGGCCATGCCATGCGACGGGCTCTTCAATCGGCGCGCCCGAGATCAGCAGGAAACGCATGCCCTCGGGGCCTGCCTGCACCGTGACCTCATCGCCTGTGCCAAAGCGGATCAGCGTCCGATCACCTGAAAGATCGCGGATGTTGACTTCCCGGCCTGCGACTTCCTTTTCCAGCAGCACGCCGCTGGGTTGCGACGCATCGGCAAAGGCTCCGGCCCCCTCAAACACATAGGCGAAGGCCCGGCGGTAGGTGTCAATGCGAAAGGTCTTTTTCACACCAGCAGGCACCGTGATGTCGAGGTATTGCGGATCAGCGGCGATGCCATCAACCGGGCCAGCCTTTCCCCAGAACTCCCCCGTGATCACACGCACATGGGTGCCGTCATCATCCGTCACCTCAGGAATATCGGCGCTGGTCACATCCTGATAGCGTGGGGCGGTCATCTTTTGATCACCCGGCAGATTGCCCCACAGCTGAAAGCCGTGCATTTGACCGGTCGCATTCCCGTGCGGCATTTCCTGATGCAGGATGCCGCGCCCGGCGGTCATCCACTGCACATCACCGGCCCCAAGAGAGCCATTGTTGCCGAGTGAATCCGCATGATCCACGGTGCCTTTGAGCACATAGGTGATGGTTTCAATGCCGCGATGCGGATGCCAGGGGAACCCTTTTTCAAAATCCTCCGGGCGTTCATTGCGGAAGTCATCAAAGAGCAGGAAAGGGTCCAACTCGGATGGGTCTTGAAAGCCGAAGGCGCGATGCAGTTTGACGCCTGCACCCTCCATCGTTGGCACAGCGCGGCGAGTCTCAAGCGTGGGTCTGAGGGACATGGGGTGCCTCCTTTGATTGCGTCAGGGTGCAGGTAAGGGCTGGGGTGGATGCTGCCAATGGGTCGCGGGGTCACGGCCTCTGTGCGTCATTGCACAAAGGGGCGGTCATCGGCCTTTGGCATAACGGATCAGCCGTTCTTGCAACGTGCCGGAGTGCAGTTCAAACATGTGATTGTCATCGTCATAAAAGTAGATGGAGTGGCCTTCTCCTTCGACCCTTGTGCGGCCTTCGCGTACCTCCAGCCCCAGCGCCTCTATCCGGGCCAGCCGGTCGTCATAGTCATCCGGCCCCATCTCAAACGCGACGTGGTTATAACTGCGCTCGGGCAGGGGATCGCCTTCCATGGTCGCGACCCAGACGCCGCCGATGTCAAAGAACCGCTCTTTGGACAGCGAAAACGTATCCTCGCCGCTGTCATAAACCTTTTTTGCGTTGAAGACCTGAGTGAGGATTTCTTCCATGCGATCAAGGTCTTTGACGATAAAGGTCATGTGGCTGAGGCCGCCTGTCACGATGGTTTGCCCCACCAATCCGAAGGTTTCTTGCGCACGCCACGTTTGCGGTCGAGCCAAAGTGCAAGTTTGCGTGCAGGCGACAGCGCCAGCCGGAGCCACAGTTTGTGCGGCCATGTGCTGAAATCGCGGTTGAACGGGCAGACACGCATGCAGATCGCGCAATCCGATGACATTTTGGCCCAGAAGCTGAAACATTTCTCCGCGTCTGACGTCCATTTGCGCACGCCTCTGATGGCGGAGACGTTGCTGCCGCCCACCTCCGGCGGGCCAAAGGGCAGCGCTTTGACCGGGCAGGCATCGGCGCATTTGGTGCAAATGTCGCAAAAGGCGCGTACGCCAAGGGGTGCCGCTTTGTCGTGGGTTAAGGGCAAGTTGGTGAAGATTTTGGAGAACCGCAGCCGGGGGCCAAACTCTGGTGTGATCACCATCTGGTTGCGCGCGTATTCGCCCAGCCCCGCCTTAACCGCATAAGGGATCACAAGGCCGGTGTCGTTCATGCTCGCCGTGGCCTCATAGCCGAGATTGCGGATGTAGGCGGCCATCTGCATCACAATCGCCGCCTCATGGCTGTATTCGCGCCCTGTTGCAGCCCCGGCAAGGGCTGAGGGGTAGGTCGCGACCAACTCCTCTTCCATCTGGTGGCCCATCACGATGACCGACGTCATGCCGGCTGGCAGGTCATTGGGCGCGTCTGACATGTCGCGGGTGTCGACGCGGGTGGCATAGAGCCAGCGGTCGTCCATATCCGTGATGCCACACAGGTCCGCCCCAAAGAATTTCGCGATGCGTTTGACCTCTTGCGCCATCTTGGCGGGGTCGTCGACGTCTTGCTGGACGGGGGCCACGGGCGTGTCGTTCTTGATCGCGGCCTGAAACCCTTCGCGCTCGCCTCTCTCACCGCCCCGGTCCGAGATCAGGTCAGAGATCAGCCAACTGGCGTTTCTCAGCGCAAAGTCCTTTTGCGTGAACCCGTCGCCCCGGCGCGGTGTCGCCTCCATCCGGTAGGAGGCAAAAAACGCGTCCGAGTGCTTGGACCGGATGCGGTCATCCCAAAACGCGCGGGTGAAGATGTCGTTGCGCTGGGTGAACCGCTCAAAGTCTTCGGTGACATCAATGCCAGCGGCAGCGTCGTCGTCACGTCGGGCGGGGTGATTGGAGGGGTAGGCCATGGGCAGAGTTGAACGCGGGCGGTCTTGAATGTCAAAGGCTCTGTTCGTCAAACGCGGGTGCGCGCAAAGAATTCCGTCTTGCCGTTTTTCAGGTCGCATCTGGGCGCGACAGGTCGCGGATGCAACGTGCTGATGGCCCAAAGCGCAAAAGGAGAGCGGTATGAAAGTTGGGTTCATTGGTCTGGGCAATGTGGGCGGCAAGCTGGCGGGGTCCTTGCTGCGCAACGGCGTTGATCTGGCGGTGTTTGATCTGAACGCTGCGTTTGTCGCAGATTTCGCGGCACGGGGCGCGCGTGCGGGGCAATCGGCGGCGGATCTGATGCAAAGCTGTGATGCGGTGATCACCTGCTTGCCAAGCCCGGCGGCCTGCGCCGCTGTGATGGTCGAGATGTTGCCGTTTGTGGGGCCGGGTAAAATCTGGATGGAGATGTCAACGACGGACGCAGAACAGATCAAGGAACACGCAACGCAGATCATCGCCAAAGGGGGTGAAGCGGTGGATTGTCCGGTCTCGGGCGGGTGCCACCGGGCGGACACGGGTAACATCTCCATCTATGCGGGCTGCACCCGTGCGACGTTTGATCGTGTTCTGCCGGTGCTCACACATATGGGGCGGCGCATCTTGCATGTGGGGGATGTAGGCACGTCGAGTACGCTCAAGGTCATGACGAATTATCTGGCCACGATGAATCTGCTGTCTTTGTGTGAAGCGCTTACGGTGATGAAGGCCGCGGGCATGGACCTTGGCGTGACCTATGAGGCAATTGCGGCCTCGTCGGGCAATTCTTTTGTGCATGAAACCGAGAGCCAGTTGATCCTGTCTGGATCGCGCGATGTGAACTTCACCCTTGATCTGGTGCAAAAGGATGTGGGTCTTTTCCAGAAGCTGGCAGATGACGCTGGCGTGGCGTTGGAATTGTCACCGCTTATGATCAAGATGCTGAGCGACGGGCAGGCACGATATGGCGAGCGCGCGCAGTCGGACCGGATGATCGAGCGGCTGGAAGAGGCGACGGGGCTGAACATCACCGCACCGGGGTTCCCTGCGGAACTGGTCGATGATGAACCCGAAGAGCGCGGCTATGAGGTGCCGGTGCGAGGCCAAGCCTGATCTGATTGCCGCGCTGACGCGCGATGTGATTTTTGGCATTTGGTCGCGGCTGTGCTCGCAGAACGCGGTGGTGCGTTTGGCTGTGACATTTGCCCTTTTTGCTGAGAGGTGCTTGAGCCGCAGGTCTGCGCTCAAGGCACCTCATCAAGGGTGGGTGGTGATTCTCCCCGGCGTCAAGGACACGCCGGGCAAGCCCGGTGCGTGCCGCATCCTTGACCCCGCGCAGAATCACCGATTGCGTGTCAGAGCAACGTGGTGAGTTCACGACCACACAAGACCGCGAAGGAGAGCGCGGTGGCGGCAAGGGCGCGGATGAACCGGCTGCGTTTGATCTCGCGCAGGCGGGAGGTTTTAAGGACTTCAAAGGACAGCTCATCGTGCCAATCGGCGTGCAGGCTGGCGGATTTCAAGGCTCCCACATCTGCGAAGCGGGACGTTTCGACATAGAGGAGGTGGCGCGGGTGCGCGTCACTGGTGCCGGAGATTTTGGGGGCGATTTTGCGTGAGGGGTAAAGGACGGCGCCGAAGAGAAAGAGTGGTGCCATCACGATCGTCCAGAAGATCAGGACTGAGATCAGGCCGTCAGCGGTATCAGGAAAGCCGGAAGAGACCTGGGCAACGATGTTGAGCGCGAACGTATAGCCGATGCCGACGATTTGCGCTTTGGTGTCGTAGCTGCGCACGGTGGCCTGCGCCTCCGTCAGTGTGAGTTCCAGAAAGTGCAGGGCGTCGGCGGTGGGGTCGGACGGGGCCATGGCTCAGCAGTTGGGCACGTTGACGGCGAGACCGCCAAGTGAGGTTTCTTTGTATTTCTCGGCCATGTCTTCGCCGGTCTGGCGCATGGTCTCGATACAGGCATCAAGTGGGACAAGATGGGTGCCGTCCCCGCGCAGCGACAGGGAGGCGGCGGAGACCGCCTTGATCGCGCCCAAGCCATTTCGTTCG
>JBGCDV010000038.1:0-165145 GCA_045105735.1 Sulfitobacter sp. | reverse complement strand
ATCTCCCGCTTCTCGCCATCCGACCAACTTCGACGCTTCCGCCGCTTACCCATAAACCCGCCCCTAAGTGTCCACTTATTTTAATGGACACTTAGCGCACACAGCATGGCCTCGTTAGGTCGGGTTCAACGGACGCTTACGCTACATGTTACGGCAAGTGCAATCCAGTATTGCTTTTAGTGTCGAGTTTAAACGGTGTTGTTTTGCTAGTCTCTTCGCCGACGAACAGCTGTGTAGTTGATCTGTGTCCATCCAGACTTCGTTTACAAAATCTGCCTTTCCGGTGCATTGAAAGAAAACCACATCATGGCCGTACAAACTGACACGAGCATTTCTGCCACCAGAGTATCGCTCAACTACCGCAAGGTACACGAAGTCATTGGAGAGACTAATGTATCTATCCCCTTCTTGGACGGTATCGGCGTATCCTTCTGTCGTGCCAATCAATAGGCTGGCTGCAATCAATGCGCCAATTCTTTTGAACATTTCTCATCTCCCACGTTGAAGGAAAACGACGAGAAAAACTCAAAAAATTCAATTGGGGGATTTCCCCCATATTAAGGGTCGATCAGCGACCACATAACAGCCTTGGCAACGGCTTGAGCGGTCGTTCGAGCTCTAAGTTTGGTACGTGCTGACAAAACCTGTTTGTCAATCGTCTTGGGCACCGTGCCCAGCTTGTCAGCGATTTGCTTGTGCCCAAGGCCACTTGCCAGCCACTTCAAACACTCTTTTTCACGCGCGGACAGGCCGTACTTGATTGCGCCAAGTGAACGCCAATCAGAGAACGCATAGAACACGTCGCAAGCCGCCTCGATCTCGCGTTGGTTAGCTTGGAATAGTCGCTGGTGCTCACCAGCCCCTAACGTGTTCCGCGCAATCAAGCTCATACCAGCCCGCGCACCCCCTAGCCCAATGAGAGGTTTGGTGAAGCCTGTATGCAATCCAATGTCGCGGGCATCTTTTTGAAGGATTGCGTTACGTTCCTCTAACTTGCCCTCGTCGATGCTATCGAACAGGTCTTGCCACAATAGAACACCGTCAGATTTTAGACAATGAGCGACTGCCACGTCAGCGGATGCGTAGTCATTGGCTGCGTAGTGCTGCATCCAGCCTTCGGGCACATTGTCGATCCAGAACATTTCTTCGGCTGGTACAGATTGGGTTGGATCAGCGAACATTCCAAAAATCAGAGTGTCATAACCAAACTCTGATACAGACTTTAGAAAAGCATCACGTTGCGCTGAAATGTCAGCGGCTTCTTTCAACGAAAATACCAAGTCCACGGATGAACGCATAAAGTCAGGCCAGTTAAAGTTATGGATTCATGACTGTTTAGAGCCTGTTTTGCAATCGTTAAGACAGACTGCCTTGCACACTCTATCCTAACGTCCTGCGCTGGCTTGCGACACGTTGCAGCATCAAAGGTAAGCGAGCTGACCACATGAATACAAAGACGCCAACTGAGGCGGTCACACACGCCAGTGTTTTCAAATACCACTTGGAATAGTCTGTAGCGTCACCCGCCGTTGCCCAACTGAACAACAGCGCTAGCGCAAGCGCTCCGAAGTATATCCAGAAGAACATAAGTTGCCCGCTCGCAAGCGAATGATCTTTGATGCAATTGAAGGTGAGGTTGCGTTCACTTATCCCGACAACCTGTCCGAAGACAGTATCGAAGATCTCGAAGAATGGTTTGCTCTAGTCGCAAAAAGACTACGCCGAGCCGCTAAGCATTAGGCCCGACGCTGCCAATACCCTGCCCACTGACGAGAAACAGGTGCCGCAGCAACTGCGCCGATTGCCATAGTGAACTAAGTGCCGTTGGCCTGACGGTTTGTGTCTTCACGCGATGCCATTTCAGCCGCATATGCGCCCAGATACTTGCCTGCGATGTGGTGGTGTGTGCCAACTTCGGCGCGGCGCAGGCGGCTAAAGAAGCTTTCGGCTTGGTTGGTGCAGGCACCGTCTTTGGAATATGCTTCTTGGTGGTTGATCCGCTTTATCGGGAAGTATGCGGCCAGACGGTCCCAATGTGATGCTTCATCCGCGTGAACGATTGCGCCGCGCTGGACGTTTGCAGCGACCAAGGCCACGCCTTCCGCTTCTGTGCGTGCAACGTAGGTGAGGGTCCGACCACCGCGCTCACGCATGACGATTACACTTTGACGCTTGCCTGACTGGTGAATCTTTTTGCGAC
This sequence comes from Sulfitobacter sp., assembly GCA_045105735.1. Classification (GTDB taxonomy): domain Bacteria; phylum Pseudomonadota; class Alphaproteobacteria; order Rhodobacterales; family Rhodobacteraceae; genus Sulfitobacter. Next base: position 162,945 of record JBGCDV010000038.1, on the reverse strand, counting down.
GATCCTTGCGGTCTTTCTTCTCATTGGCAGGTTTTACATAACCGCCAAAGTAAGCGCCATCGACCTCTACGGAGCCGGACAGTGCGCCAGTATCGCGGGTAATCTCTATGCTTTCGCGGACCTTGTGCAGCAGGACAAAGGCAGTCTTGTAGTCTACGCCCAGATCACGGGACAGTTGCAATGCGCTATAGCCTTTGGCACCGTTTATGAAGATCGCGATTGCCGCCAGAATGTCGCGCACAGCCATTTTGCGGCTTGCGAAGATCGTCCCTGACGTGATGCTGAATTGCTTGGAGCAAGCCTTACACTTGTAAACCTGACGGGTTGCAAGGTCGTAATGATCGACGCAACCACATTCGGGGCAGATCGGCTCACCGTCTGTCTCGGTCCAGCGGATTTTGCGGAAAGCCTCACGGGCTTCTTCGTCCGACATGCGCATCACCTTTACAAGTGAAAGCGTTTTGGCGGCTGGCGAGAGCAGAAAATGCTGTGACATATCATATCCGGTGATGTTGTACATCGGATATAGGTGTATTACTCACCACATGCAAGGGTTATATCATCATAAATGATGTATTTGCGGAGATTCTACTATGTCAGTGTCGGAAACCTATGAGGCCAAGGCCAAGAACATACTGAAGTCTGAACTGAAGCGGCGCGGGATCACTTATGCCCAGCTTGCCGAAAAGCTTGCGGCCTTCGGCGCAAATGAAAACGAGCGCAACCTTGCGAACAAGATAAGCCGGGGCAGCTTCACCGCCGCGTTCTTTATGATGTGCATGGATGCTATCGGGGCGAACAACGTCAATCTAGAGGCTTGAAGCAAGAATCGCTTTAGACAATGATTTACATCATCATATTTGGTGAGTTTGCTCCATAATGCCGAGTTATTAGATTAGAGCTTGCTCAATCATGCTTTCTTTCCAAGCACCATAATTCATATCTCGTCCCTGAACGACCCAATCAGTTCGGCCATTTCTACTGGTACCAAAAAGAAAAACAGCCGCGGCGCTTGGGCTACCAAACGAAATGTCCTGTTCAACACGAAAGTTCTTTTCGTCTAGCCGAACTATTTGGCCAGTCTTGATTGCGCCTTCACGTGCAGACTTATTCCTTTCATTGAAAGATACGGCTTCACGCAAAGCACCAATGGAGCCCTCTTCGACAATAAAATCGCCAGCATCCTCTCGGGCTTGAGCAATGATTCCAGCTTTTGCGTTTTTTAACTCGAATTTTACTTCGAAGGCTGCCCTTTCAGAATTCCCATCGAGTGCCGGTCTCTTTGATGCCGGTTTTCTAAAAACTTCGACACCCACAACAGGCAAGACTAATTGGATTTCCTCTAAGAACGTTTCCATGTCCGCAATATCTGCTTCGGGCAGCAGGCTGAATTGAGGCATGTCCTTGTTTTCAATTTTTGCTCTTCTGGCATCTTTCAAGAGCGCTAGGAGCCGACCTTCAAGGTAGCGTACATGTGCTTTCGTTAAGTTCATATCCTTGCTGGTAACAGCTATGAACCTCTCCCAAAATTGTTTCTCCTTATTGTGTATGTAGAGACGTTTTCCAATTTCGTCTCCCTCCCCTACATAGACCTTTAGAAGATCACTGCCTTCGTCATCGGGGCCGATCAAAAGATAGATCCCAGTGCGTTTAAGCTCATCTCGGGCAAGCGCACCTTCGAAACGTGTTCGAGGAGCCGCAAGAACATGCCCAGTCCAGTTCATGATTTCAGCAGTAAGAATTCCAGTCGCTTTTCCGTCCGCGAGATAGAGGCGAACTGAACGGCCCGCAATCACCCAATAACCCCCATAAACTCCCGCCATTCCCCCTTCGACATCCCACTATCCTCCTGCGCCACCTCTTCCCCCTTCAGCATGCGCCGCACGCACTCCAGTGCGCGCTCTGACAAGTTCGCACCACCCAAACGGTAATCCTCAAACGCGCCATACGCAGCAGGAACCCAGTCGGCGACGATGCGGCAGATCTCTTCCGCATAGACCCTGATTTCGTATTGCGCGTGTTTGTCGGCGCGCAGGCGCAGGAAGTGGAAGAGGTTGTGCAGGTCCACTTTCCAGTACCACTGGGTATAGATGTTCGCAGGCAGGTTCATGCGGGCGAGCTCTCGGGCCAGACCGTCCTGCCCGTCCTGAGAGATCATGGATTCGTAGTTGTCATAAGCCCGAGTTGAATCGGATTTCAGGATTTCGAGGACGCGGGCGGCTTCTTCGCCTTCCAGCACGCCGCCCCTGCCCTGATTGTTCACAACGCTTTGCGCGTTGATGTGCTCGGGCGTGGGGATGTAGAATTCACGGTCGAGGATGGAATACCGGGCGGAGTATTCGTTGACGTTGGCGGTGCGGTGGCGGATCCACTGGCGGGCGACAAAGACGGGCAGCTTCACGTGCAACTTGATCTCGCACATCTCAAACGGGGTCGAATGCCAGTGGCGCATCAGATAGCGGATGAGGCCTTCGTCGTTCTGCACGGACTTGGTGCCCTTGCCGTAAGACACCCGCGCGGCCTGACAGATGGCGGCATCATCGCCCATGTAGTCGATGACGCGGATGAACCCGTGGTCGAGCACATCGTGGGCCTTGTACAAATGCGCCTCCATCCCCGGGACAGTGGCGCGCAGGGTGGTCTGAGACTGGCTGCGCAGGTCGTCGATTTCGGCTTGTTGGTCAGGGGAGAGTGGCATGAGCGGCGTCCTTGAAAACGGCATGGATTCGCCCTGCACTATATCTTGATGAAGGCACCTCAGGAACAGCGATATGCGGTATTGTGTTTTAGGCACCGATTGGAAACTAATTGGAGATATCATCCGGCGGGCCGTTGACAAAGGCGGGCCGTTCTTGGGATTGTCAGGCGGAATTTTACGGATGGGCAGGGTCACATGAAAATCAATGCAGCGGGGCTGTTGCTTTGCACGTTTCTCATTGGGTGCGGCAGCGGGGATGCTCCCTTTGGAAACGACGCGACAAATGGTGGCACCGACGAAGATGGCGGCACCATTGACAGCGACCGGAGCCTGCCGCCGGGCACGGCATCGCCTGAACCCAACAACAGCATTTTCCGCAAGGAAGCGCGTGATGGTGACAGCGGCAACGGCTTTGCCGAAGGCGTGCGATACAACTCGGCCGATGATACGTTCTTTGTTGATAACCTGCCGTTTGATGGCAACGAAGACACGCCCTACATCCGAGGTCAGGCAGTTGGCAGCTTTGGCGAATATGCGGTTTATGAGGCGGTCGACCAATATCCGGATTCGCTGACCGGCGCGCCGATCAACCAGTTCACACACCGTGCCATCTATGGCGTGAGCCGTTCCGGCGAGACGGAGTTTGCGATCATTCGTACAGGCGCTTATGCGGGCTACGGCTTTGGTGGATTTGTGTACGAACGTAACGGCGAGGTGCAGCTGCCCACGTCGGGTCAGGCGCTCTATAATGGTCAAGGTGCAGGTCAGCGTGACTATGACGGGCGCGGCGGATTGGACTTCATCACCGCCGACGTGCAAGTCGCCATTGATTTTGACGATTTCAACGAAGACACCGGCCAGTATGAAGGTGCTGTCGACGGTTTTGTCTTTAACAAGCGCATCTTTGACCTTGCCGGGAACGAAATCACCAGCAACGTGATTGCGCGGATCAATGAGGGCAACAACTCCTCCCTGACGGCGATACCGACAACCGTTTTCTCCATCGGACCAAATGCACTCGACACGAATGGAGAGATTGCAGGTGAGGTCACCACACCCTTTGGCAACAACACAGGTCAGCGGGTCGAATACGGGACGGGCCAGTACTACGGCATCCTTTCGGGTGACGACGCGGGCGAGCTGGTGGGTATCGTTGTGACAGAAAGCTCTACCGATACGCAGTCCATCACCGTGCGCGACACCATCGGCTTCACCATCTACCGAGAAGCGCGGCAGTAATGCCCCGGGCGGTTCGGCGTGTCCTTGCGGCAGCCGCCTTTGGCCTTTGCTGCGGAACGGCAAGCTTTGCGCAACAAGCGCTAAGCCCCGACGAATTGCGCGCCCTTGCGGCAACTGCGCTCAAGCAAGAGCAACCGGGTGTTGCGCGGCGATACGCCGAAGCACTGATTGCGCGCGATGCCAATGACCTGAACGCCCATTTGATCCTTGCCCGCGCCGCGCGCGATATGGGGGACATGCGCCCTGCCCGTGCAGCGGCACACACCGCTTGGTCGCTGGCAAAGACCGATGCGCAGCACTATGCGAGCGCGCTCATCACCGCACAGGTGCTGGCCAGTGATGGCAAACGGACCCGCGCACAGCTTTGGCTGCGCCGGGCGGTGCAACATGCCCCAAACGATGCCTTGCGCGCCCGCGCCAAGCGCGACTTTCGCTATGTCAAACAGCGCAACCCGTGGAAGACGGACCTGACCTTTACCTTTGCGCCCAACACCAACATCAACAACGGCAGCGCGCAGGATCGGTCGCGGCTGAATTATGCGCTCTCTGAGCAAATCTTTGGACAGGAGATTGAAGCTGAGCTGAGCGAAACCGCGCAAGCGATCTCAGGGATTGAGATTGGCGGTTCAGTACGCACGCGTTACCGCTTCTCTCAGACGCCAACCACCGCCCATGATGCCAAACTGTCGCTCAGCTATCGCACGTTTTCGATCACCGATGACCTGAGTGACGACAGCATCAAGGGCTCGAACTTTGCCTTTGGGACGGTCGCAGCGGGGTACGGCTATCGCAGGCTCAACATGGAGCGCAAAGGCGAACTGGCGCTGGATATAGAAGCGGGGCAGACGTGGTACGGCGGGTCGCGTTATGCCAGCTATCTGCGCACGCAGGCGCAGCAAACGGTGCGGGTATCTCAGCAGCAGAAACTGCGATTTGGTGCAAATCTTGAACGGCTCTGGGGGCAGGCCACCCCTGATCTGGATACGTTCGGTGTCTCGGCCAGCCTGACGCAGGCCTTTGCCTCGGGCAACTCCGGTTTTCTGGGTCTTTATGCGACGCAGACACGCTCCCCCAACCCCGGATCGGAATATACCGAAGTGACCTTGCGCACCGGTATCGCTCTGGCAAAACCGATCATGGGGGCGGCGGTGCAATTTGGGCTGGGGGCAAGCTGGCGTGATTATGACATCAGCCGGGATTCGCGTGACGGACGGCAGGACTCCCGCGTATTTGCCGATGTCACCGCGACCTTCAAAGATATCGATTACTACGGGTTCAATCCGACGATGACCCTGTCTGCTTCGACCACGGACAGCAATGTTGCGCTTTATGATGTGAACCGCGTGGGGCTGAACATCGGCATACGCTCCGCTTTTTGAACCACGGCACCTGCGCGCGCAAATCTGCGTGATCGGCTGGTATCCCGACGGTTGCATGCTAGGTTCGGCACAGGATCGGAACAAAGGAGCCAGCCCATGCCTATCAAATACCTGCACACGATGGTGCGCGTCAAAGACCTTGATGCGTCAATTGCGTTTTACAAACTGCTAGGGCTGGTGGAGCGGCGGCGCATCGACCATGAAGGTGGCCGGTTTACGTTGGTGTTTTTGTGCCCCCCCGGAATGGATGACGGCCATGCGGATGTTGAGCTGACGTACAATTGGGACGGCGATGATGATTTGCCCTCAGACAGCCACCACTTTGGCCATTTGGCCTACACGGTTGAGAACATCTATGAGGCATGCCAGCATTTGCAGGACAGCGGTGTGGTGATCAATCGCCCGCCCCGTGATGGTCGCATGGCTTTTGTCCGCTCCCCCGACAACATTTCCGTAGAATTGCTGCAAGAAGGTGATGCGCTGGAGCCGGCGGAACCTTGGGCGAGCATGGAAAACACCGGGCATTGGTAGGGTTTTGTTCCGGGCTGCAACAGCGCTGATGCTGGCATGGGCCGCGCCTGCGGGAGCAGCGGAGTGCCGGCTGGCGTTGTTGCTTGGCCTCGACATCTCTAGCTCAGTTGATGCCGCAGAAGATGCGTTGCAACGCGGCGGCATGGCGGCGGCATTGGTTTCGCAACCAGTAGAGACGGCGTTTTTCGCCGCCCCCACGCCTGTCGCATTGGCGGTTTTTGAATGGTCCGGGCGTTACAATCAGGAGGTCATTCTTGACTGGACCCTGATTGAGGACCGTGCCGATCTGCTGGCGGCCGCGGATGCGATTTCGGGGGCACCGCGCAGCTATAATGAGTTTCCCACCGCGATGGGAGAAGCCCTGAGTTTTGCCAGTGACATGATCGCGCGCGGCCCGGCGTGTTGGCAACGCACCATTGATATTGCGGGTGATGGGGAAAACAACGAAGGCCCCGGCCCACTTGAAATCTATGCACAAGACCCCGCGTTTGAGCGGATTACGGTGAACGGGCTGGTTGTGGTTAATGCCGCTGATTTTCAGACCCCGCACCGACTGACGCAGTTTTACGGGCAAGAGGTCCTGCATGGACCGGCCTCCTTTATGGTGGAAGCAAACGGATTTGACGACTACGAACGCGCGATGCGCGTCAAATTGGAACGGGAACTGGGCGTTGCCGTGATCGGCTCGGACCTGCCGCAAAAGGAGCCAAAGGGATGATCCGCGCGGCAGCTCTTGTTCTTGTTTTGCTGATCCCCAACATGGTCACTGCGCAATGTCGCCTCGCGCTCTTGTTGGCGCTCGACGTCTCAAGTTCGGTTGATCCATCCGAAGATGCCTTGCAACGCGGTGGTGTGGTCGCATCCCTGACAGCCCCCGAAGTGGTCGCCGCATTTTTTGCGGCGGATCAACCTGTTGCCCTGGCCGTCTATGAATGGTCTGGGCGCTACCAGCAGGATATCCTGCTGGATTGGATGCTGATCGACAGTCAGCGCGCTTTGATCACGGCGGCGGAGACGATTGCGGGAACGACGCGGGGGCACTCGGACTATCCAACAGCAATGGGATACGCGCTGGGTGCCGGGGCGCGGCTTTTTGACCGCGCGCCGATCTGCGATCAAAAGACGCTCGATATCGCCGGAGACGGCCAGAACAATGAGGGGTTTGGGCCGCAGGACGCGTATCGCAACTTTCCGTTTCAGGACATTACGGTGAACGGGTTGGTCATCAATGCCGCCGACTTTGAAGGGGAACTGGGGCTCATTGCCTTTTACCGCGCGGAGGTGCTGCATGGTCCGGGCGCATTTCTGGAGATTGCCAACGGGTTTGAAGACTACGAGCGCGCAATGCGCCGCAAGCTGGAACGGGAGTTGCAGCCCAAAGTGATCGGTGAAGCGCCTGCGCCAAGCCGGCCAAAAGGATGATCCGTGCGCTGATGCTTTGCGGTCTTTTGGGGCTTGCAGCAGGACCCTTGGCCGCACAGTGCCGACAAGCGCTGGCGCTTGGGCTGGATGTGTCTGGTTCTGTTGATGCGCGCGAATACCGTTTGCAAATGGGGGGTGTCGCCACAGCGCTGGATGCTCCAGAGGTGCGCGACAAACTTTTTGCGATGCCCTCCGCACCGGTTCGGCTGATGGTATTTGAATGGTCCGGCCCCGCAGATCAGGCCATTGTGGTGCCTTGGACCGAAATCAGGGATGCAGCGGCCCTTGATCAGGTGATTGAAACGCTGCGCCAGACGGTGCGGCGCGATGCAAGTCCCGGCACGGCCCTTGGTGTGGCTATGTCGGAGGGAGAACGCCACCTTGCGGTACAATCAGCATGCTGGAAACGGACGCTGGATATTTCAGGGGACGGCAAATCCAACCTTGGCCCCCGCCCCCGCGAAGTGCGCGACCGGCTTGAGCAAAGCGGGATCACGATCAATGCGCTGGTGATTGGCATCGACGACCCGAACATCGGAGACGTCCGGCAGGCCGAAATTGGCGAGCTTTCCTCTTATTTCAACGCCGAGGTCATCCTTGGCCCTGATGCTTTTGTGCAAACTGCGCTTGGATTTGCGGACTACGCCCGCGCGATGACCGAAAAGCTGGTGCGCGAACTCGATGGTCTGGTGTTTTCCGCGCTCTAGCTCCCCGATTGATGGGTTCGCGACCATACCCTACTTGAAGCAAGTTGGATGGAGGCGAGCAAGGTGTCGTCACGGGATCGTGCATGTCAAAGGAAAGATGCCTTTGATACCTTCTGCGAGAATTTGCCACCAAAGGGTGCTTTAATGCCGTCCTACTCCCGCCGCTCCGTACTTACCTTTGGGCTAAGCCTGCCTTTGGTCACGTTGTTTCAGCCTGCCAAAGCCGGAGAACCAAAAGTCTCAACCGACAAAGGTGGAATTGCAATAAGAGGGTATGACACGCAGGCTTATTGGACCATTGACGCTCCTCGCCCCGGGATTGCGGGTCACGTTGTTCAATGGAACGGGGCCATCTGGCGGTTTGCCTCTGCCGAAGATGCCGCGAAATTTGCGGCCTCCCCTGCCGACTTCGCACCGCAGTTCGGAGGGTTTTGTACCCGCACGATGTCGTTGAAAAAGGTTGTGCACGGTGATCCGGAAGTTTGGCGGATCTTTGAAGATCGTCTTTACCTTTTCGCCAAACCCGTCGGGGGCAAGGTTTTTGACAAAGACGAGGCAGCGATGATCGCCGCTGCACAGGCCCATTGGGATAATCTACACTAAAGTGCGATTTTTTTGGTCTAACGCCGGAGCACTTTAGATACGGCTCCGTTGTCTGGCGCTGTTGCTAGTAGATGTATCGTATCTGGTCTGTCCAATAGCGTTCCATCCGCTTGAGAGACGACGTGATCTCGCTGATACCATCTTCGCCCAACACACCTTTGCCCATCAAGCCGTCGGCATGACGTGCAAAAAGGTCTGCCACAACCGTGTGAACCTGTCTGCCTTTGTCGGTCAGGCGCACCCGTACCGACCGGCGGTCAATCTCGCACCGTTGGTGGTGCATATAGCCCATCTCCACCAGCTTTTTCAGGTTATAACTCACATTGCTGCCCTGATAGTAGCCTCGGCTTTTGAGCTCCCCCGCTGTCACCTCGTGATCACCGATGTTGAACAACAACAAGGCCTGGACCGCGTTGATCTCCAGCGCGCCCACACGCTCAAACTCGTCCTTGATCACATCCAGCAACAGCCTGTGCAACCGCTCAACCAGCGACAACGCTTCAAGATAGCCGACCATGAAATCCTTGGTCCGCGCGCCTGTTGCGATAGGGTCTTGAATGCTCATCTACAGTCTCCGACTCGGCTTCGTTGCAGAGAAACTGAAGAATAAATCAGAATATTTCGTTAAACCCCGAAGAAAGCGGCACAGGCCCCCAATCTTCGGTCAGTTGGGCGGGACAAAACGGATCTGAATGTCCGCCACAAGCGCGGCGTAGTGATCCGGCGCGAGCGATTGAGCAGTGACCCATTGATAGAGGTCATGGTCATTTTCATTCAGCAACATATCGTAGAGATCAAGTGCTGCATCATCCATCTGCGCGAGGTGCGCCTCGGCATAGGCCGACAAGATCAGGTCCATTTCCTTGATCCCACGTCGCATGGAACGCATGTGCAGTCGCTTGATCTTATGCGCGCGCAGTTCTTCAGACACTGGCAGGGGTCTCCATCGCCAAGCGTAACCGTTTTTCAAGCCGCCCCATCGCTTCGGCATTGCTGTGCATTTCAGTGCGCAGCATGCGCATTTCAGCAAGAATACTGGCCATATCCGCAGGCACCGTTATCGCATCAGCGGGGGCCTCGATCCCCTCGCCTTCGCCATTGATCAACCACATCATTGAGACATTGAGCAACCCCGCAAGCATAGACAGGCGGTTTGCGCGTGGCTCTGACAAATCTTCCTCCCAGGCGCGCAAAGTGGCCAACCGCACCCCCAACCGCTTGGCCAATGCGGCCTGCGTCATGCCGGCACTTTCGCGCGCGGCTGCAACACGGTCCCCGAAGGTGGCCGCATCGGGCCCATACCAGTCTGTTTCTGCATGCATATGACATCTCCTTGGATCAACGGGATCAATGACGCTTGATCGACGCGAGGGCGGCCCCTATGAGGTTGAGAGAACCAATAACCCCCAGAGGTCCGAAATGAAACTGCTCTCCGCGACACTTGACCGCGTCAAACCGTCCCCCACCATCGCCGTCACAGGCAAAGCGGCTGAGCTCAAAGCGGCAGGCCACGACGTCATCGGTCTGGGCGCGGGCGAGCCGGATTTTGACACGCCGCAAAACATCAAGGACGCCGCGATCGCGGCAATCAACGCGGGCAAGACGAAGTATACCGCCGTGGATGGTATCCCCGAGTTGAAACAGGCCATCTGCGCCAAGTTCAAGCGTGACAATGATCTGGAGTATGCCCCCTCGCAGGTCACTGTGGGCACGGGTGGTAAACAAATCCTTTATAACGCGCTGATGGCAACGCTAAACGAAGGCGACGAAGTCGTGATCCCTGCCCCCTATTGGGTCAGCTATCCTGATATGGTGCTGCTGGCCGGGGGCACCCCCGTGATTGCCGAGGCGTCTTTGCAAACCGGGTTCAAGCTGACCGCCGATCAGCTTGAGGCTGCGATCACGGACAAGACGAAATGGCTGATCTTCAACTCCCCCTCCAACCCGACCGGAGCGGGATATACTCGCGAAGAGCTCAAAGAGCTGACCGATGTACTGATGCGCCACCCCCATGTCTGGGTCATGACCGACGACATGTATGAACACCTCGTCTACGATGATTTTGAGTTCTGCACACCGGCGCAGATCGAACCGCAGCTCTATGACCGTACGCTGACCGTAAACGGCGTGTCCAAAGCCTATGCCATGACCGGCTGGCGCATTGGCTATGCTGCGGGCCCGGAACACCTGATCGGCGCGATGCGCAAGGTTCAGTCGCAAAGCACCTCCAACCCCTGCTCGATCAGCCAATGGGCCGCGGTCGAGGCGCTCAACGGCACGCAAGACTACATCAAACCCAACAATGAGATGTTCGCCCGCCGCCGCAACCTGGTGGTTGAGATGCTCAATGCCGCGCCCGGCATCAGCTGCCCGGTGCCGGATGGGGCCTTCTACGTCTACCCTTCTATCGCAGAATGCATCGGCAAGACCTCCCCGGCGGGCACCGCCATCACGGACGACGAATCCTTTGCGACGGCTCTGTTGGAGGAAACCGGCGTCGCGGTGGTTTTCGGTGCTGCATTCGGTCTTTCCCCAAACTTCCGCGTCAGCTACGCTACGTCGGACGAGGCCCTGAAAGAGGCCTGCACCCGCATTCAGACATTCTGCGCGGGGCTGACGTAACGGGGGAACGGGCAATGCTGACCGAGCTGCCTGAATATTATTTCAGGGTGCGCGACAATGGCGCTGCGGTTTTTCGGGTTGATACCGAAAACCGCCAGCGCCGCATTGAAATGGACCAGATCGCGGTGGTCAATATCAAGAACGGTGAGATCAAGCCGCACGGCGACCGCAAGCTCACCGAGCAAGACCGCGACACGATCCAAAGCTGGATGGAAGAACGCCTGCGCACCTTGGCGCAGCGCGACATCGACGATATCTTTCGCACCGTCGATCACATGAACCTGACCACACAATGGGCGCAATCGCGCGCCAGCGATGACCAGCTCGAAGCCGTCACCGACTACCTGCTGCTGGCCATGCACGACCTGCGCAGCACACTGGTGCGCAAAAAGGCCGACCGCGTTCTGAAGAAATAACCCGCCCATTCCTCTGGACTGGAGCCGCCTTTGCGTGAGCCTGGCTGCACGGAGGGATGGCGGTGTGCTGGCGCATTTCCAGCTTACATTGGATCGCTAGTTCGCGACCTCTCCCTTCGGTCGAACGCGAAGAGCGATACCTTATCGTTCAAGGAAAACTGGGAGTGCTGTAAGAAACATCGCGGAGGGGGCCGCCCTGCGGGATACCGTTCTTTTACTTGAGGCAACGACAGCGCTCTGTCAGACAGAAGATCACTCAAAGATGGCTCCGGTCCCTCTGGGATGGTGAGCCTGAAGCCCCTTTCCTTTGCAAAAGGTGAAGCGAAGACGGCCGTCAGGACGGATGAGTAAGACGGAACAGTCGCAAACTCACCCCCCAGAAACGCAGGTTGAGCAGGACCGCAGCCACACCAAGGCCAATCACCAACCCGGCCCAGACACCGATCCCCTCCCAGCCCAGCACAAAACCCAGAAGATAGGAACACGGCACCCCAACGCCCCAATAACTGAACGCCGCCATCCACATCGGCACCGCCGTATCCTGCATGCCGCGCAGCAGCCCCAGCGCGATGGCCTGCGCCCCGTCAACCAGCTGAAACAGCGCCGCCATGATCAGCAGCCCCGCGCCAACCGCCAGAATCTCCTGACGCGCAGGCTCACCTTCCTGCAAGAAGATCAAGATCAACGGCTCCGGCCACCCCACAAATGCGATCACTGTCAGCACCGCAAATCCCACCGACATGGCGATCACGATCATTGCGCCGCGCCCAAGGTGCCCGGGATCATGTCGACCAAGGGCATTCCCCGCCCGGATCGTCGCCACATTGCTGAACCCCAGATGCACCATGAACGTGATGGATGCCAGTTGCATGGCGATGCCATGCGCGGCCAGTAGCACAGTGCCCAGCCACCCCATCATCATCGCAGAAGCAGCAAAAAGCCCCACTTCGCTCAAGGACGTCAGGCTGATCGGCCAGCCAAGGCGAAAGACCTGCGCAAGCATCTGCCCGTCCGCCCGCCAGAAGCGCACAAACAGCTGATGGTGCGGCACAACCCTCAAGATGTACGCCACCACGCCGATCAAAGAGACCACCTGCGTGGCAAGCGACGCATAAGCCGCCCCCACAAGCCCCAGTTCAGGCGCGCCCCAGTTTCCAAAGATCAGCGCATAATTGGCCAGCGCGTTGACGACCGCCGCCACCAGCGTGATCCAGAGCACAACCTGCGTGCGTTCCAATGCCGCCAGATAGGATTTCAGCACCATCACCAGCAATGCAGGAAAGATGCCCCAGCCTGCCACCGCAAGATACCGGGCCCCGGCAGAGGCGATTTGTTCACTTTGTCCCAGCATCAAAAGGATCGGCTCTGCAAAAACCATGACCGGAGCCGCCAGCACCGCAAAGGCCAGTGACAGCCACAACCCCATGCGCGTCGCGCGTCGAATGGACGTCTCATCGTGCTGCGCGGCATAGGTGGCCACCAACGGCATCACCGCCCAGGCAAAGCCGGACCCAAATATGAACAGCACAAAGAAATAGGTGCTGGCCAGCGTCACGGAGGCCAATGCCTCCACCGAATACCAGCCCAACATGACCGTATCGGTCACCCCAATGGCAATTTGCCCCAGATGCCCGCCAATCAGCGGCAGACCAAGGGTCAGGATCGCGCGGACATGGCCGCCATATGGCATTGCTGTGGACATGGATCAGCCTTACGCCTGCTTTTGCGAAAGGTGAAGAGGCTGCGTTCTGCCGGTCTGCGACGCAGCGTTCGATGCATTCTTGCTGGACGCCAGCCGCAGTTTGCCGCGATGCTGTTGAGGCACCAAAGCCGGAGGAGCGAAAGGGTATGAAGATGCGCAGTGAGACGGTTGAGCTGAACGGTCAGCCCTTCTTTGTCCGCCATTGGGGGGATGAAAGCCTGCCCAGGCTTTTGCTCCTGCATGGGTTTCCCGAGTACGGCGGCGCATGGGAAACCCTCGCACCGCTTCTCGCGCACCGGTTTCACTGCATCGCCCCGGATCAGCGCGGGTTTGGTCAAAGCTGGGCACCGCCAGAGGTGTCTGCCTATACCGGGTCCAAACTGGTGGGGGATATGGCCGCCCTTGTCGGGGAGGCCCCGGTCTATGTGCTTGGCCATGACTGGGGCGCTGCGGTGGCCTACGGCCTTGCGATGTTCCGCCCCGAGCTGGTGCGCAAACTGATCATCATGAACGGTGTCCACCCGGTCCCGTTTCAGCGCGCTCTTGCTGCCGGAGGGCCGCAGGCCGAAGCCTCGCAATACATCCACTATCTGCGCACAGAAGGCTCCGAGGCGCGGCTGGCGGCAGATAACTTTGCCAAACTGACATCGCTTTTTTCCGCCAATATGGATCACGGGTGGTCGGATGCGGCCACGATGGAAAGATACAAGCGCGAATGGGGCCGTCCGGGGCGCATGCGCGGGATGGTGAACTGGTACCGCGCGTCCCCGCTTGTGGTGCCAAAACCCGGGGAGCCGCTGCCTGAGTTGCCTGCCTTGCCGCTGGACAAACTTATGGTGCGCTGTCCGCATCTGCTGATTTGGGGGACAAATGACACAGCGCTCTTGCCGATCGCAACCGAAGGGCTGGAGGATGTCGCACCCGATCTGACCCGGATCGACATTCCCGGTGCGGACCACTGGCTGCACCATCAAAAACCCCGCGCCGTGGCAGATGTGATACTGGGGTGGCTGGAGTGAGTGGTGCTGGGGCTCTGCCCCGTCGTGCAGGCACGACTCCCCGCGGTATTTAAGGCCAAAAAGAGAGGGCGGAGGCGTGGCAGTTTCAGCCGTGGTTCCAATCATCAGGGTCATCGTTGTTGCCGGGGCTTAGTCCGATGATATCGCCATCTGTCGAACACCCCAGCCCCAGAACGGTGCGGTTGGCGTAGGCGAAATAAGCGGTGACCTGATTGATTTCCAAAATCTCGCCGTCATCCCAACCCGCCATTCGCAGCGCAGTGACGTCTGTCTCCGCCATGTCAGCGGGGGTTTGCGTCAAGCGTTGCGCATAGCGCAGTGCGGCGTGTTCGCGCGCATCCAATGGGGCCGCGGCAATGTCGCCACGCTCAATCGCCGCCCTGATTGCATCGGCGCGCGCATCGTCGCGCAGCAGTCGTTTCATCCCGGCAAAATGATGTTCGACACAATACGCACAGCGGTTCAGGGACGACACCCAAACGCCCAGTACCTCCAGAAACCACTTCGGGATTTCGTTGTCGCGGTGGTGCAATACATATTTGTAAATCGCCATGTGCCCTTCCATCGTGTGCGGGCGCAGCGAATGCATCATCATGATATTGTCGACGTTGTTGTCCGGGCCGGTCACCCGTTTGTAGAGCGTTTTCAGCGCACCAGTGGCGGCATCGAAGGGAATGGTCTTGATCCAGGACATGGGTGACTTTCATCTGAGTGTTCAAGGCATGCTAGCACAGGGTCACCTCAGAATCATCAGTGCCGCAGGAGGGTCTGGATTAGGTCCTGCTTGGAGGATGCGCAAGACCGTGCTAGCCTCGGGTCAGGGCCGGTGACCCTATTGCGGCACCAAGCAGCCCATGCATTGCAGATGAGGCCCAGATGTTTCCAGCCGCCAGACTGACCGATCCCATCACGCATGATATGCTCGTGCCAAGCGGGGTGATCAGCTATCCCGCCATTGGTCGCATCCCCACTGTGATCATCGAAAACATGCCCGCCGCTGTGATGACTGATTTTGTGACCTGTTCCGGTGCCACATCCGCGGGACCCGCACATCCGCCAATGGCAGGGCCGCCGCCTGCTTTCATGCCGCCACCGCCCTGCCCGCCGATCATACTGGGCAAAATGAACGTGTTGGTTCAAAACAAACCACTTGCGCGCTGGGTGATTGACTCGGCTGGATGTGGCACGTTTCTGGGTGATCCAAAACTTATGGCGACACGCACAACGCTCGTCGGGCCATAGAAACGCTTCGGGGCGCAAGCCGCGCCCATATGATTGCACAAAACTGTGGATGGAATGCTGCGCGTGATTGCACGGGCCTTTGCGGCCTGTCAGAATGGCCCAAACCAAAAAACGAGAGCAGCCCATGTCCGATCTTCTATCTGGCCAGGAACAGACCGATTATGATGCCTCCTCCATCGAGGTGCTGGAGGGGCTGGAGCCTGTGCGCAAGCGCCCTGGCATGTACATCGGCGGCACGGATGAACGCGCCCTGCATCATCTGGTCGCAGAAGTGCTCGACAACTCCATGGACGAAGCGGTGGCGGGTCATGCCACGCGCATCGAGGTGGAGTTGCATGACGACTACGCGGTTACGATCCGTGACAACGGGCGCGGCATCCCGATTGATCCGCACCCGAAGTTTCCCGACAAATCCGCGCTTGAGGTGATCTTGTGCACCCTGCACGCGGGCGGCAAGTTCTCGGGCAAAGCCTACCAGACCTCAGGGGGCCTACACGGCGTGGGCGCATCGGTGGTCAACGCGCTGTCGGATTCGATGGTGGTGCAAGTGGCGCGCAACAAGGAGCTGTTTGAACAGCGGTTCTCGCGTGGTATCCCGCTGGGCCCGGTGGAGAAAGTGGGCGCGGCCCCAAACCGGCGCGGCACCACCGTGACATTCCATGCGGATGACCAGATTTTTGGCTCTCACCGGTTCAAACCGGCGCGGCTGTTCAATTCCATCCGCTCCAAGGCCTACCTGTTTTCCGGCGTGGAAATCCGTTGGAAATCAGCCATTTCTGACGGCGAGACACCGCAGGAGGCGACGTTCCACTTCCCTGGCGGGCTGTCGGACTACCTGAGCGAGACGCTGGGCTCTGCGACCACCTATGCCGAGACCGCTTTTGCCGGCACGGTGGATTTTAACGACAAATTTGGCGAGGCAGGCAAAGTCGAATGGGCGATCAACTGGACCCCTGCGCGCGACGGGTTCATCCAATCCTATTGCAACACCGTGCCCACGCCTGAGGGCGGCACCCATGTCGCGGGCTTCTGGGCGGCGATCCTCAAGGGGATCAAAGCGCACGGCGAGCTTTCAAACAACAAAAAGGCCGCGCAGATCACGCGTGAGGACCTGATCTCAGGCGGATGTGCGCTGGTGTCCTGTTTCATCGCGGACCCGGCATTTGTGGGACAGACCAAGGACCGGCTGAGCACGGAAGCCGCGCAGAAAATGACCGAAGGGGCGGTGCGCGACCACTTCGACAACTGGCTGGCGGCGGATACGAAATCCGCCGGTGCGATCCTTGATTTTCTGGTGCTGCGCGCGGAGGAACGCCAGCGCCGCCGGCAGGAGAAAGAGACCGCGCGCAAGTCGGCGACAAAGAAACTGCGCCTGCCCGGCAAGCTAACCGATTGCACGTCCAAGGACCGCGCAGGCACGGAGTTGTTCATCGTCGAGGGTGATTCCGCCGGCGGGTCGGGCAAAGGCGCGCGGGACCGCAAGACGCAGGCGCTGCTGCCGCTCAAGGGCAAAATCCTGAACGTGCTGGGGGCGGCGTCAGGCAAGCTGACCACCAATGCGGAAATCTCTGACCTGTGTGAGGCGCTGGGTGTGGGGATGGGCACGAAATTCAACCTCGACGATCTGCGCTATGACAAGATCATCATCATGACGGACGCGGATGTGGACGGCGCACATATCGCGGCGCTGCTGATGACATTCTTCTTTACCCAGATGCGGCCGCTGATCGACGGCGGGCATCTCTACCTCGCCTGCCCGCCTTTGTACCGGCTGAAGCAGGGGGCCAAGCGGCTCTATGTGGCCGATGACAGTGAGAAAAACCACTGGCTGGAGAAGGGCCTGGGCGGCAAGGGCAAGATTGATTTGCAGCGGTTCAAGGGTCTGGGAGAGATGGACGCGAAGGACCTCAAAGAGACCACAATGGACCCCGCAACGCGCAAGCTGATCCGGGTGTCGGTGGATGAGGACGTGCCGGGAGAGACCGGCGATCTGGTGGAGCGGCTGATGGGGAAAAAGCCGGAATTGCGGTTCCAGTACATTCAGGAGAACGCGAAGTTTGTGGAGGAGTTGGATGTTTGAGTGAGTTGGCGGATAGTCTTCTTAAGAGTTCGAAGTTCTTTACCGTTGAAGCAGTTAATAACGCAATTACTGCCGACGAAGGTGCAAATGAACGATGGCAGCTAGCTGTTTTTCATATTGTAACCGCACTCGAGCATAGCTCAAAGGCATTGCTGGCAACCGCGCATCCGGTCTTTGTACGTGACAAATTTGAAACTACAAACAGAACTGTCGGCATCGACAAAACTTTCAAGCGGCTGGCTGACAAGGAAGTTTTAGGTATCTCTTTTTCAAAAAAAGATTTGCAGAGAATTCAAACTGCGATCGATGTCAGAAACTCCATTGCTCATGGCTCAACCGGGCCAAACTTTAAGGCCCTTGAGGCCAAATTTTTTGAGATATTCGCTTTTCAGCGCGAATTTTATCTCATGTGGTTTAACCTAAGACTCGAGGACTTCTTGGAAATTCAGGCAATAACTGGGCTCCTGAAAATCAAGAAACAAACTGATGCATTCAAGAAACGTGCCTTGGATGCGTTGCGACAAGACCAAGATAGTTTCATGTGTGCCGAGTGTGGTCAGGACTTCTTAGTGATAGAAGCTGACGATTTCTTATGCCTGTTTTGTCATTCGAAAGAACCATTCAACTCCTGTGACAGGTGCCAAACTCCAATCCCAGAACACCTAATGTCAGATGCAAGTGAAATCTTTGAATATAGGTTTAGTGAAGGACAAGCAGACTTGGTTTCTGATTATGGAATCCTAGAAAAAGCTGTATGCGATCAATGCTTTGTCGAGCTGGAAAATGAAGCTAGAGTTTTGAGAGAAGAAAGGTTGCTAGCAGACTGGGAAGAAGAAGAATACTATTTTCAGCTTCAACCAAATACGCCTCATTGAGTCCACCAAAAGCCCCTTCCCATGGGGGGAAGGAAGGGGCTATGCGCCACAGGCGCATTGGTGGCACCAACTTCTGTTGATCTCTACTCCTGTATCCCCTGCAAATACGCCACGAGATCAACCACGGGGCGGCTGGTCATGATCGGCTGGCCGGTTTCGGCCTTGAGCGGGGTGTCGTCGCCTTCAAAGAACGGGCCAAAGACCGGCATGGGGGAGCCGTGGCTGACCAGCGGGTCGCGCCCGTCGATGCGGGTCACCACGCGGACCACGGGAAATACGCCATCGTTGCGCGCGCTCAAGGAACGCAAGGACGGGGGTTGCAACAACAACGCCGGGGCCAGCGGCCCTTTGCCCCGCGCCTCAGCGCCATGGCAGGTTGCGCAATGCAGATCGTAAAGTGCGGCCCCCGCATCAGCGTTCTGGGCCATGGCGGGGCTTTGGATCAAAAGGGCAGTCGTCAGGGTGACAAAGAAAAGTTTCATGTGGCAAGTCTCCTCCGTTTGTCCCAGTGTGACGGAGACAGAGAAGACCTGCTCTGATCAAGATCAATTCTTACGTTGAAAATGTCCCAAGCGGCTACATGACATACGTCAGCGCGGTCACGCCCCAGACAGACATCATTGCGACAAAGCCAAATGCGGTGGGGAAAACAACTTTCATCATGGGGTAGTCTCCTGTTCCTGCAACGCGGCTGCGCTGCGGTGGGTGCCGCGGGGGCCTTCTGCTCCTGCGATCTGATAAAGAGATAGGGACGGTGGTCTGACATATTAAGGGACCAATCGGTCACCAAATCACACGAGGCCGTCAGCCCTTGAAACATTGGCCCTGCACCTTAGGGTCGGCGGAAAGCCCCATGAAAGAGATACCATGACGCCCCAGACCGCCCAAACCATCTTGCAAGACGCCTTTGCCCCCTGGGTGCGCGCGCTGCAGCCCACGATTTCAGAGATCGGCCCGCACCGCTGTGTGATGACCATCCCCATCACGGCTGAGATCAACCGGATTGGCGATATCGTCTCGGGTCAGGCGCTGGCAGCTTTGGCGGATACGGCAATGGTTTTTGCGTGTTTCGGCCATCTCGACGCGGTGGAACCTGTGGGCACGGTCACGCTCGACACGCAATTCCTGCGCCCCGCAACAGGGGACGCTGTGCGCGCGGAGGCTGAGGTCACGCGGGCGGGCAAGAGCATGATTTTCACCCGGGCGACGCTTTATGCCGAGCCGTCAGAGAAACCTGTGGCGTTGGTCACGGCCACCTTTGCGCGATAACGCCGGGGTGGGCACGCATTAGCGCTTGAACCACAGCGCTGGCCCGCATTTACTCGCCCTCATGCTGCGCGCCCTTTTGTTCACCGCTCTCTTGATCCTGACCGCCTGTGGGCGCCCGCTCACAGACAATGAGCGCGCGTTTCTGGATACGATTCACGGCGATACGCTGGATATGGACGCGGTGCGGTTGCACAACGGCGCGCCCACGCGGGCGGTCACGTTTCGGCGCAAACCACGCCCGCGCACGACCTGCCGGGAACTGATCCTGCCGCCTCCCACCGATGAGGTGGTCACAACCAAGCCAGCAGCGGTTGCCGTCTATAATACCATCCTCTTCGACAAGGATTGGTATCTGGAGGACTACCTGCCAAAGTATCCCGACAGCATTGGCATCATCGCCGCCATGCTCTTTGCCCATGAGCTGACGCATATCTGGCAATGGCAGAACCGGGCCACAACCGGATATTCGCCGCTGCGCGCCGCGTCCGAGCATGGCGGCGGGGCGGACCCCTATCTGTTTGAGATAGATGGGGACCGAAAATTCGGTGATTTCGGCTTTGAGCAGCAAGGGTCCATCGTTGAGGAATATGTCTGCTGTCGCGCGCTGGCCCCGCAGGGCACACGCACCGCACGCCTGCACGGGCTCATTGCGCAGGTGATGCCGGTCAAGCCCCTGCCACAGTCACGCGAATGGGATGTGCGCCTGCCCTGGGACGGGGTCCAACTGCGTGGGATTTGCGGCTAAGCGGCTGAATGCGCCGTCTTTTATTCCTGAATGCTCTCCAGATAAGCCAGCACACCGGCCAAGGCCCGCGGCGTCGGGGTCAGCACACCGTCCACCTCAAGCGGGACAAGATCATCCGCCATTGCGCCGCCAAACTGCGGCATGACGCGCGCCAGATGGCCCCCTTCGGGATCGCCGTAGATGTAGCTGAGCGCGCGTGCGACCGGGAATGTGCCGCCATTCGCCTTTGCGAGTTGGGTCAGGTCAGTGGGCTTGGGCTGCAGGCCTGCGCTGGCGGACCCATCGCCACGCCCCCCCGCGCCGTGGCACGAGGTGCAATTGGCCGCAAAGAAGGCCGCACCCTCATCCGGCTCCGGCATCGACACCGGCGCGCAGGCGACAAGCAGCGACAGGCCCAAACCTGCGCCAAATGAAAGGGGTAATGCATGCATGCTTTGTTCTCCTAGGGTGGTTTCACCACAAGGGTATCTTGCACCCGCCCCTGAGGCGAGACATGATCAGGGTCAAATCAGAAAAAGAAAAGGCTGCTTCATGGCGCACTATGCCCTCATCATGCTGGTTGCCGGCATTGGCATCCCGGTTTTGGCAGCGATGAATGCCGCATTGGGCCGGTTGGTGGGCTCCCCGGCGGCGGCGGCAACGGTCCTCTTTGTGGTAGCGTTTGGGACCTCGCTGATCGTGGCAGTTCTGACCGGACCACATACGCTGGCACGGTTCGCCAGCGCGCCAAAGCATCTGTTCCTCGCGGGCGCGCTCATTGCGTTCTATGTGCTGACCATCACCTTCATCGCGCCGCATTTCGGGATCGGGAATGCGGTGTTCTTTGTGTTGCTGGGTCAGCTGATTTCTGCCGCTGCGATTGACCACTTTGGCCTCTTTGGGGCGCAGGTCTCTCCCTTGGGTCTCACGCGGGCCAGCGGGATCGCATTGATGGCGGCGGGGGTTTGGCTGACGCAGCAGGCCTAGGGCGGGCTGCAAGTCCCCCCTTTTGAGATTGCCCTACCCTTTTGAGAGCGTCTGCATCTGTGCCCAGACCGCCTCTTCAACCTCAACCGGATCAGAAGGCACCTTGTTCTGCCCCGGCATCCGCGCGCCCTCATCTGTACTTGCCGCCATGCTGAGCGCGCTCAACCGATCTCCAAAATCAGGCGAGGCCGAGGGGTCGATGATCAGGTAATACTGTCCCAGATCATGCGGCGCACCTTCAGGCGCTTTCAGGGGTTTGACATCACGCGACAACACGCCGCCTGTCATGCCTGCGGCCAAAATCTCAGCCATCAGGCCAAATCCCCAGCCTTTGTACCCCCCCATGGACACCAGTGAGCCTTGCAACGCCGCCGCCGGGTCTGTTGTGGGCGCGCCCTCTGCATCCACAGCCCAGCCCTGAGGAATGCTCTCTCCTGCGGCCTTGGCCATGGTGATCTTGCCCAAAGCCACAGTGGTGGTCGATTGATCAAACTGCATCGCGATCCCGCCCTGTCCGTCTGGCACAGAGAATGCGATCGGATTTGTTCCGATCACCCGCGTTTTGCCGCCCGGAGCCGCCACAATGGGGGAGGCATTCGTGAACCCCACGCCAATAAACCCCGCGCGCGCGATCTGTTCGGTGAAAAAACCCAGTGAGGTGCAGGTATGCGCATGCCCCACAGCCAGCGTTGCCACGCCAGACTCGCGCGCAGCATCAAGCGCTACGGGCAATCCATAGGCAAAGGCCGGTTGCGCGAAACCAAACTGCGCATCCACATGCACAACGGCAGCACGCGGCGTGCTGACCACCGGGGTCACGCCGCCTTTGACGCGGCCAGAACGAAGCTGCTGGCAATAGCTTTCGACATAATAAAGACCGCAGATTTTGTTGCCAACGGATTCAGCAGCAGCGACCGCGCGGGCCACCTCTGCCGCCGGAAAGGCATCAGCCCCATGAGCGAGCAAGGCGGCTTGCACCGTTTCGTGGATTTCAGAGAGAGAGACAGAGACCATGTGACACACTTTCCGGCCCGCCATTGGACCGAGGATCAGCTTGATCAAACGCGCGCCACCGCGTCAAGCGCTCAGGTGCCAATCAGCTGCCCGGCCTCAAGCCTGATCTGCCGATCCATCCGGGCGGCAAGATCAAGGTTATGTGTGGCAATCAACGCAGAGAGCCCCGTGCTGCGCACCAGTTCCATCAGCGCATCAAACACCTGATCCGATGTCGTTGGGTCCAGATTGCCGGTAGGTTCATCCGCAAGCAGCAGGCGGGGTTTGTTGGCCAAGGCACGGCAAAAGGCGACGCGCTGTTGTTCCCCCCCCGAGAGCGCTGCGGGGCGGTGACCTGCACGGGCGGAGATGCCGACTTTGTTCAGCAATTCCTGCGCGTGGCCTTCCGCCTTTACAGAGGAAACCCCGTTGGCCAGTTGCGGCAGCACGATGTTCTCAAGGGCGGTAAACTCCGGCAACAGGTGATGAAACTGATAAATGAACCCGACATCCTGCCGCCGCATCCGGGTACGGCGGCGGTCCGATTGCCCGGTCAGGTCCTGCCCGCCGATCTGAACCGTACCTGCGTCAGGCGTATCCAACAGCCCGGCAATATGAAGCAGCGTCGATTTACCCGCACCCGAGGGTGCCACAAGCGCCACAACCTCGCCTGGCGCAACCGCCAGATCAACGCCGCGCAGCACCTTCACCTCATTGGGTTTGCCAGCATTGTAGGATTTGGTGATGCCGCTGAGCCGCAGTGCCGGATCACTCATAGCGCAATGCCTCAACCGGGTTCATCCTTGCCGCGCGCCGCGCCGGAAAGATCGTCACGACAAATGACAGGCCCAGCGACAGCGCCACAGCAGAGAGCACATCATCCAGATGCAGTTCCGCTGGCAGGAAATAGATGCCCCGGATCGAAGCATCCCAGGCGTTGCCGCCCGAAAGGTAATTCACGAAGCCAAAAATCTGATCCACATAGATGGCAAAGAGACACCCCAACACCACGCCCATCGCCGTCCCGATGATCCCGGTAAAGGCCCCGCAAATAAAGAACACCCGCAGGATCGACCCTTCGCTCAGCCCCATGGTGCGCAAAATGCCAATGTCGCGGCCCTTGTTCTTGACCAGCATGATCAGGCCCGACACGATGTTCATTGCCGCGATCAGCACAAGGATCGACAGGATGACAAACATCACCCGATCCTCAATTTCCAAAGCGTTCAGAAAGGAGCCGGAGGCGTCCTGCCATGTCCAGATCTGGCCGCGTTCACCTGCCGCCTGCAACAGCTGCGGAGCAAGCGCATCGACGCGCTCAGGTTCTTCAACCATCACTTCCAGTTCGTCCGCTACGCCTTCACGATTAAAGAATATTTGTGCATCTGAGATAGGAAGATAGGCCCGCGTTCTGTCGATATCATGTCGCCCGGCGGAAAAGATGTAGACAACTTCGTAAGCGTTCACCCGCGGGCTGGTCCCAAAGGCCGTTTTCACCCCATTGGGAGAGATCAGCTTGATCCGGTCCCCAACGTTCACGCCCAACGTCCGCGCCACCCCAATGCCCAGCGCCAGCCCTTCGTCAAAGCGGTCAATATCGCCGCGCGCTTCCTCTGAATTGGCCACGCGCGGGATTGTTTTGAGGTTCTTCTTCGCAATCCCGTAGACTTCGACCCCGGTGTTCGACTGCCGATGATTGGCCATCACCTGCTGCCGGATCAGCGGGGCCACGCGCGTCACCCCCGGCACCTTGGCCACCTCAGCCGCGAGCGCTTCGTAGTTTGAAATGGTGCGATCAATCTGGTCGTTGGGCGCGACCTCTCCCAGTTGATACACCGTCACATGGGCGTTGGCCCCCAGAATGGTACCGACAAATTCGGCGCGAAAGCCGGAGCGCACGGCAAGTGTCGCGATGAGCGCAAAAACTGCCAAAGTGATCCCGATGAGGCTGATCCATGTCATCACGCTCACCCCCCCCTCGGCCCTGCGGGCACGCAGGTAACGCCAGGCGATCATCCACTCAAAGGGTGCAAAAGGGGCTGTTGTTCCGGCCATGCTCAGGGCTCCATGTTCTTGTCGCGCAACGTGGCGGTTTGGCCCTGCGCGGTCAAGCGGGCTTTGTGCTCTGTGGATCAGGGAAACACGGCCCCGCTCAGGGCTGCGTCCAGCGCAAAAAGCTGCTCCCAACTGACGCACCCGTCAAAGGCCGCCACCGCGCGCCAGTCCTGCATCCAACTGACCGCATAGCTGCCCGCATTCGCGCGCGCCGGAAAGCACAACAGCCCGAAGTGCCAGAAATTATGACTGCCGCGAAAAGCACGCTGCACAATGCCGACGCCGTATGACGCACCGCCGCCCATCTGCGCCTGTGGCCATAAGCCGGGATCACGACCAACAATCCCGTCCGGACCAAAACCCCAGTGCATCACACGGGCGTAATCCTGCACCGACATTTCCCACCCCCCAAAACTGAGCAGTCCTGCAAGCGGGGCGAAAGGCGCGGCTGTTGTGACGCCCGCAGGCACCAAAACGGCGTCTCGGCAATAGGCGTCGTAGCTTTGCCCCGTCTCAGCCGCGATCATCGCGCCCAGAATGGCGAAGTTTTCATTGTTGTAAGCGTATTGGCCTGTCGTTCCCGCCTGCTCGTTGCGGTTTAATGCGCGCTGGCTCAGCGTCTGCGCCGCCACCTCGGACCTGAACAGGCCCAAAAGCCCCAGACCTTGTGTTTGATCAGGCCCCAAACCGCTGCTGTGCGTCAAAAGCTCCGCCACGGAGGCAGAGGTGGCCCCAAAGCCCAAGACCTCCGCGCTTGTGGTCTGCATGGTCCAGCGCCCGTCCATCACGAGTGTCGCGGCGCATAGCCCCGTGACCGCCTTACTCAGGCTCGCCAAAGGCTGTGGCGCCTCGGCTGCGACGCCGATGGCCACATCGTGGACCTGTTGCGCGCCCTGCCACAGGGTCAGGACACCGGTCTGCGCACCAACATCCTGCATCCAGCCCTGAAAAGCCGTCTCCATCCGGGCTGGCACATCCGCGCTGGCGGCACGAGCCGTCAGGAACAGTGCAAGGATCAACCTGTTGATCATCCGTCCGCCTTTGCCTGCTATTTCATGGACAATAGCAACCGTCGGCACCGCGATCAAAGCCTCAGGCGATGCCGGCGTAAATCTGCGCGAGCTTTGCTATTGCGGCCTCGGGCGGCAACTCTTCGCTCTCGCCCGTGCGGCGCGAGGTGAGCTCGACCACCCCGTTCTTGAGCCCCCTTGGCCCCACGGTAATGCGCCAGGGCAGGCCAATCAGGTCCATTGTGGCAAACTTACCGCCCGCCCGCTCGTTGCGATCATCATAGAGCGGCTCCAGCCCAAGCGCCGTCAGCGAGGCATAAAGCGCGTCGCATGCTGCATCGGCTTCCGCGTCGCCCTGTTTGAGGTTCACAATCCCTGCGTGGTAGGGCGTGACCCCCTCCGGCCAGATGATGCCGCTGTCGTCATGGCTGGCCTCAATGATCGCGCCGAGCAAACGGCTCACGCCGATGCCGTGGCTGCCCATGTGCACCGGCACCGGCTTGCCATCAGGCACCTGAACAGTGGCCCCCAATGCTTCTGAGTACTTGGTTCCAAAGTAAAATATCTGCCCCACTTCGATCCCGCGTGCGGTGCGACGGCGTTCCTCGGGCACTTGGTCAAAGAGCGCCTGATCATGGGTTTCATCGGTGCGCGCGTACTTGGATGTAAACTCCTCCATGATCGCGGCGCATTCCTCGACACTGTCGAAATCAATATCACGATCCCCAAAGGTCAGATCGGTGACGGCGCTGTCATAGAAAACCTCAGATTCGCCCGTCTCCGCCAAAACCAGAAACTCATGCGTGTCATCCCCGCCAATGGGCCCACTGTCAGCGCGCATCGGTATCGCCTGCAAGCCCATCCGCTCATAGGTCCGCAAGTAAGTCACCAGATGGCGGTTGTAGGCATGCAGCGCATCTTCTTTTGTCAAATCAAAGTTATAGCCGTCCTTCATTAGGAATTCGCGGCCCCGCATCACCCCGAACCTGGGGCGGATCTCATCGCGGAACTTCCACTGGATCTGATACATGGTCAGCGGCAGGTCTTTATAGCTGCTGACATGAGCGCGAAAGATGTCGGTGATCAACTCTTCAGCCGTGGGGGTAAACAGCATGTCGCGCCCGCCGCGATCCTTGATGCGCAGCATTTCCTCGCCATAAGCGTCATAGCGCCCGCTTTCGCGCCACAAATCCGCCGACTGGATCGTCGGCATCAGCATCGCCATATGGCCCGCCTTGGCCTGCTCCTCATGTACAATATTCTCAAGCTTGCGCAGCACCTTAAAGCCCAGCGGCAACCACGAATAAATTCCCGCCGCTGACTGCTTGATCATCCCTGCACGCAACATCAGCCGATGGCTGACAATCTGCGCCTCAGCGGGGTTTTCCTTCAAAACAGGCAGAAAATAACGGCTCAAACGCATGGGGGCGCTCCTTGGCAAAACTCTTCACTGCTGCCTAATCCAAAGCCCGGCCCGATACAATCTGCATCTCTTTTTGGCCGGAAATACCGCGGAGCACGAGGCAGAGCCTCGTTCAGATTTGCCGCTAGGCAAATCCACAAAATCAAATGCGCGCTTGCGCGCTCAATCAGGTCACCGCCCGCCTGGCCAGCGCTATGGCAACTTTGGTTGCGCGCGCCATGTCCTGCACCGAAATCCACTCCAACGGACCATGGATTTCCTGCATCCCGGTAAAGATGTTGGGGCATGGCACGCCCATCTCCGTGAGGCGTGAGCCATCTGTCCCCCCGCGGATCGGGATGCTGACCGGATCAAGCCCCGCGTCCACAACTGCTGCCCGCGCAAGCGCCACCGGCGTCATGTCTTTCTCCAGCCAATACCGCATGTTGCGGTATTGCGGGCTGATCTCGCAGGCGATCTGTGCGCGCGGCTCGCCCAGCGCCACAGCGTCGCAGACCTGCCGCAACAGCGTCCCTTTCGCCTCCAGCCCGTCGAGCTCAAAGTCCCGCAGGATCAGCACGATCTCTGCCTCCGACGATCCGCCCCTGATCTCGGAGACGTGGATGAACCCTTCGGTGCCTTCCGTTGTGTCCGGCGTCATTGTGACCTGCGGCAACATCATCACGATTTTGCTCACCAGATGCAGTGCATTGACCATTTTGTCTTTGGCAAAGCCCGGATGCGCGGACACGCCTGTGACCGTGATCACAGCACCATCTGCAGAAAAGGTTTCAAACTCGATCTCACCGGGCTTGCCGCCGTCAAAAGTATAGGCGAAATCCGCAGCCAGATCCCCAGGCAGACGCGGATCCACCCCACGTCCGATCTCTTCATCCGGGGTAAAGGCGAGCCGGATCGGACCATGTTCGATCTGAGGGTTTTCCAACAAGTGCCGCGCCGCCGTCATCGCGATGGCAACCCCCGCCTTGTCGTCTCCCCCCAGCAGCGTCAGTCCGCTGGCGGTGATGATGTCCTCGCCCTGTTTGTCGCCCAGATAGGGCGAGTTTTCGGGCGACAGTTTAAGGTCCGGCGCATCGGCAAAGGTGATATCACCACCGTTGTAGCCCCGATGCACCACAGGTTTCACGCCTGTTGCGTTGAACTGCGGGGCCGTGTCCACATGGGCGCACCAGCCCATCACCGGGCCCTGCACAGTGCCGGGGATTGTGGCCAGCACCACGCCATAATCGGTCAGGACCACATCTGATGCGCCCATCTGCTCCAATTCAACGACCAGCAAGCGCGACATCTCAAGCTGGATCGCGGTGCTTGGCTGGGTGGGTGATGCCGCGTCGCTCTGGCTGTCGATCGCGGCGTAGCGCAGCAGGCGCTCTTCAAGTTCTTGGTCAAATTGGGTGCGCATGGTCTCTCCTTGTTGCGGTGATCTGGGGAAGTCAGCAGGGCAAAGTCAAGCGCGTCACGGCTGCCCCCTGCGCCAATGGCAGCGATCCGCTGTTCAAGTTTTATCCCCCCTACCCTTGAAACAACGCTCTGGGTGCGCGATGTCAAACAGGTCAACAGCCGGAGACCAACATGGCCCTGCCGATCCGAGATCAATTGAAATACTGGGGTATTGCCACGGCGGTTTTCCTTGTCGTGCTTTGGTTTGTGGGGGACGTGCTGTTGCCGTTTTTGCTGGGCGGCGCGATTGCCTATTTTCTTGATCCGGTTGCAGACCGGCTGGAACGCATGGGGCTGAGCCGTGCGTTGGCCACTGCACTGATCACAATCATGGCCGTCTTGATCTTTGTCATTCTGGCCCTTCTGGTGATCCCGACGCTGATCAGCCAAGCGATATCGCTCTTTGAGACAGCGCCGCAGCTCTTTCGCGACTTTACAAATTTCCTGATTGAGCGGTTCCCCGCCCTGCTGGACGAAAGCTCCACACTGCGGACCTCGCTCACATCGCTGGGGGCCACGATACAGGAACGCGGCGGGCAATTGCTCGAAACCGCTTTGGCGTCTTTCGCCTCCATTATCAATATCATCGTGCTGTTCGTGATTGTGCCTGTGGTCGCCGTCTATCTGCTGCTTGACTGGGACCGCATGGTGGGTGCCATCGACGGGTTGCTGCCCCGTGACCACGCACCCACAATTCGCAAACTCGCGGGCGAGATTGACGCCACCTTGTCGTCCTTTGTTCGTGGCATGGGGACGGTCTGCCTGATTCTGGGCACCTATTATGCGATTGCCTTGATGATCGTGGGGCTGCAATTCGGGCTGGTGGTCGGTTTCATCGCAGGCATTGTGACGTTCATCCCCTATCTTGGCGCGCTCCTTGGAGGGGCTTTGGCGATTGGTCTGGCGCTGTTTCAGTTTTGGGGGGATTGGGTGTCAATTGGCTTGGTAGCTGGTATTTTCGCCATCGGGCAAGTGATTGAAGGCAATGTGCTGACCCCAAAACTTGTGGGCAATTCGGTCGGGTTGCACCCTGTTTGGCTGATCCTGTCACTGTCAGTATTCGGGACGCTGTTTGGATTTGTTGGCATGTTGGTCGCGGTGCCGCTAGCCGCGGCTCTGGGTGTGCTGACCCGCTTTGGGGTTGAGCAATACCGCGAAAGCCTGCTCTACAAAGGGACGCATCCCGCATCCCGATCAGGCCAAGACTGACATGGCCGAACAGCTTGGCCTTGATCTGCCCAGCCGCACGGCGCTGGGGCGTGATGCGTTTTTTGTCAGCCCTGCAAATGCTGTCGCTTTGGCGATGATCGACGGCTGGCGCGATTGGGCTGGCGGCAAGCTGGTGCTGTGCGGCCCAGAAGGTGCCGGCAAAACCCACCTGACCCATGTCTGGGCAGACATGTCGGAGGCGCAGATCGTGAACGCTGCGGATTTGCGCGGCGCAGATGTGCCCAGCCTCGCACAAAGTCATGTTGCGGTTGAGGATGTGCCCAAGATTGCAGGGCAAGCAGACGCCGAAACGGCGCTGTTTCATCTGCACAACCTGACCCTCGCAGAAGGCCACCGGATGTTGTTTACAGGCACCGGCCCGGTGCAGCGCTGGGGGCTGAACCTGCCGGATTTGAACAGCCGCCTGCAAGGCACCACAGCCGCAACTCTTGAGGCACCCGATGATGCCCTCCTGTCCGCGCTTTTGGTCAAGCTGCTGGCCGATCGCCAATTGACGCCCAAGGCCGATCTGATCCCCTATCTGCTGACCCGCATGGACCGTTCGTTTGCCGCGGCGATTGATCTGGTGGCACAGCTGGACACAGCGAGCCTCGCGCTCAAACGGCCCATCACGCGGCCGCTTGCTGCCGCTGTGCTGGACAAGCCCCCCCCTGACACGTGATACTGGCTTCTCTGCTCAAGCTGCACTTGCCTGATCCATTGACCACACAAGGCCGCCATGACCGAAACCGATTTCCTCAAAGGGGCATTCCCCGCCCCGCGCGATATGCCGGATCTGGACCTCGCAGGGCCGGACCGCTTCTTTAACCGGGAGCTGAGCTGGCTGAGCTTCAACTGGCGCGTGGTTGAGGAAGCGGAGAATCCTCGCGTTCCCCTGTTGGAGCGTTTGAGGTTTTTGTCGATCTCCGCTGACAATCTGGATGAATTCTATACCGTGCGTGTTGCGGGCCTGCGTGAGCTGGCACAAGCAGGCAACACCACACCTGCCGCAGACGGGTTGTCACCCGCCAAGCAACTCGTGCTCATCAACGAAAATGCCCGTCGTCTGATGATGACCCAGCAGCGTGTGCTGGTGGATCTGATGGCGGAGATGGACGCGCAAAACATCTTTCTTGAACGCATTGCAGACCTGACCACGCAGGACCGCAAATTCTTGTTGGATGTGTTTCTCAATCAGGTTTTTGCGGTGTTGTCCCCCCTGGCGATTGACCCCGCGCACCCATTTCCGTTCATCCCCAACACCGGCTACGCGCTGGCGCTGCAGCTTGAACGCACCTCAGACAAGAAGCCGTTGCAGGCGCTGCTCCCGATCCCGGCCAAGATTGACCGCTTTGTCCCGCTGCCCGCCCCTCAGGGCACGCTGCGCTATCTGCCATTGGAGGATTTGCTGGTCTTGCATGTGCCGGACCTGTTCCCCGGCTACAAATTGAAATCACACTTTGAATTCCGTGTGTTACGCGACAGCGATCTGGAAGTTGAGGACGAGGCCGAAGACCTTGTGCGCGAATTTGAAGTCGCGCTGAAACGCCGCCGTCGCGGGGAGGTTGTGCGCCTCACGCATTCGGCAGGTGCGCCGGAAAAGCTCAAGACCGTGATCATGCAGGAACTGGGCGTGAAAGACCGCGACGTGATCGAAATCGACGGCATGATTGGCGTGGATGACCTTGCCGAATTGGTCACGGATGCGCGCCCTGATCTGCTCTGGCCGTCGTTTACCCCGCGCATTCCTGAGCGGGTCACAGACCACGATGGCGATATGTTCGCTGCGATCCGGCAAAAAGACATGCTGCTGCACCATCCTTATGAGACCTTTGACATGGTCATCCGGTTTCTGGCGCAGGCTGCACGAGACCCCGATGTGGTTGCGATCAAACAGACGCTCTATCGCACGTCCCGTGACAGCCCCATCGTTGAAGCGCTTTGCGAAGCGGCGGAGGACGGCAAATCCGTCACCGCGTTGGTAGAGCTGAAAGCACGGTTTGATGAGGCCGCAAACATTCGGCAGTCCCGGCGGTTGGAACGTGCAGGCGCGCATGTTGTCTATGGATTTATCGACCTGAAAACACATGCAAAAATATCAACTGTGGTGCGACGAGAGGGCGACCAGCTGGTCACTTACACGCACTACGGCACGGGCAACTATCACCCGATCACGGCACGGGTGTATACCGATTTGTCCTTCTTTACTTGCGACCGGAAGCTGGGGCGGGATGCGACAAAGGTGTTCAACTATCTGTCTGGCTATGCCCAACCCGCGAGCCTGGACAACCTCGCGATCTCGCCGACCACGCTCAAGCCGCGCCTGTTGGAAATGATCGCCGCGGAAGCCGATCACGCCCGCGCGGGCCGCCCTGCGGTGATCTGGGCAAAGATGAATTCCATCATCGACAGCGAAGTCATCGACGCGCTTTATGCGGCCAGCACTGCGGGTGTGAAGATCAGTCTGGTCATTCGTGGCATTTGTGGATTGCGTCCGGGCATCAAGGGACTGTCAGAAAACATCCGCGTAAAATCTATTGTTGGCCGGTTTCTGGAACATTCGCGCATCGTTTGTTTTGGCAATGGCGCGGGGCTGCCCCACAAGAAATCGCGCGTTTTCATCTCCTCTGCGGACTGGATGGGCCGGAACCTCAACCGCCGGGTGGAGACGCTGGTCGAAATTGAGAACGCCACCGTTAAGGCCCAGATCACCAGTCAGATCATGGCCGCCAACCTCGCTGATGAGGCGCAAAGCTGGGTCATGGCAGCCGATGGCAGTTTTGCCCGCCCGCCCCATCAAGAAGGGCGCTTCACCTTCAATTGCCACCGCTTTTTTATGGAGAACCCTTCTCTCTCGGGCAGGGGGTCGGCGGGCGCATCGGATGTGCCCAAACTGGCGCACACCGAAGATTAGGCCGGTTGAAATTTCCAGTCGGCTCACCTGTGGTTAATGATTGACGGGTGTCGCAGGCTACCGCATTTTGCGACCAACCCAAGCCTGAGGGAATGCATGCCAGATCAGACCGAGTTGACCCGCGCGGACGTCCCCGAAACCGGGGTGGCCGATCTTGGCCCCTTCAGCAAACCGCTGTTTGAGGACCCAAGTGCGCGGGCCTTGTCCCGCGTGGGCGTGGTGGATGTCGGCTCCAACTCTGTCCGGCTTGTCGTCTTTGATGGCGCGGCGCGGTCGCCTGCATATTTCTACAACGAAAAGATCATGTGCGCATTGGGGTCCGGCATGGCCGAAACCGGCCATTTGTCCCCTCCCGGTCGCGCGCGCGCGCTTTCGGCGATGCACCGTTTCAAAAAGCTGGCCGAAGGGATGGGGCTGGCGGAACTCACGGTTGTGGCCACCGCAGCTGTACGCGATGCATCCGACGGACCGGACTTTTGCGCGCAGGTGCGGCGCGAAACCGGGCTGCGCATTTGGGTTATTGATGGCGAGGAAGAGGCGCGGCTGTCCGCTCAGGGGGTACTTTTGGGTTGGCCGGGTGCCTATGGCCTTGTGTGCGACATCGGTGGTTCCTCCATGGAGCTGGCGGAAATCTCTCGTGGGCGTGTGGGGCGGCGGGTGACCTCTCAACTGGGGCCGCTCAAACTGCGCGATATGAAAGGCGGGGCCAAAGCGCGCACCGCCCATATCAAGGAGGTGATGCAGGGCCTCAAAGAGACGATGGGCACCCAACGTGATCGCTTGTTTCTGGTCGGCGGTTCCTGGCGTGCAATTGCGCGGATTGATATGCTGCGCAGGGGCTATCCATTGCAGGTGCTGCACGAATACCGGATGACGCCGCGCGCGCTCAGCGCCACGATCAAGTTCATCAAATCAATGGAGATTTATGAGCTGCGCGCGCTCGCGGGGGTGTCCTCCAGCCGGATCGCGCTTGTCCCTTACGCCGCTGAGGTGCTGCACAGGCTGGTCAAGACCTTCAAACCCAAGGACATCGCGATCTCCAGCTACGGCATTCGCGAAGGGATGCTCTATGAGCAGATGCCCCAACGCCTGCGC
This sequence comes from Sulfitobacter sp., assembly GCA_045105735.1. Taxonomy (GTDB): domain Bacteria; phylum Pseudomonadota; class Alphaproteobacteria; order Rhodobacterales; family Rhodobacteraceae; genus Sulfitobacter. The sequence continues at coordinate 129,291 of JBGCDV010000038.1, read as the reverse complement.
GACCGTGATCCGCTGATCGAGGCATGTCGTTTTGCCGAAGCCAAGGACGCGCGGTTGCCGGGGTTTGGCAAGGCGCTCTTTAACTTTATACAGCCGCTCTACAAATCCGCGCCTGCCCCGCGCAAACGCTTGGTCAAGGCGGCCTGCCTGCTGCATGACGTAAGCTGGCGCGCGCATCCCGACTACCGGGCCGAGGTGTGTTTTGACAACGCGACCCGCGCCAATCTGGGGGGGCTGAAACATTCAGAACGCCTGTTCTTGGGGTTGGCCCTGCTGCACCGCTACTCCAACAAACGCGAGAATACGCGGTTCGAAGACCTCTACGGTATGATTGACGACAAGACGCAAGCCGAAGCTGAAATTCTGGGCAAGGCAATGCGCTTTGGGGCGATGCTCTGGATGAGCAAGGATGAAGAACGCGGCGAATTGCGTTGGTTTTCCAAGAAAAAGCAGCTTGAGCTGAGGCTGACCCCTGACATGATGCCGCTTTTCGGTGAGGTGGCAGAGGCGCGATTGAATTCACTGGCAAGCTCTTTGGGCGCAGTGGTTGAGGTTAAGACCGTGAAGGCGCGCAAGTCCAAAGAGTGAGCCGCGCTCAGATTTCCGCGTAGATCTCAATCAGGTTGCCATCGGGGTCGCGAAAAAACAGCGTGCGATGGCCAAAATCCCGGTCCGTCGGGGGGGACAGGATCGCGACGCCTTTCATCTCCAGCTCGGCAGCGCAGGCATCTACCGCGGCTACCGGAACACAAAACGCCAGCTGCACCGCTGCTGAGCCGGTTGGAACAGGCGCATCATCGCGCGTCAGTCCCGGCGCAGACAGCGCCAGTATCGTCGCTCCAACCCGATACTCAAGCCAGTTTTCAGACAGCTCACGTTCCAGCACAAAGCCCATCACCCCTTCGTAAAAGCTGCGCATGGCGGCCATGTCACGGGTAATCACAACGGTGTAGTCCACCGCCCTTATCGCACTAAAGGCCGAGATGCTCACAGGTCGATCTGCGGCGCAGGTTCGGTAGGCTGATCTGGTGGCGTCATTGGATGCCCAGGCTTGCGCCGGATGATGATGTCCCCGTTGGGCAACACCTCTGGTGCCTGATAGGCGCTCCAATCCTCGATCTGGTCCATCAACTCCGTCAGTTTCGGCCCCATCTGTGAGGCGAAATCCCGCAGAGCCGGCCCCATATCCTCGGTCAGCCCCTCAAACTCTTCAATCGCGGGCTCCATTTCTTTCAGGATGCCCTCCAGAAACATCTGCGCACCACGCTCCATCAGGGACAGGCCCTGCTCTTGCTCAGCCACAGCGGGACCAGCGGCCAGCAGACTGCCTAAAACATATGGGATCATGCGTTTCATGAGACCAATATAGATCAAATCACCCCGAATTACGAGGGATCGGCAAAATCTATCGTGACGGGGAAATGGTCGGAGGCGGTAACCAGCGCATCGCGCAACGCGGGCGTCTGCCAGCATTCAAGATCGTCCATCGGATGCCAAATGCGCCAGCGTGCGCCCCGCCCCTTAATATCCTCCGACACCATGATGTAGTCCAGCAGCGCCTGCAAAAACCGCTTTTCCGGCCTGATCCAGAACCGCGCTGTGGTGGGCACAGCGCCCAGTTTGCGCGACAACGCCTGCCGGGCGTGCGGATCATAAAGCGCCGTGTCCTGTCCGTGTCCCATGACAATCTCAACAGACGAGCGACCAAACAGGCTTTCGAACTCATCCAGGCCCGGCCCATCGTTCAAGTCCCCCATGACCATCAGCGGCGTGCCTGCGGCCTGATGCGCCTCAATCCGCGCACGCAGCCAAATTGCCTGCGCCAATTGCTTGCGCCGGTTGGCGATGTTGATGCTCAGCACCTCGGCCTTGTTTCGGGCACCATGTGGGGCCTTGGATTTCAGATGCGCGCCGATCATGTGAAACGCAAACCCGGAGGGTGTTTCAACGCTCAACTCAAGGGGTGGTTTTGAAAACACCACCAGATCCTCTGTCGCATCAATGTCGAGATCAATCCGAAACGCTCCGTCAAAACGCGGGGCACCTTGCGCGCCTTCCGGGCCGGAAAACGCCCCCTGCGGATCGTGGCGCACCGTCAGCACGTCCGGATCATACAGCAGCGCGATCTCTTGCTGCGTGTCGTTCGCAAACCCCATCACAGCTTGACGCGCGCGCAGGGAAAACCGTTCCGCAAAATTGGTGAGCGCCGCGATCGTGGCCTGTGATTTGCTCTGATCGGGGGCCTCAATCACCATGACCGCATCCGCATCCAGCGTCTGAAAGACCATGCCCAGCGCTGCGGTTTGCTGCGCCCTTGTCACATTGTACCGCGCGGACCATCCGCCATCATCAAAGAGCTGATTATCGTCATCAAAGAGCGCTGAAAACCATTCTACATTGTAGGTCGCAATGCGCATCAAGCAGCCTTACCCGAAAGCGTTTCCCACGCGCGGTTGATGTCGATCATGCGTTTTTCGGCCATCGCAATCGCCTCCTCCGGCAACCCGCGTGCCACAAGGGCATCCGGATGGTTGGCCCGTACCAGCTTGCGCCAGGCGGCGCGCGCTTCGTCCATGCTGGCATCTGGTGCAATGCCTAAAACCGTATGTGGCAAGGGCGAGGTGTCGGGCACAAAACGCGCGCGCAGAATGGCAAATTCATCGTCAGACAGGCCAAATATCTGCGCCACATCCTCCAAAAAAGCATCCTCATTCGGGTGGTACGTCCCATCCGCCATCGCGATATGAAACAGCCCCTCCATAAGATCGTGCAGCATCTCGGGCTGATCCGCGAACATGCTGGCAATCCGGCGGGCATAGTCATCAAAGCCTGCTACATCCGTACGGGCCAGGTTGAACACCCTTGCAGCCCCGGCGCTGTCATCTTCGGCAATCTGAAACACCTCGCGAAAGGCTGTGACCTCATCGCGGGTGACCTGCCCGTCTGCCTTGGCCATCTTGGCACCCAGTGCGATGACAGCAATCGTAAAGGCCACAGACCGCTCTGGCGGCGAGGTCAGGCGATCAAAAACAGCCGCCAACCCCTCACCAGAGGTCAGGGCCGAGATCGCCTCAGTGATGCGGGTCCAGATCGACATGTGGGCATCATAGCGGAGGGTTTGAGGGAAGTCAGGGTGCGCCCAAGGTTTTCTGCATCAAGATCAAGTCATACCATTGCCCAGCTTTACGACCCACGCGCGGCATATATGCGGTCTGGGCGAAACCAAGGGCCGTGTGAAAAGCGACGCCGCCTGGGTTGGCAGAGCTGATCCCGGCGACCATGATGTGATGCCCACGCGTAGCAGCGGCGTCCATGGCCGTTTGCATCAAGGCTCGGCCCAGGCCCTTACCCTGCGCCTCATCGCTCAGAATAATCGTATGCTCCACCGTAGCGGCATAGCCCGGCCCCGCGCGAAAAGGACCAAAGGTCACAAAGCCCTGCACATCGTGATCCTCTGCCACCCAAAAGGCACCCGCGCGCTCTGCGATCAATGCCGCCAGCGTCTCAGGTGCCTTTTCATCGCTGGTAAAGGTCAGGGCCGTATTGCGGATCACGGCGTTCCATAGCGCAGCAATGGCCGATGCGTCCTTCGGCTCTGCCGCCCGCAAGATCATGCCAGGACGCGCGCGCGCCCGGCCACATCAAACTGCGCGGCAAGGCGGGGTAGACCTTCCTCAAAAACCACACGACGATCGCTCAGATGCGGCGCAAGCATTGCCTCAAGCACACCCCCCTCTGGATGGGTCACGGTCAACCGCATCAATCGCGCCTCTGATGGGGTGAGACGCGCAGCGGGATGCGCCGTCCCCTCCCATTCAATCAGCGCAGGCGCGCAACCATCAAAGGGCAATATGCCATCCGCAGGTACCGCCATGCGCCACCGCAGATCCCCGCGTTGCAACGAAACTGGCGCACCAAACCCCTCGGGCAACGCATCAAGCGTGGCATCAAGATCATCACAACGACAAATCCAGTTGGTCAATCGCGCCGGACCTTTGAAGCGATCCAGATCAAACCAACGTGGCCGCGCGGGCCGCGGCGCGGTAGGGTTCACCGCAATCGCCTCCAGATAGAGCCCCTCCTGCACGCCCAAAAGCGTGTTGTGCGTGTGAAACACCGCATGCTCACCACCAGCCTGCAAAGTCACACCGAGTGCGGCCTCACAATGCGCGGAGGCCTCGGCCAGCGTCTCTCCCGAAACGGCAATGTGGTCAAACTCCATCAGCGCACCCCGCTTCTCTTTTTGGCCTTAAATACCGTCCGCACTCTCAACTGCGCGCCGCACGGATGAGTTTGAGGATGTCCTCAGCCGCTGCCGGGATATTGGTCCCCGGACCAAAGATCGCCTTGACCCCGGCATCATAAAGGAACTGGTAATCCTGCTGCGGGATCACCCCGCCGCAGATCACCAGTATGTCCTCGGCTCCCGCCTCTTTCAGTGCCGCAACCAATTGTGGTGCAAGGGTTTTGTGCCCCGCTGCCTGCGATGAAATTCCAATGACATGCACGTCATTGTCAACCGCATCCTGTGCGGCCTCGGCGGGCGTCTGGAAGAGCGGGCCGACGTCGACATCAAAACCGATGTCGGCAAAGGCCGTTGCGATGACTTTGGCACCCCGGTCATGGCCATCCTGGCCCATCTTGACCACCAGCATACGAGGACGCCGCCCCTCATCTTCGGCAAATTGTTCCACCGACTTCTGGATCGCAGCAAAGCCCGCGTCCCCTTCATAGGCGGCCCCGTAAACCCCCACGAGGGTTTTCACCTCTGCGCGGTGGCGCCCAAATTCCTCTTCCATTGCCATGCTGATCTCTCCCACAGTGGCACGTGCGCGCGCAGCCTCAACCGCGCCTTCCAACAGATTGCCGCCCGCGCGCGCCCGGCGCGTCAGCTCTTCAAGCGCTGCTGTGCACGCGCTTTCATCGCGGCTGTCCCGAATGTTCTGCAACCGCGCGATCTGGCTTTCGCGCACGGCGACATTGTCCACGTCCAGAATGTCGATGGGATCTTCGCTGTCGCGGCGGTATTTGTTCACTCCGACAATCACCTCACTGCCCCGGTCGATCATTGCCTGCCGCGTGGCTGCGGCTTCTTCTATCCGCAGCTTGGGCATGCCGGAGGCCACGGCCTTGGTCATGCCGCCCATCTCTTCGACCTCTTCGATGAGTTTCCATGCCGCGTCAGCAAGGTCAGCCGTCAGTTTCTCAACATAGTAGGAACCAGCCAGTGGATCGACCACATTGGTCACGCCGGTTTCTTCTTGCAAAATCAACTGCGTATTGCGTGCGATACGCGCCGAATTCTCCGTGGGCAGGGCAATCGCTTCATCCAGGGCGTTGGTGTGCAAGGACTGTGTCCCGCCCAGCACCGCCGCCATCGCCTCATATGCTGTGCGCACGACATTGTTGTAGGGGTCCTGTTCCTGCAAGCTCACACCGGAGGTCTGGCAGTGCGTCCGCAACATCGAAGACTTGGGGTTCTTGGGTTCAAACTCCGCCATGATCTTGTGCCACAGCAGACGTGCGGCACGCAGTTTTGCAGCCTCCATGAAAAAATTCATGCCAATGGCGAAGAAAAAGCTCAAGCGACCTGCGAACGTGTCGACATCCATGCCCCGGGCAATGGCGGCGCGCACATATTCTCGTCCGTCCGCAAGGGTGAAGGCCAGCTCTTGGACCAGATCGGCCCCAGCCTCTTGCATATGATAGCCAGAGATCGAAATGGAGTTGAATTTGGGCATCTCATTGGAGGTATATTCGATGATGTCCGCAATGATCCGCATCGAAGGCTCCGGCGGATAGATGTAGGTGTTGCGCACCATGAATTCTTTGAGGATATCGTTCTGGATCGTGCCTGCCAGCACCGAGCGGTCATGGCCTTGCTCTTCTCCGGCGACGATAAAACTTGCCAAGATCGGGATCACCGCACCGTTCATCGTCATGGAGACGGAAACCTTGTCGAGCGGGATACCGTCAAAGAGGATTTTCATGTCCTCAACGCTGTCAATTGCAACGCCTGCCTTGCCCACGTCCCCTTCCACGCGCGGATGGTCGCTGTCGTAGCCGCGGTGCGTGGCCAGATCAAAGGCAACTGAGACGCCCTGCTGCCCCGCGGCCAGGTTTTTCCGATAGAACGCGTTTGATTCCTCCGCCGTAGAGAACCCGGCATACTGCCGGATCGTCCAGGGGCGCCCGGCGTACATGGTGGCCTTTACGCCGCGTGTGAACGGTGCTTCACCCGGCATGGAGCCGAGGTGGTCGACCCCCTCCAGATCGGACGCGTCATAGACCGGCTGAACCTCGATCCCTTCGAGGGTTTTCCACGTCAGATCCTCAAGCGGGCGGCCCCGCAGTTCCGCTTCAGCGGTGCTGCGCCATTTGTCCTTTGTCATATCCTTGTCCTTTTATCAGCGCACCCGGTGGCAAACTTGTGTCTGCTCTTGTCGGATGCAAATCCTCTGTCAGTTTGGCCAGACCATCGGCCCCGGCTGTCAGCCAGTGCAGATCATCCGCATAATTTTCGCGCAGGCATGCAGCCTGTTGCGTTGTAAAGGGCTGCCAGCGGCCAAAGGCGTCCGGCAACACTTCGGGATCCCCTCCGTTTTGCCGCAGCTTCGCCCGCAGCTGGGGTAGATCATCAGAACGGTTCAGCCAACGCTGCGCACGATCGACGGGCGCATCTTCACCTGTGATCATGGTAAAAAGCTTTTCTGTCTGACCGGCACTGCGCTCAAACGGGACGACCAGAATTTCGGCATCTGGAGCTGCGCAGGCGATGTCTGTGATTACCTCGCGCCAACTGCGTGTGTTTTGCGCGATGTGATTGAACATAGCGTTTTTTGGTACAGGATGGCTCCGTGACACTGCCAGCGCCGCAGCAGAGGCCCACCACAATTCAGGCGAACGGATCGACAGGACGATGCGCTGCAGATCATCGCCAAAAGCGTCTGCGACACGCGCTATTCGTTCCCCCGCCGCAGCATAAAGCAGCCCTGTGCGCAGGTTGCCCTTTGGGGTGCCGAGCAGGTTTTCATCGCTGATCAGCAATTGAGACGCGCCACGCATCGCTTCTTGCTGCGCCAACATGCGCGCGCGTCCGGCAGCCCTTTGTGAGATGTTGCGGCCCTTGACGCCAACGGATCGGCGAAACAGACCCGGAAAGACGGACGTCCGCGTCTGTTCAGGCCCCCAATATGCTATACCCCGGCGCGCCAGCGTGCGGGTGTGGTCACGTAGATAATGTTGAAACGTCGTTGTCGCAGTGCGGTGCGCACCGATATGTAAAATGATATTCATGAAGGGTCGGGCCAGCCATCGCCATAGCGCCGCCCCGTTCGGCAATTTTGCGGGGATTGCTGCGATCATGGCGCAGAACCCCTTGCAGCATGCTTAATGCAGGCAAAAGTGAGATTTCCCATCGCATTTCGGTCCAACGCACTTATATCTGAGGCAACAGGAGAACCCATGAAACGCCTTACACCCCTTGTTTTTGCTGGAATAATCGCGACAGGTGCCCTGGCTGAGGATACCTCGGCATCGGACGCATCGACGCTCTTTGCCCCGGCAACTATGGAAGATTTAAGTGAATTTCGCTGGAAAAAACGCCCCGTTGTTGTCTTTGCCGACAGCGCGGATGATCCCGCGTACATCGAGCAGCTTGAATTGCTCCACGCCCGGGAAATCGAATTGGAAGAGCGTGACGTGATCGTGCTGACCGATACCGACCCTGCCGCGCGCTCTGCTCTGCGGCTGAAAATGCGCCCGCGCGGGTTTATGTTGGTGCTTGTGGGCAAAGACGGCGGCATCAAGCTGCGCAAGCCTTTTCCATGGAGCGTTCGGGAGATCAACCGCAGCATCGACAAAATGCCGATGCGCAAACGTGAAATCCGTGAGGAAAAAATGGCAGGGCCTGAGGGCTGAGCCTGAAAGGCACCGCCGGATTCATTGCGCATGAACCCATTTGCCCCTATATTGAGGGCGTACGCACAGGAGTGATGATATGAGTGAGCCAAAATCACCGCGCCCCGTCCTTGGCCAACGTGGTCCGCGGCCCGGATACTGACAGATGCTTTGACAGAGCTGCGATAGCGCTGTCCCCATCGACCAAAGCCTGCTTTTTCAATGAGATATAGTCCGTGTAGACCGCAACACGTGTGTCATGCGGCTGTTCCTTGATGCCGGTTGATCGCAGATCATCAATGATCGCATCAATTGCAAACACCTGATTATAGTACCGCGTCACCGGCTGGATGACCGGTTCCGGCAGGATGTGAATATCTGCCAGAATAGCCTTGAAAATGGTGTCGTTGCGCTCAGACGGGATGAACGGCACGTAGGCATCGTTTTCGCGCATCTCTCCCACAACAGTCTCCCAGGTTTCGTCCAGATCAAAAAAGGCCAGCGCATCACGATAGTGCGTGATCTCAGCCAGAAGCGCCGTTGCGATGTCGTCTTGTTTCTCGCGGCGACGGCGGTCATCTGCGCGGCGGTCCCGCAGGCTGGCGACAAACCAGCCCAGCACATTCACCATCCCGGCAATCGCTGCCGCGATGATGACGGGACCTATCCACGCATCAAAGGCCATTCACACTCATTCAAACTCCATGATCACATCATCCACCGCGAGGCTGTCGCCAGCCCCTGCGTTGACCTTGGAGACCACGCCTTTTTTCTCGGCGCGCAGGATGTTCTCCATCTTCATCGCCTCGATGGTGCAAAGCGCCTGACCCTCCTGCACCTCATCGCCCACAGCCACGTCCATTTTGACGACCAGACCCGGCATCGGGCAAAGCAGCATCTTGGAGGTATCCGGCGCAACCTTTTCAGGCATCATGCGGGCAAGTTCAGCCTGACGCGGACTGCGCACATGCACGCGCAGGTCTGCACCGCGGGTGCGGATGCGGAACCCACCGGAGATTTTGCCAACCTTCATCACCAATGGTGCGTCGCTGACGGTCATGGAGGCGAGTTGATCACCCGGTGTCCAGTCACCCGACACACGCAAGGTGCTGTCATCGTCAAAACGCACGGTTGCGCCCTGCGGGTCCGCCTCAATCACCACGTCATAGGACTGGCCTTGCACGGCGACGTTCCAATCGGTCCCGACCTTGCGCTCATGGTTGTCCATCCGGCCCGAGACCCGCGCACGTCGAATCTCTGCAACGCGGTGCATGGCAGCCGTGGCGGCGGCAATCCGGCGCAGCTCGGGCTCCGCCAGTACAACACCCTCGAACCCATCGGGGTATTGCTCTTCGATGAACGCAGTGGTCATGTCCCCTTTGATGAAAATCTCATGGTCCATCACGGCAGACAGGAACGGCAGGTTGTGGCCAATCCCTTCGACCTCAAAGCTGTCGAGTGCGACGCGCATCTGCTCAATCGCTTCGGCCCGGGTCGGTGCCCATGTGCAGAGCTTGGCGATCATCGGGTCGTAGTACATGCTGATCTCGCCACCTTCATAGACGCCGGTGTCATTGCGCACAGCCATCGCGGCGGTAGGCGCATCATCGGCCCATTTGCCATTGTCGCTGAGCGGCCCTGCGGCGAGTTCCTGCGGCGGACGGTAGCGGGTCAGACGGCCAATGGAGGGCAGGAAACCGCGATAAGGATCTTCGGCGTAAAGCCGGTTCTCGATGGACCAGCCGGTCAGCGTGACATCAGACTGGCTGATGCTCAGCTTTTCACCGTTGGCGACGCGGATCATCTGTTCGACCAGATCAACACCGGTGATCAGCTCCGTGACCGGGTGTTCCACCTGCAAGCGCGTGTTCATCTCAAGGAAGTAGAAGTTCTTGTCGCCATCGACGATGAATTCCACCGTGCCTGCAGAGGTGTAGCCCACGGCCTGCGCCAGTGCCACGGCTTGTTCGCCCATAGCCTTACGGGTCGCTTCATCAAGGAAAGGCGACGGGGCCTCTTCGACCACCTTCTGGTTGCGGCGCTGGATCGAACATTCCCGCTCGCCCAGATAAATCCCGTTGCCGTGCGCGTCGCACAGCACCTGAATCTCGATGTGGCGCGGCTGGGTCACGAATTTCTCGATAAAGATACGGTCATCACCAAAACTATTGGCTGCCTCGTTCTTGGAGGACTGGAAGCCTTCGCGCGCTTCTTCGTCATTCCAGGCAATCCGCATGCCCTTACCGCCACCACCAGCGGAGGCCTTGAGCATCACGGGATACCCGATCTCATTGGAAATCTTGACCGCCTCATCGGCGTCTTCGATCAACCCCATGTAGCCGGGAACTGTGGAAACACCCGCGTCCTGCGCGATTTTCTTTGAGGTGATCTTGTCCCCCATCTTCTCAATCGCACCTACAGGTGGTCCAACAAACGCCACGCCTGCGGCGTCCAGCGCTTCGGCAAATTTGGAGTTCTCGGACAGGAAACCATAGCCCGGATGCACCGCCTCTGCGCCACTTTCCTTGATCGCTGCCATCACCTTGTCGATCACGATATAGGATTGGTTCGCCGGGGGCGGACCGATGTGAATGGCCTCATCCGCCATCTGCACATGCAAAGCTTGCGCATCTGCGTCTGAATAGATCGCGACAGAGGTCAGCCCCATCTTGCGGGCAGTCTTAATCACGCGGCAGGCAATCTCGCCCCGGTTGGCGATCAGGATTTTCTTGAACATGGGGTGTCCTTCTGGGTCTTGGATTTCGGAATGCAAAAACCCCGCGACAGCAGGCGCTGCGCGGGGTCGAGAGGTCGGGTGCAACGCGCAGGGTGCGCGACGCAGGAATGCTTAGTTACATCTGCCGGGGTTAAGCTGACAGTAGGCGATGTTGCCAGCCGCGCCAATGGCGGCACCCTGGGCAAGGCTGCCACTTGTGATGGCTGCGGCCCCTGCGCCAACGGCAGCACCGCCAAGGCCCTGTTCGGCCAGCGTGTCGCCACAGGCCGCAAGGCCCGCGCAGGTGATAAGGGCAAGTGAGATCTTCTTGATGGACATATTTGTGTTCCTTGTCTGCTCTGATCTGCAGAGCCAACACGGAAACGCACACCTCCCGCGCCGGATGCAGTCGGTTTGACCATCCTTTCCCGGCTGCGAGACGCGAAAAAACGGGGCAGTACAAACGGTGCGGTGCTGTACTGCCCCAGAGGGGAAGGGGTATGGTCTAGGTGTATTGAAGGCCGCCCCTTGGAGGACATGCAATCAACAGGGACCTTGCTGACGGACTTTTCTGATTCAACCAAGGGTTCGGCACGTTTGGCACAGGAATAGGCCGAGGTTCGCTGATTTGGAGCGCTGTCGGGCAAGATCACGCCTATCCCTCCTCAAACGCTTCGGGGAACGATGCACGGGCCAAAGCCTCATCAATCACCAGCAGAGATTCGTAATCCGCAGGATCGAAGGGATCGGTTGCCGGCAGCACCTCGCGGCCAAAAATCCAGCTCAGGCGCCCTGCATCCAAATTACCGCGCTCAAACGGCTGGTCGCCAAAGTGTTCCCACAACGCCTTCATAAAGGCCGCATCCGCACGCCGGTCCGGCGGACGGCGGTCAGAGCGACGTTCACGCCGGGTGATCGGCGTGACCCCCTTGGGGTTCGGACGACGGATGGTGAATTGAAAATCGGTGCCGGGCAAACGCCCCGGAAACCCGCGATGTTTCAGCATATAGGCTGGCATCAGGCGGCCCTCCGATCATGGGGCCGCGTCTGGCGGGGTGGGACAGGCGCAAACGCCTGCCCCGCAGTACGCTTACTTGTACTTGCCGGTGTATGTTGGCTCAACCGAGATGGGCTCGGGCTCAACCACAACATACTCTTCTTCGGTCTGGCCGGATGTGCACGCAGCAACAGCGGCCAAAAGGCCCGCAGCTGCGAAGAATTTGATGCTCTTTGACATCTGTGTCTCCTGTCTATGTGAGTGGGACGCGCGTCGTTAAACTGCCTCACACGCCCCGTTACTGAGGTAAGGGATACTTGGGTATTCCTTGGGGGCAACATAGAGCAGTTGTTGGAAAAAACATATGCAGCCTTGGTCAATCGGCGGACTTGTGACCGTGAAGCCTCAATAATCTGTCCACATGAGCAGTTCTGCGCAAGATATTGTGGTCGCATCACAATGCCTCCCAGATGCAGGCGTTATCCACAGGGCGGTAGGCCTCAAAAAACTGGGTGGCGTCCGGGTCAGCCACGCCAAATTCGGTTTCCCGGTCGGCAAGCGAGATGACAATGACGTCACCCGCAAGGTCGTATTGGGCCGCGTAGGGGATCGCCAAAGCCTCGCACAAATGCGCCATATCGGTGATGGCGGTGTCGTAATCCACGCCCTGTGTGCCTTGGGTGATCTGGGGCGTGACAAAGCGAAACCGCAGCCAGGTCTCGGTACCGACCTCATCCACCAGAACTTCTTGCAGCGCGACCGTCTGGCCCGACGGCACGTCAAGCGCCAGCGCGGGGCTGGCAGCAAGGATCAGGGCGGCAAGAAGCGGTTTCACGGGGCGTCCTCATCTTGAGTGGCAAAATCTGCGGGGGAGATGATTTCAATCAACTCCATATCGTCAGAATGGCGCACCTCGCGGTGCGTGATGCCGGGGGGTTGCAGCACGCAGGAACCCGCGCGCATCAGGTGCTCGCCCTGCCCTTCATACTCAAACACGACCCAGCCTTGGGTGACATAAACCATCTGAAAATCAAGATCATGGGAATGCCACGTGCCGGGGCTTTCCTCACCCGGTACAGCGCGGATCACATGCGCGCCGTAAGCGCCCTTGGTCGCATCCTTGATGCCCAGATCGCGGTATTCAAAGAACGGCCGGAGGCCCGCGCCTTCGAACTTGCCTTCATCGGCATGGGCGATGGTGAAGGCTTGGTTTTTCCACAACGTCATAGGTGTGCTCCATCATCAGGCGTGTAGCTTGCACGCCCTGGCAGGGCGGACGGCACCTCCACCTCACAGGTCAAATGCGATGCGCGATGCGCGGGCAAAAACAACATTATGCCCTCACAGCGGAATGTTATCGTGCTTCTTCCAAGGCATCTCTTTTTTCTTGTTCCGCAGGCTCGCAAAGGCCCGTGCGATGCGCTTCCTCGTCGTGCGCGGCTGGATCACCTCGTCGATGAACCCGCGTTCGGCTGCCACAAACGGGTTGGCGAAACGGTCCTCATATTCCTTGGTATGATGCGCGATCTTGTCGGGGTCGTTCTTGTCGGCCCGGTGGATGATCTCCACCGCCCCTTTTGCCCCCATCACGGCCACTTCTGCTGTGGGCCATGCATAGTTGAAATCGGCCTGCAGGTGCTTGGACGCCATCACCACATAAGCCCCGCCATAGGTCTTGCGCGTGGCCACCGTGACCATCGGCACCGTCGCCTCCCCGTAAGCGAACAGCAGCTTTGCGCCGTGTTTGATCACCCCGCCGTATTCCTGCGTCGTGCCGGGCAAGAAGCCGGGGACGTCCACCAGCGTCAGGATTGGGATTTCGAACGCATCGCAGAACCGCACAAAACGCGCGGCCTTGCGCGAGCTATCGATGTCCAGCACCCCGGCCAAGATCATCGGCTGGTTGGCGACAACACCCACGGTGCGCCCTTCAATGCGGATGAAACCGGTAATGACGTTCTTGGCGAAATCCTCCTGAATCTCGTAAAAATCACCCTCATCGCCCAGCTTCAGGATCAACTCTTTCATGTCATACGGTGTGTTCGGGTTTTCAGGCACCAACGTGTCGAGCGATGGTTCAATGCGGTCCGGCTCATCAAAGAAAGGGCGGACTGGCACAGGCTCACGGTTGTTGGAGGGCAGGAAATCGACCAGCCGGCGCACCTCGGCCAAGGCTTCTACATCGTTTTCAAACGCACCGTCCGCGACCGAAGATTTCTTGGTATGTGTGCTCGCCCCGCCCAATTCTTCTGCCGTCACTTGTTCGTTGGTTACGGTTTTCACCACCTCGGGGCCGGTCACAAACATGTAAGAGCTGTCTTTGACCATGAAGATAAAGTCGGTCATCGCGGGGGAATAGACCGCGCCACCCGCGCAAGGCCCCATGATCACACTGATCTGCGGGATCACACCAGAGGCCATGATGTTGCGCTGGAACACCTCGCCGTAGCCTGCAAGGCTGTCCACGCCCTCTTGGATGCGCGCGCCACCGGAATCGTTGATGCCGATTACGGGCGCGCCGTTTTGCATCGCCATGTCCATGATCTTGCAGATTTTCTTTGCGTGGGTCTCAGACACCGAGCCGCCCAGCACCGTGAAATCCTGTGAGAACACATAGACCAGCCGCCCGTTGATCGTGCCCCAGCCGGTGACAACACCATCCCCCGCAGGCTTTTGTTTTTCCATGCCAAAATCGGTGCAACGGTGGGTGACAAACATGTCGAATTCTTCGAAAGACCCCTCATCAAGCAACAGGTCAACACGTTCGCGCGCCGTCAGCTTGCCACGTCCGTGCTGTGCGTCAATCCGGCCCTGACCCCCACCAAGGCGGGCTGTCTGGCGGCGCTCTTCGAGCTGTTCGAGAATATCTTTCATGGTCTACCCCTGTTTGCGCATTTGGCGCATATTAAAGGGTGATTGGGGGTGGAAGAAAGAGCCATTGTGCATATTTGCAAATCGTTTTCAAAACAAACTCTGATAATTGCAAACTTGCAATATTCACGCCACCCACTCGACATCCCGAACTGATCGGTTTAGTTGCATTTGCATGAATACCTCTCCGACCGACGCGCCTGTCATCCACTTTTTGGATCGCAGCACTCCCCCTCATGTTTTCACGCTGATCTTGCTCGCTGGCATGTCCGCGCTGGTGATGAACATCTTTCTGCCCAGCCTTCCTCAGATGGCGGACTATTTCGATACAAGCTACGCAGTGATGCAGCTTTCCGTGCCACTCTATCTGTTTTGCAGCGCGCTGATGCAACTGTTCATCGGGCCAATCTCTGACAACATCGGGCGGCGTCCTGTGATCATGGCGGGGCTTATCTTGTTTATGGTTGCAACGGTGGGCTGCATCTATGCCCCCAACACCACCGTCTTTCTGATTTTTCGGGTGTTGCAGGCGGTGATTGCCACGGCCATGGTGCTCAGCCGCGCGGTGTTGCGGGATCTCTATTCGCAGGATCAGGCCGCCTCCAAGATCGGATATGTCACCATGGGCATGGCGCTGGTGCCGATGATCGCTCCGGCTGTTGGCGGCGCGATTGAGCAGTTCGGGGATTGGCACATGACTTTTTGGCTCATGTTTTGGCTCGCGGGTGGCATTCTGGCGCTTGTGGTTGTCGACATGGGTGAGACTGCGCGCGAGAGCCAGAACTCGATCCTTGGCCAATTTCGCGAGTACCCGGAACTCCTGCGCGCACGCCGGTTCTGGGGCTACGCACTGGCATCCGCTTTCTGCTCTGGCGCATTTTTTGCCTATCTGGGCGGCGCGCCTTTCGTCGGTTCTACCGTCTTCAATCTGGATCCGTTTTGGCTGGGCATCTACTTTGGTGCCCCTGCGGTCGGGTATTTCACGGGCAACTTCCTGACCGGGCTCTTCGCTGTGCGGTTCGGTGTCAATAACATGGTCCTCTGGGGATGCTTGGCAAATGCCACGGGCGGCACCTTGTCTTTGGCGATCTTCCTCGCTGGCTATGGCTCAGCTGAGACATTCTTTGGCATGATGACATTGATCGGTTTGGGGAATGGCTTGTGCATTCCAAATGCCACAGCCGGGATGCTGTCGGTGCGCCCGCATCTGGCGGGCACGGCCTCGGGTCTGGGCGGGGCGATCATGATCGGCGGCGGCTCCGGCCTTGCGGTGTTGGCAGGGATGCTGCTGACACCTGAAACGGGGGCCTATCCCCTGATCTTGATCATGCAAATCACGGCCCTGGCGGGCGTTGTGTCGATCCTGATGGTGGTGCGCCGCGAACGCCAGTTGAAGCTCAAGGCGCGCTGATCCGCTTGCGAACGATCCTTTGCAAAGCTACGCTCATGTAAACTGCAAAGTTGCAAAGGATCGCGTGATGGCCAGCCAAAAGCTCTACGCCGGGGCAAAACTGCGCGAGGTGCGCACCAAGATCGGGTTGACCCAAAAGGACTTTGCCTCAGCGCTCGGGGTCTCGTTGCCCTATCTCAACCAGATGGAAAACAACAATCGGCCTGTTTCCACGACGGTGGTGCTGGCGCTTGCGTCCGAATTTGGGCTGGATGTGACAGAACTCAGCGCGGGCGACAGCGAGCGCATGGTCAGCGACATGCGCGAGGCGCTGGCCGATCCGGTGTTTCAAGGCAACATGCCCCCCTTGGCTGACATCCGCCTGACCGCCTCCAATGCGCCGGGGTTGGCGCGTGCTTTTCTTGACCTGCACCAAAGTTACCGACAGACCCATGAGCGCCTCGCCTCTCTTGATGAGGCCTTGGGCCGCGAAGACGCCAGAGCGGCCCCGTCTCCCTGGGAAGAAGTGCGCGACTTCTTTCACTACTGCGACAATTACATTGATGCCGTGGACCGCGCCGCCGAGCATTTCGCCAACCGACAAGAGCAGCAGCCCTCCATGCGCACCGCCGCCTTGAAAGCGCTCTCGGATGTCGGGGTTGCCGTGTCGTTTGAAAACACCGACACCCTGCGCGCTTTTGATCCCGAGACCCGACACCTCAACCTCTCTGCGCGTGCCACGCCGGAAACCCAGACCTTTCAGCTGCTCTTGCAGGTGGCGCTGATCAATCAGAACACGCTGCTGGAAGCGACGCTGGATTTGGCCCGCTTTACCACAGAGAACGCCCGCGATATCGCCAAGATTGGCCTTGCCAACTATTTTGCCGGGGCGGCTCTGCTGCCCTACGGTCAGTTTCAGGCGCAGGCACAGGCCTGCCGCCATGATCTTGAGGTGCTGTCGAACCACTTTGGGGCCTCGATTGAACAGGTTGCCCATCGCCTCTCGACCCTGCAACGCCCCGGTGCCAAAGGTGTGCCATTCTTTTTCGTCCGTGTGGATCAGGCGGGGACCATCACCAAACGTCATTCCGCCACCCGGTTGCAATTTGCGCGGTTTGGCGGGGCCTGCCCGCTTTGGAACGTGCACCGCGCCTTTGAGACACCGGGCCGTTTTCTGCGCCAGCTGGCCGAAACCCCCGACGGGGTCCGCTACATCAGCCTTGCGCGTGATGTGACCAAACCGGCGGGGCGCTTTGGCGCGCCCGTGCGCCGTTTTGCGATTGCTCTGGGATGTGAGATGCGGCACGCCGATCAGCTCGTCTATTCGGACGGGCTGGACCTGAGCCGCGACAGTGCCTTTGAACCGATTGGGATTTCCTGCCGCATTTGTGAGCGCAAGGGCTGCCATCAGCGCGCCGTGCCACCGCTTGAGCGACATCTGGTCGTCGATGCCAACCGCCGCGATGTCCTGCCCTACCGGGTGGAGTGATCAGCGCCGCGCGGCGCGAAATCCAGAGGCCCGCGCTTGCGCCTCGGAGCAAAACCAGTGCTCTCCCTGCTCGGGCCGCACACCTGTCCGCTCATAAAACGCCTGCCCCGGCATGTGATAGATATGCGCGCCGGCCGCATTGATATTACCTTTGATCGCGCAGTTCGGGTCCGGGGCCACGCGCCCCTTGATCCGGGTCAGCCGATAGCGGCCCGGTGCCTCGATGAGAAAAGCGTGAATGCCAAGGGTGTCCGCCACCGCGGCTGCCTCTTCCAGATCATAGTCGTATGAGTATTTACGGTACGCAAAGGCGAGGCCCTCTGCCACCATCGCACGCCCAATATCATTGCCCTGCACAAAACACCGCGCCACGACCCGGCCATAGCGGTCCATATCGGTCTGCTCACAGCGTGCCGTTGCCCCTTGGTAGCGGTCAAGCACAGACCGCGTCACCCAGTCACCGCAGCCCCAGGCCTGCCCATTGCGTGTTGTACAAGGTTGATCCCGCTCCGGCGCGTCTATCCCATGCAGACGCACCCGCGTCGTCCCCACGTCAAGCGTATCGCCATCGATCACCCGGATCACACCGGTAACCTCAACCGCATGCACAGGCATTGGTAACGAAATCAGCAAGAACAGCAGGAGGAGTGCGCGGGGCATACTCTACATCTGGGGGTTCTACCGCCAATATGCAACAAAATCCGCGATGAAAGGTAAACAAAGTGTAAACGCGGAACCCAATCGCGTTAATTCCGTCACCGCTTTCGCTACCGCTGCGCCGTTTCCCACTCTGGATGGTTCCAGGGCTCATCATTGGCACGCGCCAGGGGATCAAGGCCCAGCAAATGGTCGGAGACCTTTTCGCCAACCATGATAGACGGCGCATTGAGGTTGCCATTGGTGATGCGCGGAAAGATGGAGCTGTCGGCCACGCGCAACCCCTCCACCCCGATCACCCGCGCCTGCGGGTCCACCACCGCGCTGGGATCATCCGCCGCCCCCATCCGGCAGGTGCCACAAGGATGATAGGCGCTTTCCGCATGTTCGCGGATCACCGCATCAAGCTCTGCATCGCTCTGATGCGCGGCACCGGGCTGAATTTCGTGTTTCACAAAGGGCTTGAACGCCTCTTGGGCAAAGATCTCACGCGTGAGGCGAATGCACGTCCGGAACTCTTCCCAATCTTCGCTGTGCGACATGTAATTGAACCGGATCACCGGGTCCGCCGCCGGGTCCGCCGAGCGCAAGCTCACAGCCCCGCGAGAGCGCGACCGCATCGGCCCGGTATGGGCCTGAAACCCATGTCCTTCGGCGGCGGCTTGCCCATCATAGCGCACCGCAATCGGCAGGAAATGAAACTGAATATCCGGATACGGAATGCCAGCCTTGGAGCGAATGAAGCCTGCACTCTCAAACTGGTTCGACGCGCCCATCCCCTTTTTCATAAACAGCCACTGCGCCCCGATGACGGCCTTCGACAGCAGGTTCCAGTGCTTATAAAGCGTGATCGGCTGGGATGCCGCCATCTGGATATACATCTCCAGATGGTCCTGCAGATTTGCCCCAACGCCAGGGCGGTCCGCGATCACGTCAATCCCGTGTTCCGCCAGATGTGCAGCAGGCCCGATCCCCGAGAGCATCAAGAGTTTGGGCGAATTGAGCGAGGATGCCGCCAGCACCACTTCGCGCTCCGCCTCAATCACCTCGACCCGACCCTTGCGCAACACCTCGACCCCTGTGGCGCAGCCTTCCCTTATCACAACCTTTTGGGCAAAGGCCCGGACCACCTCAACATTGCCGGTCTTTTGCGCAGGCCGCAGATAGGCGTTGGCCGCCGACCACCGCCGCCCCTGCCAAACCGTTTGCTCCATCGGGCCAAAGCCCTCCTGCTGACGCCCGTTGTAGTCATCTGTGACCTGATACCCCGCCTCACGCCCCGCTTCGACAAACGCCTTAAAAAGCGGATTGCTGCGCGACCCCCGGCTCACATGCAGCGGTCCATGCGTGCCCCGCCACGCCGGGTCCCCACCATGACCCCCATCATGCCAGCTTTCCATGCGCCGATAATAGGGCAGCACATCCGCAAAGGCCCAACCTTGCGCGCCTGCTGCTTCCCAATGATCAAAGTCCTGCGCATGGCCACGCACGTACACCATGCCGTTGATCGACGACGATCCGCCAATCACCTTGCCCCGCGGACAGACCAGCCGCCGCCCCCCCAGATGCGGCTCGGGCTCCGACTTATAGCCCCAGTCATACCGCTTCATGTTCATCGGATAGCTTAGCGCGGCAGGCATCTGGATAAACGGACCAGCGTCTGAGCCGCCATGCTCAATCACAATCACCTTGCGCCCCGCCATGGCCAACCGATACGCCATCGCACAGCCCGCGCTGCCCGCGCCCACAATTACAAACTCAGCCTTCATCACGTCTTCCTTCGTGATTCCACGCGGGGTCAAGGATGCGCTCGGCGCACCGGGC
The DNA here is from genome assembly GCA_045105735.1 of Sulfitobacter sp. Lineage (GTDB taxonomy): Bacteria > Pseudomonadota > Alphaproteobacteria > Rhodobacterales > Rhodobacteraceae > Sulfitobacter. The sequence continues at coordinate 109,448 of JBGCDV010000038.1, read as the reverse complement.
TTGCCCGGCTTGTCCTTGACGCTGCGGGGAATCGCACCTTCAAAATTGATCAGGTGTCTTGAGCCACAGACTGTGGCCTCAAGCACCTCTCAGCAAACCTCATTCCCCCTTCAAACCAACGCAAGATCAGCAAGTTGGGGCTCACCTCTCATCCATCACCTTAAAATCGTGTGCGCGTCAGCGCTCCTTTGGATCACACCTGTGAACTGGACAAACAGGTCTCGATATCGCCTGCGCATCCTCACTCCCCCCGGGGAAAGCGTTTGCTTTCTTCCAGCACGTTCAGGTCCATGTGATTGCGCATATATTGCTCCGACGCACGGCGTAGCGGCTGGTAGTCCCAGGGGTAGTACCCGCCCTCCCTCAGCGCCTCGTAGACGACCCAGCGGCGGGCCTGCGACTTGCGCACATCCGCGTCATACGCGTCCAGATCCCACCTTGCCTCCGACTTCGCCCTGAGCGTTGTCACCGTGCCCTGATGGTCGGGATGCTCCGCCAGATTGGTCCGCTCATGGGGGTCTGCCTCCAGATCAAAAAGCTGATCGGGATCAAGCGCGCAACGGTTGTACTTCCACTTGCCGTAACGCAGGGAGACCAGCGGCGCGTAAGAGCCTTCAGCGGCGTATTCCATGGCCACCGGCTCCGTGCGCGCCACGCCTTGCCCCATGGGCACAAGGCTCTGCCCCGTGGTCCAGGGCATTACCTCCGCCATGCTGACGCCGGCGAGGTCACAAAGCGTTGGACAGACGTCGATGTTGCTGATCGGTGTGGTCTGGACCCCGGCCTCCATCTGCGGGGCGCAGATCATCAACGGCACGCGCGCGGAGCCTTCAAAGAACGACATTTTGAACCACAGCCCCCGCTCGCCCAGCATGTCACCGTGATCAGAGACAAACATGATGATTGCCTCCTGCCGCGTGTCCTCCAGCACCTGCAAAACCTCACCCACCTTGTCGTCAAGGTAACTAATGTTGGCAAAATACGCCCGCCGCGAGCGTTTGATGTCATCTTCGCTGATGTCGAAACTACGCCAGTCGTTTGCATCAAAAATGCGCTGCGAATGGGGATCGTGATCGTCGTACGCCAGCGCGGGCACCTCGGGCAACAGGTGTGCGCAATCCTCATAGAGGTCCCAGTATTTCTTGCGCGCCACATATGGATCATGCGGATGGGTAAAGCTGACCGTCAGGCACCAGGGCCGCGCATCGCCGCCCCGCGACAGGTCATACAATTTGCGCGTCGCGTTATAGGCGACCTCGTCGTCGTACTCCATCTGGTTTGATGTTTCCGCCACACCCGCGCCCGTGACGGAGCCCATGTTGTGATACCACCAGTCGATCCGCTCTCCCGGTTTACGGTAGTCGGGTGTCCAGCCAAAATCGGCCGGATAGATATCTGTTGTCAGGCGTTCCTCAAACCCATGCAACTGGTCCGGCCCGACAAAGTGCATCTTGCCCGACAGGCAGGTCTGATACCCTGCCCCCCGCAGATGATGCGCATAGGTGGGAATGGACGAACAAAACTCAGCCGCATTGTCATAGACCCCAGTGGCCTGCGGCAATTGCCCCGACATAAACGCAGCCCGCCCCGGCGCACAGAGCGGTGAGGCGGTATAACAGTTCTGAAACCGAGTGGACCGCGCGGCCAACCGCTTGAGGTTGGGCGCATGCAGCCAATCGGCGGGCCCATCGGGAAACAGCGTCCCGTTGAGTTGATCCACCATCAGGATCAGGATGTTGGGTTTTGTCATGGGGTTGCGTCCAACAGCAGATGCAGGGTGGAAAGCGCGCTGGCCCGTGCCGCAGAAGCGGTGCCCGTCTCGGACAGCGCCGCGCGCAGATAAAGACCGTCGATCAGCGCGGCGATTGTCTCAGCGTCTGCCTCAGGCGTAGCACTCAGCGGGCGCAGCGCATGACGCAGGTTCGACCGCAACCGCCGCTGATAGAGCCGCAGCAGCCGCCGGGTATCGGCGTGGGTCGGGGCCGCGGCATAAAGCGTCATCCATGCATTGACCGTCGCAGGGGCAAAGCAGGTCTCATCAAAGCTTGCGATGATAATCGCGGCGGCGCGGTCACGCGGGCTGCGTGCCCCGGCCAGACGGGCGCGCACTTCAGCTCCGTACTCAGACAGGATATGCCGCATGGCCGCCAGAAAAATCTGATCTTTGCCGCCAAAGTAGTGATGCGCCAGCGCTGTGGACATGCCCGCGCGTTTGGCGATCTGGCCTACGGTCACATCAAGCGAATGCGCGGCCCCGATCTCTTCGATCGTGGCCTGCACGAGGGCAGAGCGGCGGATGGGTTCCATTCCAACTTTGGGCATCGGGATTCGGTCCTTTGCGCGGGGATCGCGCTAAGGTAGGGCGTTCTTTATTGACGCGTCAATCAAGAAAAACGCAGTCCGGTCCTCAGACCTTGGTGGCGTTGGCATTCGGCGTTATCTGGCGATTAAGCATCGCTTCGCGCCAGGTGATAAATGTCACCGAGCTGAGGATGACAAAACCGCCGATGATCACCCAGATATCCACCGGCTCCGCAAAGGCCAGAGCACCCAAGGCGGTGGCCCAGACCAGCTGCAAAAACGTGACCGGCTGCGTGACCGTGACCGGGGCCGCGGCAAAGGCCAGCGTCATGGTGTAGTGCCCTGAGGTCGCAAAGACCGCGACACCGAACAGGATCAGCATCTCCTCTGCGGTGGGCATAATCCAGACGGGCAGCGCAAAGGGCGCAAGGCCAAGGGTCACGAAAATCGACAGCATGCCCACAACAACGCCCGGTTTGGCCTCATCCGCCATGACCTTGGCCAAAAGGTATGACCCTGCAAAGACAACTGCCGCCACCAGCATGGCCAGATGCCCCATGCTGACCTCTCTGAACCCCGGCCGCAGGATGATCGCAGCCCCGGCCAGCCCCATGATCACCGCCACAATACGCCGCAAGGCAAGCCGTTCGCCCAGAAAAATCGCAGCACCCACGGTCACATAGATCGGCGCGAGGTAGTTCATCGCGGTCACCTCAGCGATGGGGATACGGGTCATGGCAAAAAACCACAGAATCACACCCAGCGCATGACAGAGCCCGCGCAGCCCAAAGAGCGACCACTGCCGCCGTGTCAGATGTGCTGCACGCAAGGCACCCATCGCAGGCAGCAGAAAGACCAGCCCCATAGCATAGCGCAGAAACGCGGCCTCCGCCGCCGGAAGGCGGGGGCCCATGTACTTCACCAGCGCCGTTACCATGATGAAAAGCACACCCGTCACCAGCATCCAGAAGATACCCGTCAGCGGGCGATGAGGCAGTGCAGTGGTCATGCCCCATTACTGAGCGCAAGAACCACCAAGGGCAAGTCATACAAGCAAAAGTTTCGCGGCAATCCCCCACATCGTCAGCGCAATGATCCCGTCAAGGATTTGCCAACTGACTGGTCGCGCGAAAAGCGGGCTCAGCAGCCGCGCGCCGTACCCGAGTGTGAAAAAGAAAACGACACTCGCAAGCGTTGCCCCTGCCCCAAAAGCGAGTTTGTCAGGATATTGCGCAGAGATGGAACCGATCAGCACCACGGTATCAAGATAGACATGCGGGTTGAGGAAGGTGATCCCCAACAGAGTGGCAATCGCCCGACGCAGGCTTTGCGTGGCCGCCCCCGATGTGTCCAGCACGGCACCACCGCGCCACGCCGACAGGGCATTCTGCGCACCATACCAGATCAGAAACGCCGCACCGCCATAGCGCATCGCTGTTTCAAACGCCGGAAACGCAGATGAAAGCGCGCCAAATCCGGCGACGCCCCCAGCGATCAGCAACGCATCGGACAGGCCACAGGTCAGGCAAACCCAGAACACATGCTCGCGACGCAATCCTTGCCGCAAGATAAAGGCGTTCTGCGCCCCAATGGCGAGGATCAGCGTGAGGCTCAGAGCAAAGCCCGGCAAAAAAGATGACAGCATCAGGCGCGCCCCTTGGAAAACTTGGCTTTGACTAGCCGCGCGGTGATCTGTAGGCAAGCGAATGAAGCTAATCTCAAATTAGAGTTGCTAATGTCGATTGATCCCACCCAACTGGCTGCTTTGTCCGCGATCCTTCGATTGGGCAGCTTTGATGCCGCAGCAAGCGCACTTGGGGTCACGCCTTCCGCCATCTCGCAACGGCTCAAGGCATTGGAAGAACAGGTGGGCACAACGCTGGTGCATCGCAGCCAACCGTGTCTTCCCACGCCTTTGGGCGCGCGCCTTGCCAAACATGCCGAAGATGTCGCCTTGCTTGAGGCACAAGCGCTGGGGGACACGGCAAAACCAAGCGGCCCTGCCCGCCTGACCCTTGCTGTGCCGGCCGACAGCCTTGCAACTTGGCTGATCCCCGCCTTTACCGCCACGACGGATATGCTGTTTGACGTGGTGATTGATGATCAGGACACCGCTGATGAATGGCTCAAGCGTGGTGCCGTAAATGCCGCTGTCACAGGTCATGCCCGCCCCGCGCCGGGGTGTGACATCTATCCGCTGGGCACGCTGTGCTACGTGGCCACCGCCAGTGCTGATTTCATGCGCACACATTTCCCCAAAGGGGTGACAGCAGAAGCCTTGGCCAAGGCACCCATGTTGACCTTCACTCCCAAGGATCGCCTGCAATCGCGCTGGATCACCCAAAAGACGGGTAAGACGCTGCATCCCCCTTTCCACCAGATCCCGTCGACCCATGCGTTTGTGGATGCCGCCCTCTTGGGGCTGGCCTGGGGCATGAACCCTGAAAGCCTTGTCAAAACCCATCTCGCTCAGGGGCACCTTATCGCGCTGGATGCGGCAGAGCCGATGGATGTTCCGTTGTATTGGCAAGTCACACGGGTGATGGCGCGGGCGCTCCACCCCATGACAAATGCCGTACGGGCCGCCGCTGTGAAACATTTGCGGCCTTTGAGCGAAAAAACTCACGAAAATCACACAACTGAGTGAACCAACTGGTCACCTCTGGCGTATAGACCATGTGCTTCCTACATAGAGGCAAGGTTTTGAAGGAAACGACCATGTTCGAGAATAATAATACGCTGCAAGTCAGCCACGAAGAATTCGAAGTGATCGAAGCCGCCCTGCACACGCAGAGCCAGATTTTGAACGTGCAGGCCAGTGCCGGAGGCCAAGGTGCCCTGGACCGGTTGAACGCGGTCAAACGGGTGCTGTCCACCTTGGCGCAACAAAAGCCAGCCACGCCCACGAAAACCCGTTGCCCCAAGGCACGTGGGTTCTGGATGACACGTCTGTTCACGCGGTCCGTTTGCGATAGCTGACTTGAAAAGCTGAAATAAAAAAAGCCGCCCATACCCCGGGCGGCTTTTTCGTGTGTTCCTTGAGCAGGCAGTGCGCGTTACTCCGCGCCTTCCAACTGCTCCATCACCTCATCTGTCGCTTCAAAGTTGGTGGTCACACGCTGGACATCGTCGTCATCTTCCAGCGCATCCACCAGTTTCATCAGCTTTTGCATGCCGTCCAGATCCATCTCTGTTGTGGTGGTTGGTTTCCACACCAGCTTGGTTGAGGTGGATTCGCCCAATTCCCCTTCGAGCGCAGTTGCCACGTCATTCAGGTCCGTATCCGCGCACCAGATGATGTGCCCCTCTTCAGAGCTTTCGACATCCTCTGCACCCGCCTCAATCGCGGCCATCATCACCGTGTCTGCATCGCCCACATCCGCGCCATAAGACACCTCGCCCTTGCGATCGAACATAAAGCCTACGCTGCCTGTCTCGCCCAGGTTCCCGCCGTTCTTGGTAAAGGTAGACCGCACAGTTGAGGCCGTCCGGTTACGGTTGTCGGTCATCGTCTCAACGATCACGGCCACACCGTTGGGGCCATACCCCTCATAGCGGATTTCTTCATAGTCGTCGCCCTCACCGGCAACCGACTTCTTGATCGCGCGATCAATGTTGTCTTTTGGCATAGAGGCCGCCTTGGCCTCCTTTACCGCCAGACGCAGGCGCGGGTTTTTGTCCGGGTCCGGGTCCCCCATCTTGGCCGCAACTGTGATTTCCTTGCTGAACTTGGAAAACAGCTTGGCGCGGATCTTGTCCTGACGCCCTTTGCGGTGCTGGATGTTTGCCCATTTGGAGTGACCGGCCATGAGAACCCTCATCAATATGTCTGGTTGGCAGCCTCTATAGGACAGCACTGCGCGACGGACAAGTCACGCGGTATTCTCCCCTTGCTCCTGTCTTGCATTCCCGTGATGGTGCGCGCATGAGCCAAGATCAGATCATCCTCTTCACCCTCTTTGGCGCGGTCTTTGGCCTGCTGCTTTGGGGCAAGTTTCGCTATGACATTGTTGCCTTTTCCGCGCTGATGATCGGCGTGGTTCTGGGTGTTGTGCCGTCAAAGGACGCCTTCTCCGGCTTTGGACACCCAGCAACGCTGGTCGTGGCTTTGGTGCTTGTCGTCTCTGCCGGGCTGGTCCGGTCCGGTGCGGTTTTGCTGATCACCCGCACGCTGGTCGATGCCTCACGTTCCTTGGGGGCACATATCACGCTGATGGGGGCCGTGGGCGGCATCCTGTCGGCCTTTATGAACAACGTCGCCGCCCTGGCGCTGCTGATGCCGGTGGACAGCCAGACCGCGCGCAAGGCAGGCCGCCAGCCGGGGCTGAGCCTCATGCCGCTGAGCTTTGCGACGATCCTTGGTGGTATGGTCACGCTCATTGGCACGCCGCCCAACATCATCATCGCCTCAATCCGGCAGGAAAGCCTGGGCGAGCCGTTTCGCATGTTCGATTTCGCCCCGGTCGGGGGCGTGGCCGCGATTGCGGGTCTGACGTTTGTGGCGCTGATAGGCTGGCGGCTGATCCCCGCGCGCGACGATGGCACACTCAGCGGCGAAGACATCTCCGAATACATCGCAGAGCTGGTCGTGCCCGAAGAGAGCAAACACATCGGCAAACGCCTCGCTGAACTTACGGATGTGGCGGACAAAGCGGATGTTGCCATCCTCGGCCTGATGCGGGACGGCAAACGCCGTTACGGGCAGGCGCGCAATGTAGCATTGCAAGCGGGCGACGCGCTGGTGTTGGAGGCGACGCCCGACGCCCTGGACGAATTTCGCAGCACCCTTGATCTGGCTGTGGCAGATACCAAACGCGAAGAACACCTGAAAGCAGGCGGAGAAGGTGTTGAAATTATTGAAGTTGTTGTGACAGAAACTTCCCGCCTGCACGGACGCACCGCGCAAGCCATCGGGCTGGCCTGGCGGCAACGCACGGTGCTCTTGGGCATCTCGCGTCAGGGCCGCAAAATCACATCACGTTTACGCAGTACTGAATTGAAAGCAGGCGATATTCTGCTCTTGCTCGTGCCGCGTGATACGACCGCTGACGTGACCGAATGGCTCGGCGTCCTGCCCCTCGCTGACCGCGGACTGGCTGTAACCGAAAACACCAAAGTTTGGCTTGCCATCGGGCTTTTCGGGGCTGCCGTTTTGGCGGCAAGCGTGGGGCTAATCTACCTGCCTGTGGCCCTTGGCCTAGTGGTCATCGCCTATGTGCTGGCCAAAATCGTCCCCCTGTCCGAACTCTATACCCATATCGAATGGCCGGTTGTCGTCCTGCTCGGCTCCATGATCCCACTGGGTGCAGCGCTGGAAACTTCTGGTGGCACTGAGCTTATCGCAGGGGCGCTGGTGGCCCTGACCGACGGGCTCGCTCCCTGGATTGTACTCACGGTCCTGATGGTGGTCACAATGACGCTCTCGGATGTGCTCAACAACACCGCGACCACCATCGTTGCCGCCCCTGTGGGCATCCAGATGGCGCAGACCTTGGGCGTCTCGCCTGACCCTTTTCTGATGGCGGTTGCTGTAGCGGCCTCCTCTGCCTTCCTCACCCCCATCGGGCACAAGAACAACACGCTGATCCTTGGCCCCGGCGGCTATAGCTTTGGCGACTACTGGCGCATGGGCCTGCCGCTTGAGATCATCGTGGTCGCCGTCTCCATCCCGGCCATTCTGGTGTTCTGGCCCTTGTGACCAGCACCCGAGTACCCGAAGCCTGCGCACCATTTGGAGCTCTCTCAAAACCCCTCGGCTTTGCACCGCCAAGGACCTGTCGTGGCACGATCCCACAGCAGATCGGCCACCACCCCGCCCCTCTTTTTGGCCTTATATACCGTCCACACTCTCAGCCCGCACCACCCGCCTGAGGTGATCACCAGATCAGCGGAATGACCGTAGAGGCCACCAGCGACATACTGAGATTGAGCGGAATGCCGATGCGCATAAAATCAGTAAACTTGTAGCCACCCGGGCCATAGACCAAGGTGTTCGTCTGATACCCGATCGGGGTGGCAAAGGCGCAGGACGCCGCGATCATCACCGCCACCACAAGCGGGCGCGGGTCCATGCCAAGCGCTGCCGCCAGTGAGATGGCAATCGGCGTCATGATCACCGCCACCGCGTTGTTGGAGACAATTTCGGTCAGGATCGTGGTCAGCAGGAAGACGCAAAAGATCACAACCGTTGGCGGCAAAGTGCCCAGAGTCGGCGCGATCGCGTCGACCAGCAATGTGATTGCGCCTGAGTTCTGCAGGCCCGCTCCAACCGCAAGCATCGAGAAAATCAACGCCAGCAACCGTCCATCGACAAAGCTGAACGCCTCCTCCGCGTCGATACACCCCGTAACCAGCACAAGCGCCACGGCCAGCACCGCCAGCAACAATATCGGCGCGACATTCAGCGCGGCAAGCAGGACGATCCCGGCAAGTGCGGCAATTGCAATCGGTGCATGGCCGCGCCGGTAGGCCCGCGCAGAGGGGTGGCTCACATCTACCATATCCATGTCCGCCGCGAGCCGGGCAATGTCTTCTGCCGCCCCTTCGAGCAGCAGCGTATCGCCAACTTTGACTATCAAATCATCAAGTTGCAGCCCGATGTTCTGGTTGCGCCTGTGCACCGCCAGCGGATAAACACCATACCGCCTGCGCAACCGCATGGACCCAAGGGACCGCCCGACCATACGGCACCCCGGTGTGATCAGCACTTCAACTGTGGTTGTCTCCACCGCCGAAAGCTGATCGACCCGCTTGAGCTCCTTTGTCGCCTGCAGGCTCAGAAGTTCCGTCATCTCAGTGCGCAGCACCACCCGGTCGCCAATGCGCAAATCCACGTCCTTGAGGTTCCTGCGAAGAGACTGATCCCCCCGGATCACGTCGATGAGCCGCACGCCCTCGCGTTTGAACAGCTTCACATCCAACACTTCGCGCCCGATCAAGTTGCTTTCGGGTGGAATCACAGCCTCGGTAAAGAATTTCATCTTGGAGCGGTCCGACAACATAGTCGCCATGCTGTCGCGGTCGGGCAGCAGGTGCCGGCCAAAGATCAACATATAGGTCAGCCCCCAGGCGCAGATGACAAGGCCGATGGGCAGGATTTCGAAAATGCCGAAACCTTCCATCCCCTGCGACCGTGCCACGCCGTCCACCAACAGGTTCGTCGAGGTTCCGATCAGAGTGAGCGAGCCACCCATGATCGCGGCATAACTCAACGGGATCAACAGCTTGGAGGCTTTTGTGCCAAGTGTTTTGCTCAGTTGCACCACCACCGGGATCATCACCACCCCCACCGGCGTGTTGTTCATGATCGCGCTTGCGCCCATCACCGACAGGATCACGCCCGCCACCGCCATGCGCGGATTTGTGCGGGCGTAGCGTTCCGCCATCTGTGTTAACACATCCAGCGCGCCGGTGCGCACCAGCGCGCCCATGACAATGAACATCGCCGCAATCGTCCAGGGGGCCGGGTTGGACAGCACCATGCGCGCGTCCTCATAAGGCAGCACGCCGCTGGCCAGCAAAACCGCCGCCCCTGCAAGGGCGACAACTTCTGTCGGGAAATACTCACGCAGAAACAGGATGAACATCACCACCACAACGGTCAACGTCAGGACCGCACTGCCAGTCTGCGATAGGGGGAGGATATCCATGGTCAAGCCTTCAACACCGGGGCGGCGTATGTTTTCAACTCTCGCCCATCGCCGGGTTGCCTGCAAGCTTCGGTCGGGGTTGTACCAGATACATGCCGACAAACATCGACGCCAAGGCAATCCAGATCGAGGCAGCGTAGGCCTCTCCCAGCATCAAACCCGCCCAGATCAGGCCAAAACCGGTGACCAGATAGCTCACCTGTACCGTGAACACAGCGCCTGCCCGTCCCGCCAGCCAGACATATGCCGCATAGACAAAGATATGGATCACACAGGCCCCAAGGTGCGCCAGTTGTGGCACCGGCAGCGGCCAGAGCGGCGCAATGTACTGCTCGCTCACTCCCATCAGAGGCAACACCACAACACCCCCCATCAAAGACGCGCCGAGCATGACCTGAAAGGGCCCGAGCCCTTCTGTGCCCCATTTCGCGATGTAGTTCCCCTCAAACGCATAAAACAGCGCGGTCACCAGATAGATCGCCGCCCAGAACACAGGAATGTCCTGCCCCAGATCAACCGAAGGGGCGATGATGATCAGCACACCGATCAGACCAAAGCCGAGCCCCACCAGCCGCCGCCAGCGAAAGCCCTCATTGCCCAAGGCCAAAGCGATGAGAAAGGCAAACATCGGGATCACACTCAGCAACAGCGACATGATCCCGGCAGGCAGATGCACGGCTGCGGTGTAGGAAATCGTATTGGGGAGCACCGCGCCAATCATCGCCAGAATGAAGTAGAGCCGCAGCGCCCGCGCATGCAATGCCAAGCGCAGCCCTTTGACCGCACAGATCACCCCCATCAGAGACGCGCCAATCACCATCTGCCAAAACAGCAAGCCAAAGGCCTGATACCCCGTACTGACCGCAATTTTGGTCATGGGTTGCGTGGCCCCCCATCCGGCCCCCATCAGGATCAGACAGCCGGTAAAAAACGCAATCTCACCGCGCGTCATGGCGCGCTGGTTTGCAGCAATCCACCTTCGCGTACTGGCACCACGCGGGTGGCGCGGCCTGTCTTGTCATCGGTTTCGATATACACTCCCGAAAGCGTCGCCTCGCCATTGGCGGGGGTAAAGCGCTCTTTGGGCATACCGGTGATAAAGCGGCGCAACGGTTCGGTTTTCTCCATCCCGATCACGGAGTTGTAATCGCCACACATCCCCGCATCGCTGAGGTACGCCGTCCCACCCGGCAGGATCATCGCATCCGCCGTGGGCACATGCGTGTGGGTGCCGACAACAAGGCTCGCACGGCCATCGCACCAATGGCCCGTGGCCATTTTCTCCGAGGTTGCCTCGCAGTGAATGTCCACGATGATCGCTTGCGCCATACCGCCCAGCGGATGTGTCTTGAGCACCTGATCCAGAGCCGAGAACGGGTCATCGAAGGGGCGTTTCATAAAGACCTGCCCCAACGCTTGCGTGACCAGCACCTTGCGTCCGTTTTTGGAGGTAAAGAGCCGCGCGCCCTTGCCCGGTGCCGTTTTTGAGAAGTTGAGCGGCCGTACAATGCGCGGTTCCTGCTCAATAAAACTGAGCATATCCTTTTGATCAAAGGCATGATCGCCCAGCGTCAGACAATCTGCGCCCGCATCCAGCAGCAGTTTGGCATGGGCACCCGAAAGCCCCATCCCACCGGTTGCGTTCTCACCATTGACCACTACGAAGTCGAGCTTCCAATGCTCCCGCAGTCGGGACAGGTTTTCAGTGATGGCACGACGCCCCGCGCGGCCCATCACATCGCCAAGAAAGAGAATTTTCATAGTGTAAGCGTTAGGCCGCGGGTCCGTAACACGCAAGCCGGAATCATGCGCAAAGTACTTCGATCACACCCGCTTCGGTCACGATCATATCAAGCGGCTGGTCGGTTGGTTCCAACGGCAAATCGGCAACTTCCTGCCCCGCAAAGGCAAAGCCGATGGCCAACGTGGCACGACGCGCGCGCAGCACATCAAGCGTGCGGTCATAAAACCCACCGCCATAGCCCAAGCGTCCGCCAGCACGGTTGAACGCAAGCAGTGGCACAATCACAATCTCCGGCTCAAGAAACTCACATTGCGCGGGGACAGCCGCACCAAAGGCACCCGGCACCATTTCGGTCTCAGAGCTCCAAAGGGCGAATTTCAGCGGGTGGTCTGCTTTCTCAATCACCGGGACACCAACAGGACCATGCGCCGTGGCCTCCACCATGGCGGGACGCGGATCGATTTCAGTGCGGATCGGCATAAAACCCGAAATCGGCACACCGCGATACCCGGCAAGCACCTCGCTCAGATATCCAGATTGGGCCGCATTTGCCCGCTCAAACAAGGGCTTGCGCCGGGCAAAGGCCGCCTTGCGCGCGGCGTCCTTGACCGCAGCCAGATCATTCATAGCAACACCATCGCCGCGAGGCCCAGAAAGACGAAAAAGCCGACAACATCCGTCACCGTTGTGACAAACGCCCCAGAGGCCAAGGCCGGGTCGATGCCCAGCCGCTCCAGAACAATCGGGATACCGGTGCCAGCCAGTCCGGCAACCACCATGTTCACCACCATCGCTGCGGCAATCACGTAGCCGAGCGCGGGGGAGCCAAACCAGATCAAGCCGACGATGCCCATGACAACCGCAAAAATCACGCCATTGATCAACCCCACCAGACATTCGCGCCGGATCACACGCCAGACGTTTGAGCCGGTCAAATCCTTGGTCGCAATCGCGCGCACCGCCACGGTCAGGCTTTGCGTGCCTGCATTACCGCCCATGGAGGCCACGATGGGCATCAACACGGCCAGGGCCACAATCTGTGCAATCGCCATTTCAAACTGGGCAATCACCAAAGATGCGGCAATTGACGTCACAAGGTTCACAGCCAGCCACGGCAAGCGCTGTTTGGTGGTGTTGATCACCCGGTCAGAGAGCGAGCTTTCGCCCACACCGGCAAGGCGCAGAATGTCCTCTTCGTGTTCTTCGTCCAGCACCACCATCGCGTCATCAATGGTGATCACCCCAATGAGCCGCCCCTCATCATCAACCACGGGGGCCGAGATGAGGTGGTATTGGTTGAACGCATAGGCCACGTCCCCCTCATCGCGGCTGGCCGGGATGATCTGAAAGGTCTCTTCCAGCAAGTCCGCCAGCCGCGTCTCTCGCTTGGACCGCATCAGCTTGCCCAAGGTCACGTTTCCAACCGGATGCAGGCGCGGATCCACCATCACGATATGATAGAATTGATCCGGCAGATCCTCCTCTGGTGTGGCGCGCAGATGGTCAATGGCCTGACCCACCGTCCAATGCTCCGGTGCCATGACAACTTCACGCTGCATCAAACGGCCGGCAGAGTACTCCGGCCAGGTCAGCGCCTGCTCCACCGCGGCACGGTCCGCGTCTTCGAGCACGTCAAGAATGGCTTCTTGTTGATCGTCCTCAAGGTCTTCGATCAGATCAACGACATCGTCACTGTCGAGTTCGCGCACCGCCTGGCTCAGCACCTGAGGCGTGAGCACAGCGATCACTTCCTCGCGGATGCTTTCGTCAAGTTCGGAGAGGATTTCACCGTCGAACTCCCGATCATAAAGCCGCACCAGACGGCTGCGTTCAAACGCGCTGATCTGTTCGAGAAGGTCCGCGATGTCCGCCGCGTGCAGCGGTTCCATCAACTCGGTCAGGCGGTCCCGGTCATCAATGTCCACAGCGTAGAGAACGGAAGCGACCGTGCGCTGGTCCAGCTTGTACGCTTGGCTTTCGTCGTCCTCCGGACGGGCGGGGTCCAGTACCTCAGTGTCATCCGTCATGCGCGCCCTCCCCGGTTCGGGGCGACCATAGGCAAGCGATAAAACAGACACAATGGCCCCCGCACCATTGTCTGGAACCGGCGCACTGCGTAGGGTCAAATCCATGAAAAAGATGACCCTCCTGTGTGGCCCGACGGTGCGATATTCTGGAAACCCAATGCAGAATGCCTGGGCTGATTGCGTGCAGATTGACACGCAGGGTGCCGTGCTGATCGAGGCCGGGATGATCCGCGATGTGGGCGATGCTGACACGCTGCGCATGGCCCACCCGAATGCGGATGTGGTCCGCTACAGCGCGGACCACCTGATCTGCCCCGGCTTTGTCGATGCGCATGTGCATTATCCGCAAACCGCGATCATTGCCTCATGGGGCAAACGGCTGATTGATTGGCTGAACGATTATACGTTTCCCGAAGAAATGCGGTTTGCGGATGCGGGATATGCGGCAGAGGTCGCGGGACGCTACCTTGATCTGACACTGGCGGAAGGCACCACCACTGTAGCCTCCTATTGCACCATTCATCCTCAGAGTGTGACAGCGTTGTTTGAGGCGGCCCAAGCGCGCGGGCAACGGATTGTGGCAGGCAAAACGTGTATGGACCGCAATGCACCAGACGGGCTGCGGGATACCGCGCAAAGCGCCTATGACGAGAGCAAGGCCCTGCTGGAGCACTGGCACGGTCGGGGCCGCGCATCCTATGCGATCACGCCCCGATTCTCGCCAACGTCAACACCGGATCAACTCGCCGCATTGGGCGCGCTTTGGGCGGAGCATCCCACGTGTCTGATGCAGACACATCTGAGCGAGCAGGTGGATGAGATTGCATGGGTGCGGGACCTGTTTCCCACTGCGCGCGACTACCTTGACACCTATGAGGCGCATGGCCTCATCGGGCCTACGGCTCTCTTCGGTCATGCGATCCATCTGGCGCCGCGGGAGATTGACCGGATATCGGAAACCGGCGCAGCGGTCGTGCATTGCCCGACGTCCAACACCTTTATCGGCTCGGGGTTGTTTGATCTGGCCGGCCTGCGCGCGCGGCGGATCCCTGTTGGGCTGGCCACGGACACTGGCGGTGGGTCGTCGTTTTCGATGCTGCGCACGATGGCGGCGGCCTATGAGATCGGCCAGCTGCGCGGTACGCCGCTTCATGCGGCCGAACTGATCTGGCTTGCCACCGCAGGCGCGGCCCGCAGCTTGCACCTGCACGGTCACATCGGACAGATTACCGCTGGGTTTGAGGCAGATCTGACTGTGCTCGACCTGTCTTCTACACCCGCGATTGCGCAACGCGCGGCACGTGCGGCAGATCCTTGGGAGAGCCTTTTTGCCACGATCATGATGGGGGATGATCGCGCGGTGGCAGAGGTTTGGGTCGCCGGAGTGCGCCAGAGCAGACGGGCGGCACAGGCAGAGACTGCGGACGGTATATAAGGCCAAAAAGAGGGGCGGTTCGGGTCTACATCAAGGCGCGCGCCAGGGTATTCTGTCGGGCGATGACTTTTCCCAGATCAAGGGTCTGAACATGGCCGTCCCGCACGATTTGACGCCCCTCAACAAAGAGGTCGCGCACCGTTGTGGGTCCGGCAAGCAAGAGGGCTGCGGGGTCCCAGCTGCCCGCGGCTTCGACCCCGGTGACATCCCAAAGGGCGACATCCGCGCGTTTGCCGACCGCCAACCTGCCGCAGTCCGGGCGGCCCAGCACATCCGCCCCGCCGCGTGTCGCAATCTCGAGCGCCTCCCGCGCGCTCATGGCGTCCGCACCGTTGGCCACCCGTTGCAGCAGCATGGCCATGCGCGCCTCGGCCACTAGATTGCCAGCGTCATTGCTGGCGGACCCGTCCACGCCCAACCCCACCGGTACACCGCCATCGCGGAAGGCGCGCAGCGGCGCGATGCCGGAGCCAAGGCGGCAATTTGAGCACGGGCAATGGGCCACACCTGTGCCTGTTTCTGAAAAGAGGGCAATTTCAGCTGCGTCCAGCTTGACGCAGTGGGCGTGCCAGACGTCGGGCCCGACCCAGCCGAGATCCTGGGCGTATTGCCCAGGCCGACAGCCGAAGGTCTCAAGGCTGTAGGCGATGTCCTCTTCGTTTTCGGCCAGGTGCGTGTGCAGCATCACGCATTTGTCGCGGGCCAGAAGTGCGGCCTCGCGCATCAGATCCGGGCTCACTGAAAAGGGCGAACAAGGGGCCAGACCCACGCGGCACATCGACCCTTCAGCGGCATCGTGGAAAGCATCCACCACGCGGACGCAATCGTGCAAAATGTCTGTTTCTCGCTCGACCAGAGCGTCAGGGGGCAATCCGCCTGCGCTTTCGCCAATGCTCATCGACCCACGGGTGGGATGAAACCGCAGGCCCAGTTCCGCAGCGGCGTGGATTGTATCCTCAAGCCGCGTGCCGTTGGGATAGAGATAGAGATGATCGGAGCTGAGCGTGCAGCCCGACAACGCCAATTCTGCCAGACCAATCTGGGCAGAGGTGTGAAAATGCTCCGGCGTCATGCGCCCCCAGATGGGGTAGAGCGCACGCAGCCAGCCAAAAAGCAGCGCGTCTTGTCCCGCGGGTACGGCCCGGGTCATCGATTGGTAGAGGTGGTGATGCGTGTTCACCAGACCCGGCGTGACAATGCAGCCTGCCGCCTCGACCACCTCGCCCTCACTGTGCAGTGCTGTACCGATCTCGGTGATCACTCCGTCCTTGAGACGCAGATCGGCGTGAGAAAGTTCGCGGCGTGTCTCGTCCATTGTGACAATCACGTCGGCATTTTTGATCAAAATTTCTGACATCGGTCCCCCTTTGGTCATACCCATCTCAAACGGTCACAGGTGCAGGGGGAAAATGGGGGAGACCCTGCGTGGCCTGAGCGTAACCGGGCACATGACCCGTGGTCAATATCCGCGCAGAATGGCCAGCGCTTCGGCGTGGATCTCAGGTGTGGCTGCTGCGACGGCGCGTCCGCCATTATGTGCAGGTCGGCCCTCCCAATCGGTAACGACCCCGCCTGCGGCCTCGACCACGGCAATGGGGGCTTGAATATCGTAGGGGGCGAGCCCTGCTTCGATGACCAGATCAACCTGCCCCGCAGCCAAAAGCGCGTAGGCATAGCAATCCATGCCGTACCGCGTCAGCTTGGCCTGTCCGGCAACTGCGTGAAATCCATCCTGGTCTACTGGGCTGCCTACTTCGGGAAAGGTTGTAAAGACTGTGGCTTGTGCAAGCGTGCGGCCCTTGCGGGTCACAAGGGGGGTTGCCCCCAAAGGCCCCTGCATGCTTGCGCCATCTGCTGCGCCCTCAAACCGCTCCCCAATGTAGGGCTGGTCGATCAGTCCATAAAAGGGGCCAGAAGCATCGCTTAACGCGATCAATACACCCCAGGTTGGCGTCCCGGAGATAAATCCGCGCGTGCCGTCTATCGGGTCGAGGACCCAGGTCAGGCCGGATGTGCCTTCCTGGGTGCCGAATTCCTCCCCCAGAATACCGTCACCGGGCCGCTGCGATTTCAGGATCGCGCGCATTGCCTGTTCGGCTGCGCGGTCCGCGATGGTGACCGGATCAAAATCACCTTTGTTCTTGTTTTCCGCATTGAGAGACATGTCGCGAAAATGCGGGAGGATCGCAGCACGCGCAGCATCTGCCATCAAATGCGCAACACGCCTGATGTCTGGATCGAATGATGCGTCGTTCATCAGCACTATTGCCCGCAAACTGGATTGTTACAGCGATGCCCCGACACTGTTCCAGCCGGGGCGGGTTGCTCAGGCAACGTCGCTCAACACGCGGGCCAGCTCAAACAGGCGGCGGCGTTGGTCTTCGGGGATAGAATAGTAGGAGCGGATCAAATCCATCGCTTCCTTGTCCGCCATAACGTCATCGGGTACGTTTTTCACCGCGTCTTTGTTGCCGACATCCTCGGCTTTGATTCCTTCAAAGAAGGATGCAACTTCGACACCCAATGCTTCGGCAATGTCCCACAGACGAGACGCGCTGACCCGGTTGGCCCCGGTTTCGTACTTTTGGATTTGCTGAAATTTGATCCCGACAAGCTCCGCCAGACGCTGTTGCGTCATTCCCGTCAGCCAGCGGCGTTGTCTGATTTTTTGACCGACATGTACATCTACTCTGTGTGCCATGTTCTGTTTTATCCTTCCCTTGGTCGGCACTCTCAATAAAAATTGAGGTTCCACCGACCACGCTCTTCGTTCAACTCAGTGACACTAGAAACAATGTAAGTCTACTCGACATCACAACTTGATCAAAAGATTTTACATTCATCTTTAACGAATAGCCCCATTTCATCACTCAACCTCTGGTGATTTAGCCATTCAGCACATTTACTTAACGGGAGAAAAGTAACATGATTTTCCCAGTTGCGCCACCGGCACATCTTCTTAGAGAAATGCAATCACCTATTGATTTATATCGGCAAATTTCATCCTATGGTAGTATGACTGCGAGGTTTTAGCACCCGTTACGGGCGTCTCGCAAAGACGCGTTTTGCGTTCAACTGCTCCTTTCGATTTGCGTCGGCTGAATACCGCTGAGAGCGGCCGCTTCAATGCTTCCCATGCGTCAAATGGCTTTGAGCCGGGGTGTCTGTACTGTTGAAAATGCATTTCGCAAAAGGTTGACGAGCGTTGCGCGCACTTCATCTGTACCGTTCCCTGCACCATAGAGATTGATCTGCTGCTCCGGCAAAGAAGGTAAGGCGCCCCCGCTGTCGAGCAGCTCCAGGTAGGGGGGCTGCGTGCCCTCAATCATCGCATGCACGGCCAAATCAGCGCTCACTGCGGCTTCGATCGTGCGATCGCTTTCTGTGTCCACTGTCATTTCCCACGGGATGCCCTGCGCATCGAGCGCGGCCACGATCAGAGGACGAAACACGCAATATCGACAAAATGCCAGCGGCAGGGGACGTTGACGCCAGGCAGCGCCCCCCGGTGCACCAACCCAGACCAGCGGCTTGTTGGCCAGCACCTCTCCGTTTTGATCAACACCGGTTTCGGTTGTCACGATCACATCGCAGTCCCCTTTGGCAAACTGGTCTTTGAGGACTTTGGTATAAGACGCCTCAAGCTGCACTTTGACGCGCGGAAAGGCCGCGTGAAATTGTTTGAGAACCTGTGGCACCGCCGGATAAACCACATCATGTGGCACGCCCAACGTGATCTGCCCCTCAAAGGCGTGATCGGTCAACCGGGTGATCACCTCATCATTGAGGGCAATCATCCTGCGGGCATAAACCAGAAGTTGCTCGCCAGAGGCGGTGAGGGCAATGCTGCGGCCACTTCGATCCAAAAGGGGCAGATCCAACATCTCCTCCAGGCGTTTGAGCTGCATGGAGACCGCCGACTGCGTCAGATGAAGGAACCCGGCAGCCCGTGTCACTCCGCCTGAGTCAGCAACAGCGACGAATGACCTCAAGGTCGTGATATCAAGATTTCTCATAAATCAAATTCCGTGATGTATCGCATAACAAACATTCGCTTTCATTATTCATCAACCCCCGCCATATATCAAGCATCGAAATACTAAATGAGTTCACATCACAAATCCTGAAGGTGAAATATGACCCATTCAACTCTCGTCCGCCCCACCACATGCGTCCCCGCACGCCGCTCCGTATCGGTTTTGTCCATGATCAACGCAGTGCAAGCCGCATGGCGCAGCCGCCAACAGCTTGCCGCGCTCGAAGACCATATGCTCGAGGACATCGGCATCACGCAAAAGGCAGCGCGTACAGAGGCCAATCGCCCGCTCTGGGATGTGCCTGCGCATTGGCTGCAATAAGTTACACATTGCAACACTTTGCCGCGCAGTGATCACTTAGGGTCAGGAGCCTGACCCGCCGAAATATGGAAATTCAGACCGGGCTCAGTGACCTAAGGCAGCGCTTAACCATACTAAAGGCCATTCTGCGTCATCCCGCCGCAGGTTCCTCCTTGAAAAGCGGCCCCGAAACCACGATATTTGGCACAATACCGTGCTACCCTGCGTGGTAGGGAACCCTTTTAGCCAATTGGAGGTCTTTTAATGGCTGACGTGAATACAATCCGGAGTACAGCCGGAGCCCGCGCCGCCGATATCGATGCGGGTTTGCGCGCGCATATGAACAAAGTCTACGGAACAATGTCCGTAGGCATGTTGATTACTTTTGCGGCCGCCTGGGCCATCTCCGGCCTTGCTGTGACGACTGATCCTGCCGGAGCCTCCGCGCAGATCGGGCCTGATCAATACCTGACCGGTATCGGCTACGCACTCTATGCATCCCCGTTGAAGTGGGTTGTGATGTTTGCACCGCTGGCCTTTGTCTTTGGCTTTGGCGCGATGATCAACAAGATGTCCGCTGCGACTGCGCAAACCGTGTTCTACGCCTTTGCCGCTGTAATGGGCATCTCCATCAGCTCGATCTTCCTGGTTTTCACCGGGTATTCCATCGCGCAGATCTTCTTGATCACATCCATTGCCTTTGCCGGCCTGTCCCTCTGGGGCTACACCACCAAGAAGGACATCTCCGGCTGGGGTAGCTTCTTGATCATGGGTGTGATCGGCCTAATCGTGGCTTCCATCGTCAACATCTTCCTCGCCTCGTCGGCATTGATGTTTGCGATTTCCGCGATCGGCGTGCTGATCTTTGCGGGTCTGACCGCCTATGACACGCAGCGGATCAAGACCGAGTACATCGCACATGCGCACCACGGTGACACCGAGTGGCTGGGCAAGGCGGCCATCATGGGCGCACTCAGCCTCTACATCAACTTCATCAACATGTTCATGATGCTGTTGCAGCTTTTTGGCCAGCGCGAGTAGTCTGAACCAGATTGACATGACAAAGGGCCGGTCCATGATGGATCGGCCTTTTTTCGTTGGAGAGACAGATGCTGGAACTCAGACCAAACTGCGAGATGTGTGACTGCGACCTTCCGCCGGATGCCGACAACGCCCGCATCTGCACCTATGAATGCACCTTTTGCGCAAGGTGCGTGGACGAGGTGCTGCACAACGTCTGCCCCAATTGCGCAGGTGGCTTTGTGCCGCGCCCCATTCGCCCTGCGATGGATCGGCGTCCCGGTGTGAGCCGTCTGCATCAACCACCGGGCACCAAGAGGCGTCAGTTGAAATATGGCCTTGAGGATATCAAGGCACTTGTGGCAGCGACAAAAGACATACCTCCAGCAAAGCGTTAGAGTGCGCAGCCGTTTACCTGATGCGGGTCTAGGGCCGGGCGTCATACGTCACATGTCCGACAAAAACCGCGTAACGGCACGAGGGCATGTGAGGTGGACGATGCGCGTCTCTGCCGCATGCTCTGCAATCAACTTGAGAATCGCGACCCGCGAGGTTTTGCGGGTCTGCCAAATCCAGAGATAGAAAGGCAGCGTTTGCGCGTGAAACCCCTCCACACAGCCGGGGCCATATCGGGCCGGGCCTGCCCCCAAAAGCGCAACAGGCGCTTTGTGACACGCCACAGCCGCAATCCCACGGGTAAATCAAGCCAGATCAATGTGTCGGCGCGCGTCGCCCAGTTTGCGTAGGTCGCCTTAAGACCGCCCTCAAAAATCCAGCGCTCCTGCGCTTCAATCTCACTTGCCAACGCTAGCTTTTCCGGATTCTCCCGCTCGATCCATCCATCGCGCCAGTGGATGTGATCCATATGGTGCACGGGCAGCCCGGTCTGCGCGCCCAGCATCCGCGCCACGTGGATTTGCCAGAGCCGGCGCCGCCCACAATCATCACGCGCCGCATTGCATCCTCCAAACGCAAAAAGCCGCGCTTGCCGCGCGGCCTTGCTTACCAACAGTCCGGCAGATCTTACTTGATCTTGCCTTCCTTGTATTCCACGTGCTTGCGCGCAACGGGGTCATACTTCCGCACAACCATCTTCTCGGTCATGGTGCGGGCGTTCTTTTTGGTGACATAGAAGTGGCCTGTGCCCGCGGACGAGTTCAGACGGATCTTGATCGTGGTTGGCTTTGCCATTTTATCTTCTCCTGCTGCACGTCAGCGCGTTCGCCGGGTGCGTGAATTCTGAGTTTTGGCTTTTAACCCGCTGGGCGCCCGAGTCAACAGCAAAAGCTATGCTTTGGCCTTCGCGTGCGCGCCCAGAAAGGGGCGCCGAAATTTTTGAAAACTCCGGTCCGTTTTCTTGCAAGAAAACGCCTCACCTCTCCGCCGGTTCCAGCCAAGCAAAGGAGTGCCTTTCAGGTCGGCAGGGCACGGAAACTTTCAAAGTTTCCGACCGATTTCTTTGAAAGAAATCGCTCCGTTTCATAACGCGCGGAAGGCCTGTAAGCCGGATTCTGTCCCGAGGGTTACCCCTCATGGATGATCATTCCTCTGGCCTGCGCGTTGCCACGCAGACTTTAGCTGCCAACCCGGACCTGCTGGAGCAAAAACGGCCCTGTCGCGACCCGAAGATCAGCCGACGCGCGATCCCTATTTGGCATTGCTCCCGGTGGGGCTTGCCGTGCCACCGCTGTTACCAGCGGCGCGGTGGGCTCTTACCCCACCGTTTCACCCTTACCGCAGCTGGTTTCGGTTGCCCGACCTGTGCTGTGGCGGTTTCATTTCTGTGGCGCTTTCCGTCGGGTTGCCCCGCCCGGGCGTTACCCGGCACCGTTGTTTGTTGGAGTCCGGACTTTCCTCGATCTCCCCTGAAGGAGCCGCGATCATCCAGCCTTCCGCGCGCGCCACGCCTAGCTGGGTGGGCTGGGGCACGTCAAGGGTGGATCAACGCAAAAGGGGAGCGCTGAGTGGAGAGTGCGGACGGTATATAAGGCCAAAAAGAGGGGCAGCGTGGCGTGTGAGATGCGCCGTCAGGTTTGGAGCGAAGCAGGGCCAAATGGTGAGAAGTCTTCTGGCGTTAGAGGCCCGGTGACATAAGGTCGGAACCGCAGGCGCACGGCGTGCAGGACAGCTTCCTCTGAGGCGTCCGCAGTATAGCCATGGTGTGCTGCGAGCTTGCGAAACATCTCCATGTCCCCATCACGCGGTTGTGGATCAAGGCCAGCACGATCCGCCAGCCCTTGTCGCGCCAACCTTTCCCAGTCGAAATGCGGGCCGGGATCGGTTTTGCGCCCAGGCGCCATATCGGAATGGCCGATGACCCCGGATGCCGGGATGTTCCACTGTGCCATCAAATGGCTCAGCAGGTGCTCAAGCGCACTCATCTGGGGGTCCGAAAATGGATGGTGACCAGCATTGTCAAGCTCTATGCCGATAGAGCGGGAGTTGATGTCGCTTTGACCGTGCCATTCCCCGGCACCTGCATGCCAGGCGCGCGCGCGTTCCTCGACCATTTGGGTAACACAGCCATCAGCAGCGATCAGGTAATGCGCTGACACCTCGCTCGCCGGATCACACAGCCGTTCAATCGCCGCCTGTTCGGAGGCCATTGCAGTGTAGTGCAGCACAATCAACGAGGGGGTCAAACCGTCACGGCGGGGGCCGAAATTTGGCGATGGGTGCCAACGGGCCACGCCCACGGGTCAGCCTTGCTGGGCGGCGCGGCGGAACGGCGTAGGGTCCCACGTGCAGGCGAAGCCGTCCCCATCGGGGTCCATGCCTTTGCGATCCTTCTCAGGCCCGCCCCGCGACAGGAAGTCGATCTGTGCCTGATCTGGGGTCGCAAACTCCGCACAGGCGCGGTCATACTTGGCCTGTTTGTTGAACCCTGTCCGGCGATAGAGTTTGGTGCCACGGGCGTGGCTGGTTTTGAGCGCATAGGCCACAACATTGGGGCCGCTGTCTGTTCGGTCCGGCAAAGCCTGTGGTTGGATCACCTGATATTGCTGGCGGTTTGCGGCGATGCGGGCCGCGTCGCCCTCAATGCTGCGCTGGCCGGAGACCGCATCGAAGTTGTTCTCGTTTGAGATGCCCGCCGCATTAAGCACTGGCGGCGCGGGATTGGAGGGGGAGGCGTTGACGGGGGCCACACCTGAATTGCTGGCCGCGTTATTGCCGAGCCCTGTGCTGCCTCCGGCGCGGGTGGCCGCAAGCACGCGTGCTGTTTCTGCCGCTGTTGCCTCGGCAGAGCCTGCGGGGGCTGCAACACCCAAAGGCTGCGATATGACGCCAGCCGGTGCCGGCAGAGAGGTGCCATTGGCCAAAGCAGTGTCCCGGGCGCGTTGTCTGTCGACAAAGTCATCACCAAACCCCACACCGCGCCCACTGTCGGGCACCGCAGGCTGGCAGGCGGCAAGCGCCGCAACGGCGGCGAGAACGAGAAGCGAGCGTATGATCATGGGTCCTGCTTTGTCTTTTTGACTGCTTAATTGCAGCGGTTTTACCACCATTTCTCAGGCTTGGCTACAAAACCTGCCGCGCGTTCCAGCGCATAGGCGGAAGACAGCAATTCAGCCTCTTCCCAGGGGCGGCCGATCAGTTGCAGGCCCAGCGGCAGACCAGAGCGGTCCGTGCCCGTGGGCACCGCGATGCCGGGCAACCCGGCAAGGTTCACGGTCACGGTAAAGACATCGTTGAGATACATCTGCACCGGATCTGCATCTGTCATCTCGCCCAGCCCAAAGGCCGCAGAGGGCGTGGCAGGGGTGAGAATGCTGTCGATGCCTTGTGCGAAGACGTCCTCAAAGTCCTTTTTGATGAGCGTGCGCACTTTGCGCGCGCGGTTGTAGTAAGCGTCATAGAACCCGGCAGACAGCACATACGTGCCGATCATCACGCGGCGTTGCACTTCATGTCCGAAGCCCTCAGCGCGGGTTTTTTCATACATCTCAGTGATGCCGTCGCCCTGATCCAGCTTGGCGCGGTGGCCGTAGCGAACGCCGTCGTATCGCGCGAGGTTGGAGGACGCCTCAGCAGGAGCGATCACATAATACGCGGGCAACGCGTATTTGGTATGCGGCAGGGAGATATCGACGATCTCAGCGCCTGCGTCCTTCATCATCGCGATGCCGTCGGCCCAGAGCGTCTCAATCTCTTCGGGCATGCCGTCCATGCGATACTCTTTCGGAATACCGATTTTCTTGCCCCGCACATCGCCGGTCAGGGCTGCTTCGAAGTTCGGTACGGCGAGATCGGCGGAGGTGCTGTCTTTGGCGTCGTGGCCGCACATGGCCTCCAGCATGATGGCCGCATCACGCACGCTCTTGGTCATCGGGCCCGCCTGATCCAGCGAGGAGGCAAAAGCAACGATGCCCCAGCGCGAACAGCGCCCGTAGGTCGGCTTGATGCCGGTAATGCCGGTGAAGGCCGCAGGCTGGCGGATGGAACCGCCCGTATCGGTGCCCGTTGCCGCAAGGCAGAGATCAGCCGCCACGGCAGAAGCAGAGCCGCCTGAGGAGCCGCCCGGCGTCAATGCCGCGTCATCATTGCCGCGCCGCCAGGGGTTGACCGCGTTGCCGTAAACAGAGGTTTCGTTGGACGAGCCCATGGCGAATTCGTCCATGTTGAGCTTGCCCAGCATCACTGCGCCTGCGTCAAAGAGGTTCTGGCTCACGGTGGACTCATATTCAGGCAGGAACCCTTCGAGAATGCGGGAGCCCGCCTGCGACGGGACGCCCTTGGTACAGAAGAGGTCCTTGATCCCGATGGGCAAACCGCACATCGCAGGGGCCTCTTTGTCGGCTTTCAGCCGCGCATCGGCCGCTTCCGCCTGCGCCACAGCAACTTCTGGCGTGTGATGCACAAAAGCGTTCAGCGCCCCTGCCCCCTCGATGGCCGTGAGGCACGCTTGGGTCAGTTCTTTTGATGTGGTTTCGCCTGCGCGCAGGGCATCGCGTGCCTCTGCCAGACCCAGTTTGTTCAGATCGCTCATTATTCCACCACCTTTGGCACAGCAAAGAACCCTTCACGCGCATCCGGCGCGTTTTTGAGGACTTTATCCTGCTGATCCCCGTCCGTGACCACATCCTCGCGCCGCTTCAGGCGCTGCGGCGTCACCGATGTCATCGGTTCCACACCTTCGACGTCTACTTCGCCCAATTGCTCAATGAACCCCAGAATGCCGTTGAATTCCTGCGCAAGCGCGGGCAGCGCCTCCGGCTCTACCTTGATCCGGGCCAGTTTCGCCACGCGTGCGGCGGTGTTTTCATCAATCGACATGGGGTTCCCTCAAATGATGCTGTCTGCTGTGCCCAATACCCCCCCATGGCGAGGCTCGCAAGACCTGTCCCGGACTATAGACCTTTGCGCCAAGCCGACTAAACTCCGCATACATCCAAGGGAGAGACACATGAACATCATCTGGCTGGGCCACGGCTCATTCCGCTTTGAAATCGAAGATCAGGTTGTCCTGATTGACCCATGGCTGAACGGCAATCCGATGCTGAGCGAGGATCAGCATGCCGCGGCCACACGAGGGGCGACACATATCCTTGTCACCCACGCCCATTTTGACCACATCACCGATGTGGTGGAGATTTCCAAATCGACCGGTGCGCCGGTGTCAGGCATGTATGAGCTGGCGCAGTTCCTGACCGCGCAGGGTGCTGGCGAAGGGGCCGCGTTCAACATGGGGGGCACGATCTCTATCGGGGATAAGGTCACGGCCAGCATGGTGCCGGCTTCGCATTCCTCCACCGCAGATGTGGGGGACACACGCCGCTATATGGGCAATGAGTGCGGGTTTATCCTGCGCGGCGACGGACGGACTGTGTACATTTCAGGCGACACCGGGATCATGGCGGACATGGACTGGATCGGGGATTATTACAAACCTGACATTGGCATTCTGTCA
This sequence comes from Sulfitobacter sp., assembly GCA_045105735.1. Classification (GTDB taxonomy): domain Bacteria; phylum Pseudomonadota; class Alphaproteobacteria; order Rhodobacterales; family Rhodobacteraceae; genus Sulfitobacter. The sequence goes on along the minus strand of JBGCDV010000038.1, from coordinate 83,027 downwards.
GCGGGCGGGCATTACACCATGGGCATGGCAGAGGCTGCTTATGCCGCCAAAAGATACTTCGACTTCAAGACAGTGATCCCCTGCCACTACAAAACCTTCCCACTGCTGGAGCAATCGGCCGCCGTTTTGGCGGAAGGCCTGCCGGGGGTGGATGTGATCGAGGCGGAGGTGATGACGCCGATCAAGCTCTGATCACTGCAATTCCCAGAGGCTGCCTGCATCCTTGCGCGCATATCGCAGGCAGCCTTCATCCCCTGAAAAGCTCAGGCTGCGCGGCGAATAACGCGTGTCATTCTGCATGACGCTTGTCTGAAAGGTTGCACAAACCTCAAACGTCGTCTCATCCAGACGGGCAAATCGGTAGGGCGCGTCTGTGACCGGGTCCATGCTGTCAGGCGGGTTGTTGCGGCCGGCGCAATTGCGCAATATCACGCCCTCGGTGTCCAATACGCAAGTATAGTGGCGTCCCCAGTCGCGCAGGTCGTTTGCCCGTTCCCGATCCGCCTTTTCCATGCGCGCGGTCTGCGGCCCTCCAACGACGGTGAACCCGCCGACCAGCGCGGCACTCACCAGCGCGATCAGCACAAAGAACAGCAGCCTGTTCACGACGGGTCCCCTTTGCGCACATCCGCAAGGTAATAGACAAAGATCAGGCCGGAGACCGCGCCGACAACCAGCGCTTTGTAGATGAATTGCAGCGTCAGATCGCCCGAGAGGAAGGAATAGATCACCGCAATCAGATCCCCCAGCATCACTGTGGCGGCCAGCAGGAGCGTGATGTAAGTGAGCCAACGCCGGATCGCAGAACGCGCCAGCGCCGGATCACCCGCCAGCTTGCGCCGGTCCCGAAACGTCAGCCACAGATAAATCGGCGTCGTCACAATCAGCACGGCCATGGAAAACCGGATGGTATAAAGGCGGCGGTAACTGCCGTCGTCCATCGCCCGGTCAATCAGTGCGTGCAGCAGCAACACCAGATAGACCGCGCCAAAGATCATCAGCCCAAAGGTGAGCGCATAGACAAAGAAATCACGGGCCGACACGGTCGACTGGGGGCGCGGTACGGGCGGCGAAAACGGCGTGTCGGCATAAGCGTTCAAGGCGTCAGCCACTTCCGAAGCGCTCCAGCCGGAGGCTTGAAGCGCACCCGCGACCTCCTCCCGGCTGTGACCCGCCGCCAAGGCATCGCGTGTGAACCGTGACAGATCTTTGCTGACTGCCATTGTCTAACCCTCTCTTTTCGAACTGAAAAAACCTTTTAGCAATGTCTCGGCCTCCGCCGCAGCAATTCCATCATACACATCGGGGACATGATGACATTGCGGGTGCGCAAAGACGCGTGCGCCCTGTGCGACCCCCCCTGACTTGGGATCGGACGCGCCGTAGTACAAGCGGGAGATGCGGGCGGCTGCAATGGCTGCGGCGCACATCGCACAGGGTTCCAGCGTCACGTAAAGGTCGCAATCGAGGAGCCGTTCTGAGCCCAGAGCCGCACAGGCCGCCCGGATCGCCAAAATCTCTGCATGGGCTGTTGGATCGTTCAAAGCGCGGGTTTGGTTGCCCGCCTGGGCGAGCACTACACCAGCCTTGTTTACCACAACCGCTCCCACCGGCACCTCGCCGCGCAGCCCGGCCTCGCGCGCTTCGGCCAGTGCGAGAGTCATGAAGGATCGAAATGTCATATCGGCACAGGACCGCAAACGCCGCCCTTTCGCAAGTCCGACAAAGCCGCTAAGGCAGGCGGATGTCAGACAATACCCCTCCCCCCGGTGATCGCATCGCCAAGGTTCTCTCTCGCGCAGGCGTTGCCTCGCGCCGGGAAGCGGAACGTATGATCGAAGCAGGGCGGGTGAGCGTGAACGGCACGCAGATCACGTCGCCCGCGCTCAATGTGACGGCCAGCGACGCCATCACTGTGGATGGCAAGCCCATCACAGCACCTGAACCGCCCCGCATGTGGCTTTATCACAAACCCGCCGGGCTGGTGACCACAACACGCGACGAAAAAGGGCGCGAAACGATCTACGATGCGCTGCCTGATGACATGCCACGTGTGATGAGCGTCGGACGGCTTGATCTCAACTCCGAAGGGTTGCTGTTGCTGACCAATGACGGTGGCATCAAACGCAAGCTGGAACTGCCCAGCACCGGCTGGCTGCGACGTTACCGGGTGCGTGTGAACGGGCGGCCCAGTGACGACACGTTGGCCCCGCTGCGGCGCGGGATCACCGTGGAGGGCGAGCGGTTTCAACCGATGACCGTCACTCTTGACCGCCAGCAAGGGGCGAATGCATGGCTCACCGTTGGTCTGCGCGAGGGCAAGAACCGCGAAATTCGCCGCGCGATGGAAGCCATCGGGCTGAGCGTGAATCGTTTGATCCGGGTGAGCTATGGCCCGTTCCAACTGGGTGAACTGAAGCAGGGCGAAGTCGAGGAGATGCGCCGCAAGGTGGTCCGGGATCAGCTTGGGCTTGAGCTTGAAGACGACAGCGGCACAGCAGCGAAGAAACCCAAAACAGTGCGGCGGTCCGCACCGAAACGTCCCAGCAGGCCACGCCGCTAGGAGGGTCGTTTTCTTTCAAAGAAAACGGTCGGAAACTTTGAAAGTTTCCGGTTCTCCGCCATGATCGGCATGCACGGCATCAACCGCCTGCCAACGATCTTTTCAAAAGATCACCCCGGAATTTTGAAAAAATTCTGCCCCCCTCTGCGCCCAATCGGCACAAATTCCCCCTCACGCCCAATTCACATTGAAGGCCGATGGCCCTAAAGACAGGACCAACAACGAAAAACGGGGGATACCATGAACGACCTTCTGACCATCGAAAATCTCGGCAATCTTGTGATGCTGTGCTTTCTTCAGGCCGTTCTGGGCTTTGACAACCTGCTCTATATCTCCATTGAGAGCCAACGCGCGCCCGTTGCCCAACAGGCCGCCGTGCGCCGTTGGGGCATCATTATCGCGGTCGCCCTGCGCATCGTGCTGCTGTTCACCATGATCCAACTGATCGACGCGCTGGCCGAACCTTTCTTTATCCTGAATTGGGAAGGTGTCCTGACCGGTGGGGTGAACTTTGCCACGCTGGTCTTTATCATTGGCGGCGCTTTCATCATGTATACCGCTGTTAAGGAAATCGGCCACATGCTCGCGATTGAACATCTGGACACCGATGTGAACGCCAAATCCGGTAAATCCGCCGCTCAGGTGGTTATGTTGATTGTGATGATGAACTTGATTTTCTCTTTTGATTCAGTCCTTTCTGCGCTGGCCATCACGGACGTCTTTATCATTCTGGCCATTGCGATCATCCTGTCCGGCATCGCGATGCTTGCCCTTGCCGACAGCGTAACGCGCTTTCTTGAGGCCAACCGAATGTATGAGGTGCTGGGCCTTTTCATCCTGCTGATCGTCGGTATTGTCCTGCTGGGCGAGGCGGGCCAAGCGGCTGCCCATGCAATGCATGACCCTGAGCTTGCCCTGAAGTTCTTTGGGTATGAGGTGATCCCGATGTCCAAGACCACCTTCTATTTCTCCGTGGTTGTGCTGGTCGCGGTGGAGGTCATCCAATCCGGTTATACCCGCAAACTTAACGCAGAGCGCCGCACCGCAGCACGTCACTAGCGTAACCTTCCCAAAGCGCTTATGTTAGCAGCAGAGAGGTGGCATGGCCCGATTGTTCTTGATCCTGATGACACTGGCAGTTTGCGTTGCCATTGCGGCAGTGCTCTATGCGATCTGGACCAGTATCGTGACCGAAGGACAGCGCCGCCTCGCCCCCGTTCTGGGCAAATCAAAGGAGAGCCTGATGGCACCCACCGGCATTCAAAAAGCCGCCTATATCGCGCTGATCGTTGTGCTTTTCGGCGTTGCCTCCGGCTGGTTGGGGGGGATGTAGCCTGTGGCACAACGCTTTGGCGGAAAATACAGTCCCGATGGCCGCGACGACAGCGATACCAGCGCACCACGCCGCGCAAAACGGGTTGAGGTCGACCCCGCAGGGGGCCGCGCGAATGTCATGTTCATCCCGGCTATTCCGCTGGTTGCGACCACATTATCGGACGGGGCGCTGCCTATGACACTTGGTCTGATCGGCGCGGGTTTGTGGACCTTGTCGGCATGGGTCCTGCGCGAAGGGTTGCAGGCTGAGGCTGCGTATCTGGCACGCAAAGTGGCCCGCCGACCCGCCATCCCGCGCAAGATCTTTGCCGCGGTGGGCGTGGGCCTCGGGGCGGCCTTTGGCGTGGAGGCACATCTCAACACCACGGCTGATCTGCTCTCACCTCTGCTTTTTGGGCTTTGCGCCACTGCGCTGCATCTGGCCGCCTTTGGCATTGACCCGTTGAAATCCAAGGGCATGGAAGGCGTGGACACCTTTCAACAAGACCGCGTCGCCCGCGTGGTGGATGAGGCCGAAAAACACCTTGCCGCGATGACCGATGCGATGCGCCGCGCGGGCGATCGGATGGCGGCAGCGAAACTGGAGGATTTCCAGGACACCGCCCGCACGCTGATCCGCACCGTCGAAGAAGACCCCCGCGACCTGACGGCCGCGCGCAAGTATCTCGGTATTTATCTGCAAGGCGCACGTGACGCGACGGTCAAGTTTGCCGATATCTACAGCCGCACCAATGACGCAGCGGCACGCGATGACTACATGGCGCTGCTGGAGGATCTGGACAAGAACTTCGCAGCCCGCACACAAAAATCGCTGCTGGATGACCGCAGTGACCTCACCATCGAAATCGACGTTCTGCGCGACAGGCTCGCGCGCGAAGGGGTGCGGCTCAACTGAGCCGCTCTCCTCAACCATCACTTTAAGGGACCAAAGTAAATGTCAGAAACTGTTCGTGAAAAAGCCAATCAATCTCTCGCTCTGGTAGAGGAAGTGACCGCTGTTGTTTTACCCGAACCAGCCGAAGCCAATGCCATTGTCGCCCTTGAAAAGGCCGACAAACCACTGGGCGATGAGATCAAGCGACGCATGGCAGAGATCGACATGGCCGACACCCAGTCCATCGTCTCCTTTGGTTCCGCCGCACAGGCCGAATTGCAGGAGATCAGCCAAAGCATGCTGGCTGACGTACGCAATAAGGATGTTGGCCCCGCAGGCGACAGCCTGCGCTCCATCGTCACCACGATCCGGGGCTTTTCGGTCTCCGAACTCGACGTCCGCCGCGAGCGCAGCTGGTGGGAGCGCCTGATTGGCCGCGCAGCACCTTTTGCCAAGTTCACCGCGAATTTTGAAAAGGTGCAGGGCCAGATCGACCGCATCACTGACAATCTGCTGGGGCATGAGCACACCCTGCTCAAGGACATCAAATCGCTCGACATGCTCTATGAAAAGACCCTGCAGTTTTATGATGAGCTCGCGCTTTATATCTCTGCCGGGGAGGCCAAGCTGGCCGAACTGGATGGCACCACCATTCCCGCCAAGGAAAAAGACGTCGAAGCCGCAGCAGAAGATCAGGCCGTGATGGTCGCACAAGAGCTGCGCGACATGCGCGCCGCGCGCGATGATCTGGAGCGGCGGGTGCATGACCTGAAACTCACCCGGCAGGTGACCATGCAGTCCCTGCCCTCCATCCGGTTGGTGCAGGAGAACGACAAATCACTGGTGACCAAGATCAATTCAACCCTCGTCAATACTGTGCCGCTCTGGGAAACCCAGCTGGCGCAGGCTGTGACCATCCAACGCTCCGCTGAAGCAGCGGCAGCTGTGCGCGAGGCCAACGATCTGACCAATGAATTGCTGACCTCCAACGCGAAAAACCTGCGCGACAGCAACAAGATGATCCGCGAAGAGATGGAGCGTGGTGTGTTTGACATCGAAGCGGTCAAACAGGCCAATGCCGATCTGATCGGCACCATTGAGGAAAGCCTGCAAATCGCGGACGAAGGCAAAGCCAAACGCGCCGCCGCTGAGGTAGAGCTGAAGGAGATGGAAGCCAAACTGCGCGACACCCTCGCCTCCGCCAAGGCGAAAAAGACCGGCCTCGGTGAGACCGCCTCCGGCGCGGTGCCCAGCTGAACCGATGATGACGCGCAGGGGCCGCATCCGAATGCCACGACTGTGGGCCGCTTTCGCGGCCTGCACGGCGCTTTTGGCCTGCGACATCGCCCCGGTTGAACCATCACTCAAGCCGCAGGCGCGCCCGGCGGCTGCCGCCCCTCCGCCAGTCGTGGCCAAGCCCACGTCTCAAGAAAGCGCAAAGCTGCGCCAATACCTCAATCAGGTGCAGCGCGCGCAACTCAGTCAAGGGTTGCTGCGACAGGATGGCGGCGGCGTGGATACGCCGTTCAGCCCTGATATGCTCGCGCGGAACTTTGAACAGATCGCCTTTTTCAACGAATACAACGGCAGTTTCACAGGGCGCGGCGGCGCAAGCCCCCTGCGCCGCTGGTCAGAACCTGTGCAGATGGAAGTCCTCTTTGGTGCCGGTGTACCGCCTTCGCAACGCAGCTCTGACACCGAGATTGTCAACGGTTATGCCCGCAGGCTCGCCCGCATCACCGGGCATCCTGTCACTGTCGGCGGACGCCCCAACTTTGTGGTGATCATTGCATCAGAAGACGACCGTGCCGCTGTGTTGAGTGAGGCCGCCAAACGTGTCGCTGGTATCTCCGAAGGCTCCCTGCGGGCGCTGCGCAACATGCGCCGCGACACCTATTGCGCCGTGGCCGCCTATGCCGCCGGCCCCAACCCAAACACCTATACCGCTGCGGTCGCCGTGATCCGCGCCGAAAACCCGGACCTGTTGCGCCTGTCGTGCATTCACGAAGAACTGGCGCAGGGTCTTGGCCTCGCCAATGACAGTCCCGCCGCGCGCCCGTCGATCTTTAACGATGACGATGAGTTTGCGCTGCTGACCGACCACGACGAACTGCTGCTCAAAATGCTCTATGACAGCCGCCTGCGCACCGGCATGGCCGCCGCAGAGGCAGCACCTGTGACCCGCATCATCGCCCGCGAACTGATTGGCGGGCCGCTGTAATGATCAAAGAACACCACACAAAGGATTGAACCCATGGGTATTTTCGACTTTCTCTCAGGTGAGTTTATCGACGTCATCCACTGGGTTGACGACACCCGCGACACGATGGTCTGGCGGTTTGAGCGTGAAAGCCATGAGATCAAGTACGGGGCCAAGCTGACTGTTCGTGAAGGACAGGCGGCGGTGTTTGTACATGAGGGGCAATTGGCGGATGTCTTCACCCCCGGTCTTTACATGCTTGAGACCAACAACATGCCGATCCTGACGACACTGCAGCACTGGGACCACGGTTTCAAAAGCCCCTTCAAGTCTGAGATTTATTACGTCAACACCACCCGTTTCAACGACCTGAAATGGGGCACCAAGAACCCGATCATCGTGCGCGACCCCGAATTTGGCCCTGTTCGGCTGCGAGCCTTTGGCACCTATTCGGTCCGTGTCAGCGATCCTGCCCGCTTCCTCACTGAGATCGTCGGCACCGATGGTGAGTTCACCATGGATGAGATCAGCTACCAGATCCGTAACATCATCGTGCAGGAGTTTTCCCGCACCATCGCACGTGCACAAATCCCCGTCCTCGACATGGCGGCCAACACCCGCGAGTTGAGCCAGCTTGTCGGCCGCGAGATCGCAGCACAACTGGCCGAATACGGCCTCGCGATGCCAGAGCTTTACATCGAAAACATCTCCCTGCCGCCAGCAGTGGAGGAGGTCATGGACAAGCGGTCCTCCATGGGGGTGATCGGCAATCTGAACGAATACATGCAGTTTCAGGCCGCCGAAGCGCTGGGTCGTGATGGTGGTGGTGCCGCCGCCATTCAAGCGGGCTTGGGGGCTGGCCTTGGCATGCAAATCGGACATGCTGCGGCAGCAACCGCCGGACCATGGGGCGCGCGGCCTCAGGCACAATCACAAGCGGCGATGGTGCCGCCCCCACCCCCCGTTGAACACGTCTGGCACATCGCGACAGACGGCAAGACGACCGGCCCCTTTTCCAAGGCAGCGATGGGGCGCAAAGCTGCTGATGGGGACCTGACCCGCGACACCTACGTCTGGACCCCCGGCCAGGACGGGTGGCAAAAGGCAGAGGACGTGATGGAGCTGGCACAGCTCTTCACCGTGCTGCCCCCGCCCCCTCCGGGCGCTTAAGGTCACTGGCATCGGGGTTACGTACCTTTAGCGATGCGCATAGCAAAGAGCGTTCGCGGCGGTCCGAAAGGTCGGGCCACAACCAGACATCAGCGCAACCTCGTCCCGGCTCGGATCGCCATCACACGCAACATCCCCTCGGGGGTCTGGCAGGTCACCGCAATCAAGGCTATCTCTGAGTTATGGTCGACGTACGCCCCCCAGACACCCCCCTGACGGAACATCGCTTTCCCTGCGACACCTGCGGTTCTGATCTGCGCTATGCGCCGGATGCCGGTCAGTTGGTCTGTGATCACTGTGGCAATGCCCAAGAGATTGAGGGGACGGGTTTTCGCTTTCAACCCATCGCAGAGCTTGACTTGCGCCGAGGCCTTCAGGCCGATCTGCCGCCCGAGCAGATGGAGGAAACCCGCGTCACGCAATGCCCCAATTGCGCAGCAGAGGTTGAATTTGAAGACACCAAACACGCCACCGAATGCCCTTTCTGCGCCACCCCTGGGGTGGTCGACACCGGCACAAACCGCCACATCAAACCCCGCGCCGTTCTGCCCTTTGCCCTGACCCAAGAGGTGGCGCGTGAAGCGATGAAAGACTGGCTTGGCTCCTTGTGGTTCGCCCCAAACGGCCTTCAGGCCTATGCGCGCAAGGGCCGACAGATGCAGGGCATCTATGTGCCCTATTGGACTTATGACGCGGAAACCCGGTCGCGCTACACCGGGCAACGCGGGACGGTCTACTACGTCACCCAAACGGTCACGCGCAACGGCAAGCGTGAGACACGTCAGGTCCCCAAGGTCCGGTGGCGTGCCGCCTCAGGCCGCGTGGCGCGGTTCTTTGACGATGTGCTGGTGCTCGCGTCAAAGTCCCTGCCCAAGAAATACACCGACGCGTTGGAGCCCTGGGACCTCTCAGCACTTGAGCCCTATGCACCTGAATACCTCGCCGGGTTCCGGGCCGAAGCCTATGCCGTCTCGCTTGAGGACGGTTTTGCCGAGGCCCGCGCGCATATGGACCGCGTCATCGAACGTGACGTGAAGTTTGACATCGGTGGTGACCGCCAGCGCGTGCATTCCATCGACACCGACCTCAGCAATCTGACCTTCAAGCACGTCCTTCTGCCTGTCTGGCTTGCAGCCTATAAATATCGCGGCAAAACCTACCGTTTTGTCGTGAATGGCCGCACAGGTCGGGTGCAGGGGATGCGCCCCTACTCCGCCATCAAAATCACAATCGCGGTGATCATCGGGGCGATTGCCGCCGGGATCATCGGTTATCTGGTAGCCCAACAATGACCCCATATGACACCCTCACCGACACGCTGAAATCCCGCTATTCCTGCCGCGCCTTCCGGCCCGATCCGGTGCCCGACGAAACGATCACCCAGATCATCGAGGCCGCGCGCCATGTGCCATCATGGTGCAATGCCCAGCCCTGGCAAGTGAGTTTAACCAAAGGTGCTGCAACCGACGCCTTCCGCTCCCTGATGACCAAAACGGCCAGCACCGGCACACCCCCTGCACCAGACCTGCCCTGGCCTGCCAAATACACCGGTGCCTACGCCGACCGCCGCCGCACCTGCGGATTTCAGCTCTATGACGCAGTAGGCATCGACAAATCTGATCGCGCAGGCCGTGCCGCGCAGATGTTGCGCAACTACGCCCTCTTCGACGCGCCACACGTGGCCATTATCCATTCCCCGGCAGAGCTTGGCCCCTACGGTGCCATGGACACCGGCGGCTTTGTCACCGCCTTCACGCTTGCCGCCACCGCCCTTGGCGTCGCAACCATCCCCCAAGCCGCCATCGCCGCCTATGCGCCGCAGGTCAAAGCACATCTCGGCATCGCTGAAGATCGCCTGATCCTCTGCGCCATCTCCTTTGGCTACGCCGACCCGGAAGCCCCGGCAAATCAGTTTCGCACCGAACGTGCGGACACTGCTGATATCATCGACTGGAAGGGCTGAATGCGCGCCCTCTTGCAACGTGTCACAGACGCTTGTGTCACCGTGAACGGCACCAGGATCTCCGAGATTGGCCCCGGCCTGCTCATCTTCGTCTGCGCCATGCCTGACGACACGGAGGACACCGCCACAGCCCTCGCTGCCAAGATCGCAAAACTCAGGCTCTTCAAAGACGATGCAGGCAAGATGAACCTCAACATTGCCCAAACCAGCGGTTCGATCCTCGTCGTCAGCCAGTTTACGCTGGCCGCAGACACCTCACGCGGCACCCGTCCGGGCTTCTCCTACGCCGCCAAGCCTGATATTGCTGAAACCCTCTATCTGCAGTTCGCACATGCCATGCGAGACCTCAACATCCCGACCCAGACCGGCCAGTTTGGTGCAGACATGTCCGTGGCCCTGACCAACGATGGCCCCGTTACAATCTGGTTGGATACGTCAGACTGACACTAGACCCACAGTGGGCGTTGCACCTTTGGCTCTTGAGTATTTTTGGCAAAAAGGAGCGAAAGCAGCGGTTCCTTTTTGCCCAAATACTCAAATGCACCCGTTCAAAAAGACGCATTCATGGAACAGGGATACCCCCGTAGCCACAGACATACCGAAGACGCCCAGGCGGGCGGATGAGGTTTAGGGCTCGCGGAAGGCTTCTTTGGACTTGTACAAAGGCTTCAGCAAGTACTGCAGCACCGTCTTGGCACCTGTGTGCAACTCAACAGACGCCTGCATACCGGGTCTGATCTGCAAGGAGGCCTGCCGCGCTGTCAGGTGTTCTGTGTCAACCTGCAGGGTCACCTTATAGTGCGGATTGCCATCCGCCTCGCGGGCACGCTCGTCTTTGAACGTATCGGCCGAGATCAGTGTCACCTTTCCTTTGAGCGTGCCGAAAATCGTGTAGTCGTAGGCCGACAGCTTCACAGTCGCTTCCTGCCCCGGACGCACGCCGGCAATGTCCTCCGGCCTGACCCGCGCCTCGACGAACAATTCCTCATCCAACGGAATAATCTGCAGTATCTCTTCCCCCGGTCGCACAACGCCGCCGATGGTCGTCACACTCAGGTTGTTCACAATCCCCCGCATTGGCGAAGTGAGCACAGTCCGGTTCAACTGGTCGGTGGAGGCTTTGAGGTTCTGTCGCAGGGTGGCCAGTTCTTTCAGAACATCAGAATACTCCTGTGCCCGTTCCAGCTCGGCCTGTGTGGTGATCTCATCATATCTGATCCGCGCATCGGCATAGGCTTTGCGCGCGCGCGTCGCCTCGATCAGTGACACGATGTTGCGCTCCAGCAGATCGTTCATCAAGTCACGCTCACGCTGTGCTTCGACCAGCACGCGTTTTGCCCCGTCCGAGCGGGAGACAAAGTCAGACTGCCGCGCCAGCAACAAGGCGCGCTCTGATTCCACCATATCGGGCGTGCGGCCGGCCCATTCGTTGGGCACCGCAAAGTCAAATTGCCCCGCCAGTTCCGCTTCAAGCCGCAGGCGTCTGATCTCAAACGTGGAAATCTGATCGCGCAAGTCATCCACCGAGGACTGGAACTGCGTGCCGTGCAGCCGCGCCAGCACATCGCCTTTGTTGACTGTATCCCCTTCGGCGACCTCAAGTTGAGCCAGAATGCCGCCCTCAAGGTTCTGAATGATTTGTGGGCGTGAGGAGGAGATCATCGAACCTTCGGCACGCACAATCTCATCCACCCAAGCGAAAGCTGCCCATGTCACAAAAACTGCAACCGCTGCCACGCAGAGCCATATGACCGCAGAAGGGCCCCGCATCTGACGCCCAAGTTGTGCGTCCATGCCTTGAGGGTTTGCATAGGTCATGCAGCCTGCCCCCGTTTGCTTGCGATATGGCTCAGCACTTTGTCTTTGGGTCCATCGATGGTCATACGTCCGCCTTGCAACACCAGAGTCCTATTGGTCAGCGCCAGAATAGGCGCGCGGTGGGTTGCGATCACGGCGGTGCGCCCCTGCATCCACGTCTCCAACCGGCTCACCAGCGTGGCCTCCAGCGTCTGATCCAGCGCTGCGGTGGGTTCATCCAGCAAGCACACCTTGGGGTCCTGCAGCCACAGCCGTGCCCAGCCAATCGACTGCCGCTGCCCGATGCTGAGCCCTGCGCCATTGTCCTTGATCTCCAGATCAAGGCCCTTGTGATGCTCTTTCACAAACGGCCCCAGACCGGCAAAATCCAGCGCGGCCAGCAGCCGTGCGTCATCGCGTTCCAGCATTGTCAGGTTCAGATTGTCGCGCAGCGTCCCCGCAAAGAGCCGCACATCCTGCCCCAGATACCCCACCAGTCGCCGCACATCGCGCGGTTCAATCTGGCTCATCTCTGTGCCGTCGATCATCACGCGGCCTTTCTCAGGCGCGTAAAGTCCGCTCAGCAGCTTCAAAAGCGAGGACTTGCCGGATCCATTGGCCCCCAGTACGGCAACCTTTTGACCCGGCAGGATCGCAAGGCCCGAAATATCCAGTGTCGGCGCGCCGTCCTCTTCATAGCGGAATGCCACATCGCGCAGCTCGTAGTGACCTTTGAGTTCTTCGCGCCGCAGATACGACCGTGTCTCATCCGCATCCTGATCGACCGCGGCAATCATCTCAAGGCCATCCAAAGCAGATTTGACGTTGCCCCAGCGTGCCATCGTGCCCGCCAGTTGCGTCAGCGGGGACAAGGTGCGCCCGGTCAGAATGCCGACCGCGATGATCGAGCCAACCGTGAATTGCCCTGCGAAAACCAGATAGGTGCCCGTAATCACAGCCGCGACATAGGTGCCCTGCTGCACGCCCTGTGACCAGAAACTGAGCGTTGAGGCCAGCTTGCGTTGCTCTGAGGATTTCATCGCCTGCAGCGTGTTCAGCTCTTGCCAGAGCCGCGCGACACGGTCCTCACCGCGCTGTGTCTTGAGTGTATCCAGCTCAAAGATGGTCTCATGCAACAGCCGCGATGCCTTGGCCGATGCCCCTTGCGTCTCTTGGGTCAGGCGGATCATCTTTTTCTGCAAAAAGAACCCCGGGATCACCATCAGGATACCACCCAGCACCAGCACCCAGACCACATTGCCCGCAATGCTCGCCACCAGGGCGAGGAACACAAAGATAAACGGGATGTCCGCAATTGTGCCAATGGTCGAGGCGGTGAAGAATTCGCGTACCGAGCCAAACTCCCGCATGGCGGAAAAGACCTGATTGGGGGCCTGCCCCTTGGCGTCAGAACGCATGCCAAGGATGCGGTTCATCAGCACCTGAAGCACTGAGATTTCAATCTGGCGACCCGCGCCATCCATCAACCGCGCCCGCGCGATCTTGATAAAGGCCTCCATCAGCAGCGCCAGACCCGCGCCTGCGGCCAGCACCCAAAGCGTCGCCTCAGACTGGTGCGGGATCACACGGTCATAGACCTGCAAGGAAAACAGCGCGACCGCGACGGCCAGCAGGTTCGCCACAAAGGAACCCATCGCAACCTCGGCCAACTGACGTCTGAAGCGTTTGAATTGACCCCAGAACCAATGCGGTGCGGCGCTTTCGGTCTTGTGGGTCTCTGCCACCTTCTCAAGTGGGGCCTCCGCCCGCACCACAAGGCCTGCAAAGAACGGTTTGAAATCAAGGATCGAGACATAGGCCCGGTTGTCCGGGCATGTGACGTCGTAGACGATCAGATCGCCGCGCGATTGGCCCAGAACCAACAAAAGCTGTCCCGAAGTCATATAGGCCAACGCAGGCCACAGGTCTGCCGTCAGCCCATCGGCGCGGCTGACCTTGGCCAGAAGGCCCAGCGATTGCAGGCCGTACGCAATGGCCTGCGCCTCCTCTTTCTCTGCCGCTCCTTCACGGGTGGCCCCGCCGATGGCTTCAAAAAGGTCGCGTTGCATCGCCTCAACACCAAGGATACCCGCATAGGTCGCCGCCAGCCGTGCGCGCACGGCAATGCGGTCCTCAAACCGGGTGACTTCCTTGATTTCCGAAGGTGTGTCCGTGGCATTGGCCGCCGCAAGACGCCCCTGATTGCCATTTGATATGGTGAGCGTAAAGGCGCGTTTCTCGGTCAAATCGACTGCCCCTCAGCCAGCACACCCAAGAGCCGGGCCAGATCGACCTGCAATTGAACCGCTTCATATTTCAAAGTGACTTCGGCCTGTTGTTGGCGGGCAAATGTCTCATAGACGCCGACAACATCCATCACCTGCCGTTGTCCTGCATCGTATTGTTCCTGAAAGATATCGAGGTTGCGTTTGGCTTGTGCGGTCAGGCTTGCAGCCTCTCCCGCCTGCCGGGATTTGGCGGCAATCTGTGCTTCCAGTTTGCGCAATTCACGGTTGGCATCCTCATTGGCCTGCGCCACTTTGCGTCCTGCGGCCTCTTTGGTGGCCTCAATCGCCTTGAGGGTCGCACCCGTCCCGAGACCCAGCAGGTTTTCTGACTTTACCCGTACCCCAAAGTTTGAGTTCTCTCCCACGGTGCCACCCGCTGACACGCCCGGCAGTTGGTCCGCGCGGTCAATCTTGGCCGCTGCAATCGCGCGGGTCTTTTCTGCTTCTGCCAGCACCACATCCAAAGGCTGTGCGGCTGAGGACGACACCTTGAATGCCGGCACGCCGCGAACGCCGGACAACGGGTCCACCGCCATTGCGTTCAATTCTGCAATCGCTGTTGTCGCGCGCTCCGCGTTTGCGGTGCGGTCAGCGCGGATCTCTGCGAGCTTTTGACGGAGGATGTTAAGGTCGGACATATCCGAGACCCCACCCTGCACACGCTCTGACATGATGTATTCGAAATGCCCCATATCGCGCAGCGATGCCTCAGAGAGTGCTGCTTTCTCGCGGCCCTCAGCCGCTTCGATGTAAAGCTCCAGTGCGGTATGCACCCGGTCATTGGTGTCTTGTGCCAGATTGACGGCGGCGACTTCGACATCCGCAATCGCAAACTCGCGTTCGCCCTTCTTGCGGCCATTGTCAAAGAGCACCTGATCCACCACCAAGTTCGCAACCAGCGAGCTGAGCGATGTCAGACTGATCGACGGACCGATCTTGGGCAGCCAGTTTTTGCTCGCGGCTTCTGAACGCAACCGCGCGGAGCGCAGTTCAGCCTCCGCAGCCCGCGAATTCGCCGCCAAAACAGATGTCGCCACCTGATCAAAACTGCTGCCCGACGGCAGAACAGAGCGGCGGTTCACCAGCCCCTGAATGATCACACTTTCGGAATTTACTTTTTCGGCGTGAGAGGGTCGTGCAACCCCCGTCGCGTCCGGTGACTTGAGCCGCGCGACAAAATCACCCGCGCCGCCACCTGCATCTGATAAGCATCCTGTCAAAGCAAATGCTGCTGCACATACTCCGACTGCCCTTGTTACTACACCTTGCCCCATATCCTGCCCTTAGCGTGCCGGTTATTTTTAAGGGCGCGGGTCATTTGCCGCCCGCGCCTCTCTTTGATCGCTTAGGTCGTGACGTTGATGTCGTCGTCCACGATGATCGTACCCTCAGACCCCAGGCTATAGACATCGTTGCCGCGTCCATCGCTGCTCTGATAGGTGGCACCCTGGATGGTGAGGTAGTCGTCAGACCCACCCATCACGGTCAACTCGTTGGAGTTGCTCGACAGGGCCAGCAGGGCCGCTTCATCCACCGTCAGGCGGCCTTCCTCAGCAAAGCTGAGATCGACGCTTTCGATGTTGTAGTTGCCCAGCGCTGCGTTGCTGACATTCACCTCAGAGTTTGCAGCACCGTCATCCAGCACCACGTAAGTCCCGGTCATGTTCTGTGCCGCATCTGTGGCTGTCACCACCAGATGAGAGCCGTCAGGCACATCGGGGTTGAACACGATATCGGTCTCGTTGCGCAGGTTGCTGTCTTCGCTGCGCGAGGACACTTCGGTGACGGAACCGTTGTCCTGCACCTGGAAGACCGCCAGATCGTCGTCGGTCTGCTCTGTGGAAATTCCACGGAAGCCCACACGCCCTTCGATCAGGGAGGCAATCACCGGCCCTTCGGGTGCGCTGGTGTCGATCGCCAGCATATCGCTGAGGGTGTCGACGTTGCCCACCGCATCTGTCGCTGTCACGGTGATGGAGGCATTGTAGTCACCCACGCGGATTGCTGAGGGCGGAATGGTTACACTCCAGTTGCCCGCTGCATCCACGGTTGCGGTGTGGTTGGTGCCGTCAAAGTTGACAACAACGGAGGAGCCACGCTCCACCTGACCGCCCAGATCAATGCCTGTGGCCGCTTCTGCCAGGTTGACTGTCGCGTCACGCCCGCCTGCGCCCGGATCCATGTCCAATGGCACAACTTCAGTGTCCACATTGACCACGTCCGTAACCGTTGCGGTGTTGCCCGCGCGGTCTGTCGCCTCGACCGAGATGGAGGCGGTGTAGGTGCCGGGGGAAACCTGATTGGCGCTGTAGTTTGCTGTCCAGCTGCCGTTGGCCGCCACTTGTGCATTCACCGCCACACCGTTCAGCGTCACCACCACAGAGGTCGAACCGACTTCGGTCGTGCCTGTCACCTGCACGCCGCCGCCATCGGTGCGTTCCGCACCGTTGATCACACCGTCACCTTCGATGATGTCCGCACGCACGCCAAGGTTATCAACCCGCGTATCCACCTCGACACTGTCAGACGCGTTGAGCGTGTTGCCCGCGCTGTCTGTCGTTGTCGCTGCAATCTGTGCGGTATACACGCCGGGGGCCACTTCGGAGTTGAGGAAGTTTGCCGTCCAGTTGCCCGCGCTGTCCGCGTTCACGGTCTTGTCCACACCCGCCATCGTCACGGTCACAACCGCGTTGGGGTTTGACGTGCCCGTGATCACGACGCCGTCGCTTGCCTCGACCTCATTGACGATGTCATCGCCTTCGACCGGCGCGGGGCTGATCGTCAGGATGCCGCCATCGCGGTCAATCTCAACATCGCGCGTGATCGTATCGACGTTGCCTGCACGGTCTGTGGCGACTGCTGTCATCACAGCGGTCTGTTGACCGGAAGGGATTTCGTTGGAGGAAAAGGACACCGTCCAAGTGCCGTTTGCCGCAACAGTTGCCGCATGGGTCGCCCCGCCAAAGGAGACCTGCACGGTGGAGCCGGGCTCCGTCGTGCCTGTCATCACAAGGCTTTGCTCTGCCTCGGCGGAGTTGATCACACCGTCCGCGCCGCCTGTGCTGCCGGTAAAGGCAAAGTCGCGCACCAGCGTGTCGATATCGACCATGCCTGTTGCACTCGAAGAGTTGCCCAGCGCATCGGTGGCCACAGCGGTCACTTCGGCCATCAGCTCACCAGTTGGCACTTCGCTCATCGCGAAGTCTGCGGACCAGTTGCCGTTGGCATCCACGGTTGCTTCATGTGTGCCGGTGCCAAAGGTGACAACCACGGTTGAGCCCGCCTGCGCGGTGCCCGTCAGCGTCACGCCGTCGTCGCGCTCCACGTCATTGACAATGCCATCAGTCTCAACCGTTTCGGTCGCGATGGTCACTTCGGATACTGTGTCGATCACAACCGTATCGGTGATTGTGCGCGTGTTTCCAAACGCATCGGAGGTAACGATCGTCGCCCCGGTGGAGTATTCCCCACCTTCCAGCGTACCAGCCGCCCAAGTCACCGACCATGTGCCGTCTTCGGCCACCGTGGTGACCTGCTCAATGCCTGAGATTGTGACCATGACAGAGGCACCCGCCTCGCCCTGACCGCTGAGCGTGACGCCCCCTGCAAAGGAAACCGCGTTGAAAAAGTCGCCAACGCTGTCTGTACCTGCGGTGACTTCGATCTCTGGCGGGGTTGTATCGATCACATAGCCGGGTCCGTCCAGAACGACCTCGCCGTCCTTGGTGATCACGGTCACGACCGTCTCATAGGTGCCGTCGGGCGGGAAGTTCTCGCCCTCAAACTTGACCTGAAAGAAGCCATCCGGGTTGATCACCGTTTCGATGACCTTGTCACCCATCACCACCTTGACCACGTCGCCGGGATTGCCGCCGCCCGTGACTTCGGCGCAATGCGGATCGGAGTTGTCACCGCCAATGTTTGTGCTGCTGTCGGGGTCGTTTACATAAGGATCAGTGGTGTTGTCGCGGTCAGGATCGCCACCTTTGGGATCACCGCCGCCGCCACCGCCGCTGCCGTCACCGCCCGTGGTGTCTTCGCCATCACCGCCGCCACCAGCGGTCAGCAATGCCGCACCGCCAACAGCTGCAGCTGCCATGGTGCCACCCCCGCCAAGCAGGCCCGCGCCCAATAGCGGGGCCGCGAGCATGGACACTTCGTCATCTGCAACACCGACGGCTGCAAGGTCCGTGCGCCCCAGATAGATCAGATCATCTGATGGGCTCCATTTGCCCCACTGCTCGGTTGGGCCGAACTGGGCGTAAAGTTCCCCCGCGCCTGTATCCACAAAGGCCACTTCGTTAAGGTAGCCATCCGCCGAGATGAACAACCGGTTCGGAGAGCCCGCGCTGTTGAAAAAATTATCAATCGTGATCTCGCGCCCATCTGTGAGCGTAATCACCAGATCACTGCCGACGCGCGTCTGCGTCTGCATGTCAATCTGCCTGAGGTTCAGGGAAATCTGCTGACCTGCGCCAGCTTGGATATCGTGGGTCTGGGCCGCACTTGGCACAACTCCACGCTGTAGTCCGCCCGCACTATCGCGGACGACGAAATCAATCGCCTTCATAACACCACCACTCTACCTCGAAGCCCTGTGCACGCAGGTCTTCTTTTATTTATGCCGACCCGTTCGAGCGGGCCGTGCAATCGTTGTCTCTGCTAATTGCTTAGCTTTTTATTGCTTTTTTGGCTAGAACCTTTTTCTCCCGAAAGGGCGATTCAACCCTGACGTGAGGGCGTCGCTCCTTTTTCCCCATGACTTTAGCGCTTTAGAGGATTCTTTTCGCTCATGTTTCCGCCTGCCCCAGCGAAAACATGGCAGCAAAGCCACAGTTGACAAAAAAACCATGCGGGCCAAACCTCCGCGCATGAACACCGCTCCCAACGCCCTGCGCGACATCACCGAAGAGCCAGACCTTGGCATCACCCTATCCGATGGCTGCCGTCTCTCTGCGCGCATATGGCGGCCCGTGGATGCAAGCGATGACCCCGTCCCGGTGATCCTCGAATATCTGCCCTACCGCAAACGCGATGGCACCTGCGCACGCGATGCGCTCACCCATCCATGGTTTGCGGAACGCGGCTATGCCTGCGTGCGGGTGGACATGCGCGGCAATGGCGACAGCGAAGGGATCATGGAAGACGAATACGCCCCGCAGGAACAAGCTGACTGTGTCGAGGTGATCGCATGGCTCGCCGCCCAAGACTGGTGTAACGGCAATGTCGGCATGATGGGGATCAGCTGGGGCGGCTTCAACGGGTTGCAGGTCGCGGCACTCGCGCCCGACGCACTCAAGGCCGTGATCACGCTTTGCTCCACCGTCGATCGCTTTGCCGATGACATTCATTACAAGGGCGGCTGCCTGCTGAATGAAAACCTCGGTTGGGGGGCCACCATGTGGTCCTATTCCTCCCGCGCGCCAGACCCTGCCTTGCGCGCGGACTGGCGCGAGATGTGGATGCAGCGGCTTGAAGCGGAGCCGTTTCTGCCTGCTGTCTGGCTGCGCCATCAGTCGCGCGATGCCTATTGGCGGCACGGCTCCGTGATCGAGGACTACAACGCGATCAAGGCCAAGGTTCTGGCAGTCGGCGGATGGGGCGATGCCTACAAAAACGCGGTGCCACAACTGGTGGAGGCGCTGCCCGGTGCAAAGGGTATCGTCGGCCCGTGGGTTCACAAGTATCCCCACTTTGCAGCACCCGAGCCGCGCATCGGCTTTCTGCAGGAGGCGCTGCGCTGGTGGGACCATTGGCTCAAAGGTGAGGATCGCGGTGTTGAGGACGACCCCGATTACCGCGCCTACCTGATGGACGGCGTGCGCCCTGCCGCATGGTATCTCGAACGCCCCGGCCGCTGGATCGCCGAAGAGACCGGGGCCACCTCGCATTTACAGGCCGAAACCCTGAATCTGACCGACGCGGGACTTGCGCCAGCCGCAACACCGCTCACGGCCCACATCGCCTCACCCGCGCAGACCGGGGCCGCCGCTGGCGAATACTGCGCCATCTGGCTTGGCCCCGAAATGCCAGCCGATCAACGGCAGGATGACGCGCTCTCGACAACCTTCGACAGCGCGCCGCTTGAGGCCGACATGGACATCGTCGGCGCGCCCGCGCTCACCCTCCAGATCGCCAGCAACCAACCTCAGGCCCAGATCGCCGTTCGGCTCAATCACATCCACCCCGACGGGGCGTCCACCCGCATCACCTACGGCGTGCTGAACCTGTCGCACCGCAACAGTGCCGCAGACCCCAAACCGATGACGCCCGGAAGGGCGGAAGAGGTCACACTGGTGCTGGATCACATTGCGTACCGCGTGCCGGCGGGCCACCGGTTGCGCGTCTCGATCTCGAATGCCTATTGGCCGCTGATCTGGCCTTCGCCCACAGCCACGACGCTCACGCTCACCGCAGGGCACATCGCCCTGCCCCAGCGCCCCACGGCTGGCGGGGATGAACACCTCTTTGAACCACCCACCGCCGCCCCGGCCTGGGAAACAGAGACGCTGCGCCCGGAAAACCACATCCGCCGGCAGGAGACGGACATGGTCACCGGCGAGGTTCATCTGGTGATCGAGGACGACTTTGGCCGCATCCGTGACGCTGATCATGGCCTCATCACCTCCACCATTGCGCGTGAGCGCTGGACCATCCACCCCGATGATCCAGCATCCGCGCGCGGGGAGTGCCATTGGACCGATGAACTGACCCGCGACGACATCCACCTGCGCACAGAAACAACCTGCGCCATGACCTCGGACGCCACGCATTTTCATCTGACCGCCCGGCTGGAGGCGTATGAGAATGATACGTTGGTCTATGAACGCGATGTGGCCGACAGCATTGAGCGCCACCAGATGTAGCGGAGCTGTTACAAAAACACGCGCATTAATCCTTGCGAGCCTGTCGGAAATGCGCAAACTTGACCCATCAATCAACAAAACGCGCAAAAATGCGCGATTCCAACGGGAGACACCTAAATGCATAACGATCAACTGAAGTATCTGACGGGCAAGGTCGCCAAGGGCCTGATGACGCGCCGCGAGTTTGTCGGCCGCGCTGCTGCTCTTGGTGTGACGGCTGCTGTCGCCAACACCATGCTGGCCCAAAGCGCCGCCGCCGAGACACCCAAGCGGGGCGGCATGATGCGCATCGGATCCTCCGGTGGTGAAAGCACAAACACCCAAGACCCGGCCCTGACCGCGTCCGAAGTACCGCTCAACAACCTGCGCGCATGGGGCGAGACACTTGTTGAGGTCAGCGCCGAAGGTGAGATCGACTACCGCATGGCCGAAAGCGTCGAAGCTTCCGCCGATGCGAAGTCCTGGGCCTTCAAAATCCGTAAAGGTGTGATGTTCTCCAACGGCAAGGAAATGACGGCAGATGACGTCATGAAAACCATGGAGCGTCACTCCAACGAGGACAGCCAGTCCGGTGCTTTGGGCATCATGAAGGGCATCGCGGGCATGAAGGTCGATGGCGACAACTTCATCGTTGATCTTGAGACACCCAATGCTGACCTGCCGTTCCTGATGGCCGATTATCACCTGATGATCCAGCCCGGTGGCGGCATGGACAACCCCGGTGCCGGCATCGGCACGGGCCCCTACACCATTGAGATTGATGAGCCCGGCGTGCGTCACGCATTCAAGCGTCGCGATGACTACTGGGACTCTGAGAACCGCGGCTGGGCCGATGAGATCGAACAGCTGGTGCTGAACGACGCCACCGCGCGTACTGCCGCCCTGCAGTCCGGTCAGGTCTCCATCATCAACCGCGTGGACCCCAAGGTTGCGGGCCTTCTGGATCGCGCGCCAAACCTCAGCGTACAATCCGCTTCTGGCCGTGGCCACTATGTCTTCATCATGCATGTAGACACCGCACCCTTCGACAACCTCGAACTGCGTCTGGCGCTGAAATATGCGATCAACCGTGAGGAAATGGTCGACAAGATTTTGCGCGGCTATGGCTCCATCGGGAATGACATGCCGATCAACGCCTCCTACCCGCTGTTTGACGAAACCATCCCGCAGCGTGAGCATTCCATCGAGAAAGCGGCAGAGCATTACAAGAAGTCCGGCCACGATGGCTCGCCCATCATCCTGCGTGTTGCTGACGGTGCCTTCCCCGGTGCGGTCGATGCCGCAGCGCTCTTCCAGCAATCAGCGCAAGCCGCTGGTATCCCACTGGAAATCAAGCGTGAGCCAAATGACGGCTATTGGTCCGAAGTGTGGAATGTGCAGCCCTTCTGTGCGTCTTACTGGGGCGGTCGCCCTGTGCAGGACCAGATGTACGCCACCGCATATCTGTCCACGGCTGACTGGAACGACACACGTTGGAAGCGTGATGACTTTGACGCGATGCTCAACGCCGCCAAGGCTGAGCTGGATCAGGCCAAGCGCAAGGAAATCTATTCCAACATGGGCCGGATGCTGCGCGAAGAAGGCGGCTTGATCCTGCCAATGTTCAACGACTTCGTCTCTGGTGTGTCCAACAACGTGGGCGGCTACGTCAACGATCCAAACGGGCCGGTGATGAACAACAAGTCGCACATCGCCTGCTGGTTGAAGGACGCCTGAGGGCGCATAGATCATGCACCCCATCTTAAAACTGATAGCTCAGCGCGTTGCGCTGGGCTTGATGCTCCTCTTTGCAGCTTCCGTCCTGATCTTTGGTGGGACCATGATGCTGCCCGGCGACGTGGCCCAACAAATTCTTGGCCAGTCCGCAACCCCTGTAGCACTCGAAAACCTGCGTGCTGAACTGGGCTTGAACGATCCCCCCATCACCCGGTATTTTCAATGGCTTGGCGGCTTTCTTCAGGGCGATCTTGGCACTGCGCTGACCAATGGCCGCGACATCGCTGAAAGCCTCGGGAGCCGTCTGGGCAACACGCTTTTCCTTGCCTTCTGGGCGGCCGTAATCTCGGTCCCGCTGGCGATTTTTCTGGGCCTTCTGGCCGTACGCTACAAGGACCGCTGGCCGGACAAGCTGATCTCAGCCGTGACGCTCACCACCATCTCCATTCCCGAATTCATGATCGGCTATGTCCTGATCTACTGGGTCTCGATCAAGGCTGGCTGGTTTTCGTCTGTGGCCATCATCAATGACAGCATGTCGCTGGGCGCAAAGCTCAACGCAATCGCCATCCCCGTGATGGTCCTCACGCTTGTGGTGCTGGCGCATATGATGCGCATGACCCGCGCCGCCATCCTCAACGTGATGCAATCCGCCTACATTGAGACGGCAGAGCTCAAAGGCATGGGCATGCTCAAAATCATCGCCAAACACGCCTTTCCCAATGCCATCGCCCCCATCGTGAACGTGGTAATGATCAACCTGGCCTATCTGGTTGTCGGCGTTGTTGTAGTGGAGGTTGTCTTTGCCTATCCTGGTATGGGGCAATACCTCGTGGATCACGTGTCCAAACGTGACGTGCCGGTGGTGCAGGCCTGCGGCCTGATCTTTGCCGCTGTCTACATTGGTCTGAACCTGATTGCCGACATTGTGTCGATCCTTGCCAACCCAAGACTGAGGCATCCCAAATGACTTTCCCCCCGAAAAAAGTCATTTTGTGCGACCACCGCGTTTTTGCATTGCAAAAGCGTCGGGAGGCACTCGATTCCGTTCAATCCCCAAAAACACGGGACGGCGGGCGGGGCGTCTTTGGCGTAGCCCAAAGAGCGCCGCACGCCTCCTGCCGAAAGACACCATCATGAAGAACATCCCCCTTGCCGCCATGATCGGCCTCTTCTTCACGGCCCTCTATTTCCTGATGGCGCTCTTTGCCCCCCTTATCGCCCCTTACGGCATGGCCGAAGTGGTCGGCGACGTCTGGGAGCCCTCATCCTCCGAGTTTCTCCTAGGCACCGACAGCATCGGGCGTGACCTGCTGACCCGCCTCATCTACGGCGGGCGCACGACGATCTTTATCGCCACCATGGCCACCATCCTCAGCTTTACGCTCGGCTCCGTGCTGGGTTTCTTCGCTGCCGTCTCCGGCGGCTGGGTCGATCAGGTGATCAGCCGCTTTGTCGATCTGATCATGTCGATCCCCTCGCTGATCTTCGCGCTTGTGGTGCTCTCGGTCATGCCCACCACCACCACCATCCTGATCCTGTTGATGGGCCTCTTGGACAGCACCCGCGTGTTCCGCCTCGCCCGCGCCGTCGCCGTTGACATCACCGTGATGGACTATGTTGAAGCCGCGCGCCTGCGGGGGGAAAAGACTGCCTGGATCATCTTCCGTGAAATCCTGCCCAACGCCCTGTCGCCACTCGTGGCCGAGATGGGCCTGCGCTTCATCTTCATGGTGCTGTTTATCTCCACGCTCAGCTTCCTCGGCCTTGGCGTACAGCCGCCGCTCGCTGATTGGGGCGGCATCGTGAAAGAGAACAAGGAAGGCATCAACTATGGCATTCAGGCGGCCCTCTACCCGGCTTATGCCATCGCGACGCTCTGTATCTCGATCAACCTTGTGGCGGACTGGATCCTGAACCGAACCACCTCACTGAAAGGGGGCCGGGGATGACCGAACCACTGCTCAAAGATCCTCTTCTCAAAGTTCGGGGCCTCAAGATCGGGGCGACCATTTATCCCCCGGGCGAACGCCCCCGGGACATCGCCATCGTACACGGCGTTGATTTTGATCTGGAGGGCGGCAAAGTGCTGGGCCTGATCGGCGAATCCGGTGCTGGCAAATCAACCATTGGTCTGGCCTCCATGGCTTACGGACGCGGCGGCGTGGAGCTGACAGGCGGCGAAGTCTGGGTCAATGGCCGCGACATCCTGCAATCGCGCATGGGTGACATCCGGCAGCTGCGCGGGGGGGAAGTCACATACGTCTCGCAATCCGCCGCCGCTTCCTTCAACCCTGCCAAAAAGATCATGGAGCAGGTCACAGAAGCCGCCGTCCTGCAAGGCAAGTTCTCCAAAAAGGAGGCCGAAGCCCGCGCGGTTGAACTGTTCCGCAAACTCGGTCTGCCCGACCCCGACAACATCGGACAACGCTATCCGCACCAGGTCTCGGGTGGACAACTGCAACGCTGCATGACGGCCCTCGCGCTCTGTCCTGAACCTGACCTTGTAGTTTTTGATGAGCCGACGACGGCGCTCGATGTGACCACCCAGATTGACGTGCTCGCCGCGATCAAGGAAGCGATCCGCGACACCGGCGTCGCCGCGCTCTACATTACCCATGACCTTGCAGTTGTAGCGCAGGTCTCTGACCACATCATGGTGTTGCAACAAGGGGCAATGGTCGAATACGGCACCACTGATCAGATTATTAACGCCCCCAAGGAAGAATACACGCAGGCGCTCGTCTCCGTGCGTTCCATCGCGCATGAGGAAAAACAGCCTACCGACAATCCACTCCTGAAGGTTGAGCATATTACGGCTCGCTATCGCGGCACGGATTTTGACGTGCTCAAGGATGTGAACGTAGAGCTGCATCCGGGCCAAACGCTTGCGGTTGTGGGCGAATCCGGCTCCGGTAAATCGACACTGGCGCGGGTGATCACCGGGCTGCTGCCACCCTCCGCAGGCACCATCAATTTCGATGGCCGCACCCTCACTCCCGACCAGCCCAGCCGCAGCATCGAAGACCTGCGCGAGTTGCAGATGATCTATCAGATGGCGGATACCGCCATGAACCCGCGCCAGACCGTCGGCACCATCATCGGTCGCCCGTTGGAGTTCTACTTTGGGCTCAAGGGCGCGGAGAAACAGAAACGGATTCAAGAGCTTCTGGATGAGATTGAACTGGGCGAAGGCTTTCAGGATCGCTACCCGGCAGAGCTTTCAGGCGGTCAGAAACAACGTGTCTGCATTGCCCGTGCGCTGGCGGCCAAGCCCAAGCTGATCATCTGTGATGAGGTCACCTCGGCGCTTGATCCACTGGTGGCTGACGGCATTCTCAAGCTGCTGTTGAAGCTGCAAAAGGCCGAAGATGTCTCCTACCTCTTTATCACCCACGATCTTGCGACGGTCAAAGCCATCGCGGACAGCATTGCGGTGATGTTTCAGGGACAAGTGGTACGCTACGGTCCAAAATCGCAGGTGCTGTCACCGCCCTTCGACGACTATACCGACCTTCTGCTGAGCTCGGTGCCCGAGATGAAGCTGGGCTGGCTCGAAGAAGTGTTGGCCAATCGCAAGATGGAAAGCGCCGGAAACTGACACTAAGGGTGGGCCAGAGGCCCCCCTTACGATCCCCCTCCAGACCACCAACGATCCCCCACCACGTAAGGTGGTCATTCAAACCACCCATCAAGTAAGGCGGGCTTCCAAACCGCCCGCCGCAGAAAACCCGTGTAATGTGGCCTTCCAAGCCACACCCCGCATCCAGTCAAAGAACTAACCCCGATGCGCCCCGAAATGTGCCGCCAGGATCGGCTCAAGCTCCGCGCGTTGCCGCATGCCGGTGAGCACCTGCGCTACATCGCCGCTCTCGTCCATCAGCACCAGCGTCACATGGCTCACGTTATGCTTGCGTGCGAAAACCTGTCCCTCGGGCTGCGTGATATCCGCAACAAGGTAGAGCATATCGCATTCGCCAAACTGCTTCATCGCCCGACGGGTCTGACGTTGCAGCGCCGTGCAGGTCGGGCATTGCGGGTCATGCACTTGCACCACCGCCGGCTTGCCCTTGCCGATCTGCGTCAGGTCATGTTCGCGCCTGTACTGCCGGACCATCCCCACGCCAGCATAAGCCCCACCGCCAAGCAGACCGAGACCCAGCGCGCCCATACCGCTCATGCGCAGCAATGAACGACGGCTCAACCCCACCGGGGCGGCCTCCTGCGCCTGCGCCGCCTGTCGTTTCTTGCGCGCATTGGTCTTGCCAGATTTACCCATCGGCCCACTCCCTGATCTCTTTCACTACCGAGACCCTAACCGCCCCATCGGACGCCCCCCAGAAACGATTGATCACGCGCGCCTCACAAACCCGCGAGCAACACCGCCAACTTCGCACTTGAGCCGCCCCGCCCTGCCGATACACTCAGGCTCAAAGCGCAAGGACAGACATGCCCGACACCGCAAAAACCGTCGCCCTTTTTGGGGCTACCGGCACCGCCGGGCGTGCCACAGCCCTTGCCCTGCGTGATGCGGGCCACGAGGTTGTGGCGCTTGGCCGCTCCAATCCGCACCTGCCCGGCGTTGCGTTTCAACAAACCGCGCTAACCAGCCCAGACAGTATCAGCGGCACATTAACCCTGCATGGCGCGCAGATTGTCATTTCCTGCATTGCATCACGCACCGGCCTGCCCGCTGATGCCTGGGCCATTGATCACGCCACCAACCTCAATATCCTGCATGCGGCTGAGGCCACGGAGATCGCGCAGTTTATCCTGCTCTCAGCCATCTGTGTGCAAAAGCCCCGCCTTGCGTTTCAACATGCCAAGCTCGCGTTTGAGGCCGCATTGCAGGCCTCCTCCATCCCCCATTCCATCGTGCGGCCCACTGCGTTCTTCAAATCCCTCTCTGGTCAGATCGCGCGGCTGCGCGCGGGCAAACCGTACCTGATGTTCGGGGATGGCGCGCTTACTGCTTGCACGCCGATCAGCGATGCCGATCTGGGCCGCTATATCGCGTCGTGCATAGAAGATCCCGCACGGCAAAACGCAATTCTGCCCATTGGGGGGCCCGGCCCTGCACTGACGCCGCATCAGATGGGAGCCGCCCTCTTTGAGGCTTTGGGGGTGCCGCCGAAGTATCGCCGCGTCTCGCCGCGTGTGATTTCCACCATCGCAAGCACCCTTGCTATTGCGGGCCGCGTGGTGCCCCCCGCTGCGGCAAAGGCTGAACTTGCGCGCATCGGGCATTACTATGCAACGGAATCCATGTTGGTCTGGGACCCGCAGGCAGGCCGATACGACGCCGACGCAACCCCCTCCTTTGGCACAGACACCCTGCCCGACTTTTACCGCGCCCTTGCCGCAGGGGACGTCACCGCTGAGCGGGGCGATCACGCAGTCTTTTAGGAACTGCCATTTTCTGCGCGTCGGTCCCCACGTTATGCGTTGCACAGCCGCTCACACTGTCCCAAGCTGTCGCCATCCCATTTGGAGCCGCGCCATGGACAACAAACTGCTTCTCATCATCCTCGACGGAGTGCCTTACCGCAATTTTCGCCGCCTGTTTGGCAACCTTGAAGGCTGGGTGGACAGCGGAGATGCCCGCGTGTGGAAACACCGCGCGGTGATCCCCTCGATCTCGGCCTCCTGTTATGGCTCTATCCACACAGGCGTCGCCCCGGCGGAGCATGGCTGCACCGGCAACGGCAATGTCTTTCGCCTCAAACACAAGGACGTTTTTGCACAGACCCGATCCTTTGGCGGCGTGACTGGGGCTGTCGCACATTCCTTCTGGTCTGAGTTCTTTAACCGCCATCCCTTTGATTACGTTCGTGATATTGAATACGATGAACCGGACAGCGACAGCATCAATCATGGCCGCTTTCACACCATGACCGGCTATGGTGCCAACAATCAGATGACGCCGTCTGATGTTGATCTCTTTGCTACGCTGACCAACCTTTGCCTGCGCTTTGGCCTCAACTACGGCATGTTGCATACCTGCACGCTGGACAGCATGGGCCACCGATTTTTCCATGACTGTCAGGAGATGGATCACGCCTGCCACGTGATGGATGAGATGCTCGCTCCGTTTATCCCCAAGTGGCGCGCAGCAGGATACGAGGTGATTGTGACAGCCGACCACGGACAGGACGATCGCGGTCACCATGGCGGGCGGGGGCCACTGCAACAAGATACCGCGCTCTATTACTTTGGGCCCGCTGACGGCCCACCAGAAGACGCCGTGATTGACCAGTTACAACTGGCCCCGACGATCCTGCATCGGCTTGGCATACCGCCGGTCAAGACAATGGAAAAAAACAGCTTTTTGTCCTGAGGCGGATCAATAAGGCCAGCGTCCGGCCCCTAGTGCGGCAACACCGTCAACCACCTGATCAAAAAAGCCTGCGGCCCGTTGCGACATATTCCGCGCCCGCAGGCAGGCATGCACCATGCCCGCCACATTGATCCACTCTGCCTGCCCCCCGGCGGCGCGGATGGCATCTCGGTAGCTCTCTCCATCACTGGCCAGCGGATCGCATTCCGCAGTGATCATCACGCTCGGCGGAAGCCCTTTGAAATCAGCATCTTGCAGCGGTGCATAGCGGGGATCACCCTTTGGCGGCATCCCTCCACTGCGTACCTGCGCATAGAACTCAAGGTCTGCCATGGTTAACTGAGGGGCGTTCGCATGGGTGATGTAGGAGCCCTTGGTCTGGTCCCCGCCAAGTCCCGGATAGATCAGCACCTGCCCCATGATCCGTCCGTCCACACGCCCCCGCGCATGATGTGCCACAGCCGCCGCAAGGTTGCCACCTGCACTGTCGCCACACAGCACCAGCCCGCCAGATCGCGCCGCTGCAATCGCCTCAAACGCCGCCCATGCGTCATTGAAGCAGGCTGGGAAAACATGCTCAGGGGCCAGAGCATAATCTGCTGATATGACATCGAAACCTGTGCGCGCACAAAGCTCTGCACAGATATCGTCATGGCTCTCCAATCCACCCACGACAAAACCGCCACCGTGGTAATAGATCACCGTGATGTCGCTTTGGGTGGAGGTGTAGCAGCGGCAGGGCACCCCACCGATCGCGCGATCCTCCACCGCCACGCCCGCCGGGCGCGGCTGATGAAAGACCTTGCACATCGTGTCGTACGCATCGCGCTGCTCTGCCACCGACATCTCCACCGCATTGGGAGGATAGCTGGCGTCGAGCCGCGCGATATACGCCCACGTCTCAGCGTCGATCAGACGCTGATAGTCCGGTTGGCTCAAGCCGCTTCTTCCCAGGCCCCGGTGAAGCCACCCAAGGCCGCTTTGACATCGTCATTGGACGCGCCGTTCATGGCGACCTGGGCCACAAGCCCGCGTTTCTTGTCGTCAACAACAGAAGTAACACGCGCAGGCGTTCCTGACTTTTCAAGCACTTCGTCATAAATGCGGACAATCGCGTCCTTGCGCAGATCAGGTTTGAAGATTTTACCCACAGCGGTTTTTGGCAGCTCGTCCATGATCTTGATATGCTTGGGCTGCGCTGCGCGCTCGGTCACGTTTTCCTTGCAGAATGCCAGCAATTCGTCTGACGTCGTGCTCGCGCCATCTACCAGTTCGACAAAGGCACAAGGGATTTCGCCCGCATGGGAATCCGGTTGTCCGATGGCCCCGGCAAAGGCCACAGCCGGATGGCCCAACAGCGCCTCTTCAATCTCGGCAGGGTCGATGTTGTGCCCGCCTCGGATGATCAGGTCCTTGGAACGTCCGGTGATCCACAAATACCCATCCGCGTCGACCCGGCCCAGATCACCAGTGCGCAAGTATTTGTTATCAAAGTAGAGATCGGCGTTCTTTTCAGCTTCGGTATATGTGTTTCCGACATAGACACCGGGGTTGGACACGCAAATCTCGCCCACTTCATCCACGCCAGCCTCGACATCCCCATCCGCTGATCCCTTGAGGATTTTGATGTCCGTATAGGGGAACGGAATGCCGATGGAGCCAACCTTTTTCTCACCATCCACGGGGTTGCCCGACACAAGGCAGGTCGCCTCGGTCATGCCGTACCCCTCAACGATTGCCATCTTGGTCGCGTCTTCAAAGCGTTTGAACAATTCAAGCGGCAGCGGAGCGGAGCCAGAAAACGCAGTTTTCACGGTTGAAATATCAGCGTTGACGGGGACCTGCATGGTTGCGGCCAATGCGGTTGGCACAGAGCAGACAAAGGTGACCTTGTAACGTTCCACCAGCTTCCAAAGGTTGTCGAAGACCCCCTCACCACGGTAGCCCTGCGGCGTTGGAAAGACCACATGCGCACCGGAGGCCACAGCCCCCATCAGCATCACCTGACAGGCCATCACGTGAAAGAGCGGCAGCGGTGCCAGCATCACATCGTCAGCGGTCAACAGCGTCGTCGCCCCGATCCAGCCATTGTAGATAGAGCCCGAATAAAGGTGCTGTGCCACCTTGGGCATGCCCGTGGTCCCGCCAGTGTGGAAGTAGAACCCAACGCGGTCCTCCTGCACATCATCAAACGTCAGGGTTGTCGGCTGCTTGTTCAACTCAGTGTTGAAGTTGAGGTACTTTGCCTGGTTCTGGACCGTCATCTTGGGCCGAACCAGCGGCACAATCCATGATTTCGGCGGCGTCAGATACCGGTTGAGGTCAACCTCAAGTACCGTTTTGACGTTTGGTGCCAGCTTGACGGCTGCAGCCGTCTTTTCGCCAACATCGGTTTTTGGGAACGGGCGCAGAGTGACGACAACCGTTGCCCCTGTCTCACGCAGGATAGAGCCGATTTGCTCAGGCTCCAGAAGTGGGTTGATCGGGTTCGTGATCCCTGCCACCGCACCGCCCAGCATACTGAGCACGGTCTCGTTGCAGTTGGGCAGAACGTAGGCAACAACATCCGTCGGCCCGATCCCGTGCGCGCGGAACATGTTGGCGGCCTGCGCCACTTTGCCCTGCATCTGGGACCAGGTGAATGTCTCTTTCTTGTCCGTAGGCCCCGAGAGCAACTGAAAGCTGACAGCATTGTTGTTTGGATGTTTGCTGGCGGTCTCGCTCAGCATACCGAAAAGCGTTTTGGGAACGTCTCGTTCCTCCCAAGGCATCTCATTTTCGATACGGTTGCGGTCTTCCATTCCGGCATATGCCATCGTCGTTCCTCCCCTACGGCCATTTTTGCGGCCTGTGATTTTTTAGTGTCGTAAAGATGGGCGCAAACAACAGCTGGCGCAAGCGCCCCTGCATGGAAAACACGACAGAACAAGGTTGACCGGACGTAAAAGAGGCGTTTGAGCAAAATGCGCAAACGCCTCTTACAGCAGGTCGTCAGGCCAGCCTGACAGATTATCCGCTTTTTTGCATCAGGCAGATGGAATCCGCAGAACCTGCCCGGGATAGATTTTGTCTGGATCACTCAGCATGGGGCGGTTGGCCTCAAAAATCTCAGTGTAGCGCGCGCCGTTGCCCAACGCTTTTTCGGCCACGGCCCAAAGGGTGTCACCCTTTTCTACCGTATGGAATGTGGGCTCGCCTTCTCCGCCGGCGATTTCATCCTGCACGGCTGCGACACCTTCGACGTTGCCAACCGCGAGGATGACCTTCTCTTTCATCTCCTGGCTCACCGCGGTGCCACTGACCTTGACCTGATCACCTTCGACCACAATGTCCAAACCTTCGGCATCAAGGCCGAGGTCCTTCAGTTCGTCCTGCAAGGCCGCCCCGGAAACTTCTGCATCGTCATCGCCACCAAAGACTTTCTTGCCGGCACCTTTTACGAAACTCCACAAACCCATTTTGGTTCTCCCCTGTTCAAATGGTTCGCGCGCAGTATCACCAAGCAGGTGGGGAAACGAAAGGGGGAATTATTCGGCCGCCATACCATCGGTAAACTGCAGCCGTGCCAGCCGCGCATAAAGACCATCTTTGGCCACCAGCTCATCATGGGTTCCGCTTGAGATCACCCGGCCTGCATCAAGGACGATAATTCGGTCCGCCTTTTTCACAGTTGCAAGGCGGTGCGCCACGATCAGGGTTGTGCGGTCCTGGCTCAACTTATCAACCGCCTGCTGAACCGCCCGTTCGCTTTCTGCATCCAGCGCGCTGGTTGCCTCATCCAACAGCAGCACAGGCGCATCCCGCAGGATCGCTCTGGCAATTGCCACGCGCTGTTTCTGCCCCCCTGACAGCATGACCCCCCGTTCCCCGAGATAACTGTCATATCCCTCTGGCAGCGCTGAGATAAACTCGTGCGCCGCCGCCGCTTCTGCTGCGGCATAGACTTCGGCATCCGTGGCGTCGGGGCGGCCAAAGCGGATATTGTCCGCCGCACTGGCCGCAAAGATCACAGGGTCTTGAGGGACAAGAGCAATGGCACTGCGAAACTCGGCGCGATTGAGGTCCCGCAGGTCAACGCCATCAAGCGTGATGCGCCCGGATGCGGGGTCATAAAACCGCAGGATCAGTTGAATGATCGTCGTCTTGCCCGCACCAGAGGGGCCGACAAAAGCCACGGTTTCACCGGGGTTGATCTGGATGTCCACACCGTCCAGCGCCGCTGTATCAGGCCGCGCAGGATAGGCGAACGCCACCCTTTCAAACGCGATTTTCCCTTGAACGGGCTGGGCCAGAGGCACGCCTGTGTCGGGGTCCTCCACGCTGTCCTCCGTCTGCAAAAGCTCAACCAGACGTTCGGTGGCCCCCGCTGCACGCTGCAATTCGCCCCATATCTCCGAAAGGGCCGCAACAGCACCCGCAACCATCACCGCATAAATCACGAACTGGACCAGCGCGCCGGGCGTCATGTCCCCTGCCCGCACATCGCGTGCGCCGATCCAGAGCACGCCGATAATGCCGGTAAACGTCAGGAAAATCACAATCGTTGTCATCAGCGCACGGATCCTGATCCGCCGTTTGGCAGCCTCAAAGGACGCCTCTGTGATGTCTGAAAACTGTGTCCGGCTGGCTGCCTCATGGGTAAAGGCCTGCACCGTTTGCACCGCCGTCAGGCTTTCAGAGGCATTCCCGGAAGACGCTGCAATCCAGTCCTGAGTTTCACGGCTGACTTTGCGCAGGCGCCGCCCAAGGGTCAGGATCGGGATGATCACCGCTGGCACAATCAGCAACACCATCCCCGCCAGCTTGCCGGAGGTGACCAGCAACAACACCAATCCCCCCACAAAAATCAACGCATTGCGCAGCGCGATGGAGACCGAAGACCCGATCACCGATTGGATCAGAGTGGTGTCGGTCGTGATCCGGCTCAACACTTCGCCCGTCATAACCTTTTCATAGAATGAGGGGCTCATCCCGATGACACGGTCAAAAACGGCCTTGCGGATGTCGGCAACCACACGTTCCCCCAAGCGGGAGACCAGCATAAAGCGCAATGCGGTGCCGGCGGCCAACAGCCCCGCGATCAGAAACGCCGCGCCGAAGTACCGATCAAGCAGGGCTACATCGCCGGTTTCGAAGTTATCCACTACGCGGCGCACCGCGAGCGGCAGAGACAGCGACACCATCGCAGTGAGCACCAGCGCCAGCAAGGCCGCGGCCACAAGGGCCTTATATGGAAAAATAAACGGCACAAGGGCATGCAATGCCTTGATGTTCTTCGACTTCTTCCGCTCTTCGGTCGCTTTATGCGCGGGCGGAGTGACAGGGGATGCGGCACGGGCCATGAGACGTCCTTGTTTTTCGTCTGGTCGTGATGGCGCGGGTTGTCACCGGGGTCAAGCGTTGGTGACGCCGCAGGGACATAGAAAATATGAAATAATTGGAGCGGGCGACGGGAATCGAACCCGTATCATCAGCTTGGAAGGCTGAGGTCTTACCATTACACAACGCCCGCGACCTTGGCGCGGTGTTAAATTAGCCGCTCCAAGAGGTCAAGCTATGTCAGAACTTTGAGGTCCAACATGCTGCATTGGGTGGAAAACCGATCTTCGCGCGATCAGGGCTTCAGCCACCTGCCTTGAGTTTTTTTGGCAAAGCCACGAAGATAAACTCCAAGATTGAGAGGAGCGCATGAGATCACTTCTGGCCGTTGTCGCACTTGTCACTTGGGCGTCCACCGCACTTGCCGAACGCCGGGTCGCGTTGATTTTTGGTGCAAACACCTATGACACCCTGCGTCCGCTCAAGAATGCCGTTAATGATGCCCGCGCCATAGAAGACGCGCTGGAAGCACTTGATTTTGAGGTGTTTTCAGAGAAGAACAGGGACCTCAAGCGGATGCGCCGTGCGCTTGAGGACTTTGAAGAAGACGCTACTGGGGCAGATGTTGCCTTTGTATTTTTCGCAGGCCACGGTGTTGAGATCGCCGGTGACAACAGGTTGCTGCCCACAGATGCCGATGCGTCCACGGTGGACAGCCTGAAGGCAACCAGCCTTTCGCTGAATGAAATACAGACACGCATCGGAACTGTCGCAAAGTCTGCTCTTATCGTTCTGGATGCCTGCCGCGATGATCCTTTTGCCCTGCGCTCTGATCCTGCGGGCCGGGGCGCATTTTCGTTGGAGGTAACGGAAACGGTCAAACCGGGTCTTGGACGCATGGGATCCGCCGACCGGACACTCTTTGCCTTTTCAGCCGCCCCGGGAGAAACCGCATCTGACGGTGACGGCAACAATTCTCCGTTCACCACTGCGTTGACCAGGTATCTGGGGACAGAAGGTCTGGAAATTCGCTCTGTCCTGACCCTCGTCCAGCAAGAGGTGTATGACCGCACCAATGGGCGCCAGCTTCCTTATGTGGAAAGTGGCCTGCCGAACCTGTTCTTTGCCAGTGCAAGTGCCGAGGAACTGCCCGAACGGGAGCGCCTTCTGCTCGCGATGGCCGATATTGACAACACCGCGCGCCGGGATGTCGAACGGGTCGCACTGAATGCGGACGTGCCGCTCGCCCCGCTTTACAGTGCCTTGATCAGCTCAGACCTCCGCACCCTCAATCGCGAACAGCGCAGCGCAAAACTGAAGGAAGCAGCGGCCGCATTCACCAAAGTACGCGATGAGCTGAGAACCCTGCGGTCAGGCGATCAGCGGGTCAGCGAACTGAGGCGACAAGCCGAAGCGCACTTGTCTCTGGGTGCGTTTGAGAGCGCGCGCGCCAAACTGACCGAGGCTGCCGAGATAGACGCAACCTCACGCGAAACGCTCAAGGCAAACTACGTCGAGCGGACGCTGTCAGAAGCAGCAAGCCATTCCCTCAACGGCGGAACCGCGCGGGCGGAACTGAAATACAGGCTCGCGGTGTCCGACTTTGAGCACGCCATCAGGCTTTTTGGTGAAGTTGCGCAAGATGCCCTGCCCTCTGAGGCCTGGCAACACCACCTCAATGCCCTTGCGGCTTTGGGCCAGATCAACATGACGATTGGCAATCTGCCGGAAGCTGCGACTGCTTTTGCACAGCAGATTGCGGCAGCGCAAAGCGCCAGCGCGCACTATCCGCAGGCACCCGACTTGCGGCTGGCCTTAGCGCAGGCGCAGGACAATCTGGGGGATGTCCTGTTCGAACAGGGCAAGATTGCTGAGGCATTGGACCAATATCGCAGAAGCCATGCAATCCGGTCATCGACTTCTGACGCTGCACCGGACAACATCACCTACACGTCCGCTTTGAGTGTGAGCCATGGGCGTCTGGGGCGCATCTATTTCCGGCAAGGCAACCTTGCCGCATCCGAGGCAGAGTACCTGAAAAAACAACGCCTTGGCATCGCGGTGCTGGAAACCGATCCTGATGGATACTGGTGGGAAAGGGACCTCTCTGTCAGCGACGAGAAGTTGGGTGACATTCAACGCGCACGCGGCGATGCGCAGGGGGCCATGGCGCGCTACGAGGCCAGTCTGGACCGGATGCGCCCGATCCGCGACGCCAACCCTGACGATCCAGAGCTCAGCCGGTTTATCTCTATCGCGCTGGATCGGCTGGGCCGCATTTTCCTGGATGAGGGCGAACTTGCATCCGCATTGGCGCTTTTTGAAGAGAGCCGCGCGATGCGCATCGCGCTTGTTGACACGGATCCGGCCAACACCGATTGGCAGCATTTGCTGGGGCTCAGCCATGAGCAGATCGGTGATGTACTGACGCGCATGAACGATCAGGACGCGGCGACGGTTTCTTATGAGGCCAAGCACGCGATTGTATCGGAGCTGGTGACATACGACCCGACCAATGTTCGGTGGCTGCGCGATCTGTCTGTTGCGGATGAACGACTTGGCGGCCTTGCGCACGCCCGCGGCGACCTTGCCGAGGCAATCCTGCATTATCAGCGCAGCCTTGATCGTATGACACCGATCAGGGATGCCAACCCCACCGACATGGAACTCAACCGTTTTCTTTCCTTTACGCAAAACCACCTCGCACATGTGCGGATGGATCAAGGCGACACGGATGCTGCGCTCGCCCTTTATCAAAGCAGTCTGGAACTGCGCCAACGGCTTGTTGCACATGACCCACAGAATGCCGATTGGCGTTTTATTCTGGGGGTCAGTCACGAATTGATTGGGAACATCTACATGCAAACGGACAGGCCGGCCAAAGCGGTTGCGGCCTATCAAGAAGAGCTGGCGGTGATGCTCCCTCTGCTCGACCGTGATCCGGCAAGTCCGAAATGGAACCGGGTTGTCTCGGTTACAAATGAGCTTTTGGGTCATGCCCATCTGGCAACCGGAGAGGCAAGACAGGCGTTGGCACACTACACCGTCAGCTTGAACCGGATGCGCACAGTCAGCGATGCCAACCCCGACGACCTTGGGGCTTTGCGGTTCACAGGTGTGACCCTGCGCACAATTGGCGACACTCACTTGGCCATCAACGAAAGGGCTGCTGCGGTCGATGCCTATGCCCAAAGCCTCAGCATTGCGGCGCGTCTGGTAGCGGCCAATGCGGAAAATGGATGGTGGCAGCGTGATTTGTTCCTGGCCTACAGCGGGATTGTGGGGGCCGGTGGCACACCACGTCTTGACCAACAGATCGCATCGACGGCGGCACAGAAAATGCAAGAGCTCGGCACCATGATCCCGTCAGATCAGCCCATCATTGCTGCATTCGAGGCCAAGGCAGAGCAGGTGCAACGCAGTCCCCAAAATTCAGATGTTCGCGCGATAGGCGTTTTAGATTAGGGTAGGTGCCATAGTTTTAAGGAAATCCATATGACGTCTTTTTTTCACGCCCCTCTCAAAAGACTGTTCGCCACGCTGTTCGCGGTCGCATTGCTGCTGGGTGATACACATGCTGCCGTCGCTCAGGGCGTCAGGTACCTGAATCGGGACGTCGCGGTTGGAAAACGGATTGAATTTACCTGGACCAACTACGACGAGGCCACCTGCCGCGACAACGGGTATGCAAAGTTCACCGTCGACAAAAAGCCAAAACTGGGCCGCTTCCGGGTGGTTCGCAAGAAATTGAAACAGCAAAACGGAAACTGCAAAGGCAGAAATTTCAGCACACTGCTCATCACGTATACAGCCGGGCGCACCAAAGGCACGGACAGGGCTGCTTTTTCGATCCGGGGGGCAAGCCGCCAAAGCACGCAGCTTAACCTGAAGATCAACGTGCGTTAGGCCATCGCGGGCAACACGCATGCACAAGCGCCTGTCGGGCCTGATAAACATTGCGTTTCTGACCTGCATCGGCAAAATCCAAGCAACGCGCTGATCGAAAGAAGGAATTGGCCATGGCATCCACAGCCACTGCCAAGCCTGAGGCAGACGACGACCCGAGCCAGATGAGTTTTCATGAGCTGATATCGCTCAGTCTGCAATTCAACGGGCGGTTGGATACACTCTGGCAGCGCGTGCTCTATTCTCACGCTGCAATCGTCGGTGTCATGGTATTTTTTGGCACATCAGACTCGCCCTTTGTGATCGCGCGAATTCTGGTCTTTGCCTTCTATTCTGCCAATGTGATCATCACCTTGTTTGCGTTCAGTGAGACCCTCAACGGTCTCAAGGCTACAATCGCAGATCTGCAAGAAATGCAGGCGGGGGTTGCCAAAACCAACATTCAGAAATGGGTGCTCAAACGCAACTACGAGCGTCACGCTTTCGTTCGGCTGGCGATCCTTGGCACAACGTGGCTGTTGCTGGCCTATCTGCTGATCATACCCATTTTGTGACGCAACACGGAAACATCCGGGAGGGTCAGCCAGGTCGCGGATGGACGATGCGTCGGCTTGTCCGCACAGGGCATTTCATTCGTCAAAGTTGCGCAGCAGGATCGGAACGATATCGCTCAACTGTTCTGTGTCATCCACGCTGCGGATCAACATTTTTTGTACGTCTTGCTGAGACTGCACATTGTTCCGCTGAAGCATGGCCATGATATCAATCAAGTTCTGGCTCTCGCACTCCCCCCGCTTGTACACCCAGTGAGGCGCGTCTTTGGACACCCCGTTTGAGGGGACCAACCCGCACCGATTGGCGGGATCGGTGTTGCGCCAGAACAGGGCCATCATATCTGCGAGGGCCGAACTGTCGTCGGCAAAGTAGCTGTGGGCCAGCATATCTTCGCCAAGTTCGGACATATCGACGCTGTCGATGTTGGAATCCACCAACGTAAATTCGCCGCCCTGCCCTGCCCGAGGGGCATTACCGTGTAACCGACGTGAGGACTCCAGTGCCCAATCACTGTTCGACGCATAAAGCGTCAGGCGTTTGGCAACCGGGCGGATTGACTTGACCATCTCAGCAAACAGGCCCGCATCCACATCCGGCGCGGCAAACAGAACCTGATCAAACAGGAACCCGCTATCCTCGGCCACGTCGCGTCGTGATGAGATCAGCTCAAGCGCATCGGTCAACGCCCTGTTGCCCATCGAATGCGCCAGTATATGGATCGTTTCAGCCCCTGACCGCGACACCAGATCTTCAAGAAATCCCGCCAACCTGCGCCCGCTCAGACGGACAACAGCCGTATCCGAAATATACCCCATCGTGGATCCCGCAGAGGGCCACGAATAGAGCACGGGCAACCCGCCATAGTTGAGATCATAAGCCACCTGTGCGGCCCGCTTGGCCGCCTGATCGAACTTCACGTTGTAGCCGTGCACAAAGACGAACAATTCCTTGTTGCGGCGGTTCGACATGCGGTCTTGCATCTGCGTGTAAAACTCTTTGTCCGCAACTGGCGTCACACTTTGCAACACGACATGTTTTGCAGGGGACGGGCCAAATTCCAGCCGCCAGACCGAGGGCGTCTCCACCAAGCCTTTGACATGGGTGTCGGGAATGGTGATCGTGGCGGTTCCCAACTCCAGATCGCCACGGCCCCAGCCGTAAAAATCGCTCGGATCAGAGTTGCCCGTGCGCGCGCGGTCTGTGGCATAAAACACCTCGACTTCGCGGTATCCCTTACCATCTCCCCGTGTGGGTGTGGCGTCCTGTTGCAGGGCCTCAACGGCGGCTTGGCGATACCGTTCAGCATCCGCCGCCCGATCCATTTTCTCTGAAATATCAGAGATTTGTTCCAGCGTTTGCGCGATCACCTCACCTGAGAGCGCACCATCGCGTTGCTCTTCGAGCAGCGCCACAAACTGCGCACGCGCCGCGCGGTATTCCCCGGTTTGAAGCAACAACCGACCCGCTTCGCGGTGCAATGCGGCAACATTCGCCTGCAGAACCGGACGATTTTGTGATGCCAGCGCTGCAAGCTGCACAACCACTGCCGCTGCCTCAGGAAGGCGGTCCGCATCAATCAGCAGATCGGCCTTATGACGCGCCAGATCAAAGACGAGGCGCTGGTCAAACGGAGTTTGCGCCGTCGCATCCGCCAGCAGCGCGTCGATCTGCGCAATCGCCTGCGGATTATCCTCTTGCGCCTCCAAACCAAGTTGGGCCGCCCGGACATAGAGGTCTTGCGCCGCGATTGAGACAGTTGAGAGCCCCAAAAAGGCCGTTGTAAAAAGAAAAACCTGAAGTCTACGAAGCATACTTCCTCTTGCTCTGGCGCTGCAATCATTCTGCTTTTTCGGCTCTCGCCCTATGCAGAAATACCCCAGACCGTCGAAAAACACTAGGGTAGCGATAGGGACGCCCAAGACGCAGCACTGGCATTTTTCGCCCATTTCGCTATTCTGGTTGCGGCAAGAAGGCTGGGTGAAATTTGAAAATTGCATTTCTATCAATAGCTTGCGCGCTTCTCTGGGCCTCGGTTTCTTTGGCCGAAACGCGCGCCCTGCTTATTGGCGTATCTGACTACGAGGACGCGTCTGGAATTGTTGACCTCAAAGGTCCCCGCAATGACGTGGTCCTTTTGCGTGATACGTTACAGGCGCGCGGGATCAGCGACATCCGTGTCCTGGCAGACGGCGTGGGGGATGCCCCACGCCCGACCCGCACAGCCATTCTGGGGGCGCTGGACATTCTTGCGGCGACTGCACAGGACGGTGATTTCATTTACGTCCACCTGTCCGGTCACGGCACCCGCCAGAGGGATCAGAATGATGACGAAACCGATGGCCTGGATGAGGTGTTCCTGCCCGCAGATACCAAACGCGCCGGGAATGGGCAGAAAACGATACCGAATGCCATCACCGATGATGAGATTGGCAACGCCGTGCACCGCATGCGCGCAAAAGGCGCGGATGTCTGGCTGGTGATGGATGCGTGCCATGCCGGGTCCGGAGTGCGTACAGCCGGCATGCAAACCGCAGCACGGTTTGTTGACCCCGCCGTGCTGGGGATCAGTGTCCAAATTGATCCACGCCCAGAAGCAGAAATTGTCGAAGCACCTGCGCTGGCAGACACCCCCGGTTCGGGTGGTTTTGTGGCCTTTTACGCAGCCCGCTCAACCGAAGTCGCGCGCGAGGTTAACCTGGCCCGCGCCGGTCAATCCGAGGCTTGGTACGGGCTGTTTTCCGGAACCCTGGCCGCACGGTTGCAGGCAAATACCGCTGTCAGCTTCAGGCAATTGTTTCAAGGCGTTCTGAGCGATATGAACGCGGATCACATTCCCGGCGGTGCGCGGCTTCAGACCCCGTCATGGGAAGGTCCTCTGATTGACGCCGCCGTCTTCGGTGGGGCGGAGACAAAAGGGGTGCGGCGCTTCGGTGTTGAAGAAGACGCCCTGTCGGCTGGGCTGGTGCACGGGATTTCCGAAGGCACGCTTGTCGGTCTTGTCGCGGACGCCGCAGACGCGCCTGAGGCGATCATCGGCTATGCCCAGACCGAAGACACCGGCCCCACGCAAAGCTTTTTGCGCCCCGTAAGTGCCGAATGTGTTCCGCAAAGCGATCAACCCTGTGCGGCTCTGGGCACGCCTCTGCCCTCTGCGCGATACGCCCAGATCGTCGCCCGACCCATCGATACAAAAACCAAGCTCAATCACCCACGCGATCTGCTTACGGGGGAGACGCTTGCGGCGGACCATCCGGCCATGGTGGCGCTCTTAGCCGGGATTGAGACGGTCAACGCAGGCAAGGGTCCGGGGCTTGTGTTGTCTGAGACCGGCTTTTCGGTTGATATCATGTGGGATGGCACGTCTCTTTGGTTTGGGCCGCGCATCCTGGCGGGCGACACCCCGATCGGCCTCAGCTGGACGCCTGCCCAAGAAGATATCGCGCCGGTTCTGGCACGTATCGCCGGGGCTGAGGCGCTCGCACGGATGTTGACCAGCGTGGCGCAAAACAGCTCTCCGCTCGTGCCCAATCCGGTTGATGTCAGCGCCCGACTGAGCCCGGTAGACATCGATGACCTCGCGGCGGTCGGCCGCGCCATATCACCCCGACGCGAATGCACCAAGGCTGTGACCCGCCGCCCCGCCCATGCCACCCGCCCCCTCACGGCTGGCGCTGATCTCAAACAATGTGATCAGCTGCATTTTTCCGTGCAGGGCGAAACGGCCGGTGAAAGAGACGTAAACCGCGTCCATATCGATGCAAATTTCTGCATATTCGCCAGCTACGAACGCATAGAGGGCACCGCCGCGCCGCGCCGGCTTGGGCCCGATATGACCCTGTGCTCGGACTGCCCATCAGGCGACGGAGCTGGTGAAGAGCGCTTGTTCGTCATCACCACGCAAGGCAAGGCGAACACCGAAGCGCTGAACCTTGAAGGGTTGATCGAGAACTGTGGGGGCACCCGTGATGGTACCGCCAGAGGACCAGCCGAGGCGACACAGGCCGCCGCCTTCCTGCGTCACATCTCATCGCGTCCCGACACCCGAGGCTCCATGGCCGGGTTCGACATCTCGGGCATCTGGGTAGAGACCTATCATTGGCGCGTATTGCCGCGCCGTGAGGCGTTTCGCCAAGCAGGCCGCGACGTCCAGAATTGACAGCATCACCTGTCCCGTTTTCCGGCACCGACACCTTCCCTCAAAACCAGCCGCTCACCATTGATGCTGTGCACGGACGTAGGCCATCACGTCCTCCCGCACCGACATCTCTCCTCTGTCGCGGGCGGCGTTAATGACGGCGCGGACATCATCGAGGTTACACCGACGCAACAGGCTCTTGACCGGCCCGATGGACGCCGGGCGCATGGACAGGCTGCGAAATCCGATGGCGGCAAAGCACAGCGCTTCAACCGGGCGGCCTGCATCCTCGCCGCAGAAAGACAGCGCCGTATCGGTTTGCGCACAACGATCCACGATCCCTTCGAGAAAGCTCAGGAAACTCACGTTTAACGTGTCATACCTGCGGCGCACCCGCTCATTCTCCCGGTCAGCGGCGAAAAAGAACTGTTTGAGGTCGTTGCCCCCGATGGAAAGGAATTCAACTTCTTCAAAGAATTTTTGCGGCGCGAAGGCAAGGCTGGGTGTTTCCAGCATGGCACCCACTTCAACTTTTTCCGGCAACGGATGACCGAGTTTTTCTTCGAGGGCCAAGGTCTTGACCATCTCCCGACGTGCGGCGCGGAACTCTTCGAACTGCGCAACAAAGGGGAACATCACCGTCAGCGGTCGGCCGTGTGCGGCCCGGATCAACGCCTGTAATTGCATCCGCATGACACCGGGTTTGTCCAGCCCCACACGGATCGCGCGCCAGCCCAGCGCCGGGTTCGGCTCATCATTGGGCTTCATGTAGGGCAGCACCTTGTCCGACCCGATATCAAGCGTCCGAAACACCACCCGTTTGCCACCAGCGGCATCCAAAACGCGGGCGTAGAGCGCAGAAAGCTCGGACCTGCGGGGCATTTGGTTACGGACAAGAAACTGAAGCTCGGTACGGAAAAGCCCAACCCCTTCGGCCCCCGAACTCTCCAGGGACGGCAGGTCTGCCATCAGGCCTGCATTCATGTGCAAAGAAACGACCGACCCGCAGCGTGCCCGCGCAGGTTGATCCACAATCGAAGCATAGCGTTCCTGTGCCGCAGCCTGCATCGCGATCTTGTCCCGGAAGGCGGCAGCGACATTTTCATCGGGGCGCAGATGCACGATCCCCTGCTCCCCGTCCACCATGATATGATCACCATTGAGCGCATCATGGGCAATCCGGTTCGCATGCACGATCAGCGGGATCGCAAGTGCGCGCGCGACAATAGCAGCATGGGAGCCAACGGAGCCTTGCTCCAGAATGATGCCCCGCAGGCTACGCCCGTATTCCAACAACTCAGCAGGCCCGATGTTGCGTGCAATCAGGATCGGGTCGGCGGGCATTTCGGCACCCGTATCAGCCCCCTGCCCGGTCAGAATACGCAACAAGCGATTTGACAGATCATCAAGATCGCTGAGCCGCTCACGCAGGTAGGCATCTGT
Organism: Sulfitobacter sp.; assembly: GCA_045105735.1. Lineage (GTDB taxonomy): Bacteria > Pseudomonadota > Alphaproteobacteria > Rhodobacterales > Rhodobacteraceae > Sulfitobacter. The sequence goes on along the minus strand of JBGCDV010000038.1, from coordinate 38,560 downwards.
GGACTGGCTCATGCGCGCGCGTGCGAGCGATTGCTCTTTTTCCACCGCAGCCTCTGCCGACAGACCGCTCTGGATGTCCTCGCACATGCGCCGCATCCACCCTTTTGAGTTGGCAAACATGCGATATGTATCAAGGACCTGCATCTGCTCTTTGTCGACCGAAGCCATGCTCAGCATTTGGTCCACGCTGACACGCAACTGGTCCACAGCCTCCACCAGACGCTCTTCTTCACGGACCGGATCATCGGCGATAGGGTTTGAGACAACAACCCGCGGCTCATGCAGCCAGACATGGCCCTCGGCCACGCCCTCTTGGCCGACGGTGCCACGGATCATTACAGGTTGGGAATGGCGCGCAGACATCGCAGCCCCCTCGCCCACAAATGCGCCCAGTTCCGTCATTTCTGCCAGAACCATCGCCACAACTTCGAGCGCATAAATCTCATCAGCCGAAAATTCGCGCGCGGTTCTGGATTGGACAACCAGCACCCCCAGCACTTCACCAATGCGCTGCACAGGCACGCCCAGAAAGCTCGAGAATATCTCTTCGCCGGTTTCCGGCATGAAACGAAAGCCCGGTGCCTGTGGCGCGTCAGGTGTATTGATCAACTGCCGTTTTTTGGCCACGCGCCCCACCAGACCCTCGCCCAGCTTCATCCGCGTTTCATGCACCGCCTCCGGGTTCAGCCCTTCGGTCGCGCACAGCTCAAGCGTGTCGTCATCACGGAACAGATAGATCGAGCAGACCTCACATCCCATAGACCCCGCGATCAGCGCTGTGATCTTGTTCAGCCGTTCCTGCCCGGCATCATCGCCCGCCATCGCATCACGAAGGCGGCCCAGAAGCTTGCGGCTCTCTGTTTCTGTACGCTCTGCCATTCTGGCATGTCCCTCATTGACCACCTGCGAGTTAGATCACAGACACGCAAAAAGCGAAACGCCCGATTGCGATAACACGGGGACAATCCGCCCAATCCCTGCCGCCAATCGGCAACGTGATGATTTGATCGGCATCAATGTCGTCCTGCTCCTTTTCAGTATGGTACCCGTGGAGGATATCATGCCCGCAACAACCAAATCACAATTGCTAGACGTCACGGCACGGGAGTTTGACAAGCTTGGGTCCGTGATCGCACCGCTGGACGCCGCCTCTGCCTTGATCCCCGATGAGGAAGGGATTTGCATCAAGGACATCGTCGCCCACCGCGCCCATTGGATCGACCCGTTTCTGAACTGGTACGCCGATGGTCAGGCCGGAAAGGAGGTGTTCTTTCCCGCGCAAGGCTACAAATGGAATGAACTGCCGCGCTACAATGCCGACCTGCGAGTTGCGCAAAAGACCCTCGGCTGGAAAGAGGCCATTGCCACTTTGCACGAAAACCACGCCAGATTGACCGCATTTCTGGATCATCTGAGCGATGAGGATCTCTATGGCGGCCCGATGAAGGGTGCCAAAAACAAATGGACACCCGGCCGATGGGCAGAGGCGGCAGGCCCCAGCCACTACAGGTCCGCCACCAAATACATCCGAAAACGTCTATAGTTTCCAGCCTTTAACGAGAAGCATCGCGCATCGCCAATGTCCCGCAAATGCGACGCGTAGCAGGGTATTGGCAATTCAGGTTTGAGACCGGACGCGACAAAAGACGGGGTTTGACCTTCTCGGGCGGGCACTTCGTTCCTATGTCTGTCGGGAGCACCTCAACCGGAAGAGATCAATCATGCCCTTCTTGATCCTGTTTGCCCTGTCAATCATCGCGACGTACCTGACCTACAAGGATGCCAGCACGCGCCGTATGAACGCCCAAGGCTGGGCGATCTTTATCCTGCTGACCAGCATGATCGGGCTGCCGTTTTACCTGCTGGCACGCAAACCAAAAGCAGCTTGAACGCAGCGATTTCCAAGGTGGTGCGATCTAGGCTGCTTTATCCAACTCAAACGCATCGTGCAGCGCCTGAACCGCCAATTCCATGTACTTGCGATCAATCAACACGGAAATCTTGATCTCTGACGTCGTGATGACCTGAATGTTGATCCGTTCATCCGACAGGACTTTGAACATCTTGGCCGCAACACCAGTGTGACTGCGCATGCCGATGCCCACAACAGACACCTTGGCCACATCAACATCCGCCAGCATTTCGGCGTAGTTGATCACACCGCCGTCTTTGGCCGCGGCCATTGCCTGTTCGGCGCGCTTGACCTGATCCACCGGGCAGGACCACGTCATGTCCGTGCGCCCCTCTTCCGAGATGTTTTGCACAATCATATCCACGTTCACACCCGCATCTGAGAGGGCTGTAAAGATCGTGGCGGCGATGCCCGGACGGTCCGCAACCGACACCAGCGTCATCTTGGCCTCTTCACGGCTGAACGCCACGCCTGCAACCACATTGCTTTCCATGATTTCCTCCTCATCACAGACCAACGTGCCTGCATCGTCTGATTGTTCTTCAAAACTTGAGAGCACGCGCAGCTTGACCTTATAGCGCATCGCAAGCTCAACCGACCGGGTTTGCAAGACCTTCGCCCCAAGCGAGGCCAGCTCCAGCATTTCCTCAAATGATATCTTGTCGAGCTTGCGGGCCTTTGCCTCAACCCTTGGATCGGTGGTATAGACCCCATCCACATCCGTATAGATATCGCAGCGCTCCGCCTCAAAGGCCGCCGCGAAGGCCACAGCAGTTGTGTCTGATCCCCCCCGGCCCAGCGTTGTGATCCGCCCCTCCGGGCTCACCCCCTGAAATCCAGCGACAACAGCCACTTTCATGCCTTCGCCAAACTTCGTCATGATATTCTGAGGCGGTATATCCTCAATCCGTGCCGCAGAATGCGCGCTTGTGGTCATCACAGGTACCTGCCAGCCCTGCCAGGACCGGGCCGGAACATCCATCTCCTGCAAGGTCAGCGCCATCAAACCCGCCGTGACATTCTCACCCGAAGAGACCACCGCATCATACTCACGCGCATCATAAAGCGGCGAGGTCTCATTAACCCAGCCCACCAGCTCATTGGTCTTTCCTGACATGGCAGAAACAATGACGATGACGTCATAGCCCTTGGCCACCTCAACACCCACACGTTTGGCTGCCCGCCGAATGCGGTCCAGTGTGGCCACCGAGGTGCCACCGAATTTCATCACAAGAACTGGCATGTTTTCTCGCCCTACGTTGCTGCGCGCCCTTTACGCGCAACCGCGACGAAGAGCAAGCCAGCTCCTCTTTTTGGCCTTATATACCGCGGGAGTGTGAGGGCAGAGCCCTCACTGAGTTTTGCATGCAAAACTCAACACCATACCCACGCACACTCAATAGTCGTGCGCGCGCCCATCCCACGTTTCAAAGCATCCCGTCGTCTCCAGGCTCAACGCATCAAACCGTGTCACCAAACCGGCAACCGCCTCATCAGTGGTGATCTCTGCAGCGGCCCCGCCCATATCCGTCTGCACAAAACCCGGATGATAGATACCCACCGCAATTCCTTCGGATTTCAGATCATTTGACAGGTTGACCCCAAGGTTCAGCACCGCAGCCTTTGAGGCGCGGTAGATATAGCTGCCGCCACTGCCCTGCGCTGCGGACCGCGCACTTGATCCCATCTGCGATGAGATGATGGCAATCTTCGAAGAGCGCCCCCGGCGCAAATGCGGCAAGAGCGCCTGTATGCTCAAAAACACACCCGTCACATTGGTGGCAAAGCTTTGCGCCCAGAGGTCCGCACCATAGCCGGTGTCCAGATCGTCGCCCTTGTCCAGATACACACCGGCATTGCACACCAGCAGATCAATCGCCCGGTCACCCAGTGCCGCCGCCATCTCCGAATGGCTGGCAGGGCGGTTCACATCAAGCTGAATGTCCGCCGCAACTGATCGTCCGGTGCCAATCACCTCATCCCCCCGTGCGCGGTACGCTTTGGCCAGCCCTGCGCCAATGCCCCGGCTGGCACCCGTTATCAAGATTGTCATGATGTACCCTCTGTCTCAGGTTAATTTCTGTTTGGGCCGAAACGGCAGCGGCATCAGCGGCACGCCGTCTTCGATCAGCTCTTTGGCCTGATCCAACCGCGCCTCGCCATAAATCGAGCGTTCAGGCTTTTCGCCCAAATGCATCGCGCGCGCCTCGGTCGCAAAGCTCTCTCCGACATAATCGGAGCTTTCTTCAACCTTTGCGCGCAAGGCGGCCAGCGCCTGCTCCACTTCGCTCTGAGGTTGGTGCAAAACCGGCGTGGTTTCCTCTGCTTCACCAGCTGGCACAGAAACGCGCGGTGCCATCAACGCCTTTTCGACCGTGGCACTGCCACAGACCGCACAGCTCAGATGCCCCGATGCCGCCAGAGCATCATAGGCCGCAGCCGATTTGAACCAGCTCTCCGCATGGTGGCCCTGATCACATTTGAGCGTGTACTTGATCATGCGTCTGTGGGTTTTCCAAAGTTCATAGGACACAGATGGGCCGCACAGCCCCCTAGGTCAAGCAGAACGGGCTTTGGCGCGCGGATCAAAATCAAGGATCATCCGCGCAAGGTCAGGCTCTGCCACAAGCCGAGCGGCTTTCTTGCGCGACACCCAGCGGCGGCGACGCTGTCCGCTTTCGGGGTATTTCTTGGCCAGCGCTTTGACGTGCAGGGGATACAACATTGCAAGGCATGGCAGATCATCCATTTCCCCTACATCCTTGGCATAGGCGTAAACACCCAGACAGGTGTCGGAGGCTTTGCCGATCACACCCGCCTCTTCCCATGCTTCACGCGCCGCAGCATCGCTCGGCGTTTTGCCGTCCATCGGCCAGCCTTTTGGCATGATCCACCGCTTCGCGCCGCGCGATGTAATCACCAGCACCTGCACCTTGCCACGGCGAATGCGGTAGCACAGGGCCGCAAACTGCGTGCGCACCTCACCTTTGCGCGCGCCCTTGAAGGACAGTTTAGGTTGCTTGATCATGCGCTGCATCTCGGTCTGCTCTTTTGGCCATCATGCCGCGCGGTTTGCCCCTTCGCAAGCGATGACATGCCATTGCGCTTGTCGCGGGCGGGTGCATGTCTGATAGTGCGGCCAATGATACGTTACACCGCCCTTTGCCTGCTCTGCCTGATGACTTTGCTGTCGCCCGCCCGCGCAACCGAGCCTGTTGTGACCGTCTTTGCCGCCGCCAGCCTGCGCGGTGTGCTGGAAGAGGCTGCGGGCCGTTTTGACGCCGAGGTATCCCTGTCCTTCGGCGGCTCTGGTACAATGGCTCGCCAGATTGCGGCGGGTGCGCCAGCGGATGTTGTGATCTTGGCCAGCGCGTTGTGGATGGACTGGCTCGTGGAGCAAGGCAGAGTGACGAAACAGGCACCGCGCGCCGTGGCGGGAAACCGGTTGTCGCTCATCGCACCATCGGGAAGCACGCCACTCGCAGATATCGCAAAACTGCCAGACCGCCTTGCGCAGGGACGGCTTGCCATGGGCCAACGCGACGCAGTTCCAGCAGGCAGTTATGCGCAACAATGGTTAAAGTCAGCCGGCCTGTGGAACAGCGTCTCTGGCCAATTGGCCGAAACCGACAACGTGCGCGCGGCCCTTGCGCTGGTGGCGCGCAGGGACGTGCCGCTGGGCATCGTTTATGCCACCGATGCCCAAGCCGAACCCAAGGTCGTCATCCTTTACGACATCCCCGCCCAGAGCCATGCGCCGATCCTCTACCCCGCCGCCGCCCTGACGTCGCAAGGAACCCGATTTCTGGACCACCTCCTGACCCCGGAGGCACAGGGCATTTTCGCAGCCCACGGGTTTGAGCCCGCAGCCCCATGACAGCAGATGCCGCCGCATGGGAGGCCTTGCGCCTGTCGCTTTGGGTGGCGTGCTGGGCCACGGTGCTTGCTGTGCCGCTGGCGCTTTGGGTCGCATGGTTGCTGGCCCGGCATGAGTTTCGGGGCAAAGCACTGGTGAGCGCGCTGGTGCATCTGCCTCTTGTTCTGCCGCCGGTGGTCACGGGGTATCTGCTGCTGAGCGCCTTTGGCCGTACCGCGCCGCTGGGGCGCGCGTTGGAAAGCGTTGGCATTACGCTGGCCTTTCACTGGTCTGGCGCTGTGCTGGCCGCCATCATCATGGGATTTCCCCTGATGGTCCGTGCCATGCGCCTCGCCATTGAAGCTGTTGACCCCAAATTGGAAGACGCCGCCGCGACCCTTGGCGCGCCTCGTGTTGCGGTCTTTGCCCGCGTGACCCTGCCCTTGATCGCGCCGGGTATCCTCGCCGGTGCTGTCATGGGCTTTGCCAAGGCGATGGGGGAATTCGGGGCCACCATTACTTTCGTCGCCAACATCCCCGGCCAGACCCAGACCTTGCCCAGCGCTATCTGGGCCGCGCTGCAAATTCCGGGGGGCGAGGCTCAGGCCACGGTGATGGTGCTGATGGCCTGTGCCGTGGCCCTGGGTGCTGTGGCCCTGTCAGAGGTCCTCGCGCGCAGGGTCGCCGCACGGATTGCGGGCACATGACGCTGGAGCTTCAGATCACGCACCGCTTTGCGGATTTCACGCTTGATATCGCGTTTGAGGCTGGCCCGGGCATTACCGCGCTTTTTGGCCGGTCCGGGGCGGGCAAAACCACCGTGATCAACGCAGTTGCGGGGTTGCTGCGCCCGGATGCGGGTCGGATTGCGCTAAAGGGTGAGGTCTTGTGGGACAGCCACAATGCTGTGTTCATACCGCCCGCGCAGCGCAGGCTCGGCTATGTCTTTCAGGACGCCCGGCTCTTTCCGCATCTCAGCGTGCAGGACAACCTGACGTTTGGTGCCCGTTATGCCCCCGTGGATGCAAAAGGCGCATCGCTAACGGATGTGGTGGAGCTTCTTGGGTTGGCCCCTTTGCTGTCGCGCGCACCCGCGACGCTTTCGGGCGGGGAAAAACAACGTGTCGCCATTGGGCGCGCGCTTCTCACCAAGCCGCAAATGCTGCTGATGGACGAACCTTTGGCAAACCTGGATGGCCCCCGCAAACAAGACATCTTGCCCTATCTGGAACGTCTGCGCGACGGGCCGCTGGGCCTGCCGATCCTGTACGTCAGCCATGTCGTGGATGAAGTCGCGCGCCTTGCTGACACACTTGTCTTGCTCAAAGACGGTCGTGTGGCGGCAAAGGGCCCCCTGTACGACGTGATGGCAGACCCCGTTGCGGTGCCCCTTTTGGGGGTCCGCGAAGCTGGTGCCGTGGTTGAGGCGCGTGTGATCGCACAAGACACAGACGGGCTGTGCCAGATGGCAATCAGCGCGGGCACACTCTATTTGCCCGGTGTGCAGGCCGCGGTCGGCAGCACCGTGCGCCTGCGCATTCTGGCCCAGGATGTGATGTTGTCTTTGGCCGCACCGACGGGATTGTCGGCAATGAACGTCCTTCCTGTGACGATCCAAGAGGTGCATCCCGGCGATGGCCCGGGCGCTGCGATTGCGCTGCGCGCAGGTTCCGACACGCTGCTCGCTCGGGTGACGCGGCGGGCGGTGACGGAGCTTGGGCTGCACGCGGGCATGAGCTGTTTCGCGGTGCTCAAGGCCACAAGCGTGGCACCGGGCAGTATCGGGCGCTAGCCTTTTTTCACCGGAGGCTTTCCCATCTTGTCCTCCAGCCGCACCAGCAATTCGCCGTGAGGCACGTCCGCATCTATCGCCAGTTTGCGCAGACCAAAATGCACATGGGCCATGTTTTCATAATAACTGGTGTAAGCGTAGTTTGTGGCCGCGCCTGCCACGGCCCCCAACACAGGCACAGCCTGCGCTGCGAGCTTTTGGCCCATGACAATCGCCAGCTTGGGCGCAATTCTGTGGATCACCGCCTGCATCGCTTTGCCCGATAGCGTCAACCGTGCCGACAGGAACCCCAGATCAGCGCCATCGTCATTCGACAGTGGCCCGGCAGCGGCAAAAACCTGCACACAATCAAACTGCACACTTTCGGCGTCCGCATCAAAACCGTGCTCAACCGCGACGCCTTGGATCACGCGCAGCAGCAGCGTTGTTGTCACAGGCAGTTCCGCCAGCGCCGTGGGCAAGCCGCCCGCTCCGCCAGCGGCCCCCATCGCGGTGGTCACCGCTTGGTTCAGCCAGCTTTTCTGATCTGGCACCACCCCACGGCTAGAATGCGCCGCTCTCATCGCCTGGTTGAGAGCCGCCACTGTGGTGCTTTCCAGCTTGCCGCGCACCGCCTCGGGCAATTGGTCCAGCAGGTTCTCTGCTGTACCGCCGACAAGGTTCAGCACGTTCATCCCCACACCACTGGCAGAGCGATAGCGCCGTGCCAGCGCGTCCAGTTCCGCGTCAACGTCGATCTTGGTAGGGAGTGTTGTTTCAATGTCCATCAGGCGTCCTCTTTTAACGTCATGTGGGAAGAACGGGAGCAAAGTTCAATCCACCCAACGGGTCACATGCCCTTTGACGCCCTCCCAAGCGCCTTGCGTCAACGCACGCCCCAGCACACGGTCGGGGTTGGTTGGCGGGGGCATCACCACCCCTACAAGATGGTCAAATCCAAAACGGCTGTAGTACGGCGCATCCCCCACCAGCATGACACGGTCCCACCCCAAGGGGGCCGCATGACGCAGGCTTTCTTCGATCAATGCGCGGCCCAGCCCTTCACTCTGCCGGGTCGGGTGAACCGCGACAGGCCCCAAGAGCAAGGCCTCATCCTTGCCGATCCGCACCGGCCAATAACGTATCGCGCCGCCAAGTATGCCATCACCGTCACGGGCAACATGGCTCAGACCCGCGACCGAAGGAATGCCATCGCGCAAACGGTAAGACGACAGCGCCTCCCGACCCGGCGCAAAGCAGGTGTCATAGAGCGCCTCGACCTCCCAATAGTCGTCCGGGCTTTCAGGGATCAGGGAATACAACGGCTGCTGCTTTCTGGTTTGCGGTGGAAACCGCCCTAACATGGGGGTAGCCATGGGTGCAAACCAACAAAGGAAACACAGATGTTTTACCGCCCCGAAGACGGCCACGGCCTGCCGCATAACCCGTTCAACGCCGTGATTGCGCCGCGCCCGATTGCCTGGATTTCCACGCGCGACGGTCAAGGGCGCGACAACCTTGCGCCCTACTCCTTTTTCAACGGTGCCGCCTATGTTCCGCCACAGGTCATGTTTTCTTCAACCGGGGCCAAAGAAGACGTGGACGGCACCAAGGATTCAGTGGCCAACATCCGTGAGACGGGTGTTTTCTGTGTGAACATCGTCGAATCTGCGGCCCGTGATGCCATGAACGCATCCTCCGCCACCTTGCCGCATGACGTTGATGAGTTTGCCCATGCTGGCGTTGAAAAAACCAACTGCGAAGCGATCGATTGCGCCCGCGTGGCACAGGCACCTGCGTCGATGGAATGCCGTATGACACAGATCGTCAAACTCGAAGGGGCCGCAAATTTTGTGGTGTTCGGTGAGGTTGTGGGCATGCACCTGCGGGATGATTGCATCGTCGATGGGCGGTTCGATGTCACGCAATACACGCCCCTGTCCCGGCTGGGGTATCGCGACTACACCGTGGTGCGCGAAGTGTTTGAATTGATCCGCCCGGATGACTGAGGGCTGCTGTGGCAAAGGGTAACGCTATAAAACGCAAATGCTTGTCGCGCCCCACATGACGCGCTGGCAACCTACCCCCAGAATTACAAGGCGCAGAAACAACAACGAGGTGACTACCTGATGGAAATGGCAAAGAACACTTTCAAACGCGGGCTGGCAGCCAGCGCACCGCAGATCGGCATCTGGATCAGCACGTGTAGCAACGTGGTTGCAGATGTGATCGCCCCTGCCGGGTATGACTGGGCCTTGGTGGACATGGAGCACACAGCCAACGATTACCTCAGCGTGCTGGGGCAATTGCAGGTCTTTGCAGCAAGCAACACCACCGCGATTGTGCGGGTGGAGTGGAATGACGCCGTGGCGGTCAAGCGACTGCTCGACATTGGCGCGCAAGGGCTGCTCTTTCCGATGATCGGATCGGTGGAGGAGGCCCAGGCCGCCGTTGCCGCGACACGGTATCCGCCGCATGGGGTCCGAGGGTTCAGTGGGGCAACGCGCGCGAACAAATATGGCCGCGTGACGGATTACCTCGCCAAGGTTGAAGACGAATTGCCCGTGTTGCTCCAGCTTGAGACCCGCGCCGCCATTGAACAGGCAGAGGCGATCGCTGATGTGGAGGGGGTCAGCGGGATATTCTTTGGCCCTGCCGACATCGCCGCCGACATCGGCAAATTGGGCAAGCCGATGGACCCTGAGGTCTGGGCGCTGGTGAAGCCGGTCGCGCAAAAACTGATCGCCAAGGGCATGCCCGTTGGCACGCTGGTCATGGACCCGGTTTTCGCCACGGAACTGCTGAACGAAGGTTTCACCTTTGTGGCCTGCGGAACGGATACGTCACTGCTTGCTAAGGCCTCAGACGCGCTCTTGGCGCAGGTCAAAGGTGGGCTTGCCTGAACATTGAGTTGTGATCGCGGTGCCTAGAACGGCGCCGATGGGCAGCCGCAACGCCGGATGAAATCATCTCCCGGCGCGCTTGCCTTCACGCCTCAGTGTCCGCCCAAGATGCCTGTGCGCACGGAATAATCGACCGCGAGTTCGTAGTCGGGGTCATCATCACTATCGACCATCAAATGCCCCGCCTTGGTCAGCAGTTTGTGGCAATCGCGGCTCAGGTGGCGCAGCATGACCTTCTTGCCTGCGCCCTCGTATTTCGCGGCCACGGCTTCAATCACCTGAAGTGCGGATTGGTCCACCACGCGACTGTCGGCAAAGTCGATGATCACCGCATCCGGGTCAGCCTCAACCGTGAAGAGTTCCGCGAAACCATCGGACGAACCAAAGAACAAAGGCCCGTGGATTTCGTAAACCTTGGCCCCTTTCTCAGTGGTCGATTCCCGTGTGGTTGCATCAATGCGGCGTGCGTTGTTCCATGCGTAGGCCAGTGCGGAAACGATAACGCCGACAACCACCGCCACCGCGAGGTCCTCCATCACCGTTACAACGGTCACCAGCAGGATCACAAAGGCATCCGTCAGTGGCACTTTGCGCAGGATAGTCAGAGAGTTCCACGCGAAGGTGCCGATCACCACCATGAACATCACCCCAACCAAAGCGGCCAGCGGAATTTGTTCGATCAGCGGTGCACCGACAAGGATAAAGAGCAGCAGGAACACCGCCGCGGCAATCCCCGCCACACGTGTCCGGCCCCCTGATTTCACGTTGATCATGGACTGACCAATCATCGCACAGCCGCCCATGCCGCCAAAGAAGCCCGTAACCGTGTTCGCCACACCCTGCGCCACACATTCCTGCGACGCGCCGCCGCGCGTGTTGGTCATGTCTCCGACAAGGTTCAAAGTCAGCAGCGACTCGATCAGGCCAATCGCAGCAAGGATCACCGCGTAAGGCAGAATGATATAGAGGGTCTCAAGATTGAACGGCGCAAGCGCTGTCCCGTAAAGGCCCAGACCCTCACCAAAAGGGTTATGCGGCAGGGGGAAACTCCCCTCAATAGAGGCAAGATCACCAACGCGCGGCACGTCCATGCCCGTAAAGATCACAACCGCCGCCACGATCCCGATGCCTGCCAACGGCGCAGGGATCAGCTTGGTCAGGCGTGGCATCACCCAAATGATTGCCATCGTGGCCCCCACCAGCGCCAGCATCAGGAAAAGCGGCTGACCCGACAGCCATTCGCCACCACCCATGCCGTGACCCGTGTCCACCATCGTGCCCGGCACCTTGAACTGGCTCATCTGAGCCAGAAAAATAACAATCGCGAGGCCGTTTACAAAGCCCAACATCACAGGGTGCGGCACAAGCCGAATGAACTTACCCCATTGCATGAGACCCGCAAAGACCTGCAACAAACCCATCAGGATCACCGTGGCAAAGAGGTATTCAACCCCGTGCTGCGCCACAAGCGCCACCATCACCACCGCCAAAGCACCGGTCGCCCCAGAGATCATTCCGGGACGCCCGCCAATCAGCGCGGTGATCAAACCAACCAAAAACGCCGCGTAAAGCCCCACCAGCGGATGCACACCCGCGACAAAGGCAAAGGCCACGGCCTCGGGCACCAACGCCAAGGCGACAGTCAAACCTGACAGCAACTCAATGCGCAGTCTGCCCACGGAAAAACCATCCTCCGGCATCCATCGCAGGTCTGTGACCTCAAGGTTCTTGGTAAAGCTATGAAAAATGGAGCGCGCCATGCTGCATCTGATCCTTGTCCGGGGAAGGGCCAAGGGATGCACCCCTACGCCTCGCGCCCCCCTATCAAGGGCATTGCTAGATGGAAAGGGTTGAAGGCGCGCTAATTTTGTCTGCGCGGATGTGTGACCCCTTAGTCGTCACGCCGGTCTGGTGCGCGATTTTGCTGGTCCAGCAGGTAAAGCACGATGACCCAATTCGCCATCATGCGCACAATCAGCACACCAAAAGACATCATCGCGGCAAAAGCCAAGGGGTCTGCAAATGTCCAAACGGTAAAAAGGGTCGCTGCTGCGATCACAATCCCGGCTGCCTCCAGCATCACCGCAGCCTCACGGTGCAATCTCCTATCTGTCCAGGAGCCTTGGCTGAAATCCAATCCTTCGGGGTAGTGTGTGGCGAAGAACGACAAGAGGGCCGCGTGCGTGAGATAATAGAAGATAAAGAGTTTTGCGGCGAAAGCTGCCTCTGCATAGAGCGCCATCGCAGCAAGCCCAGCGGATGCCGAAGACGCCAACACGACGCAGAACCGGGGGCTGCGGACAAAGGCCCGCGCAAAGCGATCCGATGTCATGTTCTTGGTGAAAGACAACGTCAGCTGCACCGCCAGTGCCAAGGCCAGCGGATCAAGCGGGCGACCCGCGACAATCGGGCCAAACTCTGTTGCGCCCAGGAAAGTTGCGAAAGACAAGGTCGCCCACGCCATCGCCTGGGGCGAAATCGGCGGTACATGGCGGAATGTGGACCAGATGTTCATGGGCCCTGCTTTGGCCCCTCACTTGGGCGTGAGTGCGGAAAAATGAGGGCTTTTCATGGCAGGCCCTGCCGGGCAAGGTGGCCATGACATCAACGCAAGAGGTTCACATGACGTCCACGAAGATAGCCGTGATTGGCGGCTCCGGCATCTATGACATCGACGGGCTGGAGGGGGCCGCTTGGACGCAGGTAGAAACGCCCTGGGGCGCCCCCTCAGACGCGATTTTGACCGGGACCTTAAACGGCGTCGAAATGGCCTTCCTGCCGCGCCACGGACGCGGACATGTGCACAGCCCTACCACAGTGCCCTACCGCGCGAACATCGATGCGCTCAAGCGGTTGGGATGTACGGATGTGATCTCTGTCTCGGCGTGTGGATCGTTTCGGGAGGAAATGGCGCCGGGTGATTTTGTCGTTGTAGATCAATTCATTGATCGAACATTTGCGCGCGAGAAGTCGTTTTTTGGGACCGGCTGTGTGGCGCATGTGAGTGTGGCGCACCCCACTTGCCCCCGGCTCAGCGATGCTTGTGAGACAGCGGCAAAGGACGCGGGGATAAATGTTCATCGGGGCGGCACCTATCTGGCCATGGAGGGACCGCAATTTTCGACATTGGCGGAATCTAAAATGTACCGGGAAAGCTGGGGCGCGGATGTGATTGGCATGACGAACATGCCCGAGGCCAAGCTCGCCCGTGAGGCCGAGCTTTGTTATGCGAGCGTCGCCATGATCACCGACTACGACAGCTGGCATCCGGATCACGGCGAGGTCGACGTGACCCAGATCATCGCCACGCTGATGGGCAATGCCGACAAGGGCCGCGCCCTCGTCGCACGCTTGCCAGCGCTCCTCGGCCCGGAACGCGCGCCCTGCCCGCACGGATGTGACCGCGCGCTGGAATATGCGATCCTGACGCAACCTGACGCCCGCGATCCTGCGCTGATGGCCAAGCTGGATGCAATTGCCGGGCGGTTGCTCTGATCCGATCCCCTGTAAATCCATTTGCGCGCGGGTTTGTCCTTGAATTGCCCCTGCCCTGCTGTCTTTGCTGGCAAAAGCTGAAACGGGGAGCACTTGAACATGTCCTTTGAACTCTGGCTGGCCTTTGTCGCCGCCTCCACCGCATTGCTGTTGATCCCCGGCCCCACGGTTCTGTTGGTGCTGAGCTATGCGCTGAGCACAGGGCGATCCGTCGCAGTCTCCTCTGCTGCGGGGGTTGCCTTTGGTGATCTGGTGGCGATGAGCGCATCGCTTGCGGGGCTTGGCGCGCTGGTGCTGGCCTCTGCGACGCTGTTCACGCTGCTCAAATGGGTCGGCGCGGCCTATCTGATCTGGCTTGGTGTCAAACTGATCCGATCTGCCCCATCGAGCGGACTTTCCTTGCCGGACAGCTCGGATGTCACCGCCCGACACGTCTTTGGTCACACCGCCGCTGTGACCGCGCTCAACCCCAAATCAATCGCGTTTTTCATCGCTTTTGTGCCGCAGTTCCTGAGCCCGGCAGCACCGCTGCTGCCGCAGTTTGCCATTCTGATTGCCACTTTTGTGGGCCTCGCCGCGATCAACGCCTTTGCCTATGCCCTGCTCGCGGATCGGCTGCGCCGCGTCATTTCACGCCCCTCAATCATCACATGGATCACCCGCGCAGGCGGTGCTGCTTTGATCACGATGGGCGTTCTCACCGCAACCCTCCGCCGGAGCACCACATGAAACGCATCGAAGACTACATCCGCACCTTTGTCGATTTCCCACATGAGGGGATCATGTTTCGCGATGTGACGACGCTTTTTGCCGATCCGCGCGGGTTTCGTATGGCGATTGACCAGATGCTGCACCCCTATGCAGGCATGCAGATCGACAAGGTCGTGGGGCTTGAGGCGCGCGGGTTTATCCTTGGCGGGGCGATTGCACACCAGTTAAGCGTGGGCTTCGTGCCAATCCGCAAGAAAGGCAAACTGCCGGGCACCACGATCTCTCAGGAGTACACACTGGAATACGGCGAGGCCATCGTCGAGATCCACGATCACGCCATTCAGGCCGGCGAGACAATCCTCGTCGTGGATGATTTGCTGGCGACCGGCGGTACGGCAGAGGCGGGCATCAAGCTGCTGGAGCGGCTTGGAGGGGAGATCGTTTCAACCTCTTTCATCATTGATTTGCCAGAGCTGGGCGGCCGTAAACGGCTTGAGGCGATGGGGATGGAGGTTAATGCGCTGTGCGCATTTGACGGGCTCTAGGCTCTGCTGCGTCCGCAGGGCATCAGCCGCGCACCACAGCACCGGGGTTCATGATCCCTTTGGGATCAAGTGCCGCCTTGATCGCGCGCATCGCACCCAGCTTTGCCGGGTCGCCGTAGCGTTCCAGATCGTCGACCTTGAGCCGCCCGATCCCATGCTCCGCAGAAATGGATCCGCCCATCGCGTCCACCAGATCATGCACCGCGCGTTTGATTTCAGGGCGTTGGTTTTCGTGCTCAGCACGCGACTTCCCCGGCATGGGGAAGACATTGTAGTGCAGGTTGCCATCCCCCACATGCCCAAAACAATTGATACGGAATGTGCCGATGCGCGCGATGGCCTCTCGGCCTTGATCCAGAAAATCGGGCAAGGCCCCCAAAGGCAGCGAGATGTCGTGGCTGGAGACAGAACCAACACGGCGGTTGGCCTCGGGCAGCATCTCCCGCACGGTCCAGAACTCTGTTGATTGGGCGGTGCTTTGCGCGATCAGCCCGTCGGTGACGTAGCCCGCCTCTGCCGCACCCGCAAAGAGCGTCTCCAGGCTGCTGCCCGGGTCAAGGTCTGCGCTTAAGCCCACTTCAATCAGCACGCACCACTCCGGCGGTGTCTCAAACGGCTGGCGCACATCGGGGAGAACTTCGGTCAGGAAATCAAAACCTTGTCGATGGATCAACTCGAAAGCGCTGACCATTTCACCAAGCTGTGCGCGCGCAAGCGAAAGCAAATCAAGGGCGGCGCGCGGGTTTTTGACCGCTAAGATGGCCGTGCCATTTTTTGCAGGCTGCGCAAAGAGTTTCAAAGCTGCGGCGGTGATCACCCCCAGCGTCCCTTCCGCCCCGATCAGCAGATGCCGCAAGTCGTAGCCGGTGTTGTTTTTGCGCAAACGGGTCAGCCCATGCCAGATCTCTCCGTTGGGCAGGACGGCCTCAAGCCCCAGACACAGATCACGCGCGTTGCCGTAGCGCAGCACGCCCGTGCCACCGGCGTTCGTGGCAAGGTTCCCACCGATGCGCGCAGACCCTTGCGCGGCAAGAGACAGCGGGAAAAGCCGGTCCACACCCTCTGCGGCCACTTGTACATCGGCAAGGATCACTCCCGCCTCCGCCACCAGCACGTTTTCATCCGGATAGATGTCGCGCACCCGGTTCATCCGTTCCAGCGACAGGATCAGCGGCGCAGGACCCTCCGGGGCCACCTGTCCGCCCACAAGCCCGGTGCCACCACCATAGGGGATCACCCCAACGCGCGCGTCCCCGGCAAGCCGTATCAGGTGCGCCACCTGATCGACATTGCGCGGCAAGGCGAGCACTGCGGGTTGCCCCGCATACCGGCCACGCGGCTCTTCGAGGTAGCGGGGCTCAATCGGGCGCAGGATGTCTGCGCCCAGTTCCGCAACAATGCGGTCACGAAAATCGGTGTCGGCAGGGTTCAATGTCATGGGATGTTGATCGGTCGGAACGCCAGCAGATGCAAGCCGCTATGGTGTCACATTCAGATAGCGGGGCCTGAGCACCATGATTGTGGGACGCGCAGGCAACCGGTCCAGCGAGACAGTAAGCGATGGCCCGCCCACCTCCACAATTGAAAACTCATCCCGCATACCAAGCAGAAAATCATCCAAGGCAAAATCCGAAAACCAGTGCATTGGTATCACGATTGAGGACTTGAGCCGCTTCAACACCGCAATCATTGTTGGTTGATCCAGCGTATACCCCCCGTCAACGGGTGCCATCACCACATCCACCCGCCCCAATGCGGCATATTGAGCGGCGTCGGGCGCATGGTGCAAATGCCCCAGATGCCCGATACAAAGCCCTGCCATCTCGAAGATGAAAATCGAATTGCCGTTGTCCTCAATCCCAGAAAAAGCAGAACGGATGTCGGTGGACACATTGCGCACCAGCACTTCACCCAGATCAAGGTGGTGCTCTATCCCTTCTCCAAACGGCCCCCATCCGGGCAGCACATGCGGGATCGCCGGGTCCGGGAAAGCCGTCCAATGGGTGTCATGGGCATGGTTCATCGTGACCACATCAGGGATGAACGGCAACGTCCCGGTGAACCCGGTGAAATCCGTCACCATGTTCAGACCCTCGTGGCTTCGGATCAGGAAGGACGCATGCGCGATATAGTGCAGGTACACGTTCTCCGCTGCCACCTCTGGCAGGCTGGCGCGGGTCACATACTCAACGCCCGGAGCGCCCTGTGCCAAGGCGATACAATGGCTCGGCGTGCGCTCTTGCGCAAAGGTCACACCCGGCAAGAGCATCAGAAAAGGCAAAAGATATCGGATCATCAGCGCAGTCTCCCGGTTTTACGCGTACTGCTAAGGTAGCACAGATGTTGGCGAGATCATCAAAACTGGCGGTATTGTGAAGATGAACTTGGCAAGATCACATCATTCCTTGTGCTGTCCATGCTCGACTGGATCGACGACGGCCAAGCCTATGAGGCTAAGATGATTGCGGCTGCACAAGCCTTGGCTGAGGCGTTGCAGGCTGAGGGCTTAGTGCTCTTGGCCACGTCTCAGGGCGCGCCCCGATCTCATAACTTCGTTGTTGAGGTCGCTGCATTTGGGGGCGGGCAGGCCGCCTCAAAATAAGCGGCAGGTAGGGTTTCTGGCATTTGGCATCGGGCCTCCGATCGCTGAGGTGCCGGGAGATATGAACGGCTTGCGTATCGGAACACCTGAGCTGGTGCGCTGGGGCGTCGGGACTGGGGACACACCAGCAATTGCAGCACTCTTTGTAGCAGCATTTCGCAGCGATACGCCACAAAGCATTGCCCCTGAAACGCGGGCTTTGCGAAGCCCGTTTCAGAAAATGCACTTTGTTGGAGGAATGGACACAAGGATTTTCCCTCATACTTAGCAATGCATTACAGCGCGTTCTTCTCGCGTCGCCTTAGGAAAACCGGAGAGTTCACAATCTTGGCAATTGACATGGTGCAGCGCAGGCGGGAAAGTCGGGTCATGCCAGCCGCTCAGGTAGCCATGGCATAGGGGACACCGAAGCGACAACAACATGGAGTCCCCATGCCTGAACCACGTACTGCACCCAACACATCGCCAAAACCCCTGCTCGACATTTCACCGGATCGCGTGCCGCGCTTTGCCAATCAAAGCAGCGCCGATCAGGATTTGATCGCGACGATGGCCCAACTCAATCGCGACCTGCTTTGTGGGGAGCCACGCGCACAGGAAACAGCGCAAGAAGCGCTGTTGCGCGCGGGCTTCATCCGCGCGGAACAGGAAGGTTAACCGGCGTCCGTCTTGCCGCGCCGATCACTGCGCAACGCAGCATAAAGCACGTGCGTCCGCCAGCGGCCGTCGATCTGTAGATAGCTCTGCGCGACGCCTTCATATTTGAAACCCGTCCGCTCCAGCAGCCCGCGCGATGCTTGGTTTTCAGGCAGACAGGCCGCCTCAATCCGGCTGAGATCAAGGCGGGTAAAGGCTTGATGCACCACGGCGTGAATGGCTTCGCGCATGTAACCCTGGCGGGTGTAAGGCTCCCCCGTCCAATAGCCAAGCGTGCCCGATTGCGCAGGACCGCGTCGGATATTGTCGAGCGTGATGGCACCCAGAAGCGCGTCATCCTCACGCCGGATCAGGAACAAGGGCAAGGCCGAGCCACCATTGACCGAGCGCTGCGCCCAATACACACGGTTGGTAAACGCTTTGCGCGTCAGGTGATCTTCGGCCCAGGCCGGTTCCCACTTGGTGAGAAACGTCTTGCTTTTGACCCGAAGCGCGGTCCAGTCGCGAAAATCCGAATGGATGGGCGGACGCAATGTCATCCGCTCCGTCTCGATCCTCAATTTTCGTCGCAAAAGCAGCATCAGGCAGCGCGGCGCTCCTGAAGGGCGTCGAGGGTGGGTGCATTCTCAACCGGACCATAAAGCGCAAGCGCCGCAGGTGCCGCGCCAGCCATGCGCTCCGCCAGATCGCGCACATCGCCGGTTGTCACTGCGTCAATCTTTTCGATGGTCTCAGAGAGCGGCGGAATGCGGTCCCAGATCTGAATGAGCCGCGCCAGACGTTCTGCGCGGTTTGACGGGCTTTCGAGCCCCATCAGCAGACCTGCTTTCATTTGCGCGCGCGCGCGGGCAACCTCTGCCGGGCTCATGTCTGACGCCGCGCGCTTCATCTCATCAATCGTGATCTCTGCCAGCTCAGGCAGTTGCGCAGCCGAGGTGCCCGCGTAGATCGTGGTCATGCCAGTGTCGGCATAGGCCCCGGCCTGCGCAAAAATTGTATAACACAACCCCCTGTTTTCACGGATTTCCTGAAACAGGCGCGAGGACATGCCGCCGCCAAGGGCAGAGGCATAGATTTGGGCCACATAGATATCATCCGCACGGTAGCCCGGCGATTCAAAGCCAAGCGCAAAATGCGCCTGCTCAAGCGCTTTGGTGTGCCGCGTCTCCCCGCCCTGAAAGCGCGCTGCATCCATTTGAAACAGCGGCTTGGCAGGCATGTCGCCAAAGAGGCTTTCGGCCAGCTTCACAATGGCGTCGTGGTCAACAGCACCGGCGGCGGCAAGAATCATCTGTTCAGGGCCGTAGTGATCCCCGATGAACCCCTGCAAATCACTGCGAGAGAAGTTAGAGACCCGTTCGGTTGGGCCAAGAATGGTCCGACCAAGTGGCTGATCGGGATAGGCTTTCTCCTGCAACCAGTCAAAGATCACGTCGTCCGGCGTGTCCAGCGCCTGTCCGATCTCTTGCAGGATCACACCACGTTCAACCTCAATCTCATTCGGGTCGAGCACGGGGTTGCGCAGAATGTCCGCAATCACATCCAGTCCAAGCGCCACATCGTTTTCCAGCACCCGCACATAGTAAGCCGTGACTTCGCGGCTGGTGTAGGCGTTGATATAGCCCCCCACATCCTCAATCGCCTCAGCGATTTGCAGGGCTGAACGACGCTCGGTTCCCTTGAATGCCATGTGTTCCAGAAAATGCGCGATCCCGTTTTGCTGCGGCGCCTCATGGCGCCCCCCGGCCGAAACCCAAACCCCGATAGAGGCCGAAGCAAGCCCCGGCATATGTTCTGTCACGATGCGAAAGCCGTTCGGCAGGCGGTGTTCTTGCAAGCTCATTGGCCAAGCGCCCCTTTGATATGAGATTTCAACGCTTCAAGGTCATTGGGCACGCGGGTGACACGTTCGTCCCGCTCAAAAAGGTCTGCCATCCGCGCCGGCAACGGCGGTCTGACACCGGTAGCGGCCTCAACCGCGTCAGGGAATTTCGCAGGGTGCGCGGTGGCTAGAGTGATCATCGGGGTCGCCTCATCGCGCAGCTCTTCGGCCACTTTGGTGCCCACAGCAGAGTGCGGACACAAAAGCTCCCCGGTGGTTTTGAGCGCATGCGCAATCTCGGCTGAGGTTTCCTTCTCTGAGGCGCGCCCGGATCTGTAGATGTCCTGCAACGCCTGCATGGCCCCTTGAGAGACATCAAAGCCACCCTGCCCCAGCTCTGCCATCAATTGCGCCACGGCGTTGCCATCCCGCCCGTAAGCGTCAAAGAGCGCGCGCTCAAAGTTGGAGCTGACCTGAATGTCCATTGAGGGGCTGATTGAGGCATGCACGGTGCCCTTGTGATAGCCCTGCCCCTTGAGGCAGCGGTCCAGAATATCGTTTTGATTGGTCGCGACGACCAAATCTTTGATCGGCAACCCCATACGTTTGGCGATGTAGCCTGCAAAGATATCGCCGAAGTTCCCCGTTGGCACGGTAAAGCTCACCTCCCGCGCAGGTGCCCCCAATGAGACAGCGGAGGAGAAGTAATAGACCACCTGCGCCAGAACCCGGCCCCAGTTGATCGAGTTCACCCCGGCGAGTTTCACCCCGTCGCGGAATTCAAAGTCGTTGAACATGTCCTTGAGCCGGGCCTGACACTCGTCAAAGTCGCCATCCAGAGCGAGCGCATGCACATTGCTTTCGACAGGGGTGGTCATCTGGCGGCGCTGCACCTCGCTCACCCGGCCATGCGGATAGAGGATAAAGACATCGACGTTATCTAGGCCCCGAAACGCCTCAATCGCGGCGGACCCTGTATCACCCGAGGTCGCGCCGACGATGGTCACACGCTCGCCCTTGCGGCCCAGTGCCTTTTGGAACATCTGCCCGATCAGCTGCATCGCGAAGTCTTTGAAGGCGAGCGTGGGCCCATGGAACAATTCCAGCAGGAAGTGGTTCGGGGCAAGCTGCACCAGCGGGGCGCGGGCGGTGTGGCCAAAGCACGCGTAGGCCTGCGCGATCAACGCGCGGAACTCATCATCGGTAAAGGTCTCTCCGATGAAGGGCCGCATGACAGTGAAGGCGACGTCTTCATAGGACTGACCGCCCATTGCGGCGATTTGATCCGTGGTCAGTGTCGGAATTTCTTCGGGCACATAAAGTCCGCCATCACGGGCAAGCCCCGTCAGCATGGTGTCTTCGAAACTCAAAACGGGCGCGGTGCCACGGGTCGAGATATAGCGCATGTGGGTCAGCTTTCGGGCATTTGGCCGCGACGGCGGCGCAGGAAAAGGAGCGACATGGCAACCCAGATGGCGGCCAGTGAAAACCATGTGATGGCGTATTGCAGGTGATCGTTCGGAATGCGGCTGGTGTCTACGGGAAAAGGCGTCACAACCGGGTCATCCTCCGACACCTTCCGCGCCACCAGCAGCACCTCGCGGGTATCAAGTGCCGCCGCCAAAGCAGGCACGTCGCGGGCAAACCAGATGTTGTTGTCGAGATCGGGGGCGGGTGTGAAGCCATCGGTTTCCTGTGGCCACTGCAGATTGCCGGTCACCCTGACTTCGCCATCCGGCGTTGCGATCCCCTTGTCATCAGCAGCAACAAAACCACGGTCAATCAGAATGCGGCCTTCCTCACCTTCTAACGCGGTGATCAGACGATAGCCTGCACCAACGTGCTTTTGCGAGACCAGAACCCGCAGGGTATCGCCCCTCAGGTGCCCCTCAACCATAACAGGCAGATAGGCGTCGCGTGCCGGATCAGGATCAGCAGGCAAAGCGACCGGGGGGGCATCAATGCGCGCGTTGATCTCAGCGATCACGCCTTGTTTCCACGCCAGACGCTGCACCTGCCAGATCCCCAGCGACACCAGAATGGCGGCACCCCCGAGGCCAATGATGATCAGAAAAAGCGCGCGGTTCATATGGCCCTTCAACGTCAAAGGAAAAGCGCGCGATCCGGACGGCTCGCGCGCTTGAGGTTGTCGTGGATCGGGGCCGCAGATGCAACCCCACGCAGCACCTGCGCCTAGGACGGAATGCCCCAGATGTAGACCGCGAAGAACAGGAACAGCCAGACCACATCCACAAAGTGCCAATACCAGGCGGCGGCCTCAAATCCGACATGACGTTCTGGCGTGAAATCTCCACGCATGGCTCGGACCAGACAGACAGTCAAAAAGATCGTCCCGATGATCACATGGAAGCCGTGAAAACCAGTGGCCATAAAGAAGTTCGAGAAGAATTTGTCCCCGCCAAATTCCCAGCCTTTGTAGAGAAGATAGGAATATTCGTAAGCCTGCAACGCGGTGAACGCGACACCGAGGATGATGGAGATCGCAAGACCCCAAACCAGATCGCGGCGGTTGTTTTCATGCACCAATGCGTGGTGCGCCCATGTCACGGCGCAGCCTGACAGCAGCAGGATCAGCGTGTTGATCAGCGGCAGGTGGAAGGCATCAACCTGATAAATCTCTGGCGGGATATACTCAGACCCCACATATTCGTTCATCGGGTAGATCGCATGTTTGAAGAAGGACCAGAACCAGGCAGCAAAGAACATGACTTCGGACATGATAAACAGGATGAAGCCGTAGCGCAGGCCAATGCGCACAACCGGGGTATGATCGCCTATGCGGCTTTCCAGCACAACTTCACGCCACCAGCCGAACATGACGTAGAGCACGCCAACAAAACCCATCCAGAACAGGAATGGTGTGACATCGTGCATCCACAGGACGGCACCGACGAGCATGGCAAAGCCTGCCAATGCTCCCAAGAGCGGCCATGTGGAGGGTGCCAGAATGTGATAGTCGTGGTTCTTTGCGTGGGCCATGAGGCGGTCCCTTCTTAGTTCAGGTCTGTGGTCTGCCCTGTGTCGAGGGCGGCATACCCCTCAGGCAGATCAATTTCGTAGAATGTATAGGAAAGCGTGATGGTGTGTACATACTGTCCGTCACGATCATCGACAATTTCAGGATCAACAAAGAAGCTGACCGGCATTTGCACGCGCTCCCCCGGGGCCAGCACCTGTTCGGTGAAGCAAAAGCAGTCGATCTTGTCAAAAAATGCGCCTGCAGTGTAAGGCGTCACGTTATAGCTTGCCTGCCCCGCAATCGGGCGTTTGGAGGGGTTGTAGGCCTCATAGAAGGCCAGCGCCATCTCACCGATGCGGACCTCCATTTCACGCACAACCGGCTTGAATTCCCAGCCCATGTTGTTGTTCAGTGTGCCGTCAAAGCGCACGGTAATGGTCTGATCAAGGATTTCATCGCCGGCACGATCAACCTGCTGGGGCGTGCCACCAAACCCTGTGACCCGGCAGAACCAATCGTAGAACGGCACAGAAGCCCAGGCGAGCCCGCCCATCACAACCACAAGCGACACGGTTTGTGCGACTGTTTTTGCAGGTCCTGAAAGCGCCATCAGTTGTTTGCCTCCGATGTCCCGATAGCCGGATTAACGGTGCCCGGCGCGCGGGTGAAATCTGTCTCTGTGATCTTGACGAAGGTCAGCAGCATCACCAAGACGACAAAACCGCCCAGCATCAGCCCCACACCTACGTTGCGCCCTTTGCGGCGGCTATGAATTTCATGTTCTGCGCGGATGCCCATCACCAGCCTCCCAGACCATAGGGTCGCAAGCTCGCCTCGATCAGGATCGCACCGAAATGCAGAAAGAGATAATAGAGCGACAGGCGGAAGAACTTGCGCTCCACCAGATAGTTATCCTCTTCGGCCATGACCTCATCGCGCTGCCAGATCCGATAGGCACCGATCAGGAAAAACGCGTTCAGCACGATGGCAAAGCTGAGGTAGATGTAGCCACCGATGGCTGTGAACCCAGTGCCCACGGCCAAAACAGCCAGCAAGACAGTGTAGGCAATGATATGGCGGCGCGTGGATGGACGGCCATGGGTCACGGTCAACATCGGCACATTCGCGTCGTCATAATCAGAGCGCATGAACAGGGCCAGCGCCCAGAAGTGCGGCGGCGTCCACATGAAGATCAACGCGAACATCAGCCAAGCTTCAACCGAAAAGCTGCCCGTGGCGATGATCCAGCCAATAACCGGCGGAAAGGCACCAGCCGCACCGCCGATGACGATATTCTGCGGTGTCGCGCGTTTAAGCCACATGGAATAGACCACCGCGTAGAAAAGAATCGTGAAAAGCAGCATGCCTGCGGCCAGCAGATTGGCGCTCAGCGCTAGCATCATCACAGACAAACCAGACAGCGCCACGCCGATGGCCAGCGCCTCCCCCGGTTGTACTTTGCCGGCCGGGATCGGACGCTTTGCCGTGCGCCGCATCACCGCGTCGATGTCGGCATCCCACCACATATTCAGCGCACCAGAAGCACCGGCACCGATGGCAACAAAGAGGATGGAGGCGAACCCAACCACAGGATGCACGCCGACAGGTGCAGCCAACATGCCCACCAGCGCCGTAAACACGACAAGCTGCATCACGCGGGGTTTTAGCAGGGCGAAATAGTCGCCCATCTGCGCCTCATGCTCGGCTGCCGGTGTGTTGGTGATGTCCGTCATAGGGCACCTTTGGTTCTGTGTGGGGTGGGGTGGGCGATACGCCCACCTACCTTGGCTTTTTATCTGAACTTAAGAGGGGCAAGATGCCCACCCTGCGCACTCAGTTGGAGGCGACCTGAACACTAGGCGCAATGCCTGCATACTCGTCTCTGGCTTTGCCCAGCCAATCCGCATATGCCTCCTCAGACACCACTTTGACCGTGATGGGCATGTAGGCATGGGCCTGACCGCACAGCTCAGAGCATTGACCGAAGTATATGCCTTCTTGCTCGGCTTCAAACCACAGCTCGGCCAGACGCCCAGGCACGCCGTCCTGCTTGACCCCGAATGCCGGGATCGTCCAGGCGTGGATCACATCTGCCGCCGTGACCTGCACAACAACTGTTTTGCCAACAGGCACCACAACGGCCGTATCCGTTGCCAGCAACCACTCGTTGCGCGAATAACCCGCCGCCTCAAGCTTTTCGATCATCACCGGGCCAAGCCGGTTGGCAATCGCGCCGCGGTCTTCGTCTTCTGAAGTCAGTGTCGCTGGTGCGCCGATCATATAGCTTTCAAAACCGAAGCCTTCATCGACATACTCGTACTCCCAATACCATTGGTGCCCGACAGCCTTGATCGTGAGGTCCGCTTGGGGGATTTCCTGCTGGCGGAACAGGATCGGCAGCGAATAGGCCCCGATCAGTACCAGAATCACAATCGGACCCAAGGTCCACGCGACCTCAACCGGTGTGTGGTGGGTGAAGGTTGCAGGCTCCGGATTACGCTTGGCGTTAAAGCGGATGATCACCCATAAGATCAAACCAGTCACAAACAATGTGATCACGGTGATGATTACGAGAATCAGCCAATCCAGATCGTGGATATCCTGCGCCAGACGCGTCACGGCAGGCTGAAAGCCCGTTTCACCGTCAATCGGCGCGCCGATGACCTCTAGCCCGTCGATGCGCAAAGCGTCCTGTGCCAATGCTGGCAGGGCAAAAAGGCCCCCCGCAAGTGCACTCAAAGAGAATAGATGTTTCATGTGTCGTCCTGATCTTAGGGCCCAAAATGGCTACGGTTCGCACGAATGCACACTTAGGCGGAATGCACCCGTTGTCTTGTTGATGCTTACAATCATATTCTAACCACAAGATAAAGCCATTCGATTGCGTCATTGGGACGCGAAATCACTTTAAGGCCTGTTCACCTTCAATCAGGAGCACCCGGATGCCCCAAGACCCTTTTTCGCCCTTTGATACGGATCTTGACCGAGAGACCGCCCTTGGCATTTTGCGCGATGCTGTTGCCGGGGCGGATGATGGCGAGCTGTTTCTGGAGCGCCGCCGCTCAGAGGCGCAGATGTTTGATGACGGTCGGCTTAAAACGGCCAGCTATGATGCGTCCGAAGGATTCGGCCTGCGGGCGGTGCGCGGGGAGGTGGCAGGCTATGCCCATTCCACCGACATCTCTGAGGCTGCCTTGCGGCGCGCGTCTGAAACCACGCGCCTTGCTGTCGGGGGTGGCGGCGGGACGTGGGCGGATGCGCCCGAGGGCACAAACAAGCGTCTATACACGGATGCCGACCCGATTGAGGGCGCGTCTTTTCCGGTAAAAGTTGAAACTTTGCGTGAGATGGACGCGTTTTTGCGCGATCTCGATCCAAGGGTCGTGCAGGTCAGCGCCTCAATTGCGGCCAGTCTGCAAGAAGTGGAGATTTTGCGCCCCGAAGGCACCAGCGTGCGTGACGTGCGCCCGATGACCCGCGTGAACCTGTCGGTGATCGTTGAACACAATGGCAGGCGCGAAAGCGGCAGTGCGGGGGGCGGTGGCCGCATCGGGCTGGATGGATTGCTCGATCCAGCCGACTGGCAGGCCAAAGGGCGCGAGGCGCTGCGCATCGCACTGGTCAACCTTAAGGCTGTGCCCGCTCCTGCAGGTGTGCTCGACGTGGTGCTTGGCCCCGGCTGGCCCGGAATTCTATTGCATGAGGCCATCGGACATGGGCTGGAGGGTGATTTCAACCGCAAGGGCAGCTCCGCCTTTGCAGGTCTCATGGGCCAGCAGATTGCGGCGAAAGGTGTGACTGTGCTGGATGACGGCACGATCCCCGATCGACGCGGCTCTATCTCTGTGGATGATGAGGGGACGCCCAGCGCGAAGAATGTCCTGATCGAGGATGGCAAGCTCGTCGGCTACATGCAGGACCGCCAGAACGCGCGGCTGATGGGGGTCAAGAGCACGGGCAACGGGCGGCGTCAGTCTTATGCGCACATTCCAATGCCCCGGATGACAAACACCTATATGCTGGGCGGTGATACAGCACCCGGCGACATCGTGGCGGACCTCAAGGATGGTATCTATGCGGTGGGGTTCGGCGGAGGGCAGGTCGACATCACCAACGGCAAGTTCGTGTTCTCCTGTACCGAGGCCTACCGCGTGCAAAACGGTGTGGTGGGTGCCCCGGTCAAAGGGGCCACGCTTATCGGGGACGGTGCGACCGCGCTCAAACAGATACGCGCCATCGGCAATGATCCTGCACTTGACCCCGGGATGGGCAATTGCGGCAAACAAGGACAGTGGGTGCCTGTTGGGGTAGGCCAGCCAACGCTGATGATCGGGGGGCTGACGGTCGGTGGTTCAGCCGCGTAACCGTTCGGCCGCGATTTGGTCTGATACCCGCCCAACGGGTACCACAAAGTTATCTGACAATAGCATGAATTGATTCATTCCCTGTTAACCAACGCGACCTATACCTGATTCTGCAACGGACGGAGACACGGGATGACTGACAAGGACTACACTCCTTCTTCCACTCACCCCCCACTCCCACCCTCCCCGGAAGATGAACAGTTTGCCCGGCTTCGTCTGTTGCGCTCGCGCCGGGTCGGAATATCCACGTATAAACGACTGCTGACTGAACACGGCACTGCGCAGAACGCGCTGGCCGCGCTGCCGGAGGTAGCGCGCGCCGCGGGCGTTGCAGGCTACCATATCTGCCCTGAAGGGGTCGTTCAGGCAGAGCTCAACAACGCCCGGGCCATTGGCGCGCAACTGGTTGTCATGGGTCAAAACCCATATCCTGAAGCACTGTCCGAAATCTCCGATGCCCCGCCATTCCTGTGGGTCATGGGCGATACATCTTTGTTGTCCCGGCCCATGATCTCGCTCGTGGGGGCGCGCAACGCGTCGTCCCTGGGCACCCGGATGGCAAAGGCACTGGCCCGCGATTTGGGGGAGGCAGGGTTTGTCGTGGTCTCCGGCCTTGCACGCGGCATCGACGCCGCAGCACATCAAGCGGCCCTGGAGACTGGCACAATCGCGGTACAAGCGGGCGGTGTCGACGTCATGTATCCGGCCGAGAACACCGAGCTTGCACAGTCCATCGCAGCCTCTGGCCTGCGCCTGTCTGAACAACCGATCGGCCTGCAACCCATGGCGCGGCATTTTCCCAGCCGCAATAGAATCATCTCTGGCCTGTCTCGGGCGACCATTGTGGTCGAGGCGGCCGCGAAGTCCGGCAGCCTGATCACTGCACGCGATGCACTGGACCAAGGCCGCGATGTGCTGGCCGTGCCGGGACACCCGTTTGATGCGCGGGCCTCTGGGTGCAACATGCTGTTGCGCGATGGTGCAACGCTGATCCGCTCTGCCGCTGATGTGATTGAGGCCATCGGTGCCCCCCAACACGCGACACCCGATCAAATTGCGCCCGAATTGCCGCTGAGCGCGCCTGAGCCCAAGCCCCAACCCCGCACCTTGAGAGAGACCGCCGCATTGCACCTGCAAATCCTGTCACGCCTGGGCCCTGCCCCGGTCGCCGAGGACCAGTTGATCAGAGACTTGCAGGCCCCTGCCGCTCAAGTGGCACCGGCCCTTGTCGATCTTGAGCTTGATGGACAGATCGCGCGCAAACCAGGTGGGCTGCTGGCCAAGGTGGTCTGAGCTGCTGGCTTAGCTTGGGAAACAAAAGCATCTTTCCTCCGCAAAACATGCGCAGAACACGCAGTCACCTTCTGGAATTTTGACGTGCGATACGCAAAGTTCACCGCCATTCGCGAAGCTGCCGCATTGACAATACCCCGTCCAATCCCACATGTGACACCGCAAAGACCCGCCCACTATTTTACCTAAGGTGCTTGAATTTATGCCAGTTGTTGTTGTCGAATCCCCGGCTAAAGCCAAAACGATCAACAAGTATCTTGGCGACAACTACACCGTTTTGGCGTCTTATGGGCATGTGCGCGATCTGCCGCCCAAGGATGGTTCGGTGGACACGGAAAACGAATTTGACATGAAATGGGAGGTCGCCTCCGACAGCAAAAAACATGTCAAAGCGATTGCCGATGCGCTCAAGGATGACAACGCACTGATCCTCGCGACAGACCCCGACCGCGAGGGGGAGGCGATCAGCTGGCATTTGCAGGAGGCGCTGACCAAGCGCAAATCCATCAAGAAAGACACGCCCGTCAGCCGCGTGGTGTTCAACCAGATCACCAAGGCCGCCGTGACGGATGCGATGCAAAATCCGCGTCAGGTCGACATGCCGCTGGTGGAGGCATATCTTGCCCGTCGCGCGCTGGACTACCTCGTTGGCTTCAACCTCTCGCCTGTGCTCTGGCGCAAGCTGCCGGGCGCGAAATCCGCTGGCCGCGTGCAATCGGTGACACTGCGCATCATTGTTGAGCGGGAGATGGAGATCGAGGCGTTTCGGGCGCGCGAATACTGGAGCGTCAAGGCTTTGCTCACCACACCGCGCGGCCAGGAGTTCGAAGCGCGCCTGACCACGCTGGCCGGCAAAAAGCTCGACAAATTCGATTTGGCGGATGCCACGCAGGCCGAAATGGCGGTCCAGGCGATCACGTCACGCGACCTCAGCGTCACTTCTGTTGAGGCAAAGCCGGCAAGCCGCAATCCCTCCGCCCCCTTTATGACCTCGACTTTGCAACAAGAGGCCAGCCGCAAGTTCGGCATGGGTGCACGGCAGACAATGTCCACCGCACAGCGGCTCTATGAGGCGGGCCACATTACTTATATGCGAACCGATGGCATCGACATGGCCCCCGAAGCGGTGACAATGGCCCGCGACGCGATCAAGGATCGCTATGGGGCCGACTATGTGCCCGGTGAGCCGCGGATTTACAAAAACAAGGCGAAGAACGCGCAAGAGGCGCACGAATGTATCCGGCCCACCGACATGGCCAAGGATGCGCCTTCCCTGAAGCTCGAATCCGATCAGGCCAAGCTCTATGATCTGATCTGGAAACGCACCTTGGCCTGCCAGATGGCCTCCGCCAAAATGGAGCGGACGGTGGTTGAGATCGGGGCCAAGGATGGTCAGGTCGGCCTGCGCGCGAATGGTCAGGTTGTGCTGTTTGATGGTTTCCTGCGCGTCTACGAGGAAGGCCGCGATGATGTTGTCGACGAAGACGACAAGCGCCTGCCTCAGATCAGTGATGGCGACAAGATGGACAAACGCGCCGTCACGCCGGAGCAGCATTTCACGCAACCACCCCCCCGCTATACCGAGGCGACCCTGGTGAAACGCATGGAAGAGCTCGGCATTGGCCGCCCGTCCACCTATGCCAGCATCGTCACGACCATTCAGGACCGTGGATATGTGCGCCGCGAGGGGCAGCGGTTGATCCCCGAAGACAAGGGTCGGCTGGTGACGGCTTTCCTTGAAAACTATTTCCGCAAATACATCGGCTATGACTTTACCGCCGATCTTGAGGATCAGCTTGATAAAGTTTCTGCGGCGGATGCGGATTATAAGGATGTGCTCGGCCGGTTCTGGCGCGATTTCTCTGCGGCAATCGGTGAGACATCAGAGTTGCGCATCACCGAAGTGCTGGAAAAGATCAACGATGTGCTTGAGCCACATCTGTTTCCCCCGCTCGAAGACGGTGGTGATCCGCGGCTTTGCCCGCATTGTGGCAATGGCCGCCTGTCGATGCGCACCGCCCGGTCCGGCGGGGCGTTCATTGGCTGCTCCAGCTATCCTGAATGCCGCTACACCCGACCCTTTGGTCCGCCAAACCCCGAGGCGGAGGCATCCGCTATTCCGCCAGATGGCAAGCTTTTGGGCACGGATCAGGGCGACGAAATCCGCGTTTTCAAAGGGCGCTTTGGTCCTTATGTGCAGCGCGGTGAGGTGACTGAGGAAAACAAGAAGCCACCCCGCCAGTCGATCCCGAAGGATTGGCCACCCGAGGAGCTGGAGCTGGAACGCGCGCTCATGTTGTTGAGCCTGCCGCGTGAAATCGGGCCGCACCCCGAAGACGGCATCATGGTTTGGTCCAATATCGGACGGTATGGTCCTTATCTAAAACACGCGCCTTCAACCTCCGATCGGGGCGGCACCAATGCCAATCTCGAAGGCATTGATGAGGTCTTTACCGTCGGCATGAACCGCGCGGTGCAACTGCTGGCGGAAAAAGTAGCCAGCCGCGGGGGGCGTGGACAAGCCGCCAAACCGTTGCGCGAGCTCGGCGAACATCCCGAAGTGGGCGGCCCGGTGAACGTGATGAAGGGCAAATATGGGCCTTATGTGAAATGGGAAAAGATCAACGCAACTATCCCTGACACGATCGAGCCCGAAGAGCTGACCATGGCGCAGGCCGTACATCTGATCGATGAACGTGCCGCGAAATCCGGCAAGAAGGTTGCCGCCAAGAAAAAGCCTGCCGCAAAAAAGAAGAAAGCAGCACCAAAGAAGAAGGCCGCGACGGCAAAGAAAACAGCTGCCAAGAAAGACAGCTAGCCTTTGCGCGCGTGTCCCGCCATGTCGCTGACGGATGGCGGGACAGGATATACGGCGAACAGTTTGACAGTGCCGCAATGCGGCGTCACAAACAGGGCAACATGAATATGACCTGAAAAGGGATGTCGCCCATGAAAAAAGTCTATGGTTCCGCCGCTGAGGCACTCGATGGTGTGCTCGCTGATGGCATGTTGATCGCAGCCGGTGGTTTTGGCCTTTGCGGCATTCCGGAGCTACTGTTGCAGGCCATCAAGGAGAACGGGGCCAAGAACCTCACGTTTGCATCTAACAACGCGGGCGTCGATGATTTTGGCATCGGTATCTTGCTCCAGACCAAGCAGGTCAAAAAGATGATCAGCTCTTATGTAGGTGAGAACGCAGAATTCATGCGGCAATACCTCTCAGGCGAGCTTGAGCTTGAGTTCAACCCCCAGGGAACGCTGGCTGAACGGATGCGCGCAGGCGGCTGTGGCATTCCGGGGTTCTACACAAAAACGGGTGTGGGCACGGTCATTGCAGACGGGAAAGAGGTCAAAGAGTTCAATGGCGAGGAATACATCCTCGAAGAAGGGCTGTTTGCGGATCTCTCAATCGTTAAAGCGTGGAAAGCTGACGAGACCGGCAATCTGGTGTTCCGCAAGACCGCGCGCAATTTCAACCCGCCTGCCGCCATGTGTGGCAAAATCTGCGTCGCCGAGGTTGAGGAAATCGTGCCCAAAGGCACACTCGATCCTGACTTGATCCACCTGCCCGGCATCTATGTGCATCGCCTTATCCAAGGTGAGCATGAGAAACGGATCGAACAACGCACAACCCGTCCCCGCGAAGCGTGATGTGATCTGATGGCCAAATCGCCCCAAGCTGAACCCGTCGTCAGCCCCTATCAGGGGCTGGACGATCGGGCGTTTTGGCGCGCGGGCGTTGTTGAGGCCGGCAGCTATCCGCCCCCTGACATCTACCGTCCCAAGTTTGAAATCACCAAAGACCTTCCGATCTTTACTGCCGGCAGCTGTTTTGCACAGCATGTGGGTCGAACGCTGGCTGGCGCGGGATACGCGGTCATTGATACAGAACCTGTGCCGGGCTTCGTGCCAGATACAGTAGCACACCGCCACGGCTACCGGCTCTATTCTGCGCGCTTTGGCAACATCTATACCATGCGCCAGTTCTTGCAGTTGTTGCAGGAGGCGTTTGGCACCTTCAAGCCCGCAGACCCCGTGTGGGAAAGAGACGGCCGTTTTTATGATGCCCTGCGCCCCGGTATGACACCCGGCGGGCTGGCCACGGCGGATCACGTGATCGAAGCGCGCGCCGCCCACCTTGGTGCCGTACGCGAAGCGGTGGCGCAAACCGGGATGGTGGTCTTTACCCTTGGCCTGACGGAAACGTGGCAGCATGTGCCAAGCGGCACAGTCTATCCAACCGCTCCAGGCACCATCGCGGGGCAGATTGACGCGGATGTCCACGGTTTCGTCAATTTCCGCAGTCATCAGATCCGCAAGGACTTCCTCAAAGTGCGCGAAGTCTTTCAGGCGGCGAACCCTGAGGTGAAGTTTCTGCTCACAGTGAGCCCCGTGCCACTGACCGCCACAGCCAGCGACGATCATGTCCTGCCCGCAACTGTCTATTCCAAATCCGTGCTGCGCACTGTGGCCGGAGAACTGTGTGAAGACTTCGACGACATCGACTACTTTCCCAGCTACGAGATTGTGGCCTCCCACCCCGGTGGCGCACGGTTTTTTGAGAGCAATCTGCGCAGCGTCAAACCACGCGGCGTGCGGCGTGTAATGCGCACGTTCCTTGGTACCCATGAAGGCAAAGGCAATTCGCCCTCCAAACCGCCAGCCAAAGCCACCGTCGATGTCGACACAGATGATGGTTTGATTTGCGAAGAAGAACTGCTGGAGGCGTTTCGCAAATGACGCGGGTCTTGATCATCGGGTCCAGCCATGTCGCCGCCTATAAAAACGCTGCAGAAACCTTTGCTCAGGAAAACCCCGCGCTGGAGCTTTCCTTCTTTGGCCTGCGTGGCCCATTGTTCCTGGGGGGCAAGATCGACGAAGCTGGCGTGTTTACTGTGCCCTACCGCGACGATGCGGATCGCGCGCTGTCGGAAACCGTCAACGGACAAGCCACGATCGATACAACCGCATATGACCATCTGCTGATGGTGGGGCACCGCTTTGCCTTCACGCATTTCCCGTTGCTGCTGGAGGAGCATGACATCCTCGAAGGGATGCGCATGGGGCGTACCCGCCTGATGGGAGAGGCAATGCTTCGCGACACGATCATGTCCGTCACGCAAGCGTCCGTCGATGAGGCGGCCGCAAATGTGGCCGCGTTGAACCGGCCTGTGACCTTTGCCATGGCCCCTTACCCCGCAACCAGCATTGTAGAACGCGCGCCGGGATTTGAGCTTGCAAGGCTCTTGCAAGAATTCTGGGGCAGACCCGATGCTGCTTGGGTGGTCGACATCTGGCTCAAGGCTCTGAACGCAGCCTTGCGCGGCCATGGCCATCACCTTCTGAACCAACCCGATGCACTGAATGCCGGGCCATTCGCCACCAAACCAGAATTTGCTGCCCGCGCCGCTGCGATGAATGACGCGGGCGTTCTGCCCAAAACCGATCACCGGCACATGAACGATGACTTTGGCCTTGCGATGCTGCGCGCCTATGCCGAACAGCTTGCAACAGCCACATCCACGACAGAAAACACCACACATAACGAAAGGATCGCCTGATGTCCGACGCAATCAAAGGATGGGACCGCAACCAGATGGCTGCCCGCGCCGCTGAGGAACTTGAGGACGGCATGTATGTGAACCTCGGTATTGGCATTCCGACGCTGGTGGCCAACTACGTGGGCGACAAGGACATCACCCTGCAATCAGAAAACGGGATGCTGGGCATGGGCCCTTTCCCGTTTGAGGGCGACGAAGACCCCGATCTGATTAACGCGGGCAAACAAACCATCACCGAACTGGCGCGCACCGCCTACTTCGACAGTGCCACCAGTTTTGGCATGATCCGGGGCGGCAAGATCGCAGCCGCGATCCTTGGCGCGATGGAAGTGGCTGAAAACGGCGATTTGGCCAACTGGATGATCCCTGGCAAGCTGGTCAAAGGCATGGGCGGTGCCATGGATCTGGTCGCAGGGGTTGGCCGCGTGATTGTCGTCATGGACCACACCAACAAACACGGCGACAGCAAAGTGCTTACTGAATGCACCCTGCCCCTGACTGGCAAGGGCGTGGTGGACCGGATCATCACGAACATGGGCGTTCTGGATGTGGTCGAAGGTGGCCTGCGCATCGTCGAATGCGCGGACGGCATCACCGAAGATGAACTCAAGGCTGCGACGCAGGCGACACTGGTTTAAGCTCTCCCGCGGGCCACGCCCCCTTCCCTCTGGGACGGAGCCGCCTTCGCTTGAGAACGTCAGGTCGGGGCAGCATCCGGTTGCCAAGAGAAATCGCCGAGGGCCCCGCGACAGCGGGATACGGCTATTTCTCTTGGGAAGCGGATGCTGCTCTGACATGGCAGAGATCAGGCAAAGGCGGCTCATGATCCTCTGGGAGGGTGAGCCTGAAGCCCCCTACTCTATAATGTCATGCGCGCTTGCGCGCTCAATTTTTTCAAGATCAGCATGTTCTTCAAGATCACAATGGCTCACTTCATCGCAGCAAAGACACAACCGTCACTGATCAACTCGGGTGGTGTCTTGCACAGGCCCTTTGCCACCTGAAACGCTGCCAACACCTTGGGCACGTAGTCACGCGTCTCCGCAAAGGGTGGCACGCCTGCGTGTTTGTGCACGGATCCTTCGCCGGCATTGTACCCTGCCAGGACGAGTATCGGATCGCGGTCGAACTCCTCCATTAACCAGTTGAGGTATTTGACGCCGCCCGTGATATTTTCTTTTGGCACCATGCTGTCGCCCACGCCAAAACGCGTGGCAGTATCGGGCATAAGCTGCATCAAGCCTTGCGCACCTGCGCGGCTGACCGCATCCGCCTTACCAGCAGATTCAACCGTGATGACCGCCAATACCAAAGCCGGGGATATCTGTGTGCCCAGCGTTGCGCGCAGGATGTCAACGCCGTTGACCTTGGCGATGTCCTGCATTTGCTGCAAACGGGGTGCAGGTATTTTCCCCGGTGACGCCGCCATCGTCGCCACTGCCAACTGCAACCTTCCTGGGCCGGATTTCGCCGCATCGGGTGAGATTTTGTCCCAGAACCAATCATACTGACCGGGTGTTCCGCCATCAGCGCGTCCGGCACTTGGCGCGGCGGGTGCTACGGCTGCAGTCTCGGTCTGGCTTTGTGGTGCTTCTGGCGCAATCTGGATCTTGATGCGGTTGGTAGAACCGGATTTGGGCGGCTTGACCCGCTTGGCGCTGAATTCCGGGAAGGGTTTTGGCCCTTCGGCGGCCAACGGGCTCACGCAGCTCAATACTGCGCACAGCGTAAATGATAAAACTTTGGTCATGCCTGCCTGCTCTACTGCTTTTTCAGCTTTGCTTTTTGCGAAATATCTCACAAAGCCCCGCTTCAAACCACCCAATCATGGCTCAGAACATGGCGATCTTGCCTTATTTGAGGTCCAAAACACTAAAGTTTAAATCAATCCGCTTTTCTTGTTCCGAATTTTCACTTCAAAATCAGTATGTTATGTATTTTTTCCGGAAATTCTCCATCGTAAACGAAAAAGTCACAATTGCCGCCAAATTCATGCCCCATTCAAACGTCTATATAGCGTCATACCAAGTCGGACAGGCCGCCAACTGAGAGAAACGGCAGCCAGCAAGGACGGCAGGGTAGAAACTGAAAACTTACATGATCCTTGGAGGGACATACCATGATGAACTTTATCAAAAACTTCCGCAAAGACGAAGACGGTGCTGTGACTGTTGACTGGGTTGTGCTGACAGCCGCCGTTGTTGGCCTGGCCGTTGCTGCTTACTCTTCCATCCAGACCGGCGCGTCCAACCTGACCGCAAACACCGGTACATTCCTGGACGGTCGTAACCCTAACTAAGTTAGGCTTACGAGCTTGATCTAGAGCTTGGGGGCCGCGCTCTGCCAGACAGCGCGCGGCCTTTCAATGTGAATACCCTTTTGAATTATAGGATTTACCATGAAACAGCACCTAAAGACATTTTTGCGCTCCGAAGATGGCGCTGTTACCGTGGATTGGGTCGTCCTGACCGCAGCAGTTGTTTCGCTGGCCGTGGTCGTCATATTCGCGATCCAGGGCCCGACAGATGATGTCGGTGATGGGGTCGGTGGCTATTTGACAGGCTCAACAGCCGGAGAGATGTAAATCCAAGCGAAAAGCAGACCGGCCCACGTGGCCGGTTTCTTTTTTAAAGCAAACTGGCCGAAATGGCCGGTTTCCCCGTTTTTGGGCCCCTCCGGCCCAATCCAGACACGCCGCATCCTTTTCACGCATGCGGCAAACAATGGCCACAATCCAAGGTCATTGTCGAAATGACGCAGAGGCGCCGGGACCAACCCGGGCTCGATCAGCAATATGAGGTATATGACATGCGGATGGTATTTGGACTTGTCCTGTTAGTAGGCATCGCGCTTGCCGGCGGGGCTGTGTATCTGGCCAAGGATCGGATTGCGCAGTATCAGGCCGCAAACGCACAGGCTCAGGCCGCGCTGGCCAAAGTGGTCTCCACAAAGTCAGTCTTTGTTGCAGAAGGCCCGCTGAGATACGGCCAACGCCTGAGCCCAGAGGACGTGCGAGAAGTTGCGTGGCCCGAGAATGCGATCCCGGAGGGCGCGTTTCTTGAGATGACGGATCTGTTTCCGGAAAACACAGACGAATTGCGTGTTGTTTTGCGTGCCATCGAGAAAGATGAGGCAATCCTTGCTTTGAAAGTCACCGAGCCCGGTGAAGACACGGGCCTCACCTCACGGCTCGAACGCGGTATGCGCGCCTTTACCATCAAGGTTGACGTCTCAAGCGGTGTGTCTGGTTTCTTGCGCCCCGGCGACCGGGTGGACGTCTATTGGACAGGCCGCGTTAACGTGGACCGCAATGCACCCGGCACCGGTGAGGTGACCAAGCTGATTGAAGCGGGCGTGCAGTTGATCGCGGTTGACCAGAAATCCGGCGGCAGCCTGAACGAGGCCGTGATTGCCCGTACGGTGACCGTCGCCATCAATCCGCAACAGGTTGCGGCATTGGCTCAGGCGCAATCAACCGGCAAGCTGTCCTTGTCCCTTGTTGGTGCCGAAGACGACACCGTGGCATCCGCCATCGAAGTTGACCAGCGGTCGCTTCTGGGCATCGCCGCAGAAGAGGTGCAGGCCGAAGTTGCCAAGGAAAAGGTCTGTACAATCCGCACACGACGCGGGGCCGAGGTGGTCGAACTGCCCATCCCCTGCACCAACTGACACCGGAAATACACGGTGTTCCCAACAACTTGTCACTGCGCCGCCTTCGGGCGGCGCTTTGCGTATGATGGCTCTGTTGCCATTTATCCACATAAACAAACGCAAGGAACACCTTGATTCTTGCAATAAAATCCAAACTGACGCACAGTGATCCAAACGACGGGCGATAAGACCCATCTCTGAGGCGTGATCAAAAAGGCAGGTCACATGAAAATCGACAGATTCCTGAAAGCAGCCCTCGTAGGGCTGACCTTGAGTGCCGCGCCGCTGGCATTGACGTCTACGGGTTCCGCCCAGGCGGAAACAGTGCGTGTGGTCAAAAAGGGCACCAACTCCATCCTGAGCGTCCCCATGAACCGGGCCGTTGTGGTGGAGAGCGACATCCCCTTTGCCGAGCTGAGCATCGCCAACCCCGGCAT
>JBGCDV010000037.1:0-48327 GCA_045105735.1 Sulfitobacter sp. | reverse complement strand
TTCTCTGGCTCTGGCTCTGGCTCTGGCTCTGGCTCTGGCTCTGGCTCTGGCTCTGGCTCTGGCTCTGGCTCTGGCTCTGGCTCTGGCTCTGGCTCTGGCTCTGGCTCTGGCTCTGGCTCTGGCTCTGGCTCTGGTGCGCTTTGCGTTGGCGCTTCCGGCTCTGCCGCGATTTGCGTCGGTGCATCCGGCTCTGGCTGCGGCGCAGTTTGTGTCGACACTTTCGGCTCTGGTGCATCCGGCTCTGGCGCGACCGCAGGGGCTTCCGCTTCTGCGTTTGTCTCGACACGCTCTTCGACAATGGGTTCTGCAACGTCTGGTTCTGCAACGTCCGGTTCCGCAACGTCCGGTGCCGAAACCACATCAGGTTGCGTTTCCACTTCCGCTGGCTCCGGTTCCGGGGCCTCTTCTACGGCCTCAGGTGTTGGCGCTTGATCGTCGGGTGCCGGAACTTCGTCCTCAACCTCAGCTGCCGCTTCTTTCGCAGCACCGCTCTCGAAGTTCAGCACCACGCCTTTTTCTTCCACGGTTTCCGGAACCACGGCAATTTCGACAACGTCTTCCTGATCGGCAAGCTGTGACTGCGTCAACTCATCCAAAGGTGGAGACATTCCGGAGACGTGGCTCATGCCCTCTTCGCGTAAAATCTTCTGCACGCCTTTGATGGTCAGGCCATCCTCGTGCAAAAGCTGTTTGATCCCGCCCAACAGCAACATGTCATTGGGGCGGTAATACCGCCGGCCACCCGCACGTTTCACTGGTTTCACTTGTGTGAACTTGCTTTCCCAAAAACGCAGAACATGGGCCTGAATGCCCAGCCAGTCTGCGACTTCGGAAATGGTGCGGAACGCGTCTGGCGACTTTGCCATCAGATCAGGACTTGTTGCCGTCCGCGACCCGGTCTTTCATCAGGTGCGACGGACGGAACGTCAGCACCCGGCGCGGATTGATCGGCACTTCTTCGCCGGTCTTGGGGTTGCGGCCCACACGGGCGGTTTTCTCACGCACTGAGAATGTCCCGAACGAAGAGATTTTCACCTGCTCACCCGCGACAAGCGCGTCTGACATGTGATCGAGCACGGACTCCACCAGCTGCGCGCTTTCGTTGCGGGACAGGCCCACTTCGCTAAACACCGCCTCGCTGAGGTCCATACGTGTAAGAGTCTTGTCGGCCATTCCATCCCCCGTCTTCTTTGCGCCACTCTAGGCCGCGGCAAATTTCAGAGTCAATATCAATGGCTTGCGCAGGCGTCTTTATGCGTGACCCAAGGGGTTACCACCGCAGGACAACCGCGCCCCATGCCAGACCGCCGCCGATGGCCTCTGTCACGATTAGATCACCCTGCTTGATTTGGCCGCGCGCGCGCCCAACCGAAAGTGCCAGCGGGATGGAGGCCGCAGAAGTATTGCCATGGTCCTGCACGGTCACAACCACGTTTTCCATAGGCAGGCCCAGCTTTTTGGCGGTGCCCTGAATGATCCTGATATTGGCCTGATGCGGAACAACCCAATCGATGTCTTCGCTGCGCACGCCCGCACGTTCCATCGCGGTGGTCGCAGTCGCGGCAAGCTTGGCCACCGCATGACGGAAAACCTGATTGCCCTGCATGCGCAGATACCCTGTCGTGCCCGTACTGACCCCACCATCCACATACAACAGGTCCCGGTGTCGCCCGTCAGAATTCAGGTCGGTCGCCATGATACCACGGTCCGACGGATCGCCCTGTGTTTCCTGCGCTTCCAGCAGCAACGCGCCGGCACCATCGCCGAAAAGCACGCAGGTGGCGCGGTCTGTCCAGTCCATGATCCGGCTGAAGGTTTCTGCCCCGATCACCAGCACGCGCTTGGCCTGACCCGACATGATCAGCGCATTCGCATTGCTGAGGGCAAAGACAAATCCGGCGCAAACAGCTTGAATATCAAAGGCATAGCCGCTTGTCATGCCCAGTTGTGCCTGCACCATGGTTGCGGCCGAAGGAAAGGTCAGGTCTGCGGTCGATGTGGCCAAAATGATCGCGTCCACGTCATTCGCCTCAAGTCCGGCATCTTGCAGAGCCGCGTTTGCGGCGGCGGTTGCCATGCTCGACGTCGTCTCGCCTTCGGCGGCGAAGTGGCGGCGTTCAATGCCAGAGCGGGAGCGGATCCATTCGTCATTGGTGTCCAGGGTAGCTTCAAATTCGGCATTCTCCACCACGCGAGAGGGCAGGTAGTGGCCACAGCCAATCACAACGGCACGGGTGGTCATTCTGGCGTCTCCTCAGCCGGTAGTGTGGCGGC
The DNA here is from genome assembly GCA_045105735.1 of Sulfitobacter sp. Taxonomy (GTDB): domain Bacteria; phylum Pseudomonadota; class Alphaproteobacteria; order Rhodobacterales; family Rhodobacteraceae; genus Sulfitobacter. Next base: position 46,053 of record JBGCDV010000037.1, on the reverse strand, counting down.
GACGCGGGCGGCCAGCTTGTCATTGAATTGGTTCTGCGCCAGTTGTGCGGCCAGTTTGATCGCGGCGGAAACCCCAGTGGCATCCGCAGACCCATGAGATTTCACCACTGTGCCGTTCAGGCCCAGAAACACGCCGCCGTTGACGCGGCGCGGATCAATCTTGATCCGCAAACGTTGCAACGATGGATAGGCCAACACCGAGGCGATGCGCGACCAAAGCGAATATCCAAAGGCTTCGCGCAGGCGGCTGCCGACAAGGTTTGCGGTCCCTTCGCCCGTCTTGATCGCCACGTTGCCCGTGAAGCCGTCTGTGACAATGACATCTGCCACATCGCCTGAGATGTCGCCGCCCTCAACGAAACCGATGAATTCAAAACCCGCGCCCTCTTGTTGGTCGCGAATCAGATCGTAGGCTTCTTTGAGTTCGGTCCGGCCTTTGTGCTCTTCGGTGCCGACATTCAGCAACCCCACGCGCGGGCGCGGCAGGTCCATGCCATTGCGCGCATACGAAATTCCCATCAGCGCAAAGCGCATCAGATCATCCGCATCAGCGCGAATGTCTGCGCCCACGTCCAGCATGACGTTGAACCCTTGTGGGTTGGCAGAAGGGTAAAGGACGGCAATCGCAGGGCGGTTCACCCCAGGCAGTTTGCGCAGGCGGATCATCGACATCGCCATCAGGGCACCGGTGTTGCCGCAGGACACCGCCACAGCAGCTTCACCGGAACGCACCGATTCGATGGCCGACCACATGGAGGTGGCCTTGCCAGTGCGCACGACTTGGCTGGGTTTGTCGTCCATCGTCACCACATCTTCGGTGTGGCGCACATCGCAAATGCCCTGCAGCTCTGGCCGTTTGGCCACAAGCGCCTTGAGCTGCGCAGAATCACCATGCAGCACAAAGGCAATGTCAGGATTGATCTTGGCAGACAAAGAACACCCGGCAACAACAGCTGCCGGGCCCTCATCACCCCCCATGGCATCCACGGATATCAGGGTGCGCCCTGTGCTTTGGGCGTCGGCATTCGCGTCTTGTTGATCGGTCGGAGCCGTCATGGGTGCGAATGCCTCATATGATCTTTGCGAAATCGATGGCCTATCTTAGGCGGCGTCGTCTTCCAGGTCGATCTCTTCTGTCAGAGCAACAACTTCGTTGTCGTCGTAGTGACCGCAGGCCGCGCAAATGTGATGCGGGCGCTTCAGCTCACCACAGTTTGAGCATTCGTTCGGGTTCGCGGCAGAGAGCGAATCGTGCGCCCGGCGGTTGTTGCGGCGCGACTTGGAAACTTTATTCTGCTGGACAGCCATGTCTGGTGCCTTTGTCATCTGAGGGGGGGACGCACGTGTTAGTTTGGCGCGCTGCCCCCGTGTTTCATTGGGTCCCGGTCAGGGTGTTCCGCCGCTTTAGGCAAAGCTGCGTGTATTGTCCAACCTTAATTCGGGTGAGGGCGGCAAAATACTGCGAAAACGGCAAGGCGCAAGCGGTTTTTGGGGCGCGTCCCCGGCATCAGCTATCGCCGCCGTTTTCCAGCTTGCTCTTGAGATCGGCAAGCCCGGCAAAGGGTTTTGCGTCTTCGTCTGTCATCGGGGCCTCACCGGGCTTTGTATAGACCATCTGCCCAAGCTCTGCGTCGTCTTTGCGCGGATAGTCGGGGGCGGCCAGCACCAGTGCTTCTTGCATCACGAGGGCCGGATCAATCCATGTGCCAAGCGCCTCGGATGTGTCATCCTCCGGCATTTCTGCCTCGGGCTCATCCGGCTCATCGAAATCGCGGATAAACTGCCGGCGGACATCCACGTCAATCCGTGTGGTGACAGGCTCTAGGGTGACAACACAAGGCTGCACCACCGTCGCGCCCAGACGTGCCTCAAGCTGCCAGTCTGTGTCGCCCAACGGGACGAGCTTTCCGACGAAACTAACTTTGCGCAGCGCAGAAAAGTCATATTGGAGCGCCATAGCACTCAGGTCTTCGGCGCTCGGGCGCACGGAAAACGCGTTTTCAGCGCTTTGGGACAGGTCCGCCACCCGCATCGCGGTGGCACTTGGAGGGGTTCGCGCCATATCGGGTCAACTTTCGTTTCTTGAACACTGGGTGCTGCTTGGTGTATGCGGAGTAAAAGCCATGACTACCAAGGGCAAGAGGGCAGACACAATGCGCAGCACACGCCGAACCGGCCGCCGGGCTTTTCAGGCCGCCCTTGTCGTCTTGACCATGGGCGTTGCGGCCTGTTCTCCTCAGTTTCGCAACCACGGTTATATCCCGCCCGAAGAAGACCTGTCATTGGTCGAAGTGGGCAGTGACACGCGCCAGACGGTGGCGGACAAGGTGGGTGTGCCGGGCTCTGCCGGGGTGCTCGACAACAGCGGCTATTACTACGTACGCATGCGGACGCGCGCCGTTGGCCCCTTCGCCCCACAGGAAATTGACCGCCAAGTTGTCGCCATCAGCTTTAGCGATGCCGGTGTGGTCCAGAACGTCGAACGCTTTGGGCTTGAACGTGGGCAGGTTGTCACCTTGTCGCGGCGCGTCACCTCGTCGACGGTCAACGACAAATCCTTCCTGCGTCAGCTTTTGGGCAACATCGGTCGGTTCAACCCTGCCGGATTTGGCGGCTGATGAGATGACGCGCGGACCTTTTGTGCCCATCTGGAGTGCGCCAAAGGGACAGGGTCACACGGCATGACAGCCCTCGTCAAAGGCAGATACCGTGCCAGAGCGGCACAAACATCCGCTGACATTGCCGCAGCACAGGCCTTGCGCGCCCGGTGCTTTGATCTGCGGGAGGGGCCGGATGTCGACGCTTTTGATGCCAGTGCATCGCATTTTCTGGTCGAAGACATCTCGGATGGCACGCTTGTGTGCTGTTATCGGCTGCTGACCCTTGATGGGGCAAGCCTGAGCCAGAGTTATGCGGCGCAATACTATGAACTGAGCGCGCTTGAAGCCTATGAGGGGCGTATGCTTGAACTGGGCCGCTTTTGCGTGGACCCTGACCGCTGCGATCCGGACATTCTGCGTGTCGCATGGGCGGCCATGACAGAGCTGGTGGACCGGGACAATGTGCAACTGCTCTTTGGGTGTTCGTCCTTTGCCGGGATTGAGACGTCAGAGTACCTTGATGCTTTTGCCATGCTGCGGGCGCGCCACTTGGCCCCCAAACGCTGGTTGCCGCGGGTGAAGGCTCCGGATGTGTTTCGCTATGCCGCACGGCTGCGGCGCAAACCGGACCCCAAAAAGGCGATGCTGCGCATGCCGCCCTTGCTGCGGACCTATCTGTTGATGGGCGGCTGGGTCAGTGATCATGCGGTGGTGGACCACCAGATGAACACGCTGCATGTCTTTACCGGGCTTGAGATCGGTGCGATCCCTGAACGGCGCAAACGGATATTGCGCGCGCTGGTTTAGCCTTCGGCCATTGACCTGCCCGCGCGCGCGGCATAGCTGGCAATCATGGCACGTGCACCGCTTTTACAACTCAATGACATCTCTCTCACTTTCGGGGGCGATCCTGTGTTTGAGGACCTCTCGCTTGTTGTTCAGCCGGGGGACCGCGTGGCCTTGGTCGGGCGCAACGGCTCGGGCAAATCGACCCTCATGAAGGTCATGGGCGGGCTGGTTGAGCCTGACCGCGGCGATGTGGTGGCCGGGCCGGGGGTGTCGGTGGGCTACATGGAACAGGATCCTGATCTAAGCGGATATGAGACGCTGGGTGAGTTTGCCTCTGCCACATTGGAACCCTCTGAGATGTACCGCGTGGAGCGCGCAGGCGCAGGTCTGAAGTTTGATCCGGACCGCCCCGTGGCCACGGCCAGCGGGGGCGAGCGGCGGCGCGCGGCGCTGGCGCGGCTAATGGCCGAAGAGCCGGAGCTGATGCTGCTGGATGAGCCGACCAACCACCTTGATATTGAGGCGATCCGCTGGCTCGAAGAGGAGCTGAAATCCACGCGAACGGCGTTTGTCATCATCAGCCACGACCGTGCGTTTCTGCGTGAACTGACCCGCGCAACCCTCTGGATTGACAGGGGAATGGTGCGCCGTCAGGAAAAGGGTTTCACGGCATTCGAAGCCTGGCGGGATACGGTCTGGGAAGAGGAAGACACCCAGCGGCACAAGCTCAATCGCAAGATCAAGGCCGAGGCGCGGTGGGCTGTTGGGGGCATTTCAGCCCGGCGTAAACGCAATCAGGGGCGCGTGCGTGCCTTGCAGGATCTGCGCGCGGAGCGTGCCTCGCAGATCAGCCGGCAAGGGGCCGCAGCAATGGCGCTGGAGGCCGGCCCAAAATCGGGCCGCAAAGTGATTGAGGCGGTGGGGATTTCCAAAGGATTTGGGGAAAAACGCATTGTCACGGATTTCTCTCTTAAGGTGCAGCGCGGCGACCGGATTGCGCTGGTTGGTCCCAATGGGGTTGGCAAAACGACGCTGCTGAACATGCTGATCGGGAAGGAAGAACCCGATACGGGCACGGTGTCTCTGGGAACAAACCTTGCGCTGGCGCTCTTTGATCAGGCGCGCGCGCAGCTTGATGGCGACATGTCGCTTTGGGATTCGCTGACGGGGGATCCGGACATGCGTGTGTCAGGCAAGGCCGATCAGGTGTTGGTGCGCGGCAATCCCAAGCATGTTGTCGGCTACCTGAAGGAATTTCTTTTTGATGAGGCGCAGGCGCGCGCGCCTGTCCGGTCCCTGTCGGGCGGAGAAAAGGCGCGGCTGCTTCTGGCCAAGATCATGGCCCGCGAGAGCAATTTGCTGGTCTTGGATGAACCGACGAACGACCTCGATGTTGAAACGCTCGATCTGCTGCAGGAACTGCTGGGGCAGTATGACGGCACGGTTATTCTCGTCAGCCACGATCGTGACTTCCTCGACCGGGTGGCGGCCACCACAATTGCCATGGAAGGGGACGGGCGCGCGACCGTCTATGCGGGCGGCTGGACCGACTATCTGTCGCAACGTGGACAGGACGATTTCGCGACCAGTGTTGCCGAAAGCAAGAAAGCGGCTGCAGCAAAGGCTGCGCCAAAGAAGGCTGAGAAAAAGGGCCTGAGCTTTACTGAAAAGCACCGACTGGAAGCCCTGCCTGCCGAGCTTGAGCGGCTGGAGGCGGAAATCGGGAAACTGGAGGGGCTGCTTGCCGATCCTGAGCTTTTCACCCGTGAGCCTGTCAAGTTTAACAAAGCGACACAAGCCCTTGTAGAACGTCAGGAAAAGCTCTCAGCGTCAGAGGAAGAATGGCTGCTGCTTGAGGAAAAGGCGGGAGGCTAGCCCCGTGCCAGGGGGCGCCAGTAGAGATGCGTTCCGCCAGTTGCGCGGGCCTGCGCCCCAGCGCGGAGCTTGAAGCGGTCAATCGTTTCTGTATTTGGGTTCAACTGTCCCAGATCAAGCTGGCTGATCCCGTGCCGCCGCAACCGCTGCATTGCCTCCCACATCAACAAGTTATGCGCGCAATGCGCTTTGCCCGCAGGCGTGATGTGGCCGATGTGGTAGGTGGCAGTGCTGCCGTGGGTCAGAAACAGCATCGTCGCAACAGTCTGGCCCTGATCCAGCGCACAAAACATATGCGTCTGGTTTGGTGCGACGGAGGCAAAGGCCGCCGTGAGCGGGGCAGGCCAATTGGCATAGTTGCGCCTGCCTGATTGCAGTGCCTCGGCGCGCAAGACAGGCGTATCTGGGTCGGGCGGCAGATGGGTGCAACGCACCTTGAGCCGTGTCCCCTCGGCCTGACGCAGTTGATTGCGCCATTTGGCATGCAGGCCCGCGCGCAGAGCCTCAGGCGAGGGGTGCAGGTCGAGCATCGCAATCTGCCGCGGTTTTCGCAGCCGCAGGGCGAAGGGCAGATCAGCGGGTTGGTCAGGGGACAAGATCAGCGGAGTGCGGTGCAGGCCAGCCGCGCGCAACTGCGTCCGCAGATCAGGCGGCGGAGATGCACGTGGGATCATCGCCACAGGCACCCCCGCAAAGTGACGCCGAAGGACCATAAGCCCGCCGGAGAGGTGCAGCGGAGATTGCCCACACAGCCTCAGCGCGCGGGCAAAGGCGGGATCTTGCATCAAAGCGTGATCGTTTTGAACCGGGGCATGATCAAACATGCCCCGATTTGGCCCTAACAGGGTTAATCTTGGGTAAAGGCGCTAGCCGATTTGCACCAAGGCGTGCCGTTTTTTGCCCGCGCTCAGTTTGACAGGCGTGGCCAAGGCGGCAGCGTCCATCATCAGCCCTGCATCCGTGAGCGCCGCATCGTTCATCTTGGCCCCGTTTTCCGCAATCAGGCGTTTGGCCTCTTTGCCGGACCCTGCAAGCCCGGATTTCACGATCAGCTGGACGATGGAAATGCCGTCCCCGATGTCTTCGGCGGAGAGCGTCAGCGTGGGCAGATCGTCGCCCACTCCGCCCTTTTCGAACACTTCGCGCGCCGTCGCCTCCGCAGCGGCTGCGGCCTCTGCACCGTGCAACAACGTCGTGACCTCGTTGGCGAGGATGATCTTGGCGGCGTTGATCTCTGACCCTTCAAGCGCACCGAGGCGCTCACATTCCTCCACCGGCAATTCGGTGAATAGTTTCAGGAACTTGCCAGTGTCTGCATCCGTCGTGTTGCGCCAGAACTGCCAGAACTCATAAGACGACAGCATGTCCCCGTTGAGCCAGATGGCACCGCCCTGAGATTTGCCCATTTTGCGCCCGTCCGACGTGGTCAGCAGCGGAGTGGTAAGTCCGTAAATCTCAGTCTCCAGCACCCGCCGGGTCAGGTCGATGCCGTTGACGATGTTGCCCCATGGATCCGAACCGCCCATCTGCAAAAGGCAGCCATAGCGACGGTTGAGCTCCAGAAAATCATAGGCCTGCAGGATCATGTAGTTGAACTCAAGAAACGACAGCGATTGTTCGCGATCAAGGCGCGACTTCACGCTCTCAAAGCTCAGCATCCGGTTCACACTGAAATGCCGCCCGATGTCGCGTAGGAAATCGAGGTAGTTGAGCGTGTCGAGCCATTCCGCGTTGTTCAGCATCAGGGCATCCGTGGGCGCATCGCCGTAGCTGAGGTACTTGGCAAAGACCTGTTGCATGCCTGCGATATTGGCGTCGATCTGCTCTGGTCCCAGAAGCGGGCGTTCATCGCTGCGAAACGACGGATCACCTACTTTGGTCGTGCCCCCGCCCATCAGCGTGATCGGTTTGTGCCCACACTTTTGCAGCCAGCGCAGGACCATGATGTTCATCAAATGCCCCACATGCAGCGACTGCGCGGTGGCGTCATAACCGATGTAGGCGGGCACCACCCCGGCGGCAAAGGCTTCGTCCAGCCCTTGATAATCGGTGCAATCCGCGAGAAAGCCGCGTTCCATCATCACGGTGATGAATTCCGATTTTGGGTGGTAGGTCATGATCACTTGCCTCAGTGGTGCGTTGCGGGGCAATCTATAGGCACAAGAACGGGTGAGGGAAAGACCCACCGCGGGCAGTGAGGGCGCAATGAGCAGGACAATCGGCAAAGAAGGTGCGGTACGCGCCATGGGGGTGATGTCAGGCACATCGCTGGATGGTGTTGATGCGGCTGTGCTGATCACAGATGGCCATGATATTCTGGGCCTTGGAGAGACGTCGTATCGCAGTTACACCAACGAAGAGCGCGCGGTGATTGCGCGGGCGTTGGGGCAGTGGCACGGACCCGATGTGCAGGCCGCGGCGGAGGTTGTCGAGGCGGCGCATATGTCGCTTTTGCAAATGATGGCTCCGGTGGAGCTCATAGGATTTCACGGCCAGACGCTGGCCCATGCCCCCCGATCCCAAGGCACCTTGCAGGTGGGGGACGGTGCGGCGCTGGCGGAGGCAATTGGCTGCCCGGTGGTCTGGGATTTTCGCAGCGCTGATGTGAAACTGGGCGGCGAAGGGGCACCGCTTGCGCCGTTTTTTCACCACGCCTGCGCGCGGGCGGCCGATTTGGAGGCGCCGGTTGTGTTTTTGAACCTGGGCGGCGTCGGCAATCTGACATGGGTTGATACAGACCGCGCGTTTCCCGAAGAGCCCGGCGCCTTGCTGGCGTTTGATACAGGGCCGGCGAATGCGCCGCTGAACGATTTGATGCAAACGCGGCTGGGACAGGCTTTTGACGAAGGCGGGCAGCTGGCGGCCAAAGGCACGGTAGAGCAGGGTGCGCTGGAGCTGTTTCTGGCAGAGCCGTATTTTGCGCGTATCCCGCCCAAGTCATTGGATCGTAATGATTTTGCGGAGATGGTGGCGCTGGTGGGTGAGCTTTCGGATGCAGATGCCGCAGCGACATTAACAGCAATGTGTGCCGCAGGGGTGGCAGAGGCGATGGAGCATTGCCCTGAATTGCCATCCGAGGTGCTGGTCACCGGGGGCGGGCGGCACAACCCGGTGTTGATGGAGATGTTGCGGGTGAGCCTTGATTGCCCGGTGGTTCCTGTTGAGGATGTTGGACTGGATGGTGATATGCTGGAGGCGCAGGCCTTTGCCTATCTTGCGGTGCGTGTGGCGCGTGGCTTGCCGACGTCCTGTCCGGGCACAACGGGTGTAAGTGCCGCGGTGGGGGGCGGCACGTTGAGCCTGCCTACTGGTTAAGTTGAACAGGGGGCTGCTCATCCGCCCGACCGGGCGTCTTCGCTTTTTGCGTGTATGTTCGGGGTTGGAAGGCTTCGGGGTTCACCAAACCAGAAAACAGGTCTGAAGCCGCCCTTGAGTGATCCCCGCTCTGGCAAAAGCCCGTCCGATGCTCAAGTAAAATAGCCGTATCCCGCTGTGCGGGCCCCTCGGCGATTTTCCTTGAGCATCGGCCCGCCTTGTGCCCGAACAGGCTCAAGCAAGGGCGGCTCCAGACCAGAATTCAGGCTAGTCCTGTAGCTTGCGGATATAGTCGCTGGTGAATGCAGTGTAGCCGTCAGAGGTGGATTTGAGATGTGATTTGACCTGTTTGTGCAGCAGTGGCAGCGCATGGAACGGGACCATCGGCATGGCGTGATGCTCCGCGTGGTAGGGCATGTTCCACGCGACAAAGCGTATCACACCGTTTGTGAAGGTCGTCCGCGTGTTTTCCAGCATGTTGGCAACGGGCGGGCAGTGGCCGTGTTCTGCCAGCAGGTAAAGCCGCAAGAACGGCTGGCCGATGAGCGCAGGCAGGAGCCAAAGCCAGAACGCCGCAGAGCTGACGGCAAGGGAGCCCAGAAGCAGGGCGTAGAGGACGAGCAGCACGCGGGCTTCCTGGCGCATCGCACGGTGCTTGCGCGGTGGCAGGTAGGGGGCGTCTAGTGTGCCAAAGGCGTTTTGCCAGATTTTGCCGGCATTGCTGCGCCAATAGCCCCATCCGCTGAGATAGATCAGATAGGCGCGCCAGATGACAGGGCGTCCGCCTCCGGCCAGTTCAGGATCGCGGATGGGGTCATTGGTCCATTTGTGGTGGGCGAGATGAAAGTATCTGAACCATGTGAAGGGCAGCATGAGCGGGAGCGAGACAAGATGCCCGACGATAGTGCTGAGGCATGCGGTGCGAAACGGCGTTGCATGGGTGCATTCGTGGCTTAACGTAAAAAGGAACATCAGGGCGATGCCATAGGGCAGCAGCAATACCTGCCAAAGCGGGCCGCCCATTGCGATGTAGGACGCCATCGCAACAAGGGCACCGAGGTGTCCGGCCAGATGCACCAGGCCGCGTCTGTCTGAGCGCCGGTGCAGTGCGGTCTTTTCCTCAGGTGTCAGGCTGGCGATGAAATCTGTATGGTTCATCCGGGTATCTGGCCGGTTGGGCCGGTCCTTGGCAAGTGCCTACCGCGGAATGTCCATGTCCGGTTCGGCCAGAGTGAACCCTTCAAACTGAAAGCCGGGGGAGACGGTGCAGCTGACCAGCGTATAGTCGCCTGTGCTGCGCGCGGCCTGCCAGTGGTTCTCAGGCACGATCAGTTGCGGCGCGCCTTTGGTCAAATCCGGGGTGAGCATGTGATCTGTTGCCGGGCCGGCCTTGGTCTCCGCCATGCTCAGAACCAGCGGTGCGCCTGCGTGAAAGAGCCAGATTTCAGTGGCATCGACCTTGTGCCAATGGCTGATTTCGCCCCTTTTGAGCAGGAAGTAGATGCAGGTGCCGACAGGGCGGCCCTCGTTGCCTGCGCTCCATGTCTGGCGGTAGTGGCCCCCTTCGGGATGAGGGGCGAGGTTGAGCTGGGTGATGATTTGCTCTGGTGTCATTAACTGAGGTCCTCCAGCCTGCGCTCATAGAACATCAACACGGGTAGGATGCCCTGCGGTATCGGTTGATAGGGCCCGCGGGCCTGAAAACCCAAGCGGGTATAGAGCCGTTGTGCCGCTTTGAGTTCTTTTGAGGTGTCCAACACGATGCGTTTGAACCCATCCGCCTGTGCCTGTGTCATCAGGGCTTGGCACAGCTCTGCCGCGACCCCTTTGCCGCGTGCCTTGTCTGTGACAAAGACGCGTTTGATCTCAGCGGTGTCGGCGTCCAGCGCCTGCGTCATACCGCAGCCGACGGTTTGACCAGAGGCGTCGCGCGCAAGCAGCATGATTCCCTTGGGACGGGCGTGAAGGACGGGCAGGCGGTCCATCAGATCGCGGTAAATATCTTCCGGATAGAACGTCTCAGTGATGTCGCGGTCTACGTCTGAGTTAGTCAGCAGGAAATCGCGGTAGGCCCAGCAGAGCGCCCGCACCTCGTCGACCTCGTTGGGGGAGGTCGCGGCGGCAAGCACGATATCGCTGCTCACCGCCAGTCTCGCTCAAGCAGAACGCGCTTCATTTCAGGATGCTGCGCCCTGCGTATTCAGCAGTTTCGCCCAGCATTTCTTCGATCCGGATCAACTGGTTGTATTTGGCGAGCCTGTCAGAGCGCGCCAGCGAGCCGGTTTTGATCTGGCCGCAATTGGTGGCAACCGCAAGGTCTGCGATGGTGGCATCTTCGGTCTCGCCCGAGCGGTGGGACATGACGTTGGTAAAGCCCGCGCGGTGTGCCATGTCCACAGCCTTAAGCGTCTCTGTGAGGCTGCCAATCTGGTTGACCTTGACGAGCATGGAGTTTGCGCTGCCCTGCGCGATCCCGGTGGCAAGGCGGGCAGGGTTGGTCACAAACAGATCGTCACCCACGAGTTGCACCTTGTCCCCAAGCGCGTCGGTGAGCGCTTTCCATCCGTCCCAGTCATCTTCTGACATGCCGTCCTCGATGGAGATGATGGGATAATCCGCGACCAATGCCGCAAGATACTCAACATTTTCGGCACTGCTCAGCGATTTGCCTTCGCCTGAGAGTTCATATTTTCCATCCCGGTAGTATTCAGTGGCCGCGCAATCCAACGCGAGAAAGATTTCCTCCCCCGGCTGATACCCAGCTTTTTCAATGGATTTCAGAATGAAATCAAGCGCATCCCGTGTGGAGCTGATGTTGGGCGCAAAACCACCCTCATCCCCGATGCCAGTCGACAGACCCGCTGCGGACAGCTCTTTCTTCAGCGTGTGAAAGACCTCAGAGCCCATGCGCACCGCGTCGCGGATATTCTCGGCCGCGACAGGCATGATCATGAATTCCTGAATGTCGATGGGGTTCTCGGCGTGTTCACCGCCGTTGATGATGTTCATCATCGGCACAGGCAGGACACGTGCAGATGTGCCGCCAACATAGCGGAACAGGGGTTGTGTGCAGAAATCTGCCGCAGCTTTTGCGCAGGCAAGCGATACACCCAAAATGGCGTTCGCACCAAGGCGGGATTTATTCTCCGTCCCATCAAGCTCAATCATGATCTCGTCGATTTCCACCTGTTCGGTGGCATCAATACCGACCAAGGCCTCCGCAATCTCGCCGTTGACTGCGGCGCAGGCCTCAAGCACGCCTTTGCCCATGTACCGGGCGCTGTCGCCATCGCGTTTTTCGACGGCCTCATACGCTCCGGTCGACGCGCCGGAGGGCACTGCGGCTCGGCCCATGGTGCCATCCTCAAGGATCACGTCGACTTCAACCGTTGGATTGCCCCGGCTGTCGAGGATTTCGCGGGCGTAGATGTCGATGATGGTGCTCATGGTGCGTCCTTTCGGGATTGCGTTGGCTTGTCTTTACAGCGCGCAAGAGCTTTGTGAAAGTGGATTGTTTGCGCTAACATGGTGATGATCCGTCATGTTAGCGGACACATCACCCCGTCTGCGCCAAGCGACGTTCCCGCCAGACGGTATAGATGCCTGAGGCGACGATAATCGCAGCACCAATAAGTGTCAGCGCATCAGGGGATTCGCCAAAGACCGCGATGCCGATCACCAACGCAAACAGGAGCCGCGCGTAGCGGAAAGGAGTGACAAAGCTCACCTCGCCAACGCGCATCGCAGCGACAATGGCGTAATAGGCGAAAAGCCCGATGCCCAAAGCGGCACAAAAGTACATCCAGCTGCCACTTTGCAGCACCACGATGTCTTGCCCCTGCGCCACCATCAATCCGGCCCCCGATGGAATGATTACGATGAACCCCAGAAAGCTCAGCTGCATGGAGGAGATTGTTGGCGGAACCCGCCGCGTGGCCAGATCGCGCAGAGCAAGACAGAACACCGCCGCCACCGCCAAGAGCGACAGGACCTCAAAGCTGTCCATTCCCGGCCGGATGATCAGCAATACACCAAACAGACCAACCAAAATCGCGCTCCACCGACGCCAGCCGACAGGTTCCTGTAAAAACAAGGCCGCCCCCAAGGTCACGACCAGCGGTGTGGCCTGCAAGATAGCGGAGGCGCTGGAAATGGGCGTGAGGACAATGGCGGAGACAAAACAGATCGTGCCGATCATCTCACCCGCGGCGCGCAGCAAGATCGGCAAAGACATCATGTCACCTGTCCAAAGCGATTTGCCCTGAAGAAGCACGATCGTGCCAAAAGCAATCGATCCACCGACACCCAGCATCAAGAGGATTTGCCCGACGCTGACGGCATCCGCCAGCAGTTTGATGAACATGTCTTCAAGCGCAAAGCCCAGCATGGCCAGCACCATCAGCACAGCACCGCGAAAATTGTCCATCTGGGCCTCACCTTGATAGTCTTTTTGGGGCCATGACGGTTTTGCACGACAAGGGCAAGGGCGGGTGATAGCTCAGTCACATGGCTGACCTGCATACCCCGACATCTGCTAAGACGACAGCGCTTACCTTGATGGTGGGGATGTTGGGTGCCGTACTTGGCTGGTGCCTGAATGCCCCTGTGTTCATGCTGCTTGGGCCCGCGGTGGCGGTGTCGGTGGCGGGGCTTGGTGGTTTGCGGGTGGCCGTTGATCCGCGTTTGCGTGATGTGTGTTTTGTGATCCTCGGGCTGGCGGTGGGTGCGGGTTTTGATGCCGATGCGCTTGCTGCGATGGTGCGCTGGCCGCTAGCCTTTGTGTTCATGGCGGCGGTGATGTGGGCCATTCTGGTGACCTGCCGGGCGCTTTTGATGCGGTTTTTCGGCTTTGGGCGACGCTCTGCTCTGCTGGCCGCAGCACCTGGACACCTGAGCTTTGTTGTGACCATCGCGGCGGATCTTGGCTCGGATGTGGCGCGCATCTCGGTGACGCAATCGGTGCGGTTGTTGTCCTTGACCATTGCCGTTCCCTTTGTCGCGCTTGCGATGGGGGTTGAGGTGAGTGGCAACATCGCGCCGCAAGGGCAGGGGATGGCACCGCTGCACCTGATCGTGATGGCGGTCCTTGGCGTGGCGTTGGGGATGATCTTCAAACGCCTCCGCGTGCCGGCCCCGCTGCTGATGGGCACGATGGTCGTCTCTGCCCTGGGCCATCTGACAGCGCTTGCACCGGGGCTTTTGCCGCAAGGGCTGGTGCTGCCTGCCTATCTCGTGCTGGGCGCGCTGATTGGTACGCGGTTTTCCGGCGTCACATTGGCAGAATTGCGCGGCGGATTTCTGGCCGGTGTGACAGTCACGATTGTCGCGGTCAGCTTTGCCGGGGCGGCGGCGGCGCCGGTGGCATGGGCGCTCGGAATGCCGATGGCGCATGTGTTGGTGGCCTTTGCGCCCGGTGGCCTTGAGACGATGATCGCGATGGGCGTGGTGCTGGGTGTGGTGCCGGGGTTCGTCGCGGCCTGTCACATCGCACGGCTCTTGGTGCTGACGGTGCTGTTGCCCGCGATGCTGGGGCGGTCCTGACCCCAGCGTAGCATCTCGCAAGCTGGCATGCCGGGCGGCATCAGTCCTTTTTCAACGGCACACCATAAAGCTCAAGCCGATGGCCGCGCAGCTCATACCCCAGCTTTTGCGCGATTTTTTCCTGCAACGCCTCAATCTCTTCATCCACAAACTCGATCACTTCACCAGAGTTCAGGTCAATCAGGTGGTCGTGGTGATCGCGCTCGGCGTCTTCATAGCGCGCGCGCCCATCGCCAAACTCCAGCTTGTCGAGTATCCCCGCCTCTTCAAAAAGCTTGACCGTGCGGTAAACCGTCGCGATGGAAATGCCACTGTCCCGCCCTGACGCCCGTTTGAACAGCTCCTCAACGTCGGGGTGATCATCACTGTCCTGAATCACCTGCGCGATGATCCGGCGTTGCCCTGTCATGCGCAGGCCCATATCCTCACAGCGTTTGATGATGGTCTTGTTCATTGGGGCCTCAGCTGTCGAAAGTTGAAGGGTGATGTAGCGTCCTTTTGGGCGCGGTGCCACCGGGTTTTGTGCGCGCCGGTTGACTTATGCCCCTGCATGCCCCATCTGTTGGTTCAAGAGATGCCTTCTGCCGCGTGAGCAGGGTTGGTGCCGGGACATTCCCGCACGCACGACCGTCAAAGGCCCGCCGATGTTCCCAAGATCACGCGTGGGGCCAAGCGCGACAGACAGATGTACGGCATATGGCCTGCATCTGCGATCTGATTTGCGTGACCCACTGGCGCATTGTGCGCCCAAGAAGAATCGCGCGCGGAGATGCTCTGCGTGCAGAAAGACGTATATGAGCGATTTTGATATGATGGACCTGCCGCCGAAACTGGTGGCGCGTCTAACCGAGATGGGGATCAAAGACCCCACACCGATCCAGAAGCAAGCCATTCCCCACGCGCTGAACGGGCGCGATGTGATGGGTCTGGCCCAGACCGGCACCGGCAAAACAGCGGCCTTTGGCGTGCCGCTGGTCGCACAGATGCGGGAAATTCCGAAGCGCCCCAGCCCGCGTTCTGTGCGCGCGCTGGTGCTGGCCCCGACACGCGAGCTTGCCCAGCAGATCATGGTCAACCTCAAGGGGTTTTGCGAACGCACGCCGCTCAAGGCGCAGATGGTTGTCGGCGGGCAGAACATCAATCCGCAGATCAACCGCCTTGCCAAAGGCGTGGACATGCTGGTGGCGACGCCCGGTCGTCTGCTCGACCTGATGGACCGCCGCGCAGTGCGCTTGGCTGAAACCACGTTACTGGTGCGGGATGAAGCTGCCCAGATGCTCGATATGGGGTTCATCCACGATCTGCGTAAAATCTCCGCTGTTATCCCAAAAGAGCGCCAGACAATGCTCTTTTCCGCGACCATGCCCAAGCTGATGAATGAGATCGCCAACAGCTATCTCAACAGTCCCATCCGCATTGAGGTGAACCCTCCGGGCAAGGCCGCAGACAAGGTCACGCAAGAGGTGCATTTCATCGCCAAAGCAGAGAAGACATCACTGCTGATCGAGCTGATGGAAAAACACAAAGGTGAGCGCGCGCTGGTCTTTGGCCGCACCAAGCACGGCTGCGAAAAGCTGATGAAAACGCTGGTGAAGGCGGGTTTTGATGCCGCGTCGATCCACGGCAACAAGTCACAGGGCCAGCGGGACCGCGCCATTGCGGGTTTCAAATCAGGTGACATCACCGTGCTGGTGGCCACAGATGTGGCCGCACGCGGGCTCGACATTCCGGATGTAAAACACGTCTACAACTACGAGCTGCCGAATGTGCCCGATCAATATGTCCACCGCATCGGACGTACCGCGCGCGCGGGCAAGGATGGCTCTGCCGTCGCATTCTGTGCACCAGATGAAATGGTCGATCTGATTGCCATTCAAAAAGTGATGAAAATCCGCATTCCCGTGGCCTCGGGCCGCGCATGGGAAGGGGATGAGATCGAAGAAAAGCCAAAGCCCAACCGGGGCCGGGGCCGTCCCGGCGGCGGGCAAGGCGGAAACCGGCCTCGTGGCGGCGGCAATGGCGGCGGCCAGACTGCGGGCAAACCCGGTGGGGGTCGCAGACGGCGTCGCGGCGGTGGCGGTGGCAATTCAGGCGGGCAAAAGGCCGCTTGATGCGCAAAGCGGCGCTGATCGTTCTCTATCCGCTGGTGGCCCTGTTGTTCATGGGGCCACTGGCATTTGCGTTTTTCCTGTCGGTGTCTTGCATGAACCCAACAGGAGGGGCTTGCCGCACAGTCACAGCTCAGGATTGGTTTGCAGGAGAATTGGCAGGCATCTGGATGCCGCCCTTTGTGCTTGCTCTGGCTTTGACGTTTGTGATCGCCCGTCTGCACAAAGCAGGAATGGACGGCGCATCCGAGTAAGACGCGCCGCCGTTTGCTTCAGGTATAAAGCGATGGCATGCCCATTTGGGCATGGATGCCATTCACCGTTTCTGCTGACATCCCATAGCCTTGCGCCAGCTTGTGCAGGTATTGCGCCTCTTTTTGCGTATCCAGATCGATCCCAAGCAACGACATCGCATAGATTTGCGATTCCAGCCCCTTAGGCGTTTCACGGACAAGCTGATCCACATCGACAGGTGCCTGCAGTTGCGCCTGAACAAAGGCTGCCTCTTCGGCATCCACATCGCCCAATTGATCGAGCAGTTTGCCTTTTTCCGCTTCATCGAACTGGCCATCCGATTTGGCGGCCTGAATCATCGCGGCCAGCATCAGACCTGCGGCTGCTTCCTGATCCTGTGACGGTTCAATCTCCGGCTCGGGTGTGGAATCAAACTGGGAGTTCAGGACCGCGCCGAAGTCATGATCGTTGCGGGCGGGGCGCTTTTGCACTGCCGCGCCGGCACCGCCCAGCAGACCACCAGCACCCGCAGCACCGGCCAGACCGCCCAGAAGGCCACCCAGACCGCCACCCGCGCCGCCACCGGCACCGCCCAGCTGTTCGAGCAGACCGCCCAAACCGCCGGGCATGCCACCGCCTGCGCCGCCACCAGCACCGCCGAGCAGACCGCCCAGCATGTCTTCAAGCCCGCCACCGGGGCTGTGTGCGCCGCGATGTGGCTGTGATCCACCGCCGCCGCCTGTCAGGCCACCCAACAGGCCGCCCAGACCGCCGCCCGCACCGCCGCTGCCACCCGCAGCCCCGGCCAAGCCGCCCAGCAATCCACCCAGGCCGCCGCCCGCAGAGGCCCCCTGAGACGCGCCGCCGGCACCGCGCATCATTGAGCTGGCTCCCTTTGCGACAGCCACGCCAACGGCCACTTTGGCCAGTGTTTTCATCAAGCTCATCTGGTCATCCCCTTATGTGAGTCGATCCCCACTGTGCCATGTTTCGCACAACTTATGAGGGGAAAATGTGCGTGACTGTCCCATCGGCGGTGATTTACGCATTGACTTGGGCCCGCGCCTCAGCGCTGTTTGCCCGGTGGAACGCAAAGATCATATGGACGCATTCGGTGCGGCGGCGCTGATTGCCTTTGCGCTGCATCTTGCCTTCAATCAGGTGGTGATCAAGGTCACAACGGAAGGGTTCAGCCCGCTTTTTCAAGCGGGCATTCGCTCTTTTGGGGCAATTATCGTGCTGACGATCTGGATGCGGCTGCGCGGCGTGAGCTTTCATGTGCCGCGTGTTGCTTTGTTTGGTGGGGTGCTTTCGGGTCTCTTTTTCACACTTGAATTCATGTGTTTATTCACCGCTCTTGATGTGACTACGGTCAGCCGTGCGTCGGTGATTTTCTATTCTATGCCGGTATGGCTGTCGCTGATCGCGCATTTTGTCTTGCCGGGGGAACATCTAAACCGGCTCAAGGTAACGGGCCTTGTCCTCGCCATGATGGGGGTGGGTATCGCCCTTGCGGATCGCGTTGGCGGCGAGGTGAGCTGGACCGGTGATATGCCGGCGCTGACGTCTGCCTTTTGCTGGGCGGCCATCATCCTGTGTGTGCGCATCACGCCGTTGTCGCAGGTGCCGCCCGCGCAACAGTTGATGTTTCAGGTGATCATCTCGGCTCCCATTTTGCTGCTGCTGGCGCCGCTTTTCGGGCCCATGGTCCGCGAGGTGGCCCCGATCCACATCGCGGCCCTCGCGTTCCAGATCATCGGTGTGGCGAGCCTTGGGTTTCTGGTCTGGTTCTGGCTGATGACGATCTATCCCGCCTCTTCGGTGGCCTCCTTCAGCTTCCTTTCACCGGTGTTTTCGGTGCTCTTTGGCTGGATACTCCTGTCCGAAGACGTGGCCCCCTCCGTCTGGGGGGCGCTGGTTCTGGTGGCCAGTGGGATCTACCTGATCAACCGCAAGCCGCGCGCGGCTTAGGTTCCGCAGAAGGTCGCAGGGACAATCTCGGTTTCTGTGGGCGGTTTTGACAGCGCCACATCGGTTTCTTCAAACGGTGTGGCCAGTGCGCGCATCAACCGGTCAAAGGGGGCCATGTCACCGGCGACGGCCGCCTCAATCATTTGTTCAATCCGGTGGTTGCGCGGGATGACGGCGGGGTTTGTTGTGGCCATCAACGCTGTTGGCGCGCGCTCAGCCGCGACGCGCGCCTGCCAGCGTGCCTCCCAGGCATCAAAAGCGGCACGGTCCACAAACTGATCCCGCGCGCCATCTTGCCCCAACGCACGGAAGGTATTGGTGAAGTCCGCCCCATCCGTTTGCATTAAGGCGAGCAGGTCTTCGATCAGCGCGCTGTCTTCTGGCGCAATGTTTGTAATCCCGATCTTGGCGGCAAAGCGTTTGCGCCAACCCTCTTCCAATAGCGCAGGCATGGCATGCACAATCTGGGTCGCCTCTTCGACTGCCGCCTCGCGATCTTCCATCTGCTGGATCAGGCTGGTGGCAAGCTGCGCCACGTTCCAAACCGCGATTCCCGGTTGATTGCCAAAGGCATAGCGCCCCTGCTGGTCGATGGAGCTGAACACCCGATTTTGATGAAAGGCATCCATGAAAGCGCAGGGTCCATAGTCAATCGTTTCACCCGAAATGGTGCAATTGTCCGTGTTCATCACCCCGTGAATAAAGCCAACGGCCATCCACTGCGTCACCAGGTCAGCCTGCGCAGCCGCCGCCGCGCGCAGCAGGTCCATGGGGCCTTTAGCGTCTGGATAGTGCCGCTGGATCGCGTAGTTTGTCAGGGTTTTGAGCGCTTCGACCTCGCCGCGATGTGCAAAGACCTGAAAGGTGCCCACACGCAAATGGCTTTGCGCGACACGGGTGAGGACAGCACCAGGCAGTGCGCCTTGCTCGCGCCAAATCTGTTCGCCCGTGCTGACAGCCGCCAGCGCGCGGGTGGTGGGAATACCAAGCGCGTGCATCGCTTCCGACACCACATATTCGCGCAACACCGGACCCAGCCATGCACGCCCGTCGCCCAAACGCGAGTAAGGCGTCGGGCCGGAGCCTTTGAGCTGGATATCGCGGCGCATGCCGTCTGTGCCGACGACTTCCCCCAGCAGGATTGCACGGCCATCGCCGAGCTGCGGATTGAAGTTGCCAAATTGGTGCCCGGCGTAAAGCTGTGCGAGGGGGGCGGCGGTTTGGGGTATTTTGTTACCCCCAAATACCTGAGCAAGCTCGCTTACTTCTCCCGCATCGATGCCGAGAAGACTGGCAAGATTTTCATTAAATGCCAAAAGCTTAGGTGCCGCAACTGATGTTGGGTCAAGCCGCGTGTAGAACCCTTCGGGCAAGGCGGCGTAGCTGTTGTCAAAAGGAATGTGCATCAGATCAAAGCTGCCGTGACATGAACATGTATTTCTCCCGTGGCGCAAATCCTGCGCGGCGGTACAGCCGTTGGGCCGCTTCGTTTTCGCGGTCAACCTCCAGATGGATGGCGCGCAAGCCTCCTTCGGACAACGCGCGCGGCAAGGCAATCAACGCTTCGGTTGCAATGCCGCGTCCGCGGACGCCGGGCCGGACGTAAAGCTCATCGACAATGGCATCCAGCCCGCCAAACTCCACCGACCAGCCAAAGCAGATCACGATATACCCAATCGCCGCCCGCGCCGGACCGATCAGATAGGCGACACCATAAGGTGAACCCGCGAGCAAAGGCTCCAACCCTGCGCGGCGCGCCTCGTCGCTCAGCTCAATGCCCTCTTCGGCATGGAAAGCGGCGCAAAGAGTGACCAACTTGTCCAGGTGTTCCGGTTTCGCAAGGGTGAGGGCGGCGCTCACAACCGGGCCAGCCGGTCCGTCAACAGCGCAAAGAACCCGTCTGCATCGATGTCACCCATAAACGTGGCATTCGGCGCGCGGTCCGTGACCCGCCACCAGTCAGCGACGGTCATGCCCATCGTCAATTCCGATTGTGTTTCAACCTCCACATTGATGTGTCGGCCGCTGAACAGATCAGGGTTGATCAGATAGGCGGTCACGCAGGGATCATGCAGCGGCGCCCCGGCAGAGCCGTATTTTTCCTTGTCAAACCGCTCAAAGAAGTCCGTCATTTCAGCGACCGCATTGCCCACAGGCGAGCCGATGGCGCGGAAGGCATCGTTGCGGGATTTTGTGACCAGCGCCTTGTGCGTCACATCGAGCGGCATGACGACAATAGGAACGCCAGACTTAAACACAATATCAGCGGCTTGCGGATCGACGTAAATGTTAAATTCCGCCGTGGGTGTGATGTTGCCACCCTCAAAGTACCCACCACCCATCAGCACAATCTTGCCCACGCGTTTCATGATATCGGGGGCCTTTTCAAAGGCCGTAGCGATGT
This sequence comes from Sulfitobacter sp., assembly GCA_045105735.1. Lineage (GTDB taxonomy): Bacteria > Pseudomonadota > Alphaproteobacteria > Rhodobacterales > Rhodobacteraceae > Sulfitobacter. The sequence continues at coordinate 25,216 of JBGCDV010000037.1, read as the reverse complement.
TTGTCAGCGGCCCCAACGGGCACAACGTGACCGTCCCGGGGGCCGTGTCGCGCAGCGTGTCGATGATGAAATCCACGCCATGTGCCTCTTGCAGCGGCATGGTCGGGTCAGGAAGGTCGGGACCGTCCAGTCCGGACTTACCATGCACATGCTCTGCCGTGACCAGCTTCCGCCCCAACGGGCGGTCACATCCGGCAAAGACCTTTACATCAGGTTTGCCTGCCAACTCACAGATAATACGCGCATTTTTTGAGGTCAAATCAAGCGGCACGTTGCCAGCCACACAGGTAATCCCCAGCACGTCAATCTCTTCGGGGCTGGCCAGGGCGAGCAGGATCGCCACGGCGTCATCTTGGCCTGGGTCTGTGTCGATGATGATTTTTCTGGGCTGCATGACCGCTCCTCTTTGGGTCAGAGATAGGGGATTGAGGGCGCAAACAAAAGGGCTTGCTCAGTCTTTGGCAGCGCGCGCCCGCTCATCCGCTTTTTCCGCGTCCCACATGGCATCCATTTCGGCCAGATCGCTCTGGGCCGGGGATTTGCCCAATGCGTTCAAGCGCGCCTCTATCCCGCGAAAACGGCGTTCTACCTTTGCATTCGTGCGGCGCACGGCGGTTTCAGGGTCCACACCCAGATGGCGCGCAAGGTTCGCCATCACAAAGAGCAGATCCCCAAACTCTGCCTCCATCTCATCGGCGTCCATGGCATCGCGCGCCTCAACCAGTTCGCGGCTTTCCTCGACGATCTTGTCCAGAACGCTTTCGGTCTGATCCCAGTCAAAACCCACTCGCGCCATCCGCTTTTGCAATTTTACAGCACGGGTCATTGCGGGCAGGCCGATGGCCACACCATCGAGCGTGCCACCCTGAGCCTTGCCCGCGCGTTCGCGGGCCTTGATCGCTTCCCAATCAACAGTTTGCTGTTCTGCGGATTTGTCTCGGCTTTCGTCGCCAAAGACATGCGGATGCCGCGCGACCATCTTGTCCGAGATGTTGCGCACCACGCTTTGAAAGGTGAAATGCCCAGCCTCTTCGCCCATTGCAGTGTGATAGACCGATTGCAGCAGCAGATCGCCCAGTTCGCCCTCCAACTCAGCCCAGTCGCGCCGCTGGATCGCGTCCGCCACCTCATAGGCTTCTTCAATCGTGTAGGGCGCGATGCTGTCGAAATCCTGCTCAATGTCCCACGGACACCCCGTTTCCGGATCACGCAGGCGGCGCATGATCTCAAGCAGCCGTTCAATCCCGGCATTGGTGTCGTGTATCAGTGCGTCAGCCATTGCAGCCCTGTCCTGTCTGGTGTCAGATGCAATTTCAGGTTTCTCATCCAAGGAGTCCACCCCATGCCCGTCGTCAACCGCATTGCCGATTTCAGCGCCGATATGACTGCCTGGCGGCAGCATCTGCACACGATCCCTGAACTGGGGTTGGAATGTCATCAGACCGCCGCCTTTGTGGCGGAGCGGTTGCGTGAATTTGGTGTGGATGAATTACATGAGGGCGTGGCCAAAACGGGTGTCGTTGCCATCATCGAAGGGCAGGGGGACGGCCCCACCATCGGCCTGCGCGCAGACATGGATGCGCTGCCCATGACCGAAAAGACCGGGCTGCCTTATGCCAGCACCCATGAAGGCAAGATGCATGCCTGCGGTCACGACGGGCACACGGCGATGTTGCTGGGCGCGGCGAAGTATCTGGCAGAGACGCGCAATTTCGCTGGGCGCGTGGCGCTCTTGTTCCAACCGGCGGAGGAGTTTGGCGGCGGCGGTGAGGTCATGGTGCAAGAAGGGGTCATGGACCGCTTTGACATCGCCCAGGTCTATGCGCTGCACAACGCGCCGGGGCTTGAGTTTGGCCGCTTTCACACCACACCGGGGCCGATCATGGCAGCCGCGGATACCTTTACGATCAACCTAACCGGCAAGGGCGGGCATGGCGCACGGCCGCATGACTGCGTGGATCCTGTGGTGGCGGCCTGTGCGATTGTGCAATCGCTGCAAACCATCGTGAGCCGCAATACCGACCCCAAGGCGCAATTGGTGATCTCGACCACGCAGATCCACACCGGAACCACGGACAATGTCATCCCGGAGGAAGTCTACATCAACGGCACAGTGCGCACCTTTGATAAGGACGTCCAGGCCATGGTTGTGCGCCGGATGCAGGCCATCGTCGACGGCCACGCAGCAAGCTATGATTTGCAGGCGGAACTGGATTTTGAATTTGGCTATCCACCAACGGTCAATGATGCCGCCAAGACTGATTTTGCTGTGGAGGTTGCGGGAGAGGTTGCAGGTGAGGCGGGGGTTGAGCCTGATTTCCCACCTGTGATGGGCGCGGAGGATTTCTCCTACATGCTCGAAGTCCGGCCCGGTGCTTATCTGATGCTGGGGCAGGGTGAAGGCGCGGGGGTGCATCACCCCAAGTACAATTTCAACGATGAAATCGCGCCCATCGGTGCGTCTTTCTTTGCGCGCATGGTTGAGCGGGCGCAGCCCGTGGCAGAGGGCTGAGCGATGGCACTGGAAGATGCGGCAAAGCAGGTCGATCAGGCGTTCACACGCGATGACCTCAAGGGCGCGAGTTTTGAGAACACCTTTGGCGGCGCGCCGTCCTTTCTGCGCCGCAGATACACCAAGGACCTCACCGGTGTAGACATTGCCGTGACGGGCGTGCCGTTTGATCAGGCGGTGACCAACCGGCCCGGCACGCGGCTTGGCCCCCGCGCCATCCGAGAGGCAAGCGCGCTGCAACCTTACGACCCGCCTTATGGGTGGGACTTCGATGTGCTGAGCGAGTTCGCCATCTCTGACTATGGTGATCTGGCCTTTGATTATGGCCATACCTCCAAGTTCCCCGATGCCCTGACAGATCACATCCGGACGATCCTGAACGCCGGTGCCGCAAGCGTCGTGCTGGGCGGGGATCACTACATCAGCTTTCCGATCCTCAAAGCCTATACTGAGAAATACGGCCCAATCAGCCTGTTGCAGTTTGACGCGCATACGGACACCTGGCCGGACGATGACATGGACCGAATTGACCACGGCACGATGTTCTACAAGGCTGTCAAATCCGGTATTGTCGACGCGGCCAGCTCCGTTCAGGTGGGCATTCGCACCACGAATGAGGATACCCTGGGGGTGAACATCATCGACGCTGCTGAGGTGCACCGGATCGGGCCGGAGGCGGTGGTGTCTCGGGTCAAGGAGATCCTGGGCGACCGGCCCTGCTACCTCACGTGGGACATCGACGCGCTGGACCCGGCTTTCGCGCCCGGCACGGGCACGCCGGTGTGGGGCGGGCTGACCTCGGCGCAGGCGGCGGCGATGCTGCGCGGGCTGGCGGGGATCAACATCATGGGCGGCGATGTGGTTGAGGTGTCACCACCCTTTGACACCACCGGGGCCACCGCGATTGCAGGCGCGCATGTCGCCACCGAAATTCTGTGCCTGCTGGGCCACCGGATGCGCACAACATGAGCGGCAAGAACCAACCCATCAGCGGCAATGATCTGGCGCGGTTTTCCGGGCCAAACACGTTTATGCGTCTGCCTTCTGCAAGTGATTTGAAGGGGCTGGATGTGGCGGTGCTGGGTATTCCGCTGGACATTGGCACCTCATGGCGCTCTGGCACACGGTTCGGCCCCAAGGAAGTCCGCGCGCAATCCGCGATGATCCGGCCCTACAACTTGGGCACCGGGGCCGCGCCTTTTGACAGTCTGCAGGTTGCAGATATTGGCGATATTGCGATCAACACGTTCTCCTTAAGTGACAGTTTGCGCATCATTGGAGAGAGTTACGCGGCGATCCTCAACTATGATGCGATGCCGCTTGCCATTGGTGGGGATCATTCGATCACCTTGCCGATCCTGCGGGCGATGGCGGGGCGGCACGGGGCCTTGGCGTTGATCCATGTCGATGCCCATGCAGATGTGAACGACACCATGTTCGGTGAGAAAGAGGCCCACGGCACCGTTTTTCGCCGCGCCTATGAAGAGGGGCTGATTGATCCGGCCAAGACCTATCAGATCGGGTTGCGCGGCACCGGGTATGGGGCCGAAGACTTCAAGGAAGCAGCAGGGTGGGGATTTCAGCAATTCCTCGCGCAAGAGCTTTGGGGGCGCAGCCTGTCTGGGCTGGGCAGCGAGATACGCCGCGACATCGGTGATTCGCCGGTCTATCTGACCTATGACATCGACAGCCTCGACCCCGCATATGCACCCGGCACCGGCACGCCTGAGATTGGCGGGCTGACCACACCGCAGGCGATGGAGCTGATCCGTGCGTTTCGGGGGCTGAACATTGTCGGCGGCGATCTGGTTGAGGTCTCGCCACCCTATGATACATCCGGCAACACCGCGCTGACCGGGGCGAACATCCTCTATGAGATGCTCTGCGTTCTGCCGGGGGTCGCCTACCGCTAGAGAAGCGGGTAGGTTGGTGCGAGAAAAAGGAGATGCGCATGGGGTTCTGGATCATACTGCTTTTGGGTGTCGCGGCGGTGGCCTATGTGCGCTTGGCACCGTCTGACCCGGTGCGGTGGCATGCACGGGCCAAGATTGAAGGCACCGAGAGCAAACAGCTCAAAAACGGGTATATCTGGCGCAAAGTTGTCTCAGGTGATGGGGCGGCAGAGCTTGCAGCCCTTGATCAGGCCGCAACAGCTCAGGGCAACACAACACGGCTTGCCGGGTCAGTGGCCGAGGGGCAAACAACGTATCTGAGCCGCACGAAAGTGGTGGGCTTTCCAGACTACACAACGATCGGTTCCTACCAGATGCCTGACGGGCAAACGGTTATCGAAGCCTACGGTCGGCTGCGGTTTGGGGGTTCAGATATTGGGGTAAACGCCAAGCGGATTAAAGGCTGGGTTGCTGCCGCCCAGCTCTGAGGACAGACACCCTTGTTGCACCTCACGCCACATGGGCACATTCAGTGACATCTGGCATTGCGCCATGAACATCCGGCCATCCACCTGCAAACAGATGGTTTCGCCCAGCTCAATGCGGTTGTGGTTGCGGTCGGTGCAATAGCAATCAACAGTCTTGCCACTGGGTGAGGTCACATCAGCGGCGGCGGGCAGGGCCGTCAGCACGGCAAGCATAATCACACGTTTCATACCTCTACGATAGCATGAAGCGGCCCTTGACCAAAGCATTTCCATCAGCGACATGATGGCGCGATGATACCCATGGACCGCCTTGAACAAATCTCACAGCGTTTTCAGTTTCTGGAAGCGTCGATGGCGGCAGGCTCGGATGGCGCTGATTTCGCGGCGCTGGCCAAGGAATACGCGGATTTGAAACCCGTCGTGGATCAGATCGATGCCTACAAGCAACTGCTGAGCGATCTGGAAGAAGCGGAAGCCATGCTGGCCGACCCGGAGATGGCAGAGCTTGCGCGCGAGGAACTGCCCGCGCTCAAGGCTGCGCTGCCGGATGCAGAGGATGCGCTGCAACTGGCCCTGTTGCCCAAGGACGCAGCGGACGCCAAGCCAGCGATGCTTGAGATACGCCCCGGGACGGGCGGGGATGAGGCGGCGCTTTTTGCGGCTGATCTGTTGCGCATGTACCAGCGATACGCAGAGGCGCGCGGCTGGGGCTTTGATCTGATCGAAGAACAGATGACCGAACTTGGCGGGGTCAAGGAAGTGGTGGCGCATATCACTGGTCAGAATGTCTTTGCGCGGCTGAAGTATGAAAGTGGCGTGCACCGGGTACAACGGGTGCCAACCACCGAAAGCGGCGGGCGCATTCATACCTCTGCGGCAACTGTCGCGGTGCTGCCTGAGGCGGAAGACGTGGACATTGAGATCAATCAAAACGATCTGCGGATTGATACGATGCGGTCTTCTGGTGCGGGCGGGCAGCACGTCAACACCACCGATTCTGCGGTGCGGATCACGCATATCCCGACAGGAATTGTGGTGACGAGTTCTGAAAAATCCCAGCATCGCAACCGCGACAAGGCGATGCAGGTCCTCAAGGCGCGGCTCTATGACATGGAGCGCAGCCGCGTGGACAGCGCACGCTCAGCCGATCGTGCCGCGCAGGTGGGTTCGGGGGACCGGTCAGAGCGGATCAGGACGTATAACTTCCCCCAGGGGCGGATGACGGACCACCGGATCAACCTCACGCTGTACCGGCTGGATGCGGTGATGCAGGGCGATCTGGATGAGATCGTCGATGCGCTGACGGCTGATGCGCAGGCCCGGCAATTGGCGGAGATGAACGGGTGAGCACGGCAGGCGAAGCGATGGCCGCCGCGGCTGCGCGATTGCGCGCAGCGGGCGTGCCGGACCCTGCACGTGATGCGCGGCTTTTGCTGGCCCATGCGGCCTCTGTGGATGCCTCTCGCGTGACGCTGATTGCGCCCGAAGAAATCGCGCCCGAGATTGCGGAGCGGTTTGAAAACCTGATTGCCCTGCGCGCCGTACGCGTGCCGGTCTCGCAGCTGGTGGGGCGGCGGGCGTTTTACGGACGTGATTTTAGCGTGAGCCGTCGTGTGCTGGGCCCGCGTCCGGAAACGGAAACGCTGATTGAGCTGGCTCTGGCATATCCATTTGACCGGGTGCTGGACCTTGGTGTGGGCTCGGGCTGCATCCTGGCCACGTTGCTGGCGGAACGGAGTAATGCCACAGGTGTTGGGGTGGACCTGTCAGAGGACGCCTGCCTGCAAGCCAGCGCCAACACCGTGTCGCTTGGCGTGCAGGCGCGTGCAGAGATCAAGCTATCAGATTGGTTTGACCGGGTGGACGGACGCTTTGATCTCATCGTGTCCAACCCGCCTTATCTGGCCGCTGAAGAAATGGCGCAAGTCGCGCCGGAGCTGCGTGATCACGAACCGCAGATGGCGTTGACCGATGGATTTGACGGCCTCTCCGCCTACCGCATCATCGCCTCCGAAGCCCAAGGCTATTTGACCGCGACAGGCCGCGTACTGGTGGAAATAGGCTGGCAGCAGGGTGCTGCGGTTAGCGAGATTTTCCGTCGCTCAGGCTGGGCGGAGGTCACCCTGGCCCATGACCTTGATGGCCGCCCAAGGGTGGTTTGCGCAGGACAACCGGCATAAATCTGCGCTTGGCGGCTTTTTTGCAGCATTTGCCGCGTTTTGTTCTTGCTCAACGCGCGCAGCCATGCTTATTCGGGGGTGTTGCAGCGGTGGATGCCTTTGGCGGTCCCGCGCGGCTTATGCCCAACAATCCAATATCTGACGATTAAACCGCGCTCAGCGCATGTCGGATCAGTAAAGCGAACAGCATCAAAGGCTGATATTCTTTCATGAAATCTACCAGATCCCGGGGCCGGTCCAAGAACAACCGCAACCGTAACAACAATCAGGGCGGCAATGTCGTCAATCGTGTCTTTGACAGCTCCGGCCCCGAAGGCAAGGTGCGCGGCACGCCGCAGCAGGTGATTGAGAAGTACAATCAATTGGCCCGCGATGCGCAGTTGAGCAATGACCGCGTGGCGATGGAGAACTTTCAACAACACGCAGAGCATTATCTGCGGCTGTTGTCTGAGGCACAGCGCGAGCAAGACCAGCGCCGCGAAGAGCAGGAACGCCAGAACCGCGAACGCCAGGCGGAGCGGGACCGCGAACGGGCCGAGCGTCAGGAACGTGATGCGGCCAACGCCGGAAATGAGCAGCGGAGCAATGACCAACGTGGTCAGGACCCGGCAAGCGCGCCACAGCCGGAAGTCAGCGCAGAGCCAAAGACCGCAGAAGAAGACAGCGGATTGGTGGAAACGCCCGAAAGCAAACCCAAGCCCAAGCGCGCGCCCCGGCGCAAGCCCAAGCCCAAGCCCGAAGATGACGCGCCCACCGGCAGCGGTGATCAGCCCGAAGCGGCAGAGTAAAAACAGGCCCCGCTTCGACGGGGCTTTTTCATATGCTGCCCAATGATTGTGCTAAGTGAGTCCCTGCTGTCACAGGTCGGCCGCACACCGCCGCAACACCGCTATTCAAACGCGCGTTGCGATGATACCTTTTGTCCAAGAACAGCCGAAAACGGCATTGGACAGAGGCAATCCGGGGTGGATCAGCAATGAAGAACATCGACGAGGCCGACAAGGGCATCATCAACGGTTATAAATCCGGGCGGTATTGGCAGAACCGCATGGATTTGATGTATTATTCCTATCTCGAATAAATGGTTCGCACCGTGGGGCGTGACGCGCAAAGCATGATCGATATCGGCACGGCAAGCTGCCCTTATCTGGAATGGTTCGACTGGATCCCTGAGCGGGTCTCCTTTGATATGGCCGAACCCTATGTTTCGGACACGGTGACGGGCATACAGGGCGACTTTATGGCGCATGACTTTGGCGACAAACGCTATGACATCGCCACCTGTCTTCAGGTGCTCGAACATGTGCCGGACGTTTTTCCCTTTGCCCGCAAACTGCTCGATATTGCCGAAACGGTGATTGTCTCCGTGCCCTTTGAATGGCCCAAGACAGCCGCCGATGATCATGTTCACGACCCGATCTCGCACCGCAAGCTGAACCGCTGGATGGGACGCAAGGCGAATTACAAACAGGTCATCCGAGAGCCGTTTCGCGGGGCCGTGGGCAAACGACTGATCGCGATTTATGACACGGATCCGACCAAGCGGTACTGGCGCAAGGATTTCAAGGACCGCGTGCGCCGGACCCGGATACCGGTCCCTGAGCTTGAAGAGGCGCAGAGTTAATCAAGCGGCAGCGGGGCTAGTGAGCCTTCTGTGCGCTGCACATATCTGATCCGGCCCTTTTCGCGCAGCACCTGTGCGCGGGGTTTCCAGTCATATCGCGTATCTTGTGCGATCGGGGACCAAAACAGCTTGCCGCCGTAGCGCCACGGGTCAATCACCACACCCTGATGCATGGTGGCACCTTTTGCCGTGATCACCGCAGTGCTGTGATCAATCAGGATTGCGCTGTCGGAATTGGCAATGGCGCGGGTGATCTCCAGCGTCTCAAACCCTTCCGCCTTGAGCCGCGCTTCCAGATCTTCGGCCCAGTGATAACACAGGCCGCGTGGCTTACGGCCCGCATTCACCAGCGCATTGTGGATCAGCGGGCTGTCCGTGATCTGATAGGCAACCGCGAGCTGGTGCGTGGTGGCATACGAAAGCTGCGCCGCCCGCTGCGCCTCAGTTCCATCCACCTGCGGCGACAGACGGTGCAGTGTGATTGCGAGGGCGGCGATGTCCTCAGGCGTGCCGCGTACCGGACCTTTGGTGCCGCAGGCGACAAAGAGAGCTGAAACCGCAAGCGCCAAAAGCAGTCTCATTTGGCGGCCACCGCACGGGCAAGCGCGCAGAACCCTTCGAGCGGAATTTGCTCAGCGCGGTCTGTCGGCTTGATCCCGGCACTGAGCAGGCGGTCCTCTATGTCAGGGGTCAGCCCTTTGAGTGCTGCGCGCAGCATTTTGCGGCGCTGGTTAAACGCAGTGGCAACCACGCGCGACAGAATGGCGGCATCTGCCTCAAACCGAGGCGCGGGCAGGGCGGTCAGATGCACCACGCTGGAGGATACCTTGGGGGGCGGCGTGAATGCGCCGGGTGGCAATTGCATCGCAATTCGCGCCTCCGCGCGCCACTGCGCGAGGATCGCGAGCCGTCCATAGGCTTTGGACCCCGGCTGCGCCACGATCCGTTCCGCCACTTCGCGCTGAAACATCAGCGTCAGGCTCTCCCAAAAGGGGGGCCATGTCGGTGGCGTCAGCCACCGTACGAGCAGCTCCGTGCCGACGTTGTAAGGCAGGTTGGCAGCCACCCGGATCGGCGGGCTCAGATGCGTGAGCGGGTCAATCTCAAGCGCGTCCCCTTCGATTACCGTCAGCCTGCCGGGATAGGCCGCCGCCACCTCCGCCAAAGCGGGCAGGCAACGGCTGTCTTTCTCAATCGAGAGCACATGTCGCGCGCCCTCACTCAGCAGACCGCGGGTCAGCCCACCGGGGCCGGGACCGATCTCAAGCACGTCTGTTTCGCTCAGATCACCGGCTTGGCGCGCGATCTTGGCGGTCAGGTTCAGATCCAGCAGGAAATTCTGGCCAAGTGATTTGCGCGCCGACAAACCATGCGAGGCGATCACCTCACGCAGCGGCGGCAGGGCGTCAATCGCGCTCATCTGGCCTGCGCCATTTTATGCGCCAGTCGGATCGCTTCGATCATGCTGGTCGGATTGGCGATGCCTTTGCCGGTGATGTCAAAGGCGGTGCCGTGGTCGGGTGAGGTGCGGATGAATGGCAGACCCAGCGTGACATTGACGCCTTTGTCGAAATCCAGCGTTTTGATCGGGATCAGCGCCTGATCGTGATACATGGCAATGGCCGCATCGTAGCGGGTTCGGGCAGCCGCATGGAACATCGTGTCAGCAGGCAGCGGACCGGTGAGCGCATAGCCTTCGCTTTGCATTTGCGTGATCAGCGGTGCAATCCAGTCAATCTCTTGCTGCCCCATTGCGCCACCTTCGCCTGCGTGGGGGTTCAGCCCGGCAATGGCAAGGCGAGGTGCGGGAACGCCAAACTGGTTCCGCAATCCCTGATCCGTGATCTCTATCACCCGGCGCAGCCTTTGTGGCGTCAACTGTGTGGGCACCTGATCCAGTGCGATATGTATTGTCGCGGGGACCACACGCAGCTGATCTGAGGCGAGCATCATCACAACCTCTTGGACACCCGCCAAATCAGCGAGGAATTCCGTGTGGCCGGGGTGCGCAAATCCGGCCCCCTCAATCAGCGCTTTCTTGTGGATCGGTGCGGTGCAAAGGGCCGATGCCTGGCCCTGACCCACCAACTCAACACCCATAGCAATCATGTCGATCACGTGTTGTGCATGGGTGGGGTCGGGCATGCCCGGAACACGCGGCGTGCCGAAATCCTGTGCCAGCACAGGCAGGGCATCGGTGAAGTGCACAGCGTCCTCAGCAGTGCCGACAATGCGGTGAGGCACATCTTGCGGCAGATGGCGGGGATCACCCAGCCAAAGGAGTGGCACCTCATCACCCACGATCTGCCAGGCACGGGCTGCGACCTCGGGCCCGATGCCCGCAGGTTCGCCGCAAGACACAACAACCGGCAGCGGTGTTGGCCTCATTGCATTATGATGCGCGCATCCGCGCGAAGCTGCTCCATCAACACATCGGCGTAGCCTTGCAGCTTACGCTGGCGTAGCGCGTTGATCACGTCATCGCGTGTGGCCTCGGCGTTGGCCTCGGCAGTCCGTTTGCACAGCATCAAAAAGACCAGTGTTTGACCACTGGCGCGGGTCAAGGCGGTGGAGCTTTCGCCGGGGTCCAGCTTGGCCAGTTCAAACGCGATGTCCTGCGGAATTTCGCCCGGCTTTTTGGCACCACGCTCCAGCACTTCTTCGGGTTGCCCCTGTGCGATGCCGTAAAGATCATCGCAGACATCAACGCGCGCACGGATCTTGGCGGCTTCGGCCAGGGCGGCATCGCTGCGACCGCCGGGGATGTAATATGCGGCGTATTCAATCTGAGAGTATTTGGGCGTGGGTGCGCTTGTTTCTTCGATGCCACGCAGTTGGAACAAGGCCACCGCGTTCGGGATCGGCAGCGGCGCGGAGACATCACCCGGTCCAAGCGCCAGCAGGATTGGATGCAAGGCGGGCGGCAGATCAGAAAGGGCCGTCCACGGCATACGCCCGCCCCGCCCACGTGAGGCGGTGGCAGAGTATTGCGCGGCATACCGTGAGAACTCACCCTCGGACGTCGATTGCGCGATACGGGCGGCCAGCGCGTTCACCTGGGCGGCACGTGGCGGTGGGGCGGGGATGATAATCTCGGACAAAAGCACGCGAATGCCATCACCGGCTGAGCGGGTGTTGCCCAACGCCCGGTCAATCTCCGCATCGCTGATTGTGACCCGGTTGAGGTATCTGCCCCGGACCAGCTCGCGCCAGCCAAGCGAGTTGGAGACGAAATCACGGAAGGTCTCGCGGGCGACACCTGCCTGTTCCAGTGCTTTGACAAACTCATCGAGGGTCAGGTTGGCGCGGCTGGCAAATTCCGTCAGCCCGGTTTCCAACCCTTCCGGCGTCAACTGAAGGCCCGTTTGTGCAACAGCCGCGGCACGCAGGCGATCGTCGATCAATGTCTCGACCGTGCTTTCCCGGTCAGACCCCGGCGCATTGAGCAGTTGCATGAACCGCTGCCGCTGTTGCACCTCATATTCGGTAACAACCGCATCATCCACAAGAGCCACCGGCGCAAAGAGGTTCTGCGCCTGCGCGGCCGGTCCGGTGAGGGCCATCACACTGACAAGGGCAAGCCCCCGGATTGTGGCTGAAAATTTCATCTGGATCACCTTTGACATGAGCGAATGTATTGTTGATTGCCCGATGAGGCCGCAAAGCCCCTCAGGCCGACGTTAAACCCGAAATCGGTCGTAGGCTCAACCGCCGTGGAGGAAGAATAGCTGCGCGCTACGGTGATATCCACGGCCACGCATTCGTTGTTGTAACTCAGGCCGAGACCCGCCGTCGCCGCGCGGTCGTCTGCGACGTTAAAGCGCCAGTTCGCGCGCAAAGCCCAGTGGTTGTTGATGTCATAGGTGCCCCCAAGCAGAATCTCCGACACCGCTTCGGCGCGGTCCTCTGCCGCGTCTTCATCGAGCCAGACATAAGACCCCCCCAGACTGCCGCGTGCAAAACCCCAGTTGCCCCGCAGCTCTGCCTTGGAAAAGCGCAATTCCTTGTCAAACAGGCTGCGCCCGGTCAGTGATACGCCGCCCGGTGTTTTGACCTGTGCCGCCAGAAGGAAGTTTGACGAGGTGCCGCTCAGGCCGGACGAGTTGGCAAAATCCGGGTCCGCCTCCCGGCGAAAGACCTGGCCGAGCGTCAGGTTTGCATCCCACCCTGTGGGGTTGATGCGGCTCCAATTGACACCTACTGCGGCAACCGTACCGCGTTCCCGGCGGTCGGGACGTGGAAAACGCGAGAGTGACAAAAGGTTGCCTTCGTCAAACTCAACCCGTGTGCTTTCGTCATTGGGAACAAGCAGGCGGTCCCCCCCGGTCCAGCCTATCTGTGCAACAGGCTCCAACAATTGGGTTGTCCCGCCTGTCTCACGGCGCAGCATCGGGTAGCGCAGGGTCAATGCCGCTTGTGGCACAACGTCGGACTGGTTTTGCGCAAAGCTCGCGTCTTGTGTGATGTCAAAGAGGTTAAAGCTCACCCCGGCCTGCGCATCGGCGACAATTCCGCTGGCAAAGGTAAAGCGGCGCAACCACTCCGCGCGCCCATGAATGCGCGCCACATCGCGTCCGTCGACATCCGTGTCAGCGTCGGGCCCGTCCACATCAAGATCGGAGTTTCGCCGGTGCGTATGCGCTTCAACTCTGAGGCGCAGTTCACCCCCAATTTGAGAAGGGAAGATGCGCCGCTCATATTCACCATCCAGCACCACAGTCGCCAGATTGTCGTTGATGTCGCCCGCGCGAAGGCTCTCGAAGTTGTAGAATGTGCCCCGCACAAATTCGTCACGTCTGGCCCGGCTCACGCTGATCTGGCTCTCTAGCCGATCCTCAAAGAAATACCCGTATTCATTAAGGTAACCGCGGTCCGTTGTGCTCTCGACTCTGAAAGTCAGCTTGTAGTCGCGTGCCAGATCGAAGTTGCCTGCTCCAAAGAGATATCCCCGGTTCTTGTCGGGACGCTGATCATCGCGGGTGATCGCGCCGTTGAACTCAAGCCGCCCGTTGCGGAAGGCCTGCCGATACCGCAGTTCAAGCGTGCGCGTGACGCTGCTGAGGTAGGGCGTGACCGTGAGGTCACGATGATCGCCCAGCTTGATGAAATAGGGGATCTTGAGCCCCGTACCCAGTTGTGAGGTTGTCCGGATAGAGGGCACAAGAAACCCCGTCGCCCGTTGCAATCGCGGCCCCGGCAGACGCAGACGCGGCAAATAGAAGACCGGCAAATTCAAGATGCGAAACTGTGCCTGATCAAAATAGAGCTGTTCCTCGAGCTGGTCGTGGATCACCCGTTTGGCCCGAATTTGCCACAGCGGCGCGCGTCCGTCTTCGCACACCCGGCACGACGTCACGGAGGCTTTGGACAATTGATTGTAGCGCCCATCGACCCGGTCCACCTGCAGGGCTGCGATCTGCAACTGTTGGGCCAGAATGAGCCGCGCCCCTTTCAGCAAGCCGTTGCGCATATCGGCATCCAGCTCACCTGCATCCGCCAGGATCAGGGTATCGGTCCCTTCGGTGAGTGTAATGGGGCCTTCGATGATCAGCCGCCCGTCGTCACGCTGATACTGGATTGAAGTCGCCTGAATCCGCGCGCCGTCCTGAAATGCCTCCACGTTGCCCCGCGCCACCAGCGTGCGGTCGGCTGTGATAAACACCTCATCCGCAATCAGAACCGCTGGTGTGCTTTCGGCATCTTGAGCGAGGGCGCGGAACGGAATGCTCAGCAGCATCAGGAGTAGCAGAAGCGCCCGCATCATCCGTCCTCCGCATGGAGCAGCAGGCCCGTTGCCAGCAATATGGCCGCAACCGGCGGGGCCCAGGCGGCCAACACCACCGGAATTTGCCCGTTTTCACCCAATATCTGCGCAAAGCTGCGGATAAAGTAGAGGCCAAAACCCAACAGCACCGCTGTCAGCACGGCCACGCCTGTGCCGCCAAAGCGGGTGTGGCGCATCGTAAACGCGCTTGCCACCAGTACCATTGCCATCAGGAACAGCGGGCGCGCAAACTCTGCCTGAAGCCAGACCTTGTGTCGCTGCGCGCTAAAGCCTGCCTGCTCAAGCTGTTGGATAAAGGTTGGTAAATCATAGATCGACACCGCGGCAGGTTTGCCGATGCTTTCGCGGATACGCTCAAGCGTCAGGGTTGACGGGATTTCCATGGTTTCGACAAACACTGCGCTGGCTTCGGCGTTCATGCCTTTTTTCAACGGCCACGCCTTAGCGTTGCGCAGCGACCATGCGCCGTCATTCAATGCCGCACTTCCTGCCTCGATCCGGCGCACGGGACCGTTGGTTGCGTCATACATCAAAAAGGTCACGTCATAGAGCACGGAGGCATCTCCATTGGACCGCCATGCGCGGATCACCGTTTGCCCCGTTGCGCTGCCCTGACGCAGCCACAGCCCCTCGTCGCTGATCGACAGGGCTGACGCACCGCCCGCCCGGTAGCTTTCGGACAACTGCAAATAGCGGTTGCCTGTTGCTGCAACGATGGGGTTGAGCATGCTGACGGCGAGCACACCGATGATCAAGGCGACAACCACTGGCGCAATCAAGGCCCGCATGGCAGAGCGGCCCGCAGCACGTGTCACCACCAGTTCAGAAGAGCGGGCGAGCGAGATGAAAAGCGTGATCGTTGTCAAAATCATAATGAGCGGCAGGATCAGATTGATCGTCTGAGGCGCATTCAGCAACGTCAGACCAAGAACCTTTTGCCAACCGATGTCGGCACCGCTGAACTTGCGCGCCTGTTCCACCGCATCAATCAGCATCACCAGCGCGAAAAGCACAGCCGTTATGCCCAGAAATGCCATGCCAAAGCGGCGGGCAAAATACATGTGCAGGATCATGCCGCAGTCCTCCTGCGGCGCATCCTGTGCAACCAACCGGGGTTCGCGATATGCCACAGCATTGCCAACACCAATGCCAGACCTATGGCAGAGGGCAGATACATCAGCGGCCACCGGCTCGCGTCTTCGCGCACAAAGCTGACGAGCGTGCCACGTGTACCGTCGATGGCGATCAGCAAGGCAAAGGCAATCGCCACTTCACGCCACACCCCAAAACGGGAGAACCCACCCATCAGCAAAGTGGCAAAACCGACAAGGGCAGCGATGAGGCAAAAGAGCGGCTGCGCAAACCGCGAATGTAATTCTTCTGCGATGACACCAGTGGTGTCGCCCGTCTGAACCGCGATGCGGTCCCAATTTTGCATCAGGCCGGGCGTGGTGATGTTGGGCACCGCCAGCGTGCTGCCCGCGGATTCGTTGACCAAAGCGGAGATATCAAATGAAAAGTCCCGGAAATTCGCGGTGGCAAGCCGCTGATCCACTTTTCCAAGACGCTGGGCCAGACCGTCGACCATGATCAACGTCGTGCCGGTGCCGTTGCGCACCAGATATGCCTCAGCCGCCGTGTAGATGACGCCTTCGTCGGGCGCACGTCTGTCAGACAGGAACACATCGCGCAGCACGCCGTCTGCGTCGATCACACGGGTATAAAATGTCACGTTCTCGGTTGGATGGAGGAACCGCCCCTCACGCAGCAGGCTCGCGGTGACGTTCTGCGAAATCTCCGTTTCGCGTTGGGCAAGCTGCGCCTGCGCCATGGGAACAAGGAAATGGCTGAGAACGCTCATCATCGCGGCCACACACAGACCAAAGACAAGTACAGGCCGCGCGAGCCGCCATGGGCTGGTTCCGGTTGATTGCAGCACGGTCATCTCTGATTCCGATGACATCCGGTTGATCACATAAACAGTGCCCGCAAAGGCCGCGATGGGCAGCACGGTTGTGATCAGTTTGGGCAGGCCAAGGGCCGTGAACTCAAGGAAAACAAGGGCAGATTGGCCATCACCGATCAGCCGGTCAAACAGAACCACGGCGCGGTTGATCCAGAAAAGCGCCACCAGAACGAGGGCAAAAAAGCCAAAGAGCAGCAAAAGCTGCGACAGCATATAGCGGTCTACTCTGGCCACTGCGGTCCCCCAAAGATGCCTGTCGGGCGGTTTTTTACAATTGTCTAAAGCAAAATATGCCCGGGGAAAACTGCTAACTGGTCATGTCTGGCCATGCGCGCTAGGTCTTGTGGCGAAACAGCACGAAAGCCCCATGACATGACCGCACTGACCCCCATTGCTTTTACCGAGACCGACATTGACCAAATCGCCGCACATACAGGCCGTGTGGCTGTTTTTGTGGACCCTGAGGGGCGTCTGGATGCGGGTGCGCGCCGGGTGAACAAGCTGACGCGCGGGGCATTGGCGCGGGTGGTTGACGGGCAGAAGTTCGCCAAATCCAAGCCCGGCGATGCGCTGGCCTTGGCCTATCCGACTGGAATGGCGGCAGAGGCGGTGGATGTTGTGCACTTGCCGCGCCGCGCAGGCGTGGCTGAGGCACGCAAAGCGGGGGCCGCGCTGGCAAAGGGGCGTGGCACTGCGGATGTGCTGGCGCTCGCGGCGGGTATGCGGCGGGTACAAGAGCTGGCCTATGGTCTGGCGATGCGGGATTATGCGTTTGAGGATCACAAGAGCGCGCCAAAGGAACGCGAAGGCGCAGTTGAGATCATGTGCAGCAAGCCCGTAGAGGCACAGAGTACCGCCGCCCCTTTGCTGGCCATTGCGGAAGGCGCCTTTATGACGCGCGATCTGACCAATGCACCCGCAAACGTGCTCACGACAACCGAGTTTGCCGACCAACTGGCGGCGATGAAAGATCTGGGTCTCAAGGTTGAAGTATTGGATGAGGATCAGCTCGCAAAGCTAGGGATGCGAACGCTTTTGTCTGTGGGGCAGGGGTCTGACAGCCCCTCCAAGGTTGTCGTCATGGAATGGCACGGGGGCGAGAAAGACGCAGCACCTCTCGCGCTGATCGGCAAGGGGGTTGTGTTTGACACAGGCGGCATCAGCCTCAAGCCAGCGGCGGGCATGGAAGACATGACCATGGACATGGGCGGCGCTGGTGTGGTCGCCGGAGCGATGCGCGCACTGGCGCTGCGCAAGGCCAAGGCCAATGTCGTGGGGCTGGTCGGGCTGGTTGAAAACATGCCATCGGGCAACGCGACGCGCCCCGGCGACGTGATCACCTCAATGAAGGGTGACACGGTGGAAGTGATCAACACCGATGCGGAGGGCCGCTTGGTCTTGTGTGATGTGATGTGGTACGCGCAGGAACGCTTTGCGCCCGCGGGTATGATTGATCTCGCGACGCTGACTGGGGCGATTATCATTGGGCTGGGACATGAGAACGCAGGCGTGTTTTCCAACGATGATGCGCTTTGCAATGCCTTCCTGAAAGCAGCGGCAGCAGAGGGGGAAGGCGCATGGCGCATGCCGCTTGGTGAAGGGTATGACAAGCTGCTCAGAAGCCGCATTGCGGATATGAAGAACATCGGGGGGCGACCTGCGGGGTCTGTGACAGCGGCGCAGTTTTTGCAGCGGTTTGTGAAGGATGGCACTCCGTGGATCCACCTGGACATCGCGGGCGTGGCGTCTGTGAAAGCGGAAACAGCACTGGCACCGGCGGGTGCAACAGGATGGGGTGTGGCGGCCCTGAACCGCTTGGTGTCGGATATGTTTGAGAAAGGCTAGGGTCGTGGGGGCTGCCTATTTCTACCACCTGACGCAGCGGCCATTGGTTGAGACCTTGCGGATGCTGCTGGGCAAATCGCTTGACCAAGGCTGGCGGGTTGCGGTGCGGGGGACCGATCCGGCGGGGCTGGAAGCGCTTGATCGGGCGCTCTGGCTGGGACCTGATGACAGTTTCCTGCCGCACGGGGTAGCAGGCGGCGCGCAGGACGCCGATCAGCCGGTGTTGCTGACGACTGACGCAGTCGCTGCCAATGGGCCGTCTTGCGTGATGTCGGTACATGGGGCGGAGGTGAGTGCACAGGAAGTCACCGCGCTGACGCGGGTTTGCGTGCTTTTTGATGGCAATGATGAGGGCGCGCTGAACCGTGCACGCCAGCAATGGAAGGCGCTGAAGGACGCAGGTGCCTCAGCGCAATACTGGTCCGAGGCGTCGGGCAAATGGGAAAAGAAGGCTGAAACCTGAGGCTGGTGTGGGGCCTGACCCCAAGGCCCGCGCTCTGGAGTGTGGTTGGTGAGGTGCCGGGGGTAAGCCAGACTTTCTTCCGACCTGGCTTACCGGGTGAGGATCAACTCACCCCCTGCAATCTCAATCCGGCCCCAGCGTTGCAGATACCCCATCCCGAGCAGGGATTTCTCCATCTCACCCTCATTGACGACCGCAGGGACATCGCGGTCAGTGACAACACCCAGTTGAACCTCCTCAAGGCGGATAAAGGCGGTTCGGACCTCTCCGTTGGCGGTGTTTGCACGGCCCAGATACGACAGCCCTGCCACATCAACACCTGCGCGGGCAGCGTCGGCTTGGGTCAGCACCATGTCGGTGGCACCTGTGTCCACCACAAAGCGGATGGGGGCGTTGTTGATGTCAAGGCTGAGATAGTAGTGGCCATCACGCGCGCGGGGCACGATGATTTGCCCGGCCCCGGAGACGCTGATCTGAGGAGTGCGCGCATCGCGCGTGATGTCTTGCCACAGACCGACGGCCGCAGCCCCCCCGACAAAGATCATGCCCCAAACCGCCGCATATTGCAGCGTTCGATTCAACCCCTGTCGGGTTTGCATGAAGAACCACCCCGCCACCATCGCCAGCAGCACAATCAGATAGATCAGCTCTGCGGTTTCGAAATTTGCCATGCCTGCGCTCCTGTACCTTCGTGTCTGATATAGGATCGCGATGCGGAATTGTCAGCCTGCGCCGGGGCCAAATCCGAAAGCGGCAAGGCCATCAAGTACGAATTGTACGGAAAGGGCCGCCAGCAGCATACCCAGAACGCGGGAAATCACATCGATGCCGGTCTTGCCGATCAGGCGGTCCACATAGGAGCTGGCCATGAGGATAAGCGCCATCGCCATGAGAACAAAAGCTGTGATGCCCAGCATGACGACCAGACCTTCGCCGCCCGGTTTCTCGCCAATCAGCAAAATGACCGAGGCGATGGCCCCCGGGCCAGCAATCAGGGGAATCGCCAGGGGGAAAACGGAAGGGTCTTCTGTGTCCTCTTCTTCTGTCCGGTCCTCGCGCCGTTTGGTGCGGCGTTCAAACAGCATGTCGAGAGCGGTGAGAAACAGCAAGATGCCACCCGCAATGCGAAAAGCGGGCATGGAGATGCCGACAAACCCCAGCAGCGCCTCGCCAAAGAAGGCGAAGAGTGCAAGAACAAAACCCGCGACACAGACCGCGCGCAGAGCGATGCGCCGTCGCTGGGCGGCTGACATGCCCGGTGTCAGCGCCAGAAACAGCGGTGCGATGCCAATGGGGTCAATCACCACGAACATCGTGACAAGGGCAGTGATCATGTAAGCGGTGTCGAGATCCATTGTGACGTGATCCAATTGAGGGCTGCGCCCATTCGATTTTTTGGGGGCTCTGCCCCGTCGATCAAAGATCGACTCCCCGCGGTATTTAAGGCCAAAAAGAGAAACAGATCAGGCGCTGGCCTTTTCGAGTTTCTCTTCGGCTTGCACCCAGAGGCTTTCGGCGCGCTCAAGGGCGTGCATGACTTCGGCGTATTTCTTGTTCCAGACTTCCAGTTCGCCCACCTTGCCATCTTCGTACAGGGCGGGATCGGCGAGTTTTTTGGCCAGCTTGTCGCGCATGTCGTTGATTTTTTCCAGCCGGGCTTCGGCTTTGCGGACTTCGGAGCGCAGGGGGAGGATTTCGTCGCGGCTGGCACGTTTGGCCTTTGGTGGCTCTTTGGGCTTTGCGGTTTTGCTGACCGGTTTGGCCGGGGTCAGCAGCATCTTGCGGTAACTTTCCAGATCGTCCTCGTAGGGCACCACGGTGCCGTTTGACACCAGCCAGAGGCGATCGGCGACCATCGACAGCAGGTGCATGTCGTGGCTGACAAGGATCACGGCGCCGGAGTATTGCGTCAGCGCTTCAACCAGCGCTTCGCGGCTTTCGATATCAAGGTGGTTTGTCGGCTCATCGAGGATCAACAGATGCGGTGCGTCCAGTGTGGCGAGCAGGAGCGACAGCCGCGCTTTTTGCCCACCAGAGAGGCGGCCCACTTCGGTTTCGGCCTGATCGGGGCCAAGGCCGAAGCCCGCAAGCTGGGCCCGCAGCTTGGAATGCAGCAGGCCCGGGCGGGCAGAGATCATGTGCTGAAGCGGGGTTTCGGCGATGTTGAGCTCGTCCACCTGATGCTGGGCAAAAAAGCCAATGCGCAGCTTGTTGGCCTTGATCGCTTTGCCGCCCATCAGAACAAGCCGGTCAGACAGCAGTTTTGACAGGGTTGATTTGCCCTGACCGTTCTTGCCCAAAAGCGCGATGCGGTCATCCTGATCGATGCGCAGGTTCAGACGGCTGAGGACGGGCGTGTCATCGGTATAGCCCACAGCCCCGCCTTCGATGGAGATGATGGGGGGCGACAGCTCTTCGGGTTCGGGAAAGCTGAACACCCGTTTGGCCGCCTGTTCGGGGGAGGCGATCATGTCCATCTTTTCGATCATCTTGAGCCGGGACTGGGCTTGCTTGGCCTTGGAGGCTTTGGCTTTGAAGCGGTCAACAAAGGCCTGCATGTGGTCGCGGCGGGCCTGCTGTTTCTTGGCAATCGCGGCCTGCACGGCGCGTTGTTCGGCGCGCTGGCGGGCGAATTGGTCATAGGGGCCCTGGTAGAAGGTCAATTTGCGTTCATCCAGATGCAGGATGCCATTGACCGCGCGGTTCAGCAGGCCACGGTCATGGCTGATGATGATCACCGTATGGGGGTATTTGGCGAGGTATGCCTCAAGCCAGAGTGACCCTTCGAGGTCGAGGTAGTTGGTCGGCTCATCCAGCAAGAGCAGGTCGGGTTGCGCAAAGAGCACGCCGGCAAGGGCCACGCGCATGCGCCAGCCGCCAGAGAAATCGGAGCATGGCATGAGCTGTTCTTCGGCGTCGAACCCCAGACCCTTGAGGATCGAAGCGGCGCGTCCCTCGGCAGACCAGGCGTCGATATCGGCAAGGCGCGACTGGATATCTGCGATACGACCCGGATCGGTGGCACTCTCGGCCTCGGCCATCAAAGCGGCGCGTTCGGTATCGGCGGCAAGCACCGTATCGATCAGCGAGGTCTCAGAGGAGGGCACTTCCTGCGCCACGCCGCCGATCTTGGCGCGTGACGGCAGGGAGATCGCGCCCGCGTCCAGCCCCAGCTCACCGCGGATGATCTTGAAGAGTGTTGTTTTACCCGCACCATTGCGGCCGACGAGGCCGACCTTGTGACCTTCGGGGATCACGGCAGAGGCTTCTTCAAAGAGGGGGCGGCCCTCAACGGAATAGTTGATTTCGGAAATGCGTAACATGGGTGCGGCTCTGACGTAACGCTGCACCCATGTCAACGACCAAGCGGATCAGGTGTGCAAGGTCAATTCAACAAGTCCGGCAGGCGGGTTGCATCAAAACTACCAAAGCCAATGAGCGGGCTGGCGCCTTCCTCTGAAAAGACAAAAACATGGACCTCTTCATGGGCAAGCGTCGCACGGCAAAAGGTGTTTTCCTGCGGCAAGGTCGCCGGACAGGTTTCCAGATCAACATGAGGTATGGCTGCCTCAAAGACATCATAGGTCAGGGGTACGGGGTCGGGAGGTGTTGCCATGAGCGGTGTGCCGAGCAAGAGCAGGGCTGCAGAAATGGGGATAGGGCGCATTTGAGGTCCTTTCTGAAAGGTCTGCGAGGATTCGCATTCCTATTCTGACTAATTCTGTCGGATTAACAATATGTCCGACAGAAAGACTCAGATAAGATCCGTCATAAAGCACTTTTAAGCGCAGGGTCTCCATGTTAGGGAGCGCGCAAATTCACCTTCCAAAGGAGCAAGCCACATGGCCCTTGAGCGTACATTTTCCATCATCAAACCCGATGCAACCAAGCGCAACCTGACCGGCGCGATCGTCAAGAAGTTTGAGGATGCGGGCCTGCGGGTTGTCGCCTCCAAGCGCATCCATTTGACCAAAGCGCAGGCGGGCGAGTTCTACAAAGTCCACGCAGAGCGCCCGTTCTATGACGAGCTGTGCGAGTTCATGGCCTCTGCACCGATCGTTGCACAGGTTCTCGAGGGCGAAGACGCCATTGCCAAGAACCGTGAAGTGATGGGAGCCACCAACCCGGCCGACGCCGCTGCGGGCACAATCCGCGCTGAGTTTGCCGAAAGCGTTGGCGAAAACTCCGTACACGGGTCAGACGCGCCAGAAACAGCAGCCGAAGAGATTGCGTTCTTTTTCTCTGGCCTGGAGATGGTGGGTTAAGCCATCCCTTCAAACTCTGAAATCTGGAAAGGGGTCGCAGCGATGCGGCCCTTTTTTCATGCCCATGCGTGCAGGAAGCTAGACCGGGCGCACGCCGATTTCATCCAAAGCACGTTCGATATCGGAAAGTGGATCAGGTGTATTGGCAGCCTTGATCGCATCAAATCGCGCACGCAGGGCGGCCTTTTCGGCACCTTTGCAATCGTTCCATGGCTGCCCCTGAAGCGCCATGACCAGCACGTAATACCCAATGAAATGCGGCTTTGTACCCGCACTCAGCAGTTTGCCGTAGGCCACGTCGGGCCCGAGATCGCGTAGGGTTTCGGCGTCTGGAATGCCGGCTTTGGCACAGGCCTCGTCCATGGCAGGACCGAGGTTGCGGATCGCGGAAACGGGGGTGCTCATCCTCACAGTTTAGCCGCAGAGGCAGGGGGCTGTCACCCCTCTCAACGGTCTCTCAGATGCTGGCGTAGTCCGTATAGACTGGCGCTGGCTTGGGAGATTGCACCGTGCCTTGCTGGCTTGGCTGTGGTTTGGGTTTGGGTGGCGGCGTATTAAGATGTGCCATTTCAAAGCTCCTTTTTACCTGGTTCAGTCAGGGGGCCTGACGAACCAATGCAAGTCACACTGCGCGAACAGCATGCCGAGCGTGAGGCGGAAATTGGGCAGCGGTGGGGTTTTACGGTGCGGGTGGTGTCAGGCTGAAACAGGTGGTTTGTCGCCAGGTCTGGCCGGGGGTCAGCAGGATGCTCGGAAACTGGGAGTGGCGCGGGGCATCTGGCCAAAGCTGCGGCTCAAGGGCAATCCCTGCGTAAGGGCAAAGGTCCCTCCCGCCTTCCAGTGCGCCGGGCATATCCGGGGTGAACGCCCCGGCATAGACTTGCAATCCGGGGGCGGTGGTCGCGATGTCCAACTGACAGCCATTGGCACCGCGCAGGATTGCTGCGGCCTGCGGTGCGGCATGTGGCGCGTCAGCGAGGCAAAAGTTCACGTCCAGCGCAGGGGTCAGTGGAACGGCCCTCAGCGTGGAAAAATCAAACAGGGTGCCTTGCGTCGATGCGCGCGCACCGGTTGGCAGGTTTTGAGCATCGACAGGCAAGACATGATCCGCATTGACCTGCAACAGGTGCCCCGCCACATCGCGGCGTTGATCAAGGTTCCAGTAAGGATGAGCGGCGATGTTCATTGGGGTGGTTCGGGTGGTTTGCGCGGTGATGTCCAGCCAAAGCGCGCACCCCTCCACGCGGTAGGTCGCGGTGATCTTCCGGTCTCCCGGCAACCCTTGGGCGCCATCTGGCAGGTGTCTGCAAAGCGTGACGGACTGCGCCGTTTGCCTGACGACATCCCAATCAAGCGCATGCAGCCCGTCCGGCCCAGAGTGCAGCGTTGTACCGCCAGCCTCATTGAGTGGCATCTGGCAGCGGGTGCCATCAATGTTGATCCTGCCGCCAGTGATGCGATTGGCCACAGGCCCG
Source organism: Sulfitobacter sp. (assembly GCA_045105735.1). GTDB lineage: Bacteria > Pseudomonadota > Alphaproteobacteria > Rhodobacterales > Rhodobacteraceae > Sulfitobacter. The sequence goes on along the minus strand of JBGCDV010000037.1, from coordinate 721 downwards.
ACCAACGCCCCCGCATAGATCGGTACACGTGCGTGGTCTTGGGGGTCAGCGAAGCCAAGCAGCAGATTGGGTGCGCCTGTGCCAAACCGCACCGCCGCCAGCGTGGCACCGCGCGGCAAAACTGTCGCACTCAACAGGCCGGAGGAAATCTCAATGGGGGGAGGCACGTGCATTCACCAAAAATGCGCCGATTGTCGGGGCCATGCAAGCATTGTGGTCAAAAGAAAAGGGCTTAGCAATCTCTTGCTAAGCCCTTGAAACTTATGGCTCCGACGGTAGGGATCGAAGCCATGTCGTCAAGTCTCACAAGTGCTTGCATTACAAGACTTATCAAAGCGTCCATCCGGCGGCGGTGCCGCAGTCTGGTGGGACACTTTTAGGAAAAAACGGCGCTGATGACAAGATGATCTGGGGGCGGGGCAGGGTAAACCAACGCTTCCTCACCCAAGTGATGGCCCGTCTTCTTTTAGCTCATCGCTGGCGGACTTCAGGCGACCAAGAATGGCGCGGAGTGATCGACCGACACCAAGGCGGTCAGCGACATCGTTGATGAGCTTGCTGAGTTCATTCGTGAGGCGATCCAAGATACCTTCACGGTGAGCAACGTCTTCCTCGCGCACCAACAGTTGTGTGTCGCGCTGATCAATAGTGGTTTCACGCTCATCCAGCCTTTCTTCTGCCGTATCCAGAACGCGCTCTTTGATGTTCAAGGCTACCTCTC
>JBGCDV010000036.1:0-46100 GCA_045105735.1 Sulfitobacter sp. | reverse complement strand
AAGAAACCCACCGTATCTCCCTCGGCATGAAGCAGCTGCAGGAAGATCCGTGGGAGGCTGTTGCTGCTAAATACGCGCTCGACAGCACCCATCAGGGCCGCGTCACCAACATCACCGACTACGGTGCATTTGTTGAGCTGGCGCCTGGCGTTGAAGGTCTGGTGCACGTCTCCGAGATGTCCTGGACAAAGAAGAACGTGCATCCGGGCAAGATCGTGTCGACTTCCCAAGAGGTCGAAGTCATGGTTCTGGAAATCGACGGTGCCAAGCGCCGCGTTTCCCTTGGTCTCAAGCAGACCATGCGCAACCCATGGGAAGTCTTTGCTGAGCAGTTCCCAGAGGGCACAGAAGTCGAAGGCGAAGTCAAAAACATCACCGAATTCGGTCTGTTTGTTGGCCTTCCCGGCGACATCGACGGCATGGTTCACCTCTCCGACCTCAGCTGGGACCAGCGTGGCGAAGAGGCCATTCAGGACTACCGCAAGGGCGACATGGTTCAGGCCGTTGTCTCCGAAGTGGACGTTGAGAAAGAGCGCATCAGCCTGTCCATCAAAGGTGTCGGCGGTGACAAGTTCGCAGAAGCAGTGGGCGGCGTGAAGCGCGGCTCAATCGTGACCGTGAACGTGACCTCCATCGAAGATGGTGGCATTGAGGTTGAGTATGAGGGCATGAAGTCCTTCATCCGCCGCTCTGACCTTTCTCGTGACCGTGCAGAGCAGCGCCCTGAGCGTTTCTCCGTCGGTGACAAGGTCGACGTGCGCATCACGAACGTGGACGCCAAGGCGCACCGTCTGGGTGTCTCCATCAAGGCGCGTGAGATTGCCGAAGAGAAGGAAGCGGTTGAGCAGTATGGCTCCTCCGACTCCGGTGCATCCTTGGGTGATATCCTTGGTGCAGCGCTCAAAGGCGACGACTAAGTCTAGGCGACCGCAGCTTTAAAGACGAAGGCCCCGCTGGTTCATTCCGGCGGGGCTTTTCTTTGGGATCAGTCCAACACGGCAGGCCAGTTCGCATCGGCCGACGCGATCCGGCCAGGAATGTCGCGCTCCCAACGGCGCTGAACACGACGGGAGTAGTTTAGGTAAAGCTTGCCATCGACAATCTTCCAGGCCTCTGGCGTCGTCGAGGCGGTGTAGCCTTCGCTCACGGCATAGGCGCAAAATCCACCGTATTGAGGAGCATATCTTGCAGGGTCGGCGGCAAAGCTGTCGCGGTTGGCCGCATTTGCAAATCGCCATGTGACACCCTGCCAGTCGTGGGTGAAGGCAGATTGGCCTGCAACAGGTTTCCCTTGGACGAAATAGGCCACCACATCCGTGCCATCAACGGCCACGCCATCCTCGGCATAGACCTTCGCCGTTTGGGCCATCGCGAGGCCTGCGGTGAGTGCCGCAGTTGGGACAGCTGCTGCCAAAAGTAAAAATCGGCGTCTATGAAGGGGCATCTGCTATCCTTTCGGCATCATCAAAGCTTGTCGCAGAATAATGTGGGGCACTGCCGCGCGACCTGCCAGTGCACACACGAGAATGTGAGGCTTTGCTGCGCCCTCCGCTCAGGCAAGTGCCGCAGATTTGCAAACGAATCGGGTCGCAAGAAATGCAAGCCGTGAAGCGTTGAGGGCTTGGCAGGAGGCAGCACAGGCGGAGTTCTACCGAAAACGTCCCCCAAAACACTCAGTTCATTGGCGAAAAACCGATTGAGAGTGATTTCACTCACTTCCCGTGGGGCGGGTTTCTTCTTATAGTTTGGCACGGTCACAAAAATACTTACATCTCGTGGGGGGATAACAAAATGATCCGGTCTGAACTCATCCAGAAAATTGCGGATGAAAATCCACACCTCTACCAACGTGACGTCGAACGGATTGTGAACACGATCTTTGATGAGATCACCGGGGCCATGTCCAAGGGCAACCGGGTTGAGCTGCGCGGATTTGGCGCGTTTTCTGTCAAGAAGCGGGATGCGAGAGTAGGGCGGAACCCACGCACGGGCGAAACCGTGCATGTGGATGAGAAACACGTACCCTTTTTCAAGACCGGAAAACTTCTCCGGGACCGGCTGAACGGAAAATCCTGATGCGCTATATCCGCTACCTTTGCATTGCCATCTTTGCGGTGGCGCTGGCCTCAGTTGCGCTGGCGAACCGTGGCATGGTGACCTTGCAGGTCTTGCCGCAAGAAGTTGCAGGCTGGTTTGCCCTGAACCCTCAGGTGGAATTGCCGCTCTTTTTTGTGATCCTTGGCAGCATCGTTGCGGGCCTTTTGATCGGCTTTGTATGGGAATGGATCCGCGAATATGGGGAACGCGCTGAGAAAGCGCGATTGGCCCGCGAAACCCGCCGTCTTGAGCGGGAGATCGCACGGCTCAAAGGCGAAAAGCATCAGGGCAAAGATGACGTTCTGGCGCTGCTGGACGAGGCAAGCTGAGCCGGGCGATGCCATCACATGTGAATGTAAAGATTTGCGGGGTTACGCGGCCGCAGGACATCGCGGCTGTGGCGGACGCAGGTGCGCGCTACATAGGGTTCAACTTCTTCCCCAAATCCCCACGATATGTCGCGCCTGAAACGGCAGCAGAGCTGGCGGCGGATACGCCTGAGGGCATTTGCAAGGTCGCCTTGGTGGTGAACCCGACGGACGCGGAACTCGATCGGCTGACTGAGATCGTTCCCATCGATATGTTGCAACTGCATGGCAGCGAGCCGCCGGAACGGGTGGCCGAGATCAAAGCGCGCTACGGCCTGCTGGTGATGAAAGCCGTGGGCGTAGGGCATGTTGATGATTTGCCCAAACTGGATGCCTATGCGCAGGTTGCTGACCAACTGTTGGTGGACACCAAACCGCCAAAGGACGCGGTGCTGCCGGGGGGCAATGGGCTGGCCTTTGACTGGTCCCTGATCGCCGGGCGGCGCTGGTCCGTGCCCTGGATGCTGGCCGGTGGATTGACGGCCGAAACGGTGGCAGAGGCAATACGGGTCACAGGTGCTGTGCAGGTCGATCTGGCGTCAGCTGTGGAATCGGCACCGGGGATAAAGGACCCGGTTTTGATCCGGGCGTTCTGTGACGCGGCCCTCGCGGATTGAGCGGGCAAGCCCGCATCTGATTCTATTGATTTGTCTCCGCCAAATCGGATGCGAGACGCTGTCTCGCGCTCTGCGGTATTTAGGGCCAAAAAAGAGTAGCGATCAGATCGTCTGATCGTAGTCGCCAACTCCAGGCTCTGTGCGGATGACAGCGTCGATGTCCTTGAAGATGGCGCGCATTTCATCCTCAGATGTCGGGCTTTCGCAGACCACGACGAGATTGGGCGTGTTGGACGATGCCCGCACAAGACCCCATGCGCCATTGTCAAGAATGACCCGAGCGCCGTTGACTGTTACAATCTCTTTGATCGCTCGGTCTGCGATTTGCTCGCCCGCTTCGTGTTTGGCGACCAGCTTGACCACGATGCGGTCGAGGATGTCGTATTTTTCAGTATCGGATGCGTAGGGTGACATGGTTGGTGTGGCCCATGTCCGGGGCAGGGCACGGCGCAGGTCGGACATGGATTGGTCCGGATTGCGGTCCATCAGCTTGCAGATCTCAACCGCAACCCGCATGCCGCAGTCGTAGCCACGGCCAATGGGTTCAGCGAGGAAGTAATGGCCTGACTTCTCAAACCCTGCCAAAGCGCCAAGCTCTTTGACGCGGCGTTTCATGTGGCTGTGGCCTGTCTTCCAATAGTCGGCTTTTACACCGTGTTTTTGCAGTTCAGGATCGGAGGCAAAGAGGCCGGTGGATTTGACGTCAGCGACAAAGGTGGCACCGGGGTGCAGCTTGGCCAGATCGCGGGCCATGATGACGCCGACCTTGTCCGCGAAAATCTCCTCGCCTTCGTCATCCACCACGCCGCAACGGTCGCCATCGCCGTCAAAACCAAGGGCCAGATCAGCACCGGAGGCTTTGACAGAAGCGCTCATGTCGTGGAGCATTTCCATCGCTTCGGGGTTTGGGTTGTAGTGAGGGAAGGTGTAGTCGAGTTGATTGTGGCTCTCGATCACCTCCACACCAAGACGTTTGAAAAGCTCAGGTGCAAAAGCGGAGGCCGTGCCGTTGCCGGTGGCGCAGACCACTTTGAGCGGGCGGGACATTTTGAAATCTCCCACCAGATCATCGAGGTATGCCTCGCGTACGCCGGGGACGAATTCGTACTTGCCGCCGTCGCGCGGCTCGCCTTGCCCGTTCAGAACGATGTCACGCAGTTCGGACATTTCATCCGGGCCGTGGGTAAGGGGGCGTTCAAAGCCCATCTTCACGCCTGTCCAGCCGTTTGGGTTATGGCTTGCCGTGACCATTGCAACAGCGGGCGCATCAAGGTGAAACTGCGCAAAATAGGCCATGGGGGAGAGCGCGGGACCGATGTCTTTGACATGGATACCGGCCTGCATCAGCCCCAGCATAAGGGCGTTTTTGATCGACAGGGAATAGTCACGGTAGTCGTTGCCCACGGCGATGACAGGCTCAATGCCGCGGCGTTGCATTTGTGTGCCAAGGCCGAGACCCAGCGCCGTAATGCCGGGCAGGTTGATGTCGTCAGGATACTTCCAGCGGGCATCATATTCGCGAAACCCCGTCGGTGTGATCATGGCATCGCGTAAGAATTCCCAGGTGTTCTGGGATACGGTAGGGGCGGGTTTGGTCACGGGGAGAGCCTCGCTTAGAAAGTCAGGGGATGTTCTTTGGCCAATGCATCGATCTTCATCAGTGTGCTGATGAGGCTGTGCATCTGGTCGAGATAGATGGAGTTTGGACCATCGCTGGGCGCTGTATCGGGGTCTTGGTGCGTTTCAATAAAGACGGCGGCCACACCAATGGCGACGGCCGCGCGGGCCATGACGGGCGCAAATTCGCGCTGTCCCCCTGACGATCCACCAAGCCCGCCGGGCTGGGCCACCGAATGCGTCGCATCCATGACAACCGGATACCCCGTCTGGGCCATCTGCGGCAGACTGCGCATGTCAGCGACCAGCGTGTTGTAGCCAAAGGACGTGCCCCGTTCGGTCAAAAGGATGCGCTGGTTCCCGGTACTTTCGATCTTTTCGACGATATTGCCCATTTCCCAAGGAGCAAGCCACTGACCCTTCTTTACGTTGATCACTTTGCCAGTGGCACCTGCCGCGAGGAGCATATCGGTCTGGCGGCACAAAAACGCCGGGATTTGCAGGATGTCCACTGCTTCTGCTGCGATGGCACATTGCGCTTCGGTATGCACGTCAGTCAGCACTGGCACGCCGTTCGCGCGGCCCACGGAGTGCAGGACCCTTAGCCCCTCATCAATGCCCAATCCGCGTTTGCCGCTCAGCGAGGTGCGGTTGGCCTTGTCATAGCTTGCCTTGAACACGTATTGCGCACCGGCTGCGTCACAGGCTTCTTTGACGGTGCCCGCGATCATTTGGGCGTGGTCTTCGGATTCCAGTTGGCAGGGGCCTGCAATGACCGTCAGGGGGCGGTCATTGCCGATGATAACGTCACCAATTGTGACTTGGGTCATGAAGTTACCTGTTCTCTGAGGATCGACGCTGTCAGGGACAACATCAGATAGATGCCTGCAAAGATCAGGAAAGCCAAGATCGTGTTTTCAAACTTGCGCGGATAGGTGGGCTCTTGCGGTGCGACGGGTTGCACTGCGACGGTCAGATAGCGCACCTGACGGCTTGCCTCTGAACGGGCCTGCTCCATCGCGGTCTGGGACGCCTGAAGCACCATGTCTGCGTTTGCCAGATCGGCCTGCGCGAGCTGCATGGTCACGGCCTTTTTAGCAAGGGAATCATCCCCTTCTGTTGCGGTGCTCATCCGTTCGTTGAGCTTGTCCAATTGTTCTTGCAGGCGGCGCACGTCGCCGCGCACACCGTCAAGACGCGCGCGATTTGGGCGTGAGTTGTCCAGCAGCGCGGCAAGCTCCAGCTCTTTTTCGATCAACAGCGTTTCATAGTTGCTGATCTGACCGCGGATGGATGCAATAACGGCCTCCGGGTCTACTCCGTTTTCGACCTGCATGCGGATCAGCGATTCTTGGGCGTCACGACGCTTTTGTTGTGCCTTTTCAAATCCTTCAAGGGCATCTCTCATGCCGTCTTCACGCTTTTGCTGGCTCAGTTCATTCACCCGTTGTTCCGCATATTGGATCAGGCTGTTGGAAAATGACGCTGAGATATCAGCGTCTGCAGCGATGACTTCCATGCGGATGACACCTTCGGTCGGGTCATAGCCGATTTTGACGTTCTTTTTGTAGGTCTTGTACGCTTCTTCATTGGTAGCACCAGAGCTGAGACGTTGGATCGGGTCGATCGCCCCGTCTTCAAAATGGCTCTTGAATCCCACATCGCTGTCCAGACGCAGCATCGCATCCTTCGATTGCAGGTAGGCTTGTGTGGCGATGCTGTCGGCGGAGTTGGCGAACTGCGTGGGCAAAATCCCGCCAAAGGGGCTGGCACCCCCGCCGCCTTCGCTCTGAATGATCAGAAACTGACTGGTGGTGGCGTACATCGGTGTGGCCACTTTGTAGAAGTAGTACCCAGCCGCCAATGTGGGAAGCATCACGAAAAACGCCAGTCGAACCATCAGCAAGCCAAGCTTGCGGCGGCGGCGGCGTGTGATGTCGCGCTGAATCTCGCCGATTTCGCGTTCGCGTCGCTGTGCCGGGTTCATGTCTGTTGAGGGCAGGTTCATACTGCCGACGGGCACCGTCTGGGGCAATTGCACGCGTTGGGCACCCGCTGCTGCGCCGGCTGCGGCACCCAGTTGCTGGATGCCCGACGTATCCTCAGGATCGCCCTGTGGCACCACAAGCTCCAGCATGTTGGAGCGTTGGAAGGGGTCGATGCCCCGCTCGCGCAACAGGCGCACCGCATCGAAATCTGATGTAGCGGCCAGCCCGTGTTTTTGCGCCACGCGCCGCGCCATACGCAACTGGCGCCCGGTCAGTCCTTCGCGGCGGATGGCATCGATGTCCGTTTCGCCAACAACCTCATTAGCCGATGCCACCTCTCCTGAGCGTGCCGGTGGGTCCCCGGCACCTGCAACGGCCTGCGGCTGCGGACGGCGGGGCGGCTCGTTCACAGGGGCTGCGTCTTGCGTCGGGGCTGCCTGTGGGGCGGACCCTTCGGCATCTGAGGTTGGCGTGCTCCGCTTGATGCGGAACTTTCTAGCCTTGGGTTTCGTAGTCATAGAGCTGTTTCGCTTCTTCCAAGGTATCAAACATATGCAACTGCCCGTTCAACAGGACAGCGGCAGAACTGGCAAATTTCTCAAGTGTCTGCGCCTGATGCGAGACAATGATAATCGTGGTGGTGCGCAGACGTTCTTGCAGCAAATCGCCTGCTTTTTTGTTAAACTCAACATCCGTGGTGCCGGGCATACCTTCGTCGATAAGGTACATGTCGAAATCCAGCGCCAACATCAGCGCAAAAGAAAACCGGGATCGCATGCCAGAAGAGTAGGTGCCGATGGGCTGGTCAAAGTACTCGCCCAGCCCGCAAAGCCAACGGCAAAAACTCTCAACATAGTCTGGGTCCAGCCCATAGAGCCGCGCAATGTAGCGGGCGTTTTCCATGGCGGATACACGGCTGACGACGCCGCCCATGAAACCCAGCGGGAACGAAATGTTGCAGTTGCGCCTGATCTCACCGACGTCGGGCTTTTCCAGCCCTGCCATCATGTTGATCAATGTCGTTTTGCCGGTGCCGTTGGGGGCCAGAATGCCAATTGACCGTCCCAGCTCCACGCGGAACGACACATTGTCCAGGATCACCTTGTGGTGAGATCCCGTCCAATAGGACTTGGATACATTGTCAAATTCCAGCATGCCTGCTCCGGTTGCTGCATCTTGGCCGTTTGCCTTGCCCTCTTGTACCAGAGGTTCAAGCGCGTTCTATACGCCGACTTTGGCGACATTATGTCCTATTTGTAAGGATATGTACAACGCGGGATTGGCACAGGCTGCCAGATGCCTCCGGGATGGGTCCTGACCCTATGCCACAACCTGCCAAAGCGCGCCAGCCATCACTGCGCCTGTGAGAGCAAAGCCGAGATAGGCCGCAAAGACGCGCGGCTTGACCAGCGCCCACACCGCGATGGCCGCCGGGATGCAGCTGACACCCCCTGCAATGACAAAGGACATCGCGGCACCGTTGCTCATCCCTTGTTGCAAGAGCGCATCCACCAGTGGCACCGCAGCGTAGCCATTGAGGTACGCAGGCGCGCCCACCAAAGCCCCCAGCACGATCGGCATCACACCGTCACCGCCCAGCACTTTAGCGATCATCTCGGCAGGGACATAGCGCAGCATAAGCGCTTCGATCAGGTACGCGAGCGTCAGCCACTTGGTGAGGAAAAGTGCGTTGTCAAAAGCGGTTGTGCGGAAGGTTTCACGCCGCTCAGCCTCTCCCCAGAATTTCCAGACAGGTGCGCCCGAGAACGGTTTTTTGCTGCTACAACAACCACCTACCGAAGGTGTTTCACGTAAAGGATTTGCAAAAACCACGGAGTTTGACAAGAACTGCACCGTGAACCCCCCAAACATCCCGAGAGAGACAGCCGCAATTGTTTTGGCGATGGCGAACTCCCATCCCAGAGTGCCAGACGTGATGGCGAACATCGCCGGATCCATCAAAGGTGAGGCCAGCCAAAAGGCCATTACAGCGCCCAATGGTGCCCCAACAGCCAGCAAGGCGGCGATAAACGGGATCACCTCACAAGAGCAAAAGGGCGACAAACCACCAAGCAATGCCGCCATCAGGATCATTCGGGCGGGGTTGCCCTCAAAGGCTTTGGCGAGCAGCGTTTCGGCACCTGTGGCCTTGAGGTAAGCAATCGCCAGCACGGCAAACGCAATGAAAGGTGCCGTGTGGCCAAGGGCTTGCAGGGTGAAGCTGATCGTCTCCCAAAGTGTTTGCGGGGCCAACAGCGCAATGAGCGCCAAAATGGCCGCGATGACACCCCAAGCGCCGGGGTTCTTCCATCGCATCTGCGGTGATTGGGTTGTATCAGCCATGATCATGGTCCTCACATGGGGCGCTGGCGTCTGCACAACACTCGGTCAATAGAAAATTGGATAGTGCCTCGATCTCTTCGTAGGCGACGGCCGCACATATTGTGCTGCGCCCTTGCCGGGACTGCTTTACCAGACCGGCGGCTGTGAGCAGTTTTAGGTGGTGGGTCAGTGTGGAGCCTGTCACGCCCGTGCGTTCTCCCAGAGTTCCGATGCTCAGCCCGTCAGGCCCAGCACGCACAAGGCTGCGCAGCACCAACAGGCGTTGTTCGGAGCCCAGTGCCGCAAAACTGGCGGCCGCAAGGGTGAGGGGCGATGTGCTCAGGGACTCGTTTTTCATATTTCTCGAAATATCGAAATGAAAGAACTTTGCAAGTATTATTTCGACGTTTGTCGAAATGAATTGGAGGGGCTAGCGTTTGGCATCAATGAAATGTGTCTTGAGGGTGATCAAAAAGACTTGGCATGCGGGGCCTGCGCGATATTTCTGCTGTATGAATGACATCCGACCAGATTTGCGGGCTTGCACGCTCTGCGCCGATCGTTTTGCTGCAACGGCTACGCAACATCGCCCAAACCCGATTGTCTGGTTTGCACCAAAGGCCCGTATTCTGATCGCTGGGCAAGCACCGGGCATGCGGGTGCATGAATCCAACAAGCCGTTTTGGGATGCCTCCGGCAATCGGTTGCGGGATTGGTTGGGGATGGACGAAGAGACCTTTTACAACCGTGACAGCGTTGCGATTGTCCCGATGGGGTTTTGCTTTCCGGGCTATAATGCCAAGGGAAGTGACTTGCCGCCGCCTCCCGTTTGTGCCCGAACCTGGCGCGCGGAGGCTTTGGCGATGCTGCCAGATGTAAGGCTGCGTGTGTTGATCGGCGGTTACGCGATGAAATACCACCTGCCGGGATTCACCCGTGTGACCGAGGCGGTTCAAGGGTGGCGCGGTCATCCAGAGGGCGTGTTTTGCTTGCCTCATCCCTCATGGCGCAATACCGGATGGCTCAAGAAAAACCCGTGGTTTGAGGCGGAAGTGCTGCCGCGTCTGCGCAGATCCGTGAAAGAGGTGCTGAATGACTGACATGACCCCGCTCGACACGGCGCACGCTGGTATGATGGCCGCGCAGGACGATGATACCGCGCGCCTGCAGTTCTATGAACGCATCGCGGATGTAGAGCTGTTCCTGTTGCTGGAGGCGGAGCCGACCGCAGATCAGGTGTCGCCTGTCCTGCTGGAAAACGAGTATGTTTTGGTCTTTGATCGTGCAGAGCGTTTGGCGGCTTATGTGGGCCACCCGGCCCCCTATGTGGCGCTGGCGGGCAGGGCAATTGCCGGGATGCTGGAGGGGCAGGACCTTGGGATCGCTGTTAACATTGGCGTGGCCCCGTCAGAAATCCTGCTGCCAGCAGGTGCTGTGGCATGGTTGCGCGACACGCTTGCACAGGAGGTGGGGGAGGTTGAAGCGCGGATTGAACGGGTGCTGCCCCCTGCGGGCCTGCCTGAGGCGCTGATTGCCGCCATTGATGCAAAGCTTGCCACGGCAACGGGCATGGCCGCAGGCGCGTTCTTGGTCGCGGTTGAGTATCCCGGTGGCGGCAAGGGGCATTTGCTGGCCTTTGTCGGGGCCATTCCCCGGGCGCAGGATGCACTCGTGCGCGCCGCTTCCGAAGCGCTGACGTTTTCGGGGATCGAAGCGGGAGCCATGGACGTGGGCTTTTTTGAGCCAAACGATCCAACGGTGGAAAAACTTGCCAAGGTCGGCCTGCGGTTTGACCTGCCTCAGGGTGAAGGTTTGCAACATACCCCGCGTATGCCACCCGGTTCAGACCCGTCAAAGCCGCCGATTTTGAAATAATTGGGCGTGAATTTGCCGCTACGCTCACGTGGCTGTCACAGCCGCGCGAGGTCACGACCTCGTGGGGTGCAAAGTGACCGTGCCCGACCTAATTATCGAGTATCAGATTGAAAAACAGGAGAGCCACCCCGTGAACCGTTTTACCCTCACACTCGCCGCCGCTGCCACTGCGCTGACCATGGCCGGTCAGGCCTTTGCCGGTGATCAATATGTCGATGGCACGGGCTTTGCTGCCTCAGGCTATGATGTTGTGGCCTACTTTGGCCTGCCTCAAAACGCTGTTGGCACGGCGCAGCCTGCTGCGGTGCCGGGAAATGCAGCGATCACGGCTGAGTACAATGGCGCGACCTTTGCGTTCTCCTCAGAGGCCAACCGCGATGCCTTTGCTGCAGACCCAACCAAATATGCGCCGCAATACGATGGTCATTGCGCGTATGGTGTTTCCAAAGGGGGCAAAGTTCCCGGCAATCCCAACCTTTGGCGCATTGTGAGCGGAAAGCTCTATCTCAACATCACCAAAAATGTTGTGGGGTTCTGGGAAGAGGACATTCCCGGCAACATCAATTTGGCTGAAAACAACTGGCCGTCGATTGAGCCTGCGCCCGGCTCTGATCGGCCGATCCCGCAGTTCACCTCGGCCGCGCCGACAAAGTGATATCCTCAGGCGGCTCCCCTCAGCCGGAGGATCGCAAGGCCCCGTCGCGCATCGCGCGGCGGGGTTTTCTGCTGGGTGGCGTTGGACTTGCAGCACTTGCCGGGGGGGCTGCCTTTCGGTGGTTCAATGTGACGGCTGATGTTGGGGAGAGTGACCTGACAGCGCCTCAGGCGCATGAGGCAGCCACAACCGGCAAGCTGGTGCTTGTTGATATTCGCAGACCAGATGAATGGACGCGCACAGGTGTCGGGGCAGGGGCGACCCCGATCGACATGCGCTCAGATGACTTCATCCAGTCGCTGTTGATGCATACCGAAGGCCGCAGGAATGTACCTGTTGCACTCATCTGCGCCCGGGGTGTGCGCTCCGCCCGGCTGTCCGCACAATTGGCTGATGCAGGTTTCACTCAGATCATCGACGTGCCCGAAGGGATGCTGGGATCAGGTGCCGGGCCCGGTTGGCTGGCACGCGGCTTGCCTGTGGTCTCTCCAGATGACAGTCCAAACCTCTGATCTGAGGTTTGCTGCAGGCTTCACTCCGCGGGAACCTTCACCGTCAGGTGCGACTTTACCTGCGCGCGGGCCTTTTTGGCGCGTGTTACAATCGCAGGTTCGCGCAAGGTGTAGGGGCTGTTCATGGCAAGCCCGCGTGGCGCACGGCGCGCGATGTTGAGCGACGACAGGGCCGAAAGTGGTACCGCGAGCAGCAGGCTTGCCGCGATGGGCAAAAGCCAAAGTGAGATCAGTCCCGCCCAAAGCCCGACAACAAGAACAATCCCCAGAAGCGTCTCCAGCCAGTGAAACTTGATCAATGTGCCAAGCGGATAGTGCTGGGCAGTTCTGCATTGCGGGGACCACGGTTCAGACCGGGAGAGGGCTGCGCGCAGCACTGCTTTGGTCTGCTGGATCATCATGATCGGCGCATAGGCGATAGAGAGCAGCACCTCTGTCCCGACAGCCATCAGAAAGGCACGGTGACCCCCGAATACACGGGTCGCTGCGGGGGTGAATGCAATGATGGCGGCCCCGGCCAGCTTGGGTGTCAGCAGCATCGCGTACATGATCACCAGAAACACAGCGCTGTCGATATGGCTCATTGCCGGAGGCCAATCGGGGAACAGTGGGTTTGTCTCATTGAAGTAGCGAATGACATTGGTCTCCGCGTCCTTGCCCAAGAGCGCCCAGATCAGAAGGAGGGCAAACCACGCAGGCGACAGCAGATAGCTCACGGCACCATGAAACAGATGGAAGCGCGATACAGGGTGCAACCCGGCAGTGCGCAGCAGGCGCAGGTGTTGCAGGTTGCCCCGGCACCAGCGCCGGTCCCGCAGCGTATAATCGATCAACGTGCCGGGCGTTTCCTCAAAGCTGCCTGTCACGCGCGGCAAGAAGCGCACCCGCCAGCCTGCGCGGCGCAACAGCCCGGCTTCGACAAAGTCATGGCTCAGGATCAAATCATCCCGTCCGCGTGCCGTCAGATGAGGCAGGCCGGCACTTTGGGCAAAGGCTTTGGTGCGAATGATCGCGTTGTGGCCCCAATAGTTCCCCTCGGAGCGGGACCAGAGCGCCAGCCCTTCGGCCAGCAGCCAGCCATAGGCAACGTTTGAGAATTGTTGCAGCCGCGCAAAAAGCGTTTCAGCGCCGATCAGCATTGGAAAGCTTTGGATCAGCCCGGCATCGGGGTCGGCAGAAAGTTCTGACGCCAACCGCTCCACCGCACGACCTGACATCAGGCTATCTGCATCCAGAACCAGCATTGCCTCATATCCGGCACCCCATCCGGTGACCCAATCGACGATATTGCCGACTTTCTTGTCGGTGTTTTCTGCACGACGCCGGTAGTGGACGGGGTAGGGCGCTGTGGCTGCCAGCCGCTCAAAAGCTTGCCATTCCTGCGCGGCTGTTGCCTCATCCCGCGTATCGGAGAGGACAAAGAGCGTGTAGCGGTGTGGGCCATTGCGCGCGGCCAGATCGTCGAGCATGGCCTGCGCATTGCCGAACACGTCCCAAGGCACTTCGTTGTAGACGGGCACCAACAGCGCCACGTCCAGAGGGGCCACATCGTCGGGCGGACGGCGTTCCGCGGCGTCGCGTGCCAACAGCCCGGCGATGGCGACACCCACGGTGCTCACGGATAAGGTAACCCAGACAAAGGTTGCGCCGATCATGGTCAGCAAGGCCCACTCCAGCCCGGTCATGCCCGCCCCCGAAAGCCAGCTGTAGATGCCGTACATCAAAAGAGCAGTCCCAATCAGCGCGGGTACAAACACTGCGATCCGCCATCCGGTGGGCTGGGCGCGCCGGGTGTTCGCCCCACGCCGGGCGGGCGCAGCAGCAAGGTCCTGCGCCTCCATCCGCATCTGAGCGCGCGGCGGCATGGCGCTTTCGATATGGCGCGGATGCTGCATTAGCTCGTCCACCGATAGAGCCAAACCTCACTTAACGGCTCCCCGCTCAAACGCAGTTGCGCCCGAAACTCGGCAAAGCGCGCCTCCTCGGGCATGAAGGTAAAGGCCAGGCGCGGGCCGCCGGTCTCTGGGTTGCGTTGTACAATACCGGGCGTGACGCTGCCTGCGGAACTGCGCACGAGGATTTCAACCTCGCTCAGGTCTTCGGGCACTCGGTCGGAAGGTGCGAAGTCAATCGCGATGATCTGGCCGCCTTCGGGGCGTCCCCCCATCGCAGTGTTCAGGACTTTGACCGGGACATCCGCCGTGGCAGCGACAGGGTCCGCCCCCCAGTGCAAGGTGTAGGTCATGCTGTGTGTGCTGCCCGCTTTGATCGGGCTTGAGGGGCGCCAATAGCTCACGATGTTGTCGTAAATCTCAAGATCCGCGGGGATTTCCACCAATGTGACTGACCCTTTGCCCCAGTCTTCGCCCGGTGTGATCCAGACAGCAGGCCGATTGTGGTAAAGCGCCTCCAGATCGTTGAAATCGGAGAAGTCCCGCTTGCGCTGGCACAGGCCAAACCCACGCGGGTTCATGTCGGAAAAGGCGCTGATCTGAAGGGTCTTTGGATTACTGAGAGGTCGCCAGATGACCTCGCCGGCACCATTATGGATCAACAGGCCATCGCTATCATGCACGGCGGGGCGGAAATCTGAGAACCGCTGCCGCATGGTATCGTCGAACAGAAACATGGATGTGAGCGGCGCAATGCCGACATGTGTCATGTCCTCGCGGGCAAAAAGGGTCGCTGCGATCCGCATTTCCAGCACATTGCCATGCGTAATCTCAAACCGGTAAGCGCCCGTGCAAGAGGGGCTGTCAAGCAGCGCATGAAGCACGATGGTGTCATTGCCCGGCTCGGGTGTTTCCAACCAAAGAGCGGTGAAATCGGGGAATTCTTCGCCCATCGGATCACCGGTCTTGAGCGCGAGGCCCCGCGCCGAAAGTCCGTAGATTTCGCCTGTTCCGATGCCCCGAAAATAGCTGGCCCCCTGAAAGACCGCATATTCCTGAAAGATGCCTGATGTCTCAAGCTCCGCGCGCAGGCGCAGACCGGAGTAGCCTAACGTATCGTCGATCTCCACGTCGGGGAATTTGTCGGTTGTGTCGAATACGCCCATGTCAAAGGCGAGCGGCCGGGATGCCCCGCCCTCAACCACATGCATGGCCACAGGCTGCGGAAAGTAGAGACCGGGAGGGAAGACATCGACCCGTTGGGGTTTGTCCGTGCCCTCCCAAAGCGCATTGCGGCTATCGAACCAGATTTTGCGATACTGGTCGTAAGTCAGATCGCGCCAGCTTGCAGGGATCAGAGGGCGGGGTGCATAGGGTTCTGCGGCCAGGGCACGCGCGCGGGTGATCACCGTGGTGTCGTCAAAAGCCCCCAGCGTATCGCCAAGCTGCAAGCCGGGTTCCGCGGCAAGTGCTGCGGCTGGCAGCACGGCGAGGGCGGTGAGGGATTTGAGGACATCACGACGGATCATGTTCTTACCTTTCCGCGCCAAGGCTGGGATTTGAACCACCCCGCCCCAAAGGCGACCGCAACCAGCACAATTGCGCCGAAAAGATTGACCAAAATCGTCGTTGGCCAGTCTCGGCCCCAGATATCCATCAAAAAGCCCAAAAAACGGGCAGTGAACATGGAGACTACAAACACCGCGAGGCTCTGCTGACCGACCTTGAGGATCACGGCGAGGACCTTGTTCCAGCCGCGCCCAACAGCGCCGTTGCCCGAAGGCAGCAGGTTATTACCCTTGTCGCCCGCCAGAACCCAGACGAGGTAAGCAAGGCTGAGGAAATGCACGTAGCGCAGGATGCCAAAGTCGGATTTGTCGATCAGCGGCTGATAGGCTTTGCGCAGATCGCGCGCCCACTCAAAACCAAACTCCCGCACGCCGATACTGCTGAACGGGACATTGAGGATCACCAAGAATGCCGCGATGGCCAGCAATGTGGTGGTGACCGGTGGCTTGGGCAACCATCCCCGCATAAAGGCAAAGCCGGTGAAGAAGATCAGTTGCCAGCCAAAGGGGTTGAAAAACCAGGTGCGGGTTGTCCACGGCTCTGCAGGGAACTCCAGATGCAGATGGCCCAGACCGAAGCTGCCCAAAAGGGCCGTCTGTCCCATCAGCCAGACGCCGATCACAAACGCTGCGACCAGCCGCAGGTCGATCCGCGCCAGCGCCATCACAATCGGCATCATCAACAGCACGACCATATACATGGGCAGAATATCGAAATAGTTCGGAACCCAGCGCAGCGTCATAAAGCTGAGCAGCATGTTGGAATTGTCCCATTTGTCGCTTTCGACAAAGATCATCCAGAGGTTCAGCTGCCCCCAATAGTTGCGCCCTGTGATGTCCAGATCGGTCAAAAAGACGCACAGCGCCAGCGTGGCAAAAAAGAGCCCGACATGCGCCCAATAGACCTGCCAGACCCGGAACAGTACACGCGCGGTGCCCAAAAACCATCCCGAGCGCTGGAACGCGCCTCCAAATGCGATGGCGCTGGCCATGCCCGAACAAAACACAAAAATCTCGGTCGCGTCGGAGAAACCCCAGCGCGCGGGTATCCAAAGTGTGAATTTGTTGCCCGGTGTATGCGCCATCAGAATGATGAACATCGCGATACCGCGAAAGAAATCGAGCCGCAGGTCGCGCACGCGGGGCGCGGCCTGTGCCGCAGCAACGGCAGGCGAGGGGATTTGAGAGGCGTCAGCGAGTGTCATCTTGGGCAGCGATGGGTTTCTTTATTGAGCAGGAATGCGTCGCGCGCGCGACAGTTGGTCGAACCGTGTGGCCGTAAAGCGGTCTTCGTTTCCGGCCCGTAAGGCCAGCCGCTCCAACAGGACCTGTTCTGCTGCGTCGAAATGGCCTGCCCGCAGGCCTGCGTCAATGGTCATTCGTTCAAACACATCGCGCTGGGCATGGCTGCCGCCGATGGTCTGCATTTTTGGGCGGGCCGCCGCCAATTGGGTAAAGGCATCGCCATAGCGTCCTTCGGCAAAGGCATTGAGGCCGGAGAGCGCTGCAATGCCGGGGTCTGCGACCCGGGATGCCATATCGCCGGTCTGGCGTGCATCACGGGCAAATCGCGTGGTCATCGCCTCTGCCGCGGCACCTTTGGCAGCACCGGCAAGGGCAAGTTGATAGTGCAGATCCGCAAAGACCACGCAGCCATCATCAATCCGGTTTTCAGCAAGCGCCCCCAGCTCATCCCAACGGCGTCCCACATCGTGGCCTTCAAGCTCAAGCCGCATCAGAAGCGAAGTTGCGTTGGCGATATCGCGGTAATCGTCCGTTTGATCGGCGCGGATCTGGCTGTCATAGAGGGCAAGTGCGGTGTCTTGCTCCCCTTGATCAAGATGCAGCAGCGCCTTGTGCCACCACACGTGATAGCGGAAGTTGTTCGACCCATCCCAAGCGCTTTTGTGATCTTCGATCAGGCGAATGCCCGCCGCAGGCTCCGCGCGCATGTCATGCACGTGGGCAACCGCGTGCAGCCCCCAGGCATCATCGGGCGCATAGGTCAGCCCGGCGCGGCCTGCGATTTCTGCAGCAGCATATTCGCCCGTTTCTTCCAGCGTAAAGGCATGGCAGCCCATCAGATAGCCGCGCAAAGGGTGATTGGCGCAATGGGCTGGCAACACCCGCTCAATCGAGCGGCGCATCCCGGCCGCATCCCCAAGTATAAAGCGGATGGCGTGGCTCACCTTGGCGGTGAGCGTGTCATGGGGCAGATCACCCAGAACCTTTTCCAGCGCTGCAATTGCGCCTGTGGGGCTGTCCGCCAACCACTGATCAAGGGCGGCAATCCAGCCTTCTTCGCGCGCACTGACAGACCCTTGCGCACGTGCGGCATGGGCGGCGGTGCGCGCATCTTCGGCGACTTGCCACATCTCGGCCCGGCCCATCATCAACGAAAACAGGCCGCGCGCTGCGTGCCCTATCGCAAAGCCAGGTTCCGCCTCCAGCACCGCGCCAAGATGGGTTGGCGTTGCAGGCTTGTGTGCCAGAAAAGCACGAACCATTGCGTCCCAGTCGGAAACTGTCGACGCGTGTTCCAAGGTGACAGGGGCATTGCAGACATCTGTTTTCATTACGGGGCCTCTCAGGAACGATTTTGCTGCACCACAGGTACGCGTTTTGGCCGTCTCACTGAACCAAAACCGCGAAGGCACACGCCAACGTGAAGCCATCCGCCGCTTTCGTGAGCATTTATGACATTTCCGGGCAAAAATGAGCGAAAAACCGCACAATAGGCTGAAAACAGGGGGAATTAACCGGCGTCGTCGTCAGCTTTCGGTCCCCATGTTTCAAGGACTTCTTGCGTGTCTTGCCCGAAACGAGGGGGCGCACGGTCGTAGCGGACGGGCGTGGCGGAGAAGTTGAGCGGGTTGCTCAGCAGGCGCACATGCCCTTGCGCGACGTCCTCGCGTGCGACATCGACAACAGCGCCGCGCGCTTGTGCCTGATCTGAGGAAAGCGCCTCCTCGATCGTGTTGATCGGCCCGCAAGGAACCTTGACCTCCCGCAACCGCGTCAGCAGCGCGTCTTTGGTCAGTGCCTTCATCGCAGGACGGATCAGCGCCATCAACGCCTCGCGGTGCTCAATCCGGCCAAGGTTGGTGATAAAGCGCGCGTCAGCCGCCACATCCCCAAGCTCCAGCACATCGCAAAACCGCACAAATTGCGCGTCATTCCCAACGGCGAGCAGGAAATGCCCGTCGCTGCATTCAAACGCGTCATACGGGACGATGTTGGGATGCGCGTTGCCGCGCCTTTGGGGCAATTGACCAGAAGTCAGGAAATTGGTGCCCTCATTGATCAGCCACGCCATTGAAGCATCCACCAATGCCAGATCAATATGCTGCCCTTCGCCGGTTTGATCGCGGTGCCGGAGTGCCGCCAGAATGCCGATGGTCGCATACATCCCGCACATCACATCCGCGATGCCGACACCCACCTTCATCGGGGTTCCGTCAGGTTCACCGGTGATCGACATGATCCCGCCAAAGCCCTGCGCCATCAGGTCATAGCCGGGTTGAGCACGGTTCGGCCCCGTCTGGCCGTAACCAGAGATGGAGCAGTAGATCAGTGCGGGATGCGCCTTGAGCATGGTTTCATGGTCGAGGCCATACTTCTTGAGCCCGTCGGGCTTGAAGTTTTCGATGACGATGTCGGCGCGCGCAGCCAGATGGCGCAGGATCCGCTGGCCCTCCTGGGTGGCAATGTCGACTGAGATAGAGCGTTTGTTGCGGTTCGCAGCCATAAAATAGGCGGAGAGGTCCGTGGGGTTTCCCGCCGCGTCGCGGGCATAGTTCGGGCCCCATCCGCGTGTGTCATCGCCTCCGGTCTTGGGGTTCTCAACCTTGATGACGGTCGCACCCATGTCGCCCAAAAGTTGTGTCGCCGTCGGCCCGGCCAATATGCGTGACATATCAAGGACAAAGAGACCGTCCAGCGCGCCTTTAGATGCGGCCATCATACGCCTCCCGGTCGATCACGGCAGCAATGACAGTGAACCTATCCGCGCGCATCGCCTCCTTGAGCGCTTGTTCAAGTGCTGTGCGGCTTTGCACTGTCACGCCCGCGCCACCAAAGGCGCGGCCCATCGCGGCAAAATCATGCTGCGCAAAATCCACACCGACATTGCTGAGCTGTCGTTCGCGCTGTTTCTTTTCGATCAGAGCGAGAGAGGCATCCACAAAGACGACAAAGATCGGGGCGACATCAAGCTCGGCAGCGGTGGCGAGCTCTCCTGCAACCATCAAGAACCCTGCGTCGCCCGAAAAGGAGACAACCGGCTGATCTGGTGAGGCCAGCTTGGCCCCGATGGCCATCGGCACCGCGCAGCCCATTGTGCAGAGTGCGGAGGATTGCATCAATTCGCGTGGGGCGTGGCATTCCCACATCTGGCTGAGCAGAATGCGGTGTGCGCCGCTGTCAGCCGAGGCAATGGTGCCGCGTGGCAGAACGCTGCGGCAGGTGTCGATGATGGCCGCTGGGCCCCAGTCTTCATCTTTGGGAAACGCGCTGGCGAGGGCGGCCTTGAGCCTTGGTACTTCGCCGCTGGTCCAGGTGTCCTGTGGTGTTACTCCGTCACCCAAGGCGGCCAATGTCGCGCCGCAGTCGGTGATAAAGTTCAGGGTGGACTGGTGCATATAGTGATGGTTTGGCGCGGCGGTGATGTCGATGACGTTCTGTTGTTCCGGATGCCAGATGTTGCGCCACCCGGGGCGCATTTCAATCGGGTCATAGCCCACACAGAGGATCAGGTCCGCGGATTTCACAAACGGCACCAAATGGGTGTCGGCCAAGGGCGAAAGGCCCGCACCACCGAGCGAGAGCGCGTGGTCTTCGGAAAAGACCCCTTTGGCCTTGTAGGTGGTGATCACCGGCATGCGGTAGGTCTGGGCAAACTCTGTGATCGCCGCCTCGGCGTGCTGGTTCATTGCATCCACACCAACGATCATCACCGGACGTTTTGCATCTTTCAGCCAACCACGCGCTGTTTCCAGATCAGTGCCAACCGGTGCGCTGATGCTGGCGGGCACACGGGAAGGTGGCGCGTCGGCTGGGATTTGGGTGTTTGCGACAACAATCGGGACATCAATGTGAACCGGCCCCATGCGGCCTTCGGTTGCAATGGCCAAGGCCTTGTCCGCGATGATATGCGCCGCGTCTGCCGTGAGGGCAAAACTGGCCTTGGTGATGGGGCGAAAGACCGCCTGCTGGTCAACCACCTGATGGGTGTAGGTTTGCACCTCGCCCGCATCCATGCAGCCGGACAGGACAATCAGCGGCACCTGATCCTGCAGGGCGTTCGCCACGGTGTTCACTCCATTAAGCGTGCCGGGACCAATGGTGCCTACCAATATAGCGGGCGCATGATCACAGTGATGCACGCCTTCGGCGATAAACCCTGCGGCGTTTTCATGTTTTGCCAGGATAAAACGAATGCCCGCCTGCTCGAGCGCGTCGATCAGCGTCAACACCTCGCCACCCGGCATGCCAAAGGCAGTGCGGCAACCCGCAGCATAAAGACGGCGGGCAAGGGCATCAGCGGCACGGATGGTGGCGGACATGGGCGGACCTTTCGAAACACAGACCGCGTTGTTCAACCACGCGGTGAGGGCAGGCGCAACTCACTGTTGCGTTCGCAATGTTTCAGCGAGAGGAAGGGTTTTCCAAAAACTCTGGTCGAATTCCTTGCAAGGAATTTAGGCCGCGTACCGCACCCGGTGTTGGAAAGGTCAAGCGGGACCACTGTCAGAGGCGCGAGGCGGCATTTTGCAAAAGGGGGGGCAAAACTCTTTGAAGAGTTTTAAGCCCAGATCTCAAATCGCAGCACGTCTCAGCGGCGGCGATCCCGGCGTGAGGACATCGGCTGAAAGGCAACGCCGACATGGGCCTCGCAATAGGGTTTGCCCTGTTTCACGGGCAGGCCGCAGAACCAGAAATCCTCGGTCGCGGGGTCCCCCACGGGCCACTTGCAGGTCCGTTCCGTCAATTCCATCAGGCTGATTTTCTTGGCCTTCTTCTCGACCTCGTTAACCTTGGCCAGGGCCTCCGGGCTGATTTCATTTGCAGAAGGTTGCGGGGGCAGCGGTTGTCCCGCTGGAATGATCTGTTTGCGCGCGGGCAAAGTGGACTTGGGCGGGGCTGCGGCCTCGGTCTTCATTTCCACAGGCTCGGACTTGGGTGCTGCCTTTGGTTTGGCTTCTGCCTTGGGCGCTGGCTTGGCCTTTGGTTTGGTTTCGGTTTTGGCTGCGCTACCACTGGTTGCACGGTTGCTCAGCCCAAGGCGATGCACCTTACCAATCACCGCGTTGCGGGTGACGCCGCCCAGCTCTTTGGCGATTTGGCTTGCGGACTGGCCTTCGCCCCACATTTTCTTCAGCGTCTCAACACGGTCATCGGTCCAGGACATGCGCAGGTCTCTCTTATCAAAAAACGGCCCCTTCGGAGGGCCGCTTATGCGTATACAGTCCTCTATACTAAACTTCTGATCACCGCGTGCAAGGGAGGATGCAAGAAAGACCCTAACGCGTTTGTGTCGAGGGGCTTTTCAGCCGCGCCTCACGCCAGGCGAGGATCACAGCGCCGGTGATGATGATCCCCGCCCCCAGCAGCGTCACCCCATCCGGCATCACATCATAAAACAACGCGTCATAGAGCGCCGCAAAGATCAGTGTGCCATAGCTGAAAGGCGCGACAAAACTGGCATCCGCCCGCGCCATACCGTTGACAAAGAAGGCCTGTGCAACGGCCATGCAAAACCCGATACCTGCCAAAAGCGCCCATTGTTGGGGTGTCGGTGCGCGCCAGAACGGCATGACAGCAAGGCTCGCGATGATCAGCCCCAGCGCGTTGTTAAAGATCAGGATCTGAAACGGATTTTCGCGACCGGCCAGTTTTTTGATGAAGATCAGTTCCAGTCCCATGATCATCGCGGCCCCGAAAGCCAAGAGTGCTGCGGGTTGAAAGCTCTCCGGTGTGGGGCGCAACAGGACCAGCGCGCCAGCAAGCGCCATCACGGCGGCAGACCAGCGGATGCGGCCCACCCGCTCGCCCAGCAAGGGGATGGCGAGGATCATGGCAAAAACCGGGTTGAGAAAGGAGATCGCGGTGGCATCGGCCAGCGGGATGAAGGCCACGGCCGCAAACATCAGCGTGATACCAACCCAGCCGCAAGACGTGCGCGCGATGTGCAATCCCCAGTGCGGGCGGGATAGTCGGGGGCGCAATACTGCCGCCACTGTGCCGATGGCCAGAAACGCAAACAAGAACCGCCCATGGCTTATCTGCACCGGGTGCAAGGGCGCGCCAAAGCTATCCTGCCCCAAGGCTTTGGCCAGCAAGGTTGTCACCGCGATAAAGGCAGTTGCAGCCGTGATCAGCAGAGCGGCGTGCAGGTTGTTCTGGGTCTTGGCGTGGTACATGTCGCCCCTATGCGCCGCGCGGCCGCTCCCCGCAAGGCACGAAAGGGGGTTTGCAAGGCAGCGGTTTGTCCCTAAGAGGGTTCCATGATCACGACGCCAAAATCCACTTTGCGACGACGCCAAGGTTGAGCCTTGTCCGTGACCTGCATGACGCAGGTTTGATCCCGGTGCGTTGCACCTTTCCCAAACACACTTGACCACACGCGCCGCCCATGGCCTCTTGGCTTTTTTGCGGCCTTTTATAAGGATGACCCAGATGATCTCTTCTGTTTTGCCGACCTATTCCCGTGCGCCCCTGAGCTTTGTCTCAGGCGCAGGTGTCTGGCTTACGGAGGCAGATGGCCGACGTTTTCTGGACCTTGGGGCCGGGATTGCGGTGAACGCGCTGGGCCATGCCCACCCGAAACTGGTGGAGGCGTTGACGGCGCAGGCAGGTGCGCTTTGGCATACGTCGAACCTCTACCAGATCCCGCAGCAGCAGGCGCTCGCGGACAAACTGGTTGACGCAAGCTTTGCCGATACGGTCTTTTTCACGAACTCGGGCACTGAAAGCTGTGAGTTGGCGGTCAAGATGGCGCGCAAGTATTTCCATGACAAAGGACAGCCCGAGCGGGTGGAGATCATCACCTTTGATGGCTCGTTCCACGGTCGGTCATCCGCCGGGATCGCCGCCGCAGGGTCAGCCAAGATGACAGAAGGCTTCGGGCCGCTGCTGCCCGGCTTTGTGCATCTCGACTTTGGTGATCACGATGCGCTGACTGCGGCCATAAACGACAAGACCTGCGCCATCCTGCTGGAGCCGGTGCAGGGCGAAGGCGGCATTCGCCCGGTGCCCGATCAATGCCTCAAGGGGCTGCGTGATCTGTGTGATGAACATGGCATCCTGATGATCCTTGATGAAGTGCAGTGCGGCGTTGGCAGAACCGGCAAGCTCTTTGCCCATGAATGGGCCGGCATTGCACCGGATATCATGATGGTTGCAAAGGGCATTGGCGGGGGGTTCCCGCTGGGCTGTGTCATGGCGACAGAGGAGGCCGCGTCAGGCATGACCGCAGGCACCCATGGGTCCACCTATGGCGGCAATCCTTTGGGGTGTGCGGTGGGCTGCGCTGTCATTGATATCGTGAGCGATCCTGAGTTTCTGTCGGAAGTGAACCGCAAGGCGAGCCTGCTGCGCCAAAAGCTCGAAGGGTTGATTGCCAGCCACCCGGATGTCTTTGAAAGTGTGCGTGGCGCTGGCCTGATGCTTGGGCTGAAATGCAAGGTGGCCCCTGGTGACGTCGTCAACGCAGGTTACCACCAAGAGGTGATCACCGTCCCCGCCGCAGACAATGTGGTGCGTCTGTTGCCGCCACTTACGATCACGGATGAGGAGATCGGGGAAGCAGTGAACCGACTGGACGCTGCCGCTGCATCACTCGCGTCATCCTGAAGAACGGATGCAAAATACATGCACCGGGCAGGCCTTGCCCCACCCGGATGCAAGCTGAAAGCTGACACATGAAACATTTTCTTGATATTGACACCACGCCGCAGGCCGATCTGCGCGGCATCATCGACGACGCGCTGGTCACCAAACAAAGGCGTGCAGGCCGTCCCAAGGGGGCCCCCGACGATGACCAACCGCTCAAAGACCACATGGTCGCCTTGATCTTTGAAAAGCCGTCTACCCGAACGCGGGTCTCATTTGACGTGGGCGTGCGCCAGATGGGGGGGCAGACCATGGTGCTCTCTGGCGCTGACATGCAGCTCGGTCACGGCGAGACGATCGCCGACACCGCGCGTGTCCTGAGCCGTTACGTGGACCTGATCATGATCCGCACATTCGAAGAGCAAACCCTGCTGGACATGGCGGAATATGCCACCGTGCCAGTGATCAACGGGCTGACCAACCGCACACACCCCTGTCAGATCATGGCGGATGTGATGACGTTTGAGGAACACAACGGCCCCATCAAAGGCAAAAAGGTCGTGTGGTCGGGTGACGGCAACAACGTCTTTGCCAGCTTTGCCCATGCCGCCAAACAGTTCGATTTCGACCTCACTTTCACTGGCCCGCCGCCTCTGGACCCTGAGCCTGCGCTGCAAGGTCTCTATTCCATTGAGCGCAACCCAGACCTCGCCGTGAAGGGCGCTGATCTGGTGGTGACGGACACGTGGGTGTCGATGCACGATCCGCAATCGGCACGTGAACGGCGGCACAATCAGCTCCGTGGATATCAGGTGAACGACGCGTTAATGGCCAAGGCCAAGGAGGACGCGCTCTTTATGCATTGCCTGCCCGCCCACCGTGAAGATGAGGCGACAAGTTCGGTGATGGACGGCGCCAATTCGGTGATTTTTGATGAGGCCGAAAACCGTTTGCATGCGCAAAAGGCCATCATGAGGTACTGCCTTGGTCAGTGAGAAGGGACAATTACCTGTTTCCCCGCGCGTTGTTGTTGCGGGGGCAGGGTCCATCGGGTGCTATGTCGGCGGGTTGATTGCTGCGGCGGGTGGTGATGTGCGCTTTTTGGTGCGTCCCCGGATCGCGGCGGAAATCAGGGGGCATGGCCTCACGCTGACCGATCTGGACGGCATGGCCGTGAGCGTGGGCGCAGATGAGGTCACCCTCGCCGAAGATCCGTCCTGCCTCAAGGATGCTGACCTTGTGTTGGTCACCGTGAAATCGGGCAGCACCGCCGAGATGGCGTCGTTGATCAGTACGCATGCCCCGCAATCCAGTCCCGTGATCAGCTTGCAAAATGGGGTGGGCAACGCAGACATCCTGCGCGCGGCCCTTCCCGGGCGGGATGTGCGGGCGGGTATGGTGGCCTTTAACGTCGTGCCGATGGGGCAGGGATGTTACCACCGCGCGGTCGAAGGTGACATACTGATTGAAGCGGGTCCTGGTGATCTGACCGCCCCCCTGCAGGTGCCGGGCCTTACCGCGGTTGAGAGCCGCGACATGGAGGCGGTACAATGGGGCAAGGTGTTGATGAACCTCAACAATGCCCTGAATGCGCTGAGCGGTCTACCGCTGCAGCAACAGCTCCAGAACCGGGCATGGCGCAAGCTGATGGCGGATCAATGGGCCGAAGCGCATGGCGTGCTGAAAGCCGCCGGGATCACGCCGAAAGCCTTCACTGCTGTGTCTGTCGGCATGCTCCCTTGGGTGCTGCGCCTGCCGAATGTCGTGTTTCTGCGGTTGGCCAGTGCAATGCTCAAGATCGATCCGCAGGCGCGTACCTCTATGTCTTACGACTTGATGGAACGGCGACCAACGGAAGTTGACGCCCTACAAGGGGTGATCATCGCCAAAGGGCAGGAAGTCGGCAAAGCGACGCCAATCAATGCCATGATTCTGGATGTGATCAAAACCGCAGAACTTGCTGGTGAAGGGCTGCCAAACCTGCGTCCTGAAGCCTTGCGCGCAGAGATGGTCCAGAGCGAAAACGGCTGAACCCCCAGCTTAGAGGTTGCGCAAAATCTCTTTTAAGTCAGGTTCATGCACAAGGTTCGCAGCCTCATTGGGCGAGAACCACTTGCGTTCGCGTTGATCTACCTCGGGGTAGGACTTTTCAAGATCGCGCACCCGGGTGAGGTAAACCTCTGCCTCAATTGGAATGCTCTCATCCTTGCCCATCCATTTGGCATATTCATAGTACCCCATGGGTTCTTCTTCGATGTCAGCCTTGCTGACCCCCGCCTCTTCCCATGCTTCCTGCAACGCGGATTCTGATCCGTTTTTGCCGGGCACAAGCCAGCCTTTCGGCACAATCCAACGGCCCGTGCCTCTGCTTGTGATCAGCAGAACGCGGCGGCCCGCGTCCGTTTCTTTATAGCAAAGCGCGGCTACTTGCGTCCGCTTGCGCCGCCGCTTTGATCGCCTGTGATCGGCGCGGCTGGAGGACTTCAAATCATCTTTCACAAAAGGTACTACTTTTTTGTCTTTCTTATTGGCTACTTAACTTAACGATAACTGATTCGTTTTTCAAGTGTGTGAACGTGATCCCCTCTGCTCTTGTGTTGCGCGCGCTTCGAAAGCAGTGTGAGCGCAAAGGATCAGGAGCATTCAGAATGAGCAAATCACGAGGCGACGCAGACATTGGCGTCTACGGTCTGGGCACCATGGGTTCCGCGTTGGCCCTGAACTTTGCCGAACAAGGATTTCGCGTCGCAGTCTCCAATCGGGAAGCTGATTGGATCGCCGGGTTTCTGCAAGAGGCAGGTCCGCTGGCGACGCACTTGCAGGGGCATGCAGAGTTGGCTGAGTTTGTCGGCGCAATCGCAAAACCCCGGAGCATTCTGTTCATGATCCCCTCAGGCGCGCCCATGGACGCGATGATTGAGGCAATCACGCCATTTCTGGAAGAAGGCGACACGATCATTGATGGTGGCAATGCCGATTTCAACGCGACCCGGCGCCGATCCGAAGCGTATGAGGGCACTGGCTTTCACTACGTCGGCATGGGCGTCTCGGGGGGCGAAGACGGCGCGCGGCATGGTCCTTCGATGATGGTGGGGGGCACCGATCACTCGTGGCAAGCACTCAGGCCTATGGTGGAGGCAATCGCCGCGCAATTCGACGGTGTTCCTTGCGTTGCCCACCTTGGCCCGGATGGGGCGGGGCATTTCGTCAAGACGGTGCACAATGGCATCGAATACGCCGATATGCAGATGATCGCAGAGATCTACGGCCTCCTGCGGGACGCGGGCGGGCAGGGCGCTGCAACAATCGGTCAGATGTTTGAGCGATGGCAGAAGGGGCCGCTGTCGTCTTACCTGATCGAAATATCAGCCGCCGCGTTGCAATCAACTGATGTTGAGACGGGCACCGCTATGGTTGACGTGATCCTCGATAAGGCCGGGCAAAAGGGCACGGGGCGCTGGACGGTGATTGAGGCGCTCAAGATGGGGCAATCCGCCAGCGCGATCGAAGCGGCAGTGGGCGCGCGCGGCTGGTCTTCGGAAAAAACCGTGCGGGTGATGGCAGAACCGTTGCTGGACGCAGGGATGCTGAACGGGGATTTGCCGACTGAAGCGGACCTGGAACATGCCATGCTGGCAGGTCGCATTCTGGCGCATGCGCAGGGCTTTCGGGTGCTGTCGACAGCGTCGCAAGAGTTCGATTGGTCACTTGATCTGGCGCAGATCTCAGAGATTTGGCGCGCGGGTTGCATCATCCGATCTGCTTTGCTCGATGATTTTGCAGACGCCTTTCGGGGCGATCTACCCGGTGGCCATCTGATCCTTGCGCCAGCCATGCGCCAGGTGTTGGCAGAGTGCTTGCCGGGATTGCGGCGCGTAGTGGTCGCCGCGGCCAGCCTGGGTGTGGCTATGCCTGCCCTTTCTGCCGCTTTGGCGTGGTATGACAGCATGCGGCGCGGGCGCGGATCTGCGAACCTTATTCAGGCACAGCGCGATTTCTTTGGGGCACATGGTTTTGAACGCTTGGATGCCCAAGGCAAACACCACGGCACTTGGAATGCGATTTAGCCGAAGGGGTCTTTGGGGTAGGTCACATGCGCCAGATACAGCCCTTGGGGTGGGCAAACAGGGCCGCAAGCCGCCCGGTCGCGGGCAATCAGCGCTGATCTGACGTCTTCAGGCGACCATGATCCTGTGCCGACCCGTTCCAGGGTGCCGACAAAACTGCGCACCTGATTGTGCAGAAAAGACCGGGCACGCACATCGAAATGATACTCTGGCCCGCCGCGCGTCTCGACCCTGCTGACACTGAGATGGTCCAGCGTTTTGACCGGGCTATCGGCTTGGCAAATGGTTGAGCGAAACGTCGTAAAGTCATGTTTTCCCATCAATATACCTGCGGCCGCTTGCATGGCATCCACGTCCAGCGGGTGTTTGATCTGCCAGACTAGACCTTGTTGGTGGGTCGCTGGTGCGCGACGGCTGAGGATGCGAAACAGATACCGACGTTCCAACGCTGAGAAGCGCGCATGGAACCCTTCCTCCACCGCAGCACAGGCCGTGATGGCGACAGGGTGCGGTTTGAGGTGATAGTTCAGGGCCTCCGAAAGGCGAAACGCGTCCCAATCCTGCGCCATATCGCAATGCGCGACCTGGCCCCATGCGTGCACGCCTGCATCCGTGCGGCCCGCTGCGGCGATGGTATGGGCGCGCGGCTCCAGCTTGGCCAATGCGGCTTCGATCGCGCCTTGCACCGATGGCAGGTTCGTCTGACGTTGCCAGCCGACAAAAGGTGCGCCGTGGTATTCGATTTTCAGAGCATAGCGGGGCATGACGCGCGCTCTATCCTGCGGATCGGCATCTGGCAATCCCTCAGACGCGCGCCTATGTTTATCGCCAGAACATCAAGAGGCGGGCGCAGTTTTGGTCATCTCAAGCATTGCCGATGGCATTTGGCGGCAGGTCGAGGCGGTTCAGGACACGGTGTCCGAGACGTTTTTCGAACCTGTAATACGGCTCGGTGTGACCGGGCTTGCCCGGTCGGGCAAGACGGTTTTCATCACCTCGCTGGTGGCCAATCTGCTGGATCGGGGGCGTATGCCTGCGTTGCTGGCGGCCTCCGAAGGGCGGATTGAGGCGGCGTTTCTGCAACCTCAACCTGATGACACTCTGCCGCGTTTCGACTACGAGGCACATCTGGCCGCGCTCACGGGGACAACGCCGCATTGGCCCGAAAGCACCCGTGCGATCTCGGAGTTGCGCTTGTCGCTAAAGGTGCGCCCCAACGGGTTGTTATCCGGCTTGCAGGGGCCACGCACAATCCATCTGGATATCGTAGACTACCCCGGCGAATGGCTGTTGGATCTGGCTCTGCTCGATGTCAGCTTTGAGGCGTGGTCAAAAGAGACATTAGAGCGCATTAAGAACCGGGAATCAGCCATATATTTCATGGCATTGGCTCGTGATATTGATGCATCACATAAACATGATGAAACGACCGCGCAAAAACTGGCAAAACACTTTGCCAGCTACCTGACAGCCGCGCGCGGTGACGGGTTCTCCGACTGCACACCGGGGCGCTTTTTACTGCCGGGTGATCTTGCTGGCTCGCCGGTGCTGACCTTTGCGCCGATCCCGACAACCGGGCCATCGCCTCGGGGCAGTCTGCACCGCGAGATGGCGCGCCGGTTTGAGGCCTACAAGGACCGTGTGGTGAAACCGTTCTTTCGGGATCACTTCTCACGGATCGACCGGCAGGTGGTGCTGGTGGATGCGCTGGGGGCGATCCATCAAGGCCCGCAAGCGGTTGAGGATCTGCGCCACGCCATGAGCGAAACGCTGAGCGCCTTCAGGCCGGGTCAAAACTCGTTTCTCAAAGGGTTGTTGGGCAGCAAGCGGGTTGAGAAAATTCTCTTTGCTGCAACCAAGGCGGATCATTTGCACCACACCCAACACACCAAGCTTGCGGCGATCATGGAAGCCCTGACCCGTGAAGCGCGCGACCGCGCGCAATATGCCGGGGCGGGAACGGAAGCAATGGCGATTGCGTCGCTGCGTGCCACGACAGAGGCCGTGATGGAGCATGAAGGCACGCCGCTTAACGTTGTGCGTGGGACGCTGTTGGAAAGCGGTAAGGAGGCGGCCTTTTACCCCGGTGATCTGCCCGAAGATCCTGCGCACCTGCTCAGTCCGGCGCGTGCGGGTGCTGAAAAATGGCTCGACCAGGATTATCAGGTGATGCGGTTTGCGCCTGCGGCGCTGACGTTGAAACCGGGTGATGGCCCCCCACACATACGATTGGACCGTGCGGCCGAATTCCTGTTCGGAGACCGGCTGTGATCGGGCTGCGCGCGGCGCGCTCAACCGATGCCGGAGCCGTTGGCGCGATCCTGTCGGAGTTTGTTGACACGACCCATTGGATGCCGCGCATCCATACGCGCGCAGAAGACCTCGCACATGCAGGTGTGATGATCGAACGGGGATGGGTGATTGTGGCCGAAGAAGCGGACAAGGTCCTTGGCTTTGCTGCGTGCAACGACGCCGATCTCGATGCGCTTTATGTGGCGGGCCACGCACGGGGACGCGGCGTTGGCTCCGCCTTGTTGGCACAGCTTCAAGACCGGCACCCTGTGCTGGAGCTTTGGACCTTTCAGGCGAACACAGGTGCGCAGAGGTTCTATGTGCGGCACGGTTTTGTCGAGATGGAACGCACCAATGGCGCAGGCAACGACGAGAAATTGCCCGATATCCGATACGCTTGGCGACGGGAGACGACGTAATGGCGAAAGGTCCGGTTCTTTTCGATCTTGAGGCGGAGCAGGCCCCGCGACCGCAGGTGGCCGAGGCACCACCGGTGCCCGATGTGATTGATCTGCCGCCACAAGGGCAGGCAATGCAGGTGGCAGCGCGACTGGCTTCGCGCAAACCTTCGCGTCTGGTGCGTGCCTTCTGGTGGCTGGCCACCACGCTTGTCGGGGCGGTGGTTTCCATCGCTGCCTGGCGTTTCGTGACCGATCTGATTGCCAGCTATCCGCTCTTGGGGTGGGGGATGACCACGCTGATTGCTGCGTTTATCCTCGTACTGGCACTGTTGGGGCTGCGCGAAATGGCCGCCTTTGGCCGCCTGTCCCGGTTGGACGGATTGCGCCATGCGGCGGCTGAGGCCTTGGCCCAGCAAGACCTCAAAGCCGCGCGTACGGTGACCGACAGACTTGTTGCGCTGTACAAGGGGCGCGAAGACACCCGGTGGGGCCGGGATCGGCTGGCGGATTTGCGCAAGGATCAATTGGATGCGGTTGGGTTGATCCGCTTGGCCGAAACGGAGTTGCTCGGGCCCTTGGACGACGCCGCAAGCCGGGAGGTCGAAGCTGCTGCACGGCAAGTGGCCACGGTCACAGCTCTGGTCCCGCTTGCGCTTGCGGATGTTGCGGCTGCACTGATGGCGAATTTGCGCATGATCCGCCGGGTGGCGGAAGTCTATGGCGGGCGCTCTGGCTTCTTTGGCTCCTGGCGGCTCACGCGGGCTGTCCTGAGCCATATGGTTGCAACCGGCGCTGTCGCTGTTGGCGATGATCTGCTGGAGCCGTTTTTGGGGGGAACAATCATTGGCAAGCTCAGCCGCCGTTTCGGTGAAGGCCTTGTGAACGGTGCGCTGACCGCGCGTGTTGGGGTGGCTGCGATGGAAGTGTGCCGCCCGTTGCCGTTTCAGGCGGAAAAACGCCCCAAGGTGCGGTCAATCATCAAGCGCGCGCTAGGTGGCTTGTTTGGACAATCGAAGGACGCCTGAAATGGAGAGCTTTGCTGCTGATCTCAAGACGATGGTGCGCACACCGCTGCAGGACGACCATGTCGCGGCCATGCGCGCGGTTGGGCATGTGACGATGTTCAAAGCGGGCCAAATGGTGCAGGAACCGGGCCAGCCCATGACAGAGCTGCACTATGTGCTGGAGGGCGAAGTCGAAGCCGTCGACCCCCGTACGATGGAGGCCATCGGTATCGGCACGCTTGGCCCCGGGCAGTTCTTTGGTGATTTGCAGTTTCTATCCGGAGGTGTCTCGCTTGCCGGTGCGCGCGCCTTGGTTGACAGCCAGATGCTCTGTGTGCCGCGCGCCGCGATGCTCAAGCTGATGAGCGACATACCTGAAATGAGCGACATCATTGTGACCGTGCTGACCGCGCGCCGCAGACGCGCGGTTGAGGCGTCTGATTCCGCGCTGACGCTGCTGGGTTCCGAGGAAAGTGTGGACATCCGCAGCGTGGCGAGCTTTGCCGCGCGCAATCGCATTCCCTACCGTGAGGTTGCAATCAACTCGGACGAGGGCAACGCACTTGCCGCGCGCTGTGGGATCGACCGGGCCTATCCGGCTGTGATCTTTGGACAGGGACAAAAGATTGACCCGCCGACGCCCGAAGCCGTCGCCGCAGTGATCGGCCTTGATCTGGCGGTCTCTTCGGACGATCTTTTCGATGTCCTCATCGTGGGGGGCGGACCAGCGGGGGTGGCGGCAGCTGTCTATGCCGGGGCCGAAGGGCTCAAGGCGCTGGTGGTCGAAGACCTCGCCATCGGGGGGCAAGCGGGTACATCAAGCCGCATCGAGAACTACATGGGCTTTCCCACGGGCATATCCGGCGGCGACCTGGTGGGCCGGGGCGAAGTGCAGGCGATGAAATTCGGCACGCGGTTTGCGACCCCTCGCCGGGCATCGGCGCTAACACAATGTGAAAAGAAACGGTTCCATGTGGCATTGGACAATGGGCAATCGGTGTCTGCGCGGGCGCTGGTCGTCGCAACAGGCGTGCAATATCGCAAGATGCCGCTTGATCGGTTGGAGGATTTGGAAGGAGCCGGTGTTTACTATGCCGCCACAGAAGTGGAGGCCCGCTGGTGTCGCGGTTCAGAGGTTGCTGTGATCGGGGGCGGAAACTCTGCCGGTCAGGCCGCGATGTACCTGACCCGGACGGCAACCCACGTGCATGTGCTGGTGCGTGGCCCCTCTTTGGCGTCGTCAATGTCGGACTATCTTCTCAGCCGTCTGGAGGCCCATCCGCGCATTTCCATTCACACCGGAACGCGCACCACTGCTTTGAAGGGCGAGGGCCAGCTGAGCGGTATCACGATTGCGGGACCAGACGGGGAGCGAGACCTGCCTGTTGCCGCGCTGTTTGTCATGGTGGGGGCGGCCCCCAACACGGCGTGGCTGTCAGGACTGGTGGAGCTGGACGAAAAGGGGTTTGTGGCCACGGGGCCTGAGCACGGCGGGCGCACCCAATATGAGACCTCGTTGCACGGGGTCTTCGCGGTTGGCGACGTGCGCGCGGGATCGGTCAAGCGGGTGGCATCAGCGGTAGGCGAAGGATCCGTTGTGATGTCGGCCCTGTGGGATCACGTGAACGGCTAGCTGCCGTTGTGCTGCCTTCTCATGCGTGCGCTCGGATGAAGTCTCGCATCGCGGTCAGCGCCTCTTGTGGTTTGTCCCCAACAATGCCGTGTCCACACTCAGCGAACTTCAGATACGTCGTTGAATTCTGTGGCAGCAGGGCTGCAATCTCATCGCTGAATTCCGGTGGTGTGATCGGGTCTTCTTCTCCGACCATGACGAGCACGGGGCAGGTGATCCGACTGAGGTCTTGGCGAAAATCCATGCGGCCATGTTCATTCTTGGGTCCATTGAACCACAAAGCGGTGTCATTCTTCATGATCGAGCGCGAGACCCATTCCTTTGAGGTGTCGGGACCGTATTGATAGTAGGGCAGACATGTGTCGCGATAGAGCGCACGACCCTCATGTGTCGGGTTGTCCCAGTATTCCTGTGCAATGCGGCCAACCTCTGGCCCGCCGCGGCGCTCAAAAGCGCGGTAGATCGTGGGGAAATCGACCTTGGCGGCGGTGCTGGTCAGGACCAGGCCGCCCGCTTGGTCAGGGTGCCGGGCCGCATATGACAGCGTGACAAACCCGCCAAAGGACGTGCCCATCACAATGGGTTTTTCAATGCCAAGCGCGTCGCAGAGCCCTTTGAGGTCATCGCCCCATTGCGCAAGCGTCCATGTGCTTTTGTCGCAAAAATCACTGCGCCCGTTGCCGCGATGATCATAATAAACCACCTGCGCAATGTCGGTGAGTTGTGAATAGAACGGTTTGTAAATCGAATGATCCGCGCCCGGCCCACCGTGCACCAGAATGACCGTTGGTTTCTCGCGCATTGTTGGGCCATCTGGGGTCAGCCCTTCACCATCCACATCGAAGTAAATCCGCGCGCCGTCGACCATCACATACATTTGCGTCCCCTCTCTGTCTGCTGCTCACCAAAGCGGGAACCGGGGGGGAGCGCAATCCTTGTCGGG
Organism: Sulfitobacter sp.; assembly: GCA_045105735.1. Taxonomy (GTDB): domain Bacteria; phylum Pseudomonadota; class Alphaproteobacteria; order Rhodobacterales; family Rhodobacteraceae; genus Sulfitobacter. The sequence goes on along the minus strand of JBGCDV010000036.1, from coordinate 11,417 downwards.
AAAATGATGTCATCTGATCGGAGCAGAGCGCAAAGGGAGGTCTTGTAGCACCTGTGGTGCAGGCCTATAAGCGCGGTATGAGACAGCTTTGCCTGATCATCATTCGAATTATATCCCCGGCGCTCTGACCTGATGAGACGCCGGGCAAAGGTGTTTGAGCCGCTCGCACCGTTTGAACCTGACCCAATTCCATTCTACTCAAAGGACGCCACCAATGTGTGCCGATACGCCTGAGACACTCGACTACAAATCCACGCTGAACCTGCCCAAGACCGATTTCCCGATGCGCGCAGGTCTGCCCAAACGCGAGCCTGCCTGGCTCGCGCGCTGGGAAGAGATCGGCGTCTACGACCGTTTGCGCGAAAAGCAGGGGCGCACGCCTTTTACGCTGCATGACGGCCCTCCTTATGCCAACGGGCACCTTCACATCGGCCATGCGCTCAACAAGACGATCAAGGACATGATTGTCCGCTCGCATCAGATGATGGGCTATAACGCGCGCTACATCCCGGGCTGGGATTGTCACGGCTTGCCGATTGAATGGAAGATCGAAGAGCAATACCGCAAGAAAGGCCGCAACAAGGACGACGTGCCAATCAATGAATTCCGGGGCGAATGCCGCAGCTTTGCCGAAGGCTGGGTTGATATCCAGCGTGAGGAATTCAAGCGGTTGGGTGTGACGGGCAATTGGGCCAAACCGTACCTGACGATGGATTTCCACGCCGAGCGGGTGATTGCCGAGGAATTCATGAAGTTCCTGATGAACGGTACGCTCTATCAAGGCTCCAAGCCTGTGATGTGGTCCCCGATGGAACAGACAGCGCTGGCCGAGGCGGAAGTGGAGTACCACGACAAGGAGAGCTTTACCGTTTGGGTGAAGTTCAAGGTGATGGATCAAGTCGCTTACGTTGGTGATGACCTGGGAGAGGTAACAGAGCAAGCGGCGAACGACCTAGACGGTGCGCATGTGGTGATCTGGACCACGACGCCATGGACCCTGCCGTCCAACAAAGCCGTCGTTTATGGCGCAGGCATTTCCTATGGCCTCTACGAAGTCACAGGCGCACCTGATGAATGCTGGGCCGCTGCGGGGGACCGCTTTCTGCTCGCAGACAATCTGGCAGCGGATGTTCTGGGCCGTGCACGTCTGGAGGAAGGGCAATGGACCCGTTTGCGTGACGTCCCGGCGGATGAACTGGCCGGGTTGTCACTGGCGCACCCTCTTGCGGGTGTCGAAGGCGCGGAAGGCGTCTGGGACGATGTGCGCGATTTCCGTGCGGCTGACTTTGTCACCGATGACGAAGGCACCGGCTTTGTGCATTGTGCGCCGTCTCACGGGATGGAGGAATATGAGCTCTACCGTGATTTGGGCATGCTGCAGGAGGTGATCACCTACAACGTGCTCGATGATGGCCGGTTCCGCGACGATCTGCCGTTCTTTGGTGGCAAACACATCCTCAGCCGCAAGGGCGGTGAGGGGGAAGCCAACACCGCCGTGATCAACAAGCTGGTTGAGGTTGGCGGATTGCTCGCACGTGGCAAGATCAAGCACAGCTACCCGCACTCCTGGCGCTCCAAAGCGCCAGTGATCTACCGCAACACGCCGCAGTGGTTTGCCGCCATCGACAAGCCGGTGGGTGATGGGCAGGACACGCACGGCAAGACCATCCGCGAACGTGCGCTGACCGAGATCGACAACGTGAACTGGACACCGAAGTCTGGCCGCAACCGTCTGCATTCGATGATGGAGGCGCGGCCTGATTGGGTATTGTCACGCCAGCGTGCCTGGGGTGTGCCGCTCACCTGTTTCACGCGTAAAGGGATGCTGCCAACGGATGAGGGCTTTCTGCTGCGCAACGAAGAGGTCAACACCCGGATTGTCGAGGCATTTGAGGCCGAAGGCGCGGATGCGTGGTACGAGGATGGGGCGAAAGAGCGTTTCCTGAGCGGGATCGTGAACCCGGATGACTATGATCAGGTGACGGATATTCTGGACGTTTGGTTCGATTCCGGCTCCACCCATGCCTTTACCCTGCGTGACCGGGAGGACGGGACCGAGGACGGCATCGCAGATGTCTATATGGAAGGCACCGACCAGCACCGCGGCTGGTTCCACTCCTCGCTTTTGCAATCCTGCGGCACCTATGGCCGCGCGCCTTACCGCAATGTGGTGACGCATGGCTTCACGCTGGACGCCAAGGGCCTGAAAATGTCCAAGTCTATCGGCAACACCATCGTGCCCGAAAAGATCGTGCAACAGTACGGGGCTGACATTCTACGGCTTTGGGTGGCGCAGACAGACTATACCGCAGATCAGCGGATCGGGGATGAGATCCTCAAAGGGGTTGCGGACAGCTACCGCCGGTTGCGCAACACCATGCGCTACATGCTGGGGGCGTTGAGCGATTTTAGCGAGGCAGACCGGGTCGCGCCGGGCGATATGCCGGAGCTGGAGCGCTGGGTTCTGCACCGGGTGGCTGAGCTGGATAAGGTCGTGCGTGATGGCTACGCCAAATTCGATTTTCAGGGCGTGTTCCAAGCGGTCTTTACCTTTGCGACGGTGGACCTGTCGGCGTTTTACTTCGATATCCGCAAGGATGCGCTGTACTGCGACGGCAATACCTTGCGGCGGCGTGCGGCACGGTCGGTGCTGGACATTCTGTTCCATCGGTTGACGACTTGGCTGGCGCCTGTGCTTGTCTTTACCATGGAAGAGGTCTGGCTTGAGCGGTTCCCCGGTGAGGGATCATCTGTGCATCTGGTGGATATGCCGGAAACGCCTGCAGATTGGCTCGATGCGGAGCTGGCCGCGAAATGGGCGCAGGTCCGTGCGGCGCGCCGTGTGGTTACCTCGGCCTTGGAAGTGCAGCGTGTCGACAAAGTCATCGGCGCATCACTTGAGGCCGCCCCGACTGTCTACGTCGAAGACGCCGCGCTGCGGACGGTGCTGGAGGCGGTGTCCTTTGTGGATGTCGCGATTACTTCGGCCATTTCAGTAAGCAGCGACGCAGCTCCTGTGGATGCGTTCCGCATGCCAGAGGTTGCGGGCATCGCAGTGGCTTTTGCCAAGGCGGAAGGTCAGAAATGTGCACGCTGCTGGAAGGTGCTTCCGGATGTGGGCACACATGATCATGCGGGTGTTTGCGGGCGCTGTGATGACGCGGTGCGCGAGGCTGAGGCGTGAGCTGGGATTAACCCCAGCTCAAACGGAAGGCATCCATTCACCCTATTCGGTCACTGGCAACATAGCGGGCGCAGCACCTGAAACGCAGGAAACAGATTGAGCTTGGCGGCACCACCTGCCAAGCTCAGACCATGCTGCAGCGCTCCGTTCATACCCCGTTTGGCGATTTGACCGTCACCGAAGAAGACAGCGCCATCACGGCATTGGATTGGTATTGGGCCAAAGAACAGGACAGCTCGCCCCTGCTGACTGATGCCATCGCACAACTGGAGGCCTATAGCGCTGGAACGCTCGAAGTGTTTGATTTGCCGCTGCGTGTGGCAAGGTCCGCGTTCCAACAAGATGTATGCCGCGTGATGCAGGCCATCCCGTTTGGCTATACCCGAACCTATGGTGAGATCGCGCAGGAATTGGGCGTCCCTGCCCAGGCGGTGGGTCAGGCCTGCGGCGGAAATCCGATCCCTGTGATCATTCCATGCCACCGGGTGATGGGGGCGAAGGGATTGACTGGTTTCTCCGGGCGTGGCGGCGTTGAGACGAAAGTCGCGCTTTTGCGCCATGAAGGGGCGGCAGGTCTGCTGATCTAGTAAGTTCGCCTTTTGACCACTTTCCAAGACTATTGGAGCGCCAAAAAGGGTCGGACGCAGGATGTGTATTGGCGGCTCAGGCTGCGCGCATTGCCATCTACGCTTTGGGTTCCGTCAGCTGTTGAACAGCACCGGCAACCACCAGATAGATCGATGTGATCACCAAGCCCCAGTGCGCCCAGCTTTCAGGATGGAAATCCACCCAGGCGGCCCATCCGGCGAACCCGGTCCATGCCAGCGCCATCGGCAGCGTCAGTGTGCGCCAGCGTTCAGTGCGCACGGGGTGCACAAACTTGACGGGGAGAAACATGGTAACGGCCAACACTGTCACGACGGCAAGGCACACCTGCCACGAAGGCGCCAAAGCGAACAGGACAAGGACAAGCATATTCCAGCAGCCCGGAAAGCCAGAAAAGGAATTATCCTTTGTCTTCATGCGCGTATCAGCAAAGTACATGGCAGATGTGAAGGTGATGATAATGATCATCACCCAGCCGCTCCATCCGTCCATCAACCCTGATTTGAAGAGCGCAAAGGCCGGGATAAACACGTATGTGAGGTAGTCTATGATCAGGTCCAGCAGCACGCCGTCAAACTCCGGCGCGTTTGTCTTTACGTTGTATTTGCGCGCCAAAGGGCCATCGATGCCATCGACAAAAAACGCGACGACCAGCCAAAGAAACATCATGTCCCATTTGCCATCCACCGCGGCCAACATGGCCAGCATGGCGAAAACGGCACCCGTAGCGGTCAGCAGGTGAACAAGTAGGGAGCGGAATTGCACGGACATGACGACAAGTTTCGCAAATTAGAGAGTGTGATGCAAAAGGAATTACGCCTCAAACATAGGCAAGGGATCATTATTTCGCGCCGTATGGTGGCACGCTCGCAGTTGAGCCACGCGGGCGTGACTATGCTGCACGGGCTTGGGCAAACGACAGCAGTCTTTTGCTTTTCTCATCCCACAGATGAAGCCGCGCGTTAGCAAGGCTCCCCCGGATTGTCATGCGGTTGCTGTCAGCAAGGCTGGCATGATCGCGCAGCACTTCGGGCAACCGGTAAAACGGTATGCGGCTATAGAGGTGATGCACATGGTGGATGCCGATATTGGCGCTGAGCCACTGCAAAACAGACGGCAAGACATAGTGCGAACTGCCGTGAAAGGCGGCCTCATGCAGGTCCCAGTCTTCTTCGTTTTCCCAGTGGGTCTGTTCAAACTGATGTTGAACATAGAACAACCAGACCCCCGCCGTGGCAGCCAGCAAGGTGGAAGGGAGAAAGATCAGCAAGATTGGCATGATGCCACCAAAATAGAGGATCAATACAAGTGCCGCGACGATTGCGGCGTTGGTGCACATTGCGCTGACCCAATAGCGTGCTTTTTCCATCATCCCCAGTGGCAGGCGATTTTGCAGGAAAAACAGGTATCCGGGCCCAAGACCAAAAAGCACAACAGGGTGACGGTAGAGCCGATAGAGAAAGCGTTTCCACCGCGACAGATTGCGGTATTCTGTCACCGTCAGCGTGTGTACGTCGCCGATGCCACGCCGCCCAAGGTTGCCGGACGCGCTGTGATGGATCGAATGGGACCGCCGCCAGACATCATAAGGAGTGAGCGTCAGCACACCCAGCGCCCGGCCCAACCAATCGCTGAGTAGGCGGTTCTTGAAAAAAGCGCTGTGGCCGCAATCGTGCTGGATGGCGAAGAGCCGCAGCAAGAAGGCGGCGTTGCACAGCGAGATCGCGAAGGTAAGCCAACCGCTGACAGAAAGAGACATCCACGCCAGAACCCAAAGGGCAATGTAGGGACCCAAAGTAACAGCAAGCTCAAATGAGCTACGCAGTGTATCGGGTTCTCGATACTTCGATAAAACCTTGACCCAATCGCGAGTGGTTTCTACTTCGGCGTCGTGCCGCGCGCATCCTGAATTTTTGGACATGTGCCTGCTTCTGTTCGTTGTTGGTGTTCTTGATAGACGAAAGAACCCCACGAACAATGAATAAAAAGCCATTCGTAAAAAAGGTGTGAAGTCAGGTGTGGTATTTTGGGCCGCTTTGGGGCCAAATGGTGTAGGTTTCGTGGTGTGCATGCGAGATGCTTTGGCTCCGGTCCGGATGTCCGCCAAAAACACCCTGCCCAAAGGTTCCGCCGGGTTGACGCCTCATCCGATTCCCACTAAAGCCACCAGACAAGTTTCAGGGTCGCTGCGGGCGGCCTATTTTATGTGTTGCACCGGGTTGCGGATGCCGCACCACTAAAACAAAGGATGATCCCATGTCGCGCGTTTGCGAATTGACCGGAAAAGGCCCGATGACGGGCAACAACGTGAGCCACGCGAACAACAAGACGCGTCGCCGTTTCTTGCCGAACCTGAATGACACCACGCTTCAGTCCGAATCGCTGGGCCGTGCATTCAAGCTGCGGATTTCAGCCCACGCGCTGCGCAGCGTGGATCACCGCGGCGGTCTGGACAAGTTCCTGGCCAAAGCAAAGGACAGCGAATTGTCTGCCAACGCGCTGAAGATCAAGAAAGCCATCAAAAAGGCTGGTGCATCCGCGGAAGCGCTCACCTGATCTGAAATCAGTTCCAGAATTACCAGCGACCCCGGATGTTCTGCATTCGGGGTTGCGGCGTTTTGGGGCCTCGCCAAACGGCATGGCCTTTACTAAGTTGCGCGCATGATGATGCGCGTGGTTTTCTCTCTGACGCTGGCCCTGATGCTGGCTTTGACCAGTCAGGCCATGGCGGTGGCGCGCGGCAGTTCTGCGGCGACAGGGCAGATGGTTCTGTGTATCGGCGACGAAGCGGTCGCCGTCTTTGTCGACGCCGAAGGGCAGCCCACGCGCGCGCCGCATCTGTGCCCTGATTGCGTCGTTAACCTTGCTGTTGGTCCATTTGAGCCATTTGTGACTCTACCGCGTGCCGTTGAGCGTGCCGTTTCATGTCCGCAATTGCCGCTGCTTGCCGTTGCCAAGCCCAAGGGCCTTGTCCCGCACACCCGTGCGCCGCCTGCGTTTGCCTGATCCGTTACACCATATCAGACGAACACAGGACAAATAACATGACATTCTCACGACTTTTGACAGCCGGGGCTGCGGCGCTGATGATGGCGGCGACACCGCTGTTCGCGGCGGACATCGCAATCAAGGATCCCTACATGCGCACTTCCACGCCTTCGTCCGTGACGGGCGCGGCGTTTTTGATGCTGATGAACGCAAGCGACAAGGACGACAGGTTGATCGCTGCCAGTACCGATATCGCAGGGCGGGTTGAATTGCATACCCACAAAGAAGACGCCAATGGCGTGATGCAGATGATGGAGGTGGAAGAAGGTTTTGTCATTCCGGCGGGTGGAATGCATCACCTCAAACGCGGCGGAGATCATATCATGCTGATGGGGCTGACGCGGCCCTTGGAGCAGGGCGAGGAGATCGAGGTCACCTTGACGTTTGAAGAAGCAGGCGAAGTGACGGTTCAGATCCCGGTAGATCGGGAGCGCAAGCCGGATCATGGTGCGATGAACCATTCAAACGACAGTTAGGTTTGGAGAGCGATAGGGTCAAACACTGCCAAAGACGTCCGTTTTTATGCGGACGTCTGATCCTGCTACTCTTCGCTGCCGACCAATTCATCCACCCATGCCGTCACCGTTTGTGAAGCCGGTCCGATACGATGTTCGGCAAACTGGTTGCCTACGGCAGAAGGTTCCAGATTAAACTCTATCGTATGCGCGCCACCTTGTCTGGCTTCGGCCACAAAACCGGCAGCGGGATAGACGTTGCCAGATGTGCCGATTGAAGCAAAAATGTCGGCTTGCCCCAGATGGTCAAAAAGGGTGTCCATGTCGTAGGGCATTTCACCAAACCAGACGATATCGGGACGCGCCGATGCGCGTGCGCAGGCAGGGCAGGGATCCCCCGCAGCCATCACCATCGGGGCAGGCCAACGATGGCCGCACATCGCGCATAACGCTCCGCTGAGCGCTCCATGCATGTGATAGAGGTTCTTGGTCCCGCCACGCTCATGCAGATCATCGACGTTTTGGGTGATCACGACAACTTCGCCGTCATGCGCCGCCTCAAGCCGGGCCAGCGCCACATGGGCCGCATTGGGCAGGACCTCGGCCGCCTGTGCCCGCCGTTGGTTGTAGAAATTCACCACAAGCTCAGGGTTACGCAGAAACCCTTCGGGCGTGGCCACGTCCTCAACCCGGTGCTGCGCCCATAGGCCATCATCCGCGCGAAACGTCTCTATCCCGCTTTCCGCAGAGATGCCGGCCCCTGTGAGGATAACGATCTTGGTCATATCAGATGCTCCGCCTGTTCAGCTTGGTCATGCACAGCGTATCATGGGTCGTAAATTGTAACCACTGCCCCTGCGCAAGCTCTTGTGATGCCAGCCATTGGAAGCCAGAATGCGCGGCGAAAGGCCCCAATATGAAAATAGCCACTGCCGCCTATCCCCTCGACGTGCTGACCTCATGGGCGCAGTACGAAGACAAACTCGCCGCTTGGGTTGCGCAAGGGGCGGGGGAAGGGGCGCAGTTGTTGGTCTTTCCTGAATACGGCGCACTGGAGTTGGCCACGCTGGATGGTCTGGATGTCGCGGGTGATCTGGAGCGGAGCCTGTTTGCGGTGTCGGACAGATTGGCCGAAGCGGATGCGCTGCATCAACGCCTTGCGGCTGAACATGGCGTGCATATTGTGGCGGCATCGGGCCCTGCGGCCACGGATACACGGCCCGTCAATCGCGCACGGCTCATCACACCCAGTGGACAGATCGCGGTGCAAGACAAGCAGATCATGACCCGCTTTGAAGAAGAAATCTGGGATGTGGTGCCGGGCAACGGTTTGCAGGTCTTTGATACCGCTTTGGGCAAAATCGGGATTTTGATCTGTTACGACAGCGAATTCCCACTGTTGGGCAGAGCGCTTGCGGAATGTGATGTGATCTGCGTGCCAAGTGTGACGGAAACCTTGGCGGGCTATTGGCGCGTGCGAATTGGATCAATGGCGCGTGCCCTGGAGAACCAATGCATCACGGCCATGTCGTCGTGTGTGGGAGAGGCCGATTGGTCAGAAGCGCTGGGCACCAGTTTTGGTGCTGGCGGCATATTTGCGCCACCTGACCGGGGATTCCCGGAGACGGGCGTTTTGGCGGTAGGCGGGATTAATGCGCCGGGATGGACCTATGCGCGCGTGGACTTGAAGCAGGTTGCAGAGGTGCGCGCGGACGGCATTGTGCTCAACCGGAGCCATTGGACCCATCAAACAGGCCGTGACAGTGCGGCACCTATCGTGCCTTTGCGCTGAATCCCCCTTGAAATAACGCGCAAAAGCGCTCATTTAGGCGCGTGTCCCCGATTTGGGGATAAATTTAACAAGGAGAGACCATGGCCAAGGAAGATACGCTCGAATTTCCCGGTGTCGTGAAGGAACTCCTGCCTAACGCGACGTTTCGGGTCGAGCTGGAAAACGGCCATGAGATCATCGCGCATACGGCAGGCAAGATGCGCAAAAACCGCATCCGTGTTCTGGCTGGCGACAAGGTACAGGTTGAGATGACGCCCTATGATTTGACCAAGGGCCGGATCAACTACCGTTTCAAATAGCGTTGTGAGGGCGGACGCATTTGGGTCCGCGCCCCCCGCGCGGTCCATATCGGAGCCTTCCTCACATGCCATTCATTCTCGGATCAGGGTCGCCGCGCCGTTTGGAACTGCTTGCTCAGATCGGGGTGACCCCCGACGCCGTGCGTGCGCCCGACATTGATGAAACACCACAACGTGGGGAACTGCCGCGCCCCTATTGTGCGCGGATGGCCCGTGAGAAAGTCGCAGCCGTAGATGCACTTGCGGATGATATTGTGTTGTGCGCGGACACCACGGTTGCCTTGGGGCGGCGCATTCTGGGCAAACCTGCGGACCGGGCAGAGGCGCAAGCGTTCTTGCGGCTGATGTCAGGTCGCCGGCACAAGGTGATCACAGCGGTCGCGGTGCGGCGGGGTGATCACCTCTGGCAGCGCGATGTTCAGAGCAACGTCAAGATGAAGGTCCTGTCGGACGCTGAGATCGCCGCGTACCTTGCTACAAATGATTGGCAGGGCAAAGCAGGCGGATATGGCATTCAGGGACCGGCCGGCGCCTTTATCCCGTGGATCAGCGGTTCGTTTTCAGCCATCGTTGGGCTACCTTTGGCCGAAACCGCAAATTTGCTGATCGCAGCGGGCTATCCTTTGTATGGAGCAGGCACATGAAGGGCAGAACCATTATTCTGGATCACCTCGGCGAGAGTGAGGCGGCGGCCCTCATGGTCGACGGGAAACTTGACGATCTCCTGATCGACAGCACCGCCCCACGCCCCGGCACCATTTACCGTGCGATTGCAGACCGTCCGGTCAAGGGGCAGGGGGGTATGTTTCTCAAGACCCCGGATGGCGCTGCGTTTTTACGCCAAATCAAAGGGTTGGCACCGGGGCAACCCATACTTGTCCAGGTCACAGGGTATGCAGAGCCCGGCAAGGCGATCCCAGTCACGGCAAAGCTGCTCTTCAAAAGCCGCTACGCCATTGTCACCCCGGATGCTCCGGGCCTGAATATTGCGCGCAGTATCCGTGATGAGGACATTCGCGATAAACTGCTTGAGTTAGCGCATGATGTGGCAGGGGAGACCGGTCATGGTCTGATCTTGCGGTCCTCCTGTGCGGGGGCCGATCAAGATGAGATTGCAGACGACATTGCCGCAATGAGTGACCTGGCAAGCCAGGTTTTGGCCGATGCATCTGACCAGATGGACATGCTGGCGCAGGGGGATGGCCCTCATGTTCTGGCATGGCGTGAATGGGTCCAGCCCGCTCAGGTTGTGACCCAGGCAGGGGGGTTTGAGGACCATGCGGTGCTGGATGCCATTGACGCCGCACAGGGCGCATATGTTGGGCTGACGGCCGGTGCCTCCATGTATGTGGAGCCAACCCGCGCGTTGGTGGCGGTCGATGTAAACACCGGCAGCGATGCGTCGCTTGCGGCTGGAATAAAGGCTAACATGGCCTGCGCCACCGCCCTTCCGCGCGCATTGCGGGTGCGCGGCCTGGGCGGGCAGGTCACGCTTGACCTTGCTCCAATGCCCAAGAAGGACCGGCGGGCCTTCGAAAGCGCGCTGCGTGCGGCGTTCAAGGGCGATGATGTCGAAACGACATTGGTGGGCTGGACCCCATTGGGGCATTTTGAGCTGCAGCGTAAACGTGTGCGTCTGGCGTTGAATGAGGTGATGAAATGACGTGTCCGATGTGCGATGGCCCAGTTGTTGAGGCGTACCGCCCCTTTTGTTCGCGCCGTTGTGCAGATCTCGATTTGGCGAAGTGGCTGAACGGGTCTTATGCGACACCTTCGCGCGATCCAGAAGACATCGAGGCTGCAATCGAAGCAATTGAGCAGGGACAGGGAACAGAGCCAAAGCCACACTGAACGGCTGCTTTGCCCCGGGTTGGCTTTTCCTGAAAAAGGTGCTGGACACCCTGCCCGCAAACTCCTAAGTACGCGTCACCCAGCCAGTTTTTTGGCACCCATGCCCGGGTAGCTCAGGGGTAGAGCAGTGGATTGAAAATCCTCGTGTCGGTGGTTCGATTCCGCCCCCGGGCACCATTTTA
>JBGCDV010000035.1:0-4042 GCA_045105735.1 Sulfitobacter sp. | reverse complement strand
GAGCCATGGGCGCGCCCATCTCCATCGACATAGCTTGTGCCATTTCTTCGGCGCGGTCGTTATATACCTCAAGCAACCGAGCCAACAATGCCTGACGCTCTGACTTGGAGGTTTGCGACCAGCTTTCAAACGCGGCATGTGCGGCCGCTACAGCCGCGTCCGTATCTGCTTGCCCACCCAAGGAGATAACAGCGCATTGTTCCTCGGTTGAGGGATCAATCACCGCAAAGTCATTTCGTTTTGCCGGGGCAACCCACTGGCCATTTATATAGAAATCGCGCTTATCAAGCATGAGTTTACTCCTTTAAGAGGGTATTTTGAGCACCTTATCCGGCGTCGGTTGTGTCATTGTTATAGCGTATGGGCAAGACAGGGGGTGTCAGCCGGATTGTTTTGTATAGAGTGTGCATCACAAGTAAAGACAGCATTGCACCGGAGGATAATATGGGCTTGCGCATCAACGACACGGTTCCTGATTTTACGGCAGAAACGGACCACGGAACGATTCAGTTTCATGATTGGATCGGGGACAGCTGGGCTATTTTGTTTTCACACCCCAAAGATTTTACCCCTGTTTGCACCACGGAGTTTGGTGCCGTCGCACAATTGGCCGATGAGTGGGAAAAGCGCGGCACCAAGGTGATTGGGGTTTCTGTGGATGGCGTCGAAGACCACAAGAAGTGGAAAGGCGATATTGAACAAGTCGCGGGCACCACGGCGGGTTTTCCGATTATTGCTGATGAGGGGCTCGTGGTCTCCAAGGCTTTTGACATGTTGCCGTCCGAGGCCTATCTGCCCGATGGCCGTACCCCTGCCGATAGCGCAACGGTGCGCTCAGTGTTCATCATCGGGCCTGACAAGCAACTCAAGCTGTCAATGACGTATCCGATGACTGTCGGTCGCAACTTTGCCGAAGTGCTGCGCGCGCTGGATGGGCTGCAGACGTCGATTGGCAAGGGCGTCGCAACCCCGGCCAACTGGGTGCCGGGCGAGGATGTCATCATCCCACCATCCGTGTCCAATGAGGACGCAAAAGCCAAATTCGGTGAGTTTGAGACCGTTTTGCCCTATTTGCGCAAAACCAAAATGCCAACCTAGCTAAACTGCCCGTACCCGCCTTGTGCGTGGTACGGGTCCGCTTTCAATCGCCGGTGACGGTCTTATAGAGGTCCGAGCGCCGTCCGCGCAGCGCATCAACACGGCCCATCACCCAGCCTGATGTGCGCACGACATCCAGCAAGGTACGGCCGCCGGTAAAAGGAAGTGCCAGTGCCAAACCGCAAACTATCACCAGTTTAATGGGTATGCTGACCAATGCGTTGTATTTTGCCGATGGTCGCCCCTCGAGCTTTCGGTTGTAGTTCGTCGACGATTGATCACGCCCGCGCTTGAACTGATAACTGATTGCGAGCCGCTCAAGCGGGATTTCCTCATAGACAGCCGCGTTCGCGGCCCAAGCTGTTGGTAACCCTGCGGCTTTCACTTGGGCGCATAGCTTTGAATCAGTACCACCGGTAAAGCGCATCTTTTCATCGAACCAGATGTCATGTTTTGTAAACAAAGACGTCTCGGCAAGCCAGTTATTGGTAACGATCGTCACCCCCGGCGTTCCCTTGAGATCAGCGCGCCGTGCGGCACGTGTTTCTTTGCGCAGGTATCTTTGTGCCACGCATTTATCCATCAACGCATCAACAAAGGACAGCGTGCGCGGCGTCTTCTTGACCCGCAGAGGCCCGCCTATCAAAATCGCCTCGCTCTGGCGATAGGCTGCAATCAACTCGACCAACCAGTCTTCTGCCACGATCTCGTCATCGTCGACGAAAGCCAGTAAATCTGACCCGGCAGCAATCGCCTCTTTTGCCGCCCGGTTACGCCCGAACGGAATACCCGCTTCGGTTTCAAGCACATAGGCCAGAGCAATTCCATTTGAGAGCGGTTTTGCGTCCTCGACCACCTCAATGCTGAGGGGTTCGGAATCGTTTTCAACAATCAGGCAGGTAATTTCGCAATCCGCAGGCACCGCCATTTTCCCCCAGCTTTCCATCAATGCGGATAGCATTGCCGGGCGTTGTCGCGTCAGCGTTGAAACGGTAATCCGAAGGGGGCGTGTTGTGGACATAAATACCGATTACTGTCTATACGCTTTCAGTGCAACCAACGCTGGAAGCGTCATCCGCATAACGGAGTTTGAATATGGGCAAAAAAGCGTCCGTTATTATCCCGACGTATCAGAGCTGGTCCGATTTGCAGCTGTGCCTTGACCTCTTGGGTCAACAAACAACACCAGTATCAGAGTACGAAATTGTCGTTGTAAACAATGCAGCCGATGAGGATGCGCCCGCAGACCTCCGCGTTCCGCCCAATTGCCGTATCGTAACGGAGCCAAAACCCGGCTCATACGCGGCACGCAATGCGGGTATTGCAGAAGCAACGACTGATCTTTTGTTTTTTACAGATGCAGATTGCAGGCCCCATCGAGGGTATATCGAAAAAGGCCTGCGGACTTTTGCTGAGCGGCCAGACATCTTGCGGTTTGCTGGCGCGGTTGAACTGGAGGCCGCGGGGCCGGAATGGACGATACCGGAAATTTACGACATGATGACGTGCCTTCGGCAGGACAGATATGCCAGTCAGGGCCGTGCAGCGACCGCAAATGTTTTCGTGCGGCGCAGCGCGTTCGAAAAAGTGGGTCTGTTTGACGATGAGGCGCTTTCTGGTGGCGACATGGAATGGAGCCGCCGCGCGCAGGCCATGGGCGTTGAACTGGTGTATGATCCCGAAGTGATTGTCGGCCATCCTGCGCGGCTGACGTTTGAAGAGCATGCGACCAAGCGGCGGCGGATTTTGGCTGCTCAAATTCGCAATGCCGGGCGCAAACGCACCAGGTACTATTTGCCGCCTCTAAAAGGATTTTTCCCCTCGTTTGGTATTTTGCGCCGATCTTTGCTTGATCCGGACATCACAACGCAACAGGCTCTGAAACTTTGGATGTTTCAGTACCGGCTCAGGCGTACGGTGATGATGGAGCAGATAAAACTCATGTGGTTCAACGGCGAACCCGAGCGTCGATAATGCACGACTTGCCCGACAACGTGGCGTAGAAACGAAAAACCCCGACATCGCTGCCGGGGTTTTCTGTTCTTCTGAAGCGCGCGACTTAATCCGCCGCAGCTTCTTCTTTTTTCACTTCTTCGCCGGTTTCCTGATCGACAACTTTCATCGACAGACGGACCTTGCCGCGATCATCAAAGCCCAGCAGTTTAACCTTCACTTCCTGACCTTCCTTAAGCACATCCGACGGATGGTTCAGGCGGCGGTTCTCGATCTGAGAGACGTGCACCAGACCGTCACGCTTGCCAAAGAAGTTCACGAAGGCGCCGAAATCGACGATTTTCACCACGGTTCCGGTATAGACCATGCCTTCTTCCGGCTCGGCCACGATGGAATGGATCATATCGTAGGCTTTCTTGATCGCTTCGCCGTTCGGGCTTGCGATCTTGATGGTGCCTTCGTCGTTGATGTCCACTTTGGCACCGGACACTTCCACGATCTCGCGGATAACTTTACCGCCCGACCCGATCACTTCGCGGATTTTATCCGTTGGGATCTGCATGGTTTCAATGCGTGGCGCATGGATTGAGAAGTCTGCAGCACCTTTGAGCGCTTTGTTCATCTCGCCCAGAATGTGCAAGCGACCTGCTTTGGCCTGCTCGAGGGCTTTTTCCATGATCTCGGGCGTGATGCCTGCGATCTTGATGTCCATCTGCAAGGACGTGATCCCGGCTTCTGTACCCGCGACTTTGAAATCCATGTCACCAAGGTGGTCTTCGTCACCCAAGATGTCGGACAGGATCGCGTAGGAGCCGTCCTCTTCGAGGATCAGACCCATGGCAACACCTGCGACCGCAGATTTCAACGGCACGCCTGCGTCCATCATGGACAAGGAGCCACCGCAAACGGACGCCATCGACGACGAACCATTGGATTCGGTGATCTCAGAGACCACGCGCACGGTGTATGGGAAGTCGGTTGCCGCAGGCAG
>JBGCDV010000034.1:0-65956 GCA_045105735.1 Sulfitobacter sp. | reverse complement strand
ATAAGAAGATATGGCGCGCCGTAGGGGCCAAGCTCTGACCTCTCGATGTTGTCATCGTTCTTGCAGAACGATTGTCGCCCGTCGATGTAATGATAAGACGGTTATTGCTTTCTTTCAGGAAGCAACCTGGTGCTGCTGGAGAGAATCGAACTCTCGACCTCTCCCTTACCAAGGGAGTGCTCTACCTCTGAGCTACAGCAGCGCCGATGAGCGCGGTGATTAGCGCCAATCCAAAAACACTGCAACCGAAATCTGGACCCTCCCGCGTCGCTGCGCTAGACAGACGGCTATGGCAAGCGGCGGCACACCCCGGACACCCAAAACCAAGGCTGAACAGCGCGCAGAACGTCTCAAGGCGGCGCTCAAGGCGAATATGGGCCGGCGCAAGGCACAGGCGCGGGCGCGCGACACGCAGAAAAACGAAAACAAGGGCGCTCAAAGCCCAACTGAGGAAAGCGGTTAAGATGGACTCAATTCTGGTCAGAGGCGGCAACGCACTGCAAGGCACAATCCCAATAGCAGGTGCTAAAAACGCGTGCCTCACATTGATGCCAGCCACCTTGCTGAGCGATGAGCCGCTGACGTTGACTAACGCCCCCCGGCTCAGCGACATTCGCACCATGACCCAGCTCTTACAAAGCCTTGGAGCGGAGGTGACCTCACTTCAGGAGGGGCAGGTGCTGGCGATGTCTTGCCATGGTGCAATCAACACGCGGGCTGACTACGATATCGTGCGCAAGATGCGCGCGTCCAACCTGGTGCTGGGGCCATTGCTCGCACGTGAAGGATACGCTGAGGTTTCTTTGCCGGGCGGTTGTGCGATTGGTGCGCGGCCTATGGACATCCACACTGACGGGCTGGCGTTGATGGGGGCTGATATTGAGCTGAAAGACGGCTATCTGCATGCCCGTGCGCAAGGCGGCAAGCTGAAGGGGGCTGTGATCGACTTTCCCTTTGCTTCTGTCGGGGCGACCGAAAACATCATGATGGCTGCGACATTGGCCAAAGGCACGACTGTCATCAACAACGCGGCGCGCGAGCCTGAGATTGTCGATCTGGCGACCTGCCTGCGGGCGATGGGGGCGCAGATTGAGGGGGATGGCACGTCATCCATAACCATTCAGGGCGTCGATCGTTTGCATGGGGCGACGCACCGCGTGGTCACAGACCGTATTGAACTGGGCACCTACATGCTCGCCCCCGCCATCTGTGGTGGTGAGGTTGAGCTTTTGGGCGGTCGCATCGACCTGCTGGCTGCTTTCTGTGAGAAACTCGATGCTGCCGGAATTGCCGTTTCCGAGACGCCGAACGGTTTAAAAGTGGCCCGCAAGAATGGCCGTATTCGCGCAGTTGATGTCACCACCGAGCCCTTCCCGGGCTTTCCCACTGACCTGCAGGCCCAGATGATGGCGCTGCTTTGCACTGCCGAAGGCACCTCTGTCCTTGAAGAGAAAATCTTTGAGAACCGCTTCATGCATGCCCCCGAACTTATTCGGATGGGGGCAGGGATTGAGGTGCATGGCGGAACGGCGACTGTCACAGGTGTGGACCGCCTTAAGGGTGCCCCCGTGATGGCAACGGACTTGCGGGCCTCTGTTTCGCTGATCCTCGCGGGCCTCGCGGCGGAGGGGGAAACCAAAGTCGCGCGTGTGTATCATCTTGATCGCGGTTACGAACACGTTGTCGCAAAATTCCGCGGCGTTGGCGCTGACATTGAACGGATCAAAGAAACATGACCGATGATGCTCGTTTTGAGGACGGACGGGAGGCACCCCTGAACCTTGGCGCGTTTGATGCTGAAGATCTTCAGGTGATCTCCTCTCTCACACAGGACGCTGTTTTTCCGGGCTCGGAAATGCGCTGGCTGCGCGCTGAAAGCCGCTTTGCCCTGCTAGTGAACCGTGTGCGCTGGGAGGACGCGGGCAAGGCACGCCATACGGCAGAGCGGGTTCAATCGGTGTTGATGTTTGCCAATGTTCAGCAAGTGGCAAGCCAGGGCGTCCCGAAGGGCGACGCTGATACCATTTTGTCCTTGCTCAACATCACCTTTGAAGAAACCGAGGCACCTTCGGGACATGTCTTGCTGACGCTTGCGGGCGATGGTGCCATGCGACTTCAAGTCGAAGCGCTTGAGGTGTCGCTCAAGGATGTCACGCGCCCCTATGTGGCACCTTCAAAAAGACTGCCCGAACATCCTGAATGATCCGCAGCGACCCTGCGTCGCAACCTCAGCAGGCTTGAGCATCCTGCAATCGGCAGGTATTTCCCCCACATCGCCTTCTCTTTGGGATCAGAAAAGTCTCTTGTTGAAGGCACAATTCTGTTTTGGAGCACCCTTCCATCATGCCTGTTATTCTGGATGCGACAGCTCAAGACTTTGAAACTGCTTTCAGTGATTTGCTCAACGCCAAACGCGAAGACAGCCCCGATGTCGATGCGGTTGTGGCAGACATCATCGCAGATGTCCGCGACAGGGGCGATGCTGCGGTCATCGAGCTTACCGAGACGTTCGATCATGTCGCGCTAACGCCAGACACCTTGCGCTTCTCTGCCGAAGAGATCGCGGCAGCGCTCGATGAGGTGCCCGCAGCAGACAAGGCCGCGCTTGAACTTGCCGCGACCCGGATCACCGACTACCACCAACGGCAACTTCCCGAAGATGCGCATTGGACAGATGAAAGCGGTGCCACGCTGGGCTGGCGCTGGACGCCGGTATCAGCGGCGGGGCTCTACGTCCCCGGGGGGCTGGCAAGCTATCCCTCATCTGTGTTGATGAACGCAATCCCCGCCAAGGTCGCTGGTGTTGCACGTCTTGCCATGGTGGTGCCTACCCCAAAAGGTGTATTGAACCCGCTGGTTCTTATGGCGGCACATCTGTCCGGTGTGGATGAGGTTTACCGCATTGGTGGCGCGCAGGCGGTGGCCGCGCTGGCTTATGGAACCGATGCCATCGCCCCTGTGGACAAGATCACCGGACCGGGCAACGCCTTTGTCGCTGCTGCGAAACGCCGTGTCTTTGGGAAGGTCGGCATCGACATGATCGCCGGCCCGTCGGAGATCCTCGTCATTGCCGATGCCGACAATGATCCCGATTGGATTGCGCTTGATCTGCTGTCACAGGCGGCACATGACGAAAGCGCGCAGTCTTTGCTGATCACCACCGATGCGGCCTTTGGGCAGGCCGTGGCGGAGGCCGTCGAGAAACGTCTTGAAACCCTCGAACGCCGGGCCATCGCTGGGGCAAGCTGGCGCGATTTCGGTGCGATCATCACGGTGCCTGATCTTGCCACAGCCGCGCAGCTTTCAAACCGTATCGCCCCCGAGCATCTTGAGCTTTGCGTTGCTGATCCCGAGGCGCTGAGCAAGGACATTACCCATGCTGGCGCTATTTTCCTGGGCCAGTGGACGCCCGAAGCAATCGGGGACTACATCGGTGGGCCAAACCACGTGTTGCCCACGGCCCGTTCTGCGCGGTTTTCTTCAGGCCTTTCGGTTTTGGACTTCATGAAGCGCACGACCCTGGCACAGATGACCCCGGATGCGTTGCGCGCCATTGGGCCTGCCGCCGAACGGCTGGCCACGTCTGAAAGCCTTGAGGCACATGGCCTTTCTGTGACTGCACGGTTGAACCGGCTCAACCGCTGACGTCGCGCGGCGCATTCCATTGACGTAAAACATCTCATTATTGCGCAAAGGCCTTCGCTGGCGTATCTGGGTCGCTGAACCCTTCTACGGAAAGGATGCGCTGTCATGTCCCGCATCAGCCATATCAACTTAGACGATGCCAATCTTCCCCCTCCAACGCCGGAGATTGAGCAGGAGCGCAAGGTCGCCATGTTCGACCTGTTGGAAGACAACACCTTTGTCATTCCTGCACGCGACAACCGGCCGGTGCCGCAGGGGCCTTACCACCTTGGCCTCTCCATTCGGGACAAAAGACTTGTCTTTGAGGTGGAAACCGAAGCCGCCGAAAAGGCGGCTGAGTTTCATCTTTCGTTGGGGCCGTTCCGGCAGGTCGTCAAAGACTACTTCCAGATATGTGAAAGCTATTTTGACGCCGTCAAAAAGCTGCCGCCCAGTCAGATTGAGACGATAGATATGGCGCGGCGTGGCATTCACAACGAAGGATCGCGGGTCTTGCAAGAACGACTGGAAGGCAAGGCCGAGATCGACATCGACACCGCGCGCCGCCTTTTTACCCTGATCTGCGTTCTGCATTTTGGCGGGTAGATGAGCACTGAACTGCCTCAATCTGTGCTGTTTTGCTGCGATCACAACGCGGTACGCTCCCCCATGGCAGAGGGGATCATGAAGAAATACTATGGCACAGACACCTATGTGCAATCGGTCGGTGTCAAAAATGATCTGGAGATTGATGGGTTTTCCATCGCCGTCTGTGCCGAAATGGATGTCGAACTGGCCCGCCATCGCTCGCGTAGTTTTGACGAGATGGAGCAATGGGGCGATGATCTCAGCTCCTTTGATCTGGTCATTGCCCTGTCTCCCGCCAGTCAGCGGCGGGCGCTGGAGCTCACCCGGTTTTTCCATCTGGAGGTGGAATATTGGCCGATCCTCGATCCAACCGGATTGGGTGAAACGCGCGAGGCCAAGCTGGTCCAGTTTCGTGCGGCACGCGATCAGATTTCAGAGCGTCTGATTGCCCGCTTTGGGCCACCTATGGAAGATCCGGTATGAAACCTCTCATTCAAACCTACTTTGACGCGTTCAACGCCAAGGACACCTCCGCAATGCTAGCCTGCCTGTCAGAAGACATCGCACACCATGTCAACGAGGGCGATGTGCGGATAGGCCTTGAGAAATTCGCGGCATTTTGTGACCATATGAGCCGGTGTTATGATGAAACGCTCACCGATATGGTGATCTTTGTGAATGAAGATGGCACGCGCGGTGCGGCGGAATACGTCGTCAACGGGACTTACCTCATGACGGATGATGGCCTGCCAGAGGCGCGCGGCCAGACCTATCAGCTTCCCGCGGGGTCCTTCTTTGATATGGCCGCAGGTAAAATCACGCGCGTTACAACACGCTACAACCTTTCGGACTGGACGCGCCAGATCGGATGAAGGTTATTGCGCTTACCGGAACAGCGTTAGCGGATGCTCTGCCTGACGTCGCCCGTTTGCGCATCGCAGTGTTTCGCGACTGGCCTTATCTCTACGACGGCGATCTTGCCTATGAAGAGCGCTATCTGCAAAGCTACCGCAGCAGTGCACAAGCCATTGTGGTGGGGGCGTACGATGGCGACACGCTTGTCGGGGCGAGCACTGGGACGCCGTTGACAGATCACGCCGATGACTTCGCCGCGGCATTTGCGACCACCGGGATCAATCTGTCTGAGGTGTTTTACTGTGCGGAGAGCGTATTGCTGCCAAGCTATCGGGGCAGGGGAATTGGCCATGCGTTCGTTGATAAAAGAGAGGCCCATGCCCGCGCGTTTGGGTATTCAAAGTCTTGTTTTTGTGCCGTCAATCGTGAAGGGGAGCATGTGGCAAAGCCTGAAAACTATCGCCCGCTTGATCCCTTTTGGCGGTCACGAGGATATGCACCGTTGGACGGTGTTGTCGCGTCGTTCTCGTGGAAAGATGTCGGGGCTTCAGCAGAAACCGCCAAAAAATTGCAGGTCTGGATGCGGGACCTTTAGGCTCAGGTCCCTTTGCACAACTCTGTCGCCTGTTGGCCGTATGCTTTCCAAATACGCCAAAACCGCGCGTCACTCTGGTTGCCGGACTGTCGAACCTCCTGCAGACGGTGCGGATTGTTGAAATACGAGGCTCCGCGCCGCTGATCTGAGGCCGACAACGATCTGTCCGCTACGGCTTGGATACATCCGCAGCGTGCGCGTGATGCGGCCTTGCGGCCCCCCTTTTGGCAGGCCTGTTGAATGGGGCCTGTTGCAAACAATACGCTGGGGGTCGCATAACCTGCATTCCCAGACGCATAGCGTGTTCCACCGCCGCATGCGGCCAATCCAACAAGCGCCAACAGCGCAATTCCGATCCGTATCATATGTCTGCCTTGTCACCCGGACCGATGGGTTTTCCCCTTGGTGGCCCGCTTCTGCTTTGTGGCATCCAGTATGGCCCATTTGCGCAGGCAGAGCAATTCACGAAGGCGCGTGGGGGCTGCGACATCGCGCAGCCCGTGCCGGTTCAGAACTTCCAGCGTGCTCCGACGAAGGTTACGTTCAGATCTTCGAAAGAACGCCCCCCAGCGGTGACATCATAAACCCGGTGGCTGGCGTAAAGCTCAAGGTTCTGCTTGTCGACCTTTTGCACCACAGCCAGCCCAACCGAGGAGGAGTCGCTGCCTGTGCCAAAGAAATCTTCGCCTTCGTAAAAATCTACCGACAGATGTGTGCGACCAAAGTCGAACCAATCGCGCTGCAATCCACCTTTGACATAGACATAGCTCGCATCGCCTTCCTGCTGCCGTCCGCCTGCAACGGCCAAGCTCAGGCCCGTCGGTTCGTGCAAGATCGCCGCTGATCCCAGCACCAATTCTTCATTGCTGCCCCGGATCGAATAGCCCAACCGCCCGGCGACTTTGTAAGCCCCATAATCCCGGTCATATGTCAGGCCCACGTCGTAAAATTCATCATCGTTGCCTTCGGCGAGTACTTCTTGTCCCGCAGAGACGGCAAAGCCGAAGCCATTGAACGTCGGCGTGTCATATCGCACACGAAAGCGCCGCCCCCCGTCAAATGCGCTGAAGGCATTGCCAACGCTGACACCTGCCAGCGCACCGTTGGTCAGCCGAAACTGCTGTGATCCCGCCTGATCTTGCAGGCTGGAATAGGCGATGACGCTGGTGCCTGAAAAATCTGCTTCCGCGGCGCTGTCTGTGGCGATGCTGCCCTGACCGAAGGAGAATTTGCCGATGCGCGCGGTGTCATAGATTATCTCAAACTTGCGCAATTCTCGCCGGCGGTACTCTGCTTCAAAGTCGTTGTTGTCGCCTGAGATGCTGCTTGATCCCGTCAGGCCAATAGCGGTTTCAAAATGAAACCGGAATTCACCGCCGTTTTGCAAGCCTTGCTTGAAAATCACGCCAACGCGGGAGTTGGAGTTGTCGTTGTCCGACAGGCTTGTGTTGGTATCAAAACCATCATCGACGCTGATCACACCAAGATTAAGATGCCCGTAGAAATCCCACTCAGGCCCTGCATCCTGTGCAGAGGCAAGGCTGGTGGTAAGCAGCAGTGCGGGGAGCGTGACAGCGGTGAAATGCTTGAGAGAGGCCATGAAGCGGTTCCTTTGGATGAATTGCCGCGGTGAGCGGGTCTGCATCCTTTTTGGAACCAATCGGTTCCTAAGTCCAATCACGTCTGCGCCGGATCAGACACAGACGTGTGATGAAGGTATCAGCCCCCGGTGTATGGATCAGACCGCAAACGGATCATCCGCAACGCCGACCAACTGCATGACAAGCTCCCCACTGCCATCCGCAAGCGCTGCTCCGTATTCTGCGTCAATCTTTGCGATCGCCTCTTGGATGCTGGTGTCACTGCCACGCACAAAGAGCTGCATCGCATCAGAAGCGTCGGTGACATCAGAAAGACCTTTGATCACGGCAAAGTAGGTGCCGATGTCCGTTTTGCTGGCAAGGTACCCACGATCTGCCAATTGAAGATCAATGTCGGCCTGCGCAGAGCCTGCTGGCAAATCGGCTTTGGCCCCTTTCAGCACCTCCAGAATGAAGGTGCCCTGGCTGACATTGCCGCTGTCGAGCTGTCCCTGCCAGAAGGCAAGACCACCTTCATCTGGCGTGCGGCCCAACACGTTTTGATAGACCTGCGTGGCAAATTCGAGGTTGCTGGTGTCAGAGGGGTACGTTGCGCGCGTCTCATCCTGATCGAGGAAAAGTGCGGCAATGTCATCCAGTGACGTCCCCGTCGCAAAGGCCGTCCCCCAGAAGTTGAGCCCAACAGCATCCGGTGCCCGGTTGAAATACGCGATATAAAGCTCAACAAATGTGTTGATGTCTTCGGCGCTCAGGCCGGCAATGCCTTGAAATTTCGTGAGGTCGACCGTCCCATCGCCAAAGATTGACGCGCCACTCCCAAAGGAGAGTGTCTCAATCCCGGTAAGCAGGTCGGTGCCTTCGCCGTTCTCATTCCGGTCTTGTGCGGTCACGCTGCCGTCGCGGGACATTTTGAGTGTGTATTGCCCCAAACTGCCTGCAAAGCTGGCCATGTCGCCATCCCCTGCGCCGCCGAAAAGGAAGTCATCATCCGCCCCGCCGTTCAGGCTGTCGTTGCCCTCCAGTCCAAAAAGCACATCCGTGCCGCGCCCTCCGTCAAAGCTGTTGCTCTCTTTGGAAAGGAAGAACCAATCCCCTTCATCGGACCCGTTCAGGTCCCCTTGAAGGCTGGTCACGAAGGTCGGATCAGAATTGCGCGAGCCGAGCATGAATTTATTCAGTGTTGAGGTGGCACCGGGCAGAATATCAGCAACCGCATTGAAAAGCGCTTCAAACTGCGCCGTGGCTTGCGCCTCGATCCCGGCGGGATCGGCGTTTGCATCTGCGATGATCTCGGCCGCCAGCGACTGCAAGGAAGCAAACGTCTGCGTTGCGGCAGTTTGTGCGGCCGCCTGCGCTTCGGCAAACTTGGTGGCGTTGGCACCATCATCGATCAGTTGGTTCACGACACTTTCGTTTGTGCCGATAAAGGACAGGATTGCGCTGCCCACGGCTTGACCAAGTAGGCCAAAGAACTCCGCCAGCGTGCTGCCGCTATAGGCCCCTTCGGCTGTGCCGTTTTGCGCAAACCAGTTTCCTGTGTCGAAGTCGACGGTAAAGGTCGGGGAATTGAAGATTCCGTTTTGATCATCCCAGAGCAGGTTGGCCAAATTGGCTTGCGCATCGGCAAAGGCCTGTTCGACTTCGGCAGAAAATCCTGATCCACCGCCGCCGCCGTTGATCCCCAGCGCATCACTCAGCAGTGTGTCCTCAGGAAACGGGGCGACAAGGGCGCGTGCTTCGTTGATCGGCCCTAAAATCGCACTGAAATCACCTGCGGCAAAGTTTTCCAGAATGGCGCGTGAGCCGGGATCAAGGGACTCAGAGATCGCAGGGTTGTTCAGCAAGTTGGCAAAATAGCTTGCGTCAAATGAGGAAAAAGAAAGCTCTGCTGCATCAAGATATGCGCGGTACTCACCAACAGTGAGGTTGAAAATATCGTCTGGGGAGCTTGGGGGTGCAACGCCGCCAAAAGAGCCAAGTGAAGAAATCTGTGCGAATGCTTGTGCAAATGCGTCGGTGGTGTCCATTGATCTGTCCGTATGTATAAATCTGAATAGGCGGCAGTATATGCGGACTGGTCAGAACAGAAAGGCAATTCCGGCAAATTTACTCAAAGCGCCTTGCTTGATCACGTTCGGGGGATTTTTTCAGCCAAATCTCAACCTTAACGCGAAAGGGGCGTGCCAACCTGTTCGTTGGCGCGCCCCTTTTTCAGTCGTGTTCGCAGGATCAAACGGCGAACGGATCGTCCGCGACACCCACCAATTGCAACAACAATTCACCACTGCTGTCGGTGTTGGCAGCCGCAAAGTCACTGTTGATTTCGTCAACAGCAGTCTGCACTGACCCCGCATCCCCACGCACATAAAGCTGCATCGCGGCAGAGGCTTCGGTGACGTTTGACATGCCTTTGATCACTGCAAAATACGTGCCGATGTCGGTCTTGTCTGCCAGATATCCACGATCGCCCAATTGCAGATCGATGAATTCCTGTGTCGCGTCAGACGCTGGTTCGGCTTTCGCGCCTTTGAGAACCTCCAGGATGAATGCGCCACGTGTGACGTTGCCACTATCAAGCTGCCCTTGCCAAAATTCGAGACCTGCCTGATCCGGCACCCGGCCCAGCACGTTGGAATAAACCGCCGTGGCAAAATCGAGATTTGTCGCGTCAGATGGGTAGGTTGCCCGCGTCTCGTCCTGATCAAGGAACAGTGCGGCAATTTCATCCAGAGACGTGCCGTTGGCAAAGGCCGATCCCCAGAAATAGAGCCCCAGCGCATCGGGCGCGCGGTTGAAATACGCGATGTAGAGTTCAATGAAAGTTGAGATATCCGCCTGGTCCAGCCCGGTAATGCCCTGAATGATCGACAAATCAAGCGTGCCTTGGGTAAAGATGCTGACGCCTTCACTAAAGGAAAGTGTCTCAACCCCTGTAACGATATCCGTGCCCTCACCAGAGGACATTCTGTCTTCTACCGTGACCGTACCATCGGATGTCAGTTGCAGGGTATAGCGCCCCATAGACCCGTCAAAGGCCGCCACGTCGCCGGACCCTTCACCGCCGTGGATGGCATCATTGCCCGCACCACCGGTGAGCATATCATCCCCATCTCCGCCAAAGAGGTGGTCGTCGTCTGCCCCGCCGCTGAGGTTGTCCGCACCACCCAGACCAAAGAGCACATCTTCTCCGGCACCTCCGTCGAAGGTGTTGCCTGCGTCAGAAAGGAAGAACCAGTCGCCATGCTCGGTTCCTGTGGCTGTGCCATCTCCGCTGACCACAAAGCTCGGGTCAGAATTGCGCGAACCAATGGTCATATTGCCAAGTAACGTGCCAAACTCAGGCAAGACTGAGGCAAAGATAGCGATCAACCCCTGCACCTGCGCGTTTGCCACGGCTTCAAGCGCCGCGGCGTCGGTTTCTTCACCACTTGTCAGGTCACTGCCAATTTGTTGCAGCTTCTCGAATGCGGATGCCGCGGGGTTCTTGGCCGCCTCTGTGGCAACGTTCAGTTGTGAGTTTGTGATATTTTCTGTGTTGATAGTCGCACGGGTGCCTGCCTGTTGATCAAGGAAAAGCATCAAGGCGCGGCTTGCAGCGAGGCCAAGTTCTTCGAACAACGTATCGAGAGTTGTGCCGCTGTTTGCGCCGGCACCTTGCGCAGACCAGACGCCAGTATCGACATCGACGCTGAACAGCGGTGACGTAAACGTGCCCCCGGTCTGGGACCACAACAAGTCATCCAATTGGCTTTGATAGGAATCCAGCAAAACTTGAATTGGATCAAATGGAGGCTGTCCGTCGCCACCACCACCATCACCACCACCGACGCCACCGTCGCCCGGGTCGGTGTTGCCGAGCACCACGTTGCCAACCAGAATGCGGCCATCAACGCCGATGAAGGGGTCACGCGCGGGGTCAAACATTGCAAACG
Organism: Sulfitobacter sp.; assembly: GCA_045105735.1. Lineage (GTDB taxonomy): Bacteria > Pseudomonadota > Alphaproteobacteria > Rhodobacterales > Rhodobacteraceae > Sulfitobacter. Next base: position 54,761 of record JBGCDV010000034.1, on the reverse strand, counting down.
CGGCCTCATAATTGCCGTCCCGCAAGTCTTCGACGAATTGGCGCGACTGTCCTGTAATGAACGAGTCGTAAGTTGGATCGTTCAAAACATCAGTGAGCGACTGGGATGGGATCGCTCTCAACAACTGTTCTGCGTTGTCCAGAACCGCGAGGTATTCTGTGGTCGTCAGGTTTAATACATTTGGCACCGGCGGCGCTGCCGGCTGACCTGTGATGGCCAGCAGGCTGTTCAATGATCCGTAGGTGTTGTTGAATAGTGCTTCAAATTGCTGGAGTGGATCCACAATACTTGTCCTCAATAACCATTCATTATTCTGTCGCGCGCAGTCTACAAAAGGCAGGCCGCTATGGGAACCCTTCAACTGCGGTGCGGCCTGCAGGGTGGCAGGATGGTGCCACAGGGCCGTGCCAGTGCCGGATTGCGCGTGATCGCAAGGCAAACAGGGCGCTTTTGCGCTCCGTGCTCTTGACTTCCCCAGCGCAGAAAGGTGTACCTGCGCGAAAGTTTTCACCCCTCGAAAGGGACCGCTCATGCACGCCTATCGCAGCCATTCCTGTGCCGATCTGACCATCGCCAACAAGGGGGATACCGTTCGTCTTTCGGGTTGGGTTCACCGGGTTCGTGACCATGGTGGGGTGCTCTTTATCGATCTGCGCGACCATTACGGTATGACACAGGTGTTGTGCGACCCCGACAGCCCCGTTTTTGCCGAGGTGGAAAAGGTGCGTTCCGAATGGTGCATTCGCATTGATGGCGAGGTCAAAGCGCGGGACGCAAGTCTGGTGAACCCCAAGTTGCCCACCGGCGAGATTGAAGTGTTTGTGCGCGACATCGAAGTGCTGGGCTCGGCCGCTGAGCTGCCGTTGATGGTCTTTGGGGAGCAGGAATATCCAGAGGAAACGCGCCTGCGCTATCGCTACCTCGACCTGCGTCGCGAAAAGATGCAGGAAAACATGGTGCTGCGCTCTGATGTAGTCAGCTCAATCCGCAAACGCATGTGGGACCGGGAATTCAAGGAATTCCAGACGCCGATCATCACTGCGAGCAGTCCCGAAGGCGCGCGCGATTTCCTTGTGCCGTCGCGTCTGCATCCGGGGAAGTTCTATGCCCTGCCGCAGGCTCCTCAGCAGTTCAAACAGTTGCTGATGGTCTCTGGTTTCGACAAGTACTTCCAGATCGCACCCTGTTTCCGCGACGAAGACCCACGCGCAGACCGATCGCCCACCGACTTCTACCAACTCGACCTTGAGATGTCCTTTGTCACCCAGCAGGACGTGTTTGACACGATCCAGCCGGTGCTTGCGGGTGTGTTCGAAGAGTTCGGCGGCGGTCGCAAGGTCGATCAGGACTGGCCGCAGATCTCCTACAAGGACGCCGCCCTTTGGTATGGCTCCGACAAGCCCGACCTGCGCAACCCGATCAAGATGCAGGTGGTGAGCGAACATTTCGCGGGCTCCGGCTTTGCGATTTTCGCCAAACTGCTGGAGCAGGAAGGCACCGAAATTCGCGCCATTCCAGCCCCCACAGGTGGCAGCCGCAAGTTCTGTGACCGCATGAACGCCTTTGCCCAGAAAGAAGGGCTGCCGGGTATGGGCTATATCTTCTGGCGCAAGCAGTCGCCGGATTCGATTGCACAAGAACGCGGGATCACCGTCAAAGAGGTCAACGCCCTGATCAAATCAGGCGAGATTGTTCTAGGGAATGAGGCCGCAGGCCCGCTGGCCAAGAACATCGGGCCTGAGCGCACGGAGGCGATCCGCCAGCAGCTGGGCCTTGATGTGGGTGACGCCGCGTTCTTCCTTGGTGGCAAACCCAAGGCATTCGAAGGTGTCGCAGGGCGCGCGCGCAACGTCATCGGTGAAGAGCTGAAACTGACCGATCAGGACCGCTTTGCCTTTGCCTGGATCGTGGATTTCCCGATCTACGAAAAGGACGAGGAAACCGGGAAGATCGACTTTGAACACAACCCCTTCTCCATGCCGCAGGGCGGGATGGAAGCGCTGCAAGGTGATCCGCTCAAGGTCTTGGGATACCAATACGATCTGGCGTGCAACGGCTATGAGCTGGTGTCCGGTGCGATCCGGAACCACAAGCCAGAGATCATGTTCAAGGCGTTTGAAATTGCGGGCTACGGCGAAGACGAAGTGCGCAAGCGTTTCGGCGGCATGGTCAACGCCTTCCAATACGGCGCGCCCCCTCACGGTGGCTGTGCGGCGGGCATCGACCGCATTGTGATGTTGCTGGCAAATGAAAACAACATCCGCGAAGTGATCCTCTTCCCGATGAACCAGCGCGCCGAAGACCTGATGATGAACGCGCCCAGCGATCCAACGTCGGATCAGCTGATGGAGCTGGGCCTGCGCATCATCCCGCAAGAGTAACCCGCGCACCTCTCACCGTCCCTGCGGCGTTTTCCTTGGTGAAAAGCGGCGCAGGGCGCGTTATGTTTGCACTGACTTGATCGAAACAAGGTGCAACCTGCGTGAGCTTTGACCCCCATATCGCCGAGCGTCGTTTTGGCTATGGCCTTTCACCTGACCTCGCCGCCCCGGCGGGAATTGATCAGATGCTGCAAGGGCTTGCGGGGCCGGACGATGCCGTCGAAACCTTTCCCATTCCGCCTTTTGAACATCTTCAGGACGCGCTGGTCCTGCGCCGCCGCTTTGCCGGATATGCGCGCGAACGGGGCGACACGCCTGAGGGCAAAGAGGCGCATGAAAAATCGCGCAAGGTTGTGCGCCAAATCCGGGATGAGCGCGACCAGTGGTTTATCCATATGCTGTTGCGCCAGACCCGCGCGCCGAATGCCTTTCGTGAACGATTGGTGGCCTTTTGGGCCGATCATCTGACCGCTGCTGGCACGCAAGACCTGCTGCGTGCAGGCGGCCCGATCTATGTGGATGAGGCGATCCGCCCGCATATCGCTGGAAATTTTGCTGACTTGCTCACCGCCGCAATCACCCATCCCCTGATGCTGCACTATCTGGATCAAAATCTTTCTGCCGGGCCGGGTAGTCGCGCCGCTAAACGTCGCCGCAGGCCATTGGGTTTGAATGAGAACCTCGCCCGCGAACTCCTTGAACTGCACACGCTGGGCGTCGACGGTCCCTACAACCAGACCGATGTGCGCGAACTCGCAGAGCTGCTGACCGGCATGTCAGCCACGCGGAATTACAGCTTCAAGTTTCGCAACCGTATGGTTGAGCCGGGCACAGAGACAGTGCTGGGCAAGACATATGGTCCACGTGCAGGCATGGACCCCATCCGCGCCGTTTTGCGCGATCTGGCGGTGCATCCGGTGACCGCCCGGCATCTGGCGACCAAACTGGCGGTACATTTCATCTCAGACACGCCCCCGGCTGAAGTCATCGCGGCGATTGAGCAGGCGTATTTGCGCACCGATGGGGATCTGATGGCCTGCTATGCTGCTCTGCTGGAACACCCCGACGCTTGGTCGCCTGAGGCACGTAACATTCGGCCACCCATGGAGTTTATGGCAGCTTGCCTGCGCAGCCTGAACCTCCCTGCTGCAACGCTGCAAGCCCTTGAGAAAAAGGACATCCTCCAGATTTTCTTTGATCCACTTGAGCTGATGGGCCAAAACTGGGCACGTCCTGCTGGCCCCGATGGGCTTGCGGAAGAGGACGACGCTTGGATCACGCCGCAGGGCATCTCCGCAAGAATGGAATGGACAATGCAAGTCCCCGCCCGGCTGATGGAAAACCTGCCGGACCCGCGCGCATTTGTGCGCACAGCGCTGGGTGAAAACATCCCGCCCGCCGTTGCGGTCGCTGCTGCCGCGGCGGAAAGCAGAGCGGTTGCTATCGGGCTGATCCTGTCCTCCCCCGCGTTTCAGAGGCGATAGGAGCCGTGCCATGATATCAGATCTGAACCGCCGGCATTTCCTGACCCGCAGTGTGGCAATGGGCTGTTCGCTTGCCGCCAGTCCGCTGTTGACGCCCGTGACCTTCGCCTCTGCTCCGTGGGAGGGGCGGCTGGTGGTGATCATCCTGCGCGGCGGCATGGATGGGCTGGATGTGGTGCGCCCGTTGGGCGATCCGGCCTATGCCGCGCTCAGGCCGCAACTGAACCTCGGTGATCCGGCGATTGATCTGGACGGATACTTTGCGATGCACCCCGCGCTGGAGCCATTGATGCCGCTTTGGCGCGCTGAAGAACTTGGATTTGTTCACGCGGTTTCAACGCCTTATCGTGATAAGCGTAGCCACTTTGATGGGCAGGACCTGTTGGAAGCGGGCACAAATGTGCTGGGTACAGGTGTGCGTGATGGGTGGCTCAACCGGATGCTGCAACAGGTGCCGGGGCTGAGCGCGCAGACTGCATATGCCATCGGGAACAACGATGTACGTGTGTTGGATGGTGCAGCCCCCGTGGCCAACTGGGCACCAGAGGCACAGTTGCGGCTCAGTCCGCAGGCCATGCGCTTGGCCGAAATGATCATGGAGGACGATCCAGCCATGCATGCGGCTCTGGCAGAAGCGCAGACAATTGCCGCCGACGGGATGGCACAAAAGCCCACGGGGCGCGCGCACAACAAGATAGCTCAGTTTGCAGCAGATCGGTTGCAGGGTGCCGCGCGCGTTGCCGCGTTTTCGATCGGAGGATGGGACACCCATCGCACGCAGAAACGCGCTATGACCCGAGGGCTGGCGCGGTTGTCCGAGGTTCTGCTGACCCTGAAATCCGGGTTGGCGCAGCCGATCTGGAACAAGACAACGGTGGTCGCGATGACGGAGTTCGGCCGTACCGCGCGTGAAAACGGCACGGGCGGCACTGATCATGGCACTGCGGGTCTGATGGTGCTGGCGGGCGGGGCGATCAGGGGCGGGCGTGTTTATGGGCGCTGGCCGGGGCTTGATGCCGCCGATCTTTATCAAGAGCGTGACTTGATGCCCACCAATGATGTGCGCGCTCCCGCTGCATGGATCATGCGCGCAATGACCGGAATTGATCAATCGACGCTTGAAAACAGCATCTTTCCCGGCCTCGACATGGGCACTGACCTCAAGCTGTTGCGTTAAGCAAGCGTCTCGGGATCAAAAGAAATCGTAGTTGGTGATGTAGTCGCTGGTGTTTTCAGCAAGGCCATCCGCGCTGGTCTGCATCACGCCGATACTCACCGCGGCGAGCACCACAACAGCGGCGGTCAGGACAATCCAGTCCACGGCTACAGCACCTGATTCATCCTGCGCAAATTTTTTGAGGGTCCATTTCAACATGTCTTTTTCCTTTGCTTTCGCTACCCAAGGTATGCGCGCGCAATGTGGCGGTTCTGCGCAGCGTCGGTGCTAGAAATGCGGTCATTGTGAGAAGTTTCGCACAGTGCTTTGTGGCTTGGCGGGGGGCGAACTTCCGCCTAACGTGGCCGAATGACTGACACATCTGCCCCTCCGCCCGTTTTTGGCGCGCCCGTTGAGAACTGGACACCGCCACCAGCGCCGCAATCAGGCGTATTGCAGGGTCGCTACGCGGAGCTTGCGCCGCTCACGGCGGTCTCTCATGCGGCGTTGCTGTTTCGGGCGTATGCCGGGCATGACCATGTCTGGGATTACATGCCGGTTGGCCCGTTTTCTTCGGCTTCGCAGTATCACCGTTGGGTACGGGACCACGAAAACCAACCCGATCCGTTCTTTTACGCCATTCGCAACAAGGATACCGATCAATGGGAGGGGGCGGCGAGCTATCTTCGGATCAAACCTGAGAGCGGGTCGATCGAGGTTGGCTACATCAGTTATAGCCCGGCCTTGCAGCGCACCCGTGCGGCGACAGATGCGATGTACCTGATGATGAAATGGGCGTTCGAGGCAGGCTACCGCCGCTATGAATGGAAATGCAACGCGCTGAACGCAGGATCGCGGCGGGCCGCGCAGCGATTGGGCTTCAGCTTTGAAGGGGTTTTCAGACAAGCTGCTGTGGTCAAGGGGCGCAACCGCGATACCGCGTGGTTCGCCGTGATCGACACCGAATGGCCTGCGCTCAAAGAAGCATTTGAGGCATGGCTTTCGCCAACAAACTTCGACAGCGATGGCCAACAAATAGAACGCTTGGGCGATCTAACGGGTCTGGTCCGCGTCGCGGGTGACCCAACGCTCTGAGGTGACTGCCCATCGCAAATTCAGGCAGTCAAGATAATCGATCTAAATAAATGCTCACCCCGCCCTTGGCTCTTTGGCCAAGAGCGCACTTTCTAAATTGCGATCCGCTCCGCCAAGCGATGCTGGATCAACCCAGCGATGCGTGCGGTCTCAGATGCGGCGGGTGCGCCCTGCGCGCGTTTCGAGGCGAGGGCCTCCACCGCTTCGGCCATGGCAGTATCTTCTGCATGACGTGCCACGCCGCGCAGAAACTGTGCCACATAGTCAAGCGTGTGGTTGTTGACCGTGTCCTCAAGCACATCTGCGATATGCGCCATGTCATCGCGGTAAGCGAGCCGATCGGGCGAGATTGCTCTATCATCGATCTCTCGCGGGCCCTTTGGCCTGCGGTCGCTGGGTAGCATCCCAAGGATTTTCTCTTGAAAAAGCCCAATTGACTGGATCGGCTTTTCCAAAAACGCATCGGCGCCAGCCTCCAATGCTTCGTTTTCCAAATGGCTGTCGCCCGAAATGGCGAGGATGCCTTCCACCCTTGGCGTGGCCTCATGCAACTCTGTGATCAGGTCTGTGCCCTTGCCGTCGGGCAGGCCCAGATCAATCACAACAACGGTTGGGCGGTATACGCGAAAATGGCGTCTGGCCGAGCGCAGGCAATCCGCGCGTCGGATGCGCGCACCAGAGCGCAAACATAAAAGCCGCATCGCTTCACAGGCGAACCGGCTGTCTTCGACAACCAGTACGGTGAGCCCCAGTAAGGGGCGCGCGGCGGTGGGCGCAGGGATATTGGCCGCAAAAGGGTCTGTTGTATCCATCTTAGCCTCCAAATTGGGTAAGTCATGGTTAGCCAGAGGTGGCTAACAGGCAGTTAACGTGCCGCATTGCCCTTCATCTTTCTTGTCGCCATAAGGCTGGCCAAGAAGCGAAACCTGAAAGGATGCCAAAGATGATTGGCCGTTTGAACCATGTTGCCATTGCCGTGCCCGACCTTGACGCAGCGGCAGATCAATACCGCAATGCGCTGGGTGCCACTGTGGGCGCGCCGCAGGACGAACCGGACCATGGCGTTACTGTGATCTTCATCGAACTGCCCAACACCAAGATCGAATTGCTCTACCCTCTGGGGGACGACAGCCCGATCAATGGATTTCTGGAAAAGAACCCCGCCGGCGGCATTCATCACATCTGTTATGAAGTTGATGATATCCTTGCCGCGCGCGACCATCTGAAATCAACCGGTGCGCGCGTTCTGGGCACAGGTGAGCCAAAAATCGGTGCCCACGGAAAACCAGTGTTGTTCTTGCATCCCAAGGACTTCAACGGTGCGCTGGTTGAGCTGGAGCAGGTCTGAGACATGGGTGTCGTTTCCGGTCTTGTACTCTTTGCGGTGATCTGGTCGCTGACATTTTGCGTCGCCTTGCCGATCAAAATTCAGACGCAGGGCGATCTGGGTGAAATTGTGCCGGGCACGCACGCCGGGTCGCCAGAGCATCATCACATCCGCAAGAAAATCTTTTGGACCACGCTCGTCGCTTTGATCATCTGGGGGATCACCGCAACGATCATCCTCTCGGGTTGGATTACCGTGGACGATGTGGAGGGTCTGTTTCGCGCTGGCGCGTGGTCAGGCCGTGAAATAGGTGAGTGAAGGTCGCCGCGCCTAGGATAGGAATGATCAGGTTCAGCAGCGGCACAGAAAGCGGCATCGCCATCAACACGCCCGCAACCCAAATTGGGCCGCTGAACTGACTGCGCAGGCGCTTGGCCTCAATACGGCCCACCCAGCGAATCGCGACCATGGTGAAATACTCCCGTCCCAGCAGGAAGCCGTTCACGCCCCAAAAGATAAATATCGCGGCGGGGGGGAACATCACATAGAGCACGATGGCCAGCAGGTTTGCAGCGATCAGTACACCCAGAAAATTCACGGTGTCGCGCACTGCATCGCCAAAAGGCACAGGCTGCGTCCGGGGCAAATTGAGGTAGTGTTTCGCCTCAACCGCGTCCGCGACCTCATCAAGAAACATTGAGGTAATGGCGGAGGCAACAGGGATCATCAAAAATGTGGACAGAAACAGCAGCAGAAATGCAGCCCCCCAGGACAACAGATCATCGATCCAGCGGACTTCGCCCAGCACAGGCAGCCATAATTCTTCGGGTGTGATCCAATCCGTGAACCAGGCAAAACCCGCCGTGAACCCGATCAGCAGCGCCAGGGCAAGGCCAATGCCCAAAAAGAACACCCTGCGAAACCGCGGATCGGAAAGCTGCCCCAACGCGAGCAGAAAAGAACGAAAAATCAGTCCGAAAGCCATGTCGTGATCTCTGTCAGGTCCGGGCGTGGTCGTTCCGGCGGGGTGGAGGTTTCAGTGCCGATGTGGATGATCCCGGCAATGCGTTCGTGGTCCGCGAGGTGCAGTGCGTCCTGCATGAATCCCCGATCATGCGAATGCCAACCGCTGAGCCAATTTGCGCCCCAGCCAGCCGCAAGCGCTGCATTCAGCAACGCAAGGCACACCGCACCAGCAGAATAGGTTTGCTCCAGCGCAGGGATTTTCTCGGACGGTTTTTGCACTTCGACCACAACCACCGCCAGATTACCCTGATCAAACTGTTGGCGTCCCTTGGCTATCTGCTCCGCGTCCAGCCTCAGGCGTTCACCTGCGCGCTGCGCCGCTTGGGCCAAACGCGGCATCGCATCGCCGGATATGACGATAAACCGCCACGGCTCCAGTTTGCCATGATCCGGGGTACGTGCAGCAGCAATCAGCAGTGGCAAAAGCGCCGCCTTGTCTGGGCCGGGCAATCCTAGTGTCTTGGCCGGGCGCGAACGGCGCATTTGCAAAAACGCCAAGGCTTGCGGGTTTGGATCGGGCATCAGGTCAAAGCTCCAGCTCAAGCGCCATTGCATCAATCGACTGGCGCAGGAAGGCATCAAAGTCTTGCGATGGCTGGCGAAGCTCCAGTGATTTCGCCATCGGGTCCGGTGCGTGAATGTCACTACCCGAGAGTGCCGTCAGTGCGGCGTGGCCACAAAACGGCACATACACTTCAGAGTATCCCCCTTCATGTACCAGCACCAGCCGGCCGTCACACAAGGTGGCCGCAGTTTCCTTGATCTTGCGCGTCATCTCACCAAAGGTTTCCGCTGTGGCTTGCATGCGCGCCAGCGGATCAATGGAAGAGGCGTCAAAACCGCAGGCGACAATGATCATATCTGGCTTGAACGCCTCAAGCGCCGGGATCACAACCCGGTCCATTGCATGCAGGTATGCCGTGTGCCCGGCACCAGCATAAAGCGGAAGGTTCAGCGCAAAACCCTCTCCCGCGCCAGTCCCCCGATCCGCCAATGCGCCGGAGTTCAAGGGATAGTTCCCTTCTTGATGCAAAGAGATCGTCAGAACGTCGTCGCGGTCATAAAAGATCGATTCCGTGCCGTTCCCGTGATGCACATCCCAATCCAGCACGGCCACACGCTGGACCAATCCCTGTGCGCGGGCCTCCTCAATAGCGATTGCGATGTTGGCCAACAGACAGAACCCCTGTGGCGTATCTGCGGTGCAGTGATGGCCGGGTGGGCGGCTGAGCGCATAGGCGTTTTGCAGCCCGCCGGACGCCACGGCAGTCACCGCGCCCACGGCCAAGCCAGCAGAAAGCGCAGCGATTTCATATCCGCCTTGCGCAAAAGGCGCGTGATGGCCGAGCTCCCCACCCCCGGCGTCAGAAAGGGATTTGAAACTGTCCAGATAGCTGCTCGGATGTACCCGCTCCAGCATCTTGCGCGTTGCCATTGGTGCACTTTGTGCGGCCAGCTCCGCTGTCAATCCGGTGACATCCATGAGGTTCTTCATCCGCCGCTTGGTCTCTGGACTTTCGGGCAATCCACCTGCTGCAAGAGGTTGGATCAACCCGCCAAGGGGTAGTGTAAAGGCGTAGTTTCCGCCCGCGTGCCAAAAGCAACGCTCATCCCAGAAAAAGCCGGTGGTCATGATGTTCCCTTCCAATATTCTGGCACAACCGTGGCGAAGGCGACCGCGATTGTCCATGCCAACGCTGCGGGTAAAGTGGGCATCCTGTCCGTCCGGAGCAAGAGGGTGGCAAGGACCATTCCCTTACGCAGGCAACGCCTCGGCCAGCAGCGCCTCAACATCCAGTGGTTCGTTCACCATCGCAAGCTGACCTGCGGCGTCGCGCGGCCAGTCCTGAGGCGGGCGATCCCGGTAGAGCTCTACGCCGTTGCCATCCGGGTCGCGCAGGTAGACCGCTTCGCTCACCCCGTGGTCGGCTGCACCGTCGAGGGGTACTCCCGCTTCCTGAACACGCCGCAGCACCGCAGCCAACGCCGCACGGTCGGCATAAAGAAACGCGGCATGATAAAGGCCCGTATGACCCGCTGGGGGTGGCGTGGCCCCTTTGCTCTGCCATGTGTTCAGTCCGATATGATGATGATATCCACCCGCACCGAGGAAAGCGGCGGCGTCGCCATAGCGCGCTGTCACGTCAAAGCCGAGCAGATCACGGTAAAAAGAAATGGCGGTTTCAAGGTCTGCCACGCGTAGGTGAACGTGACCGACAGTGGGGTGGGGGACTTCCATATTAGATCCTTTCACGTATCTGGGGTGAAAGGTGGTGCGGATTGGCTGCGCAATCAATCTGTGCCTTCGCAGGGGTCATGTGCGCAAATGTGGCGGCTCACCCAAGCGGGGCATCCTGCCCCCCTTCCGCAGGTTGGGGGGCAAGTTGTGATGGGGCAGCGTTACCCAACCATGCCCACTATTTCATAAGTGCGCTTCAGGATCGGCGCGGTGATCTCCCGTGCCTGCATCGCGCCTTTGGCAAGGGTGCGGTCAATCTCCGCCGGGTCATCCATCAGCCGCGCCATCTCGGTTGAGATGGGGGCGAGCTTGGACACCGCAAGCTCTGCCAGCAGCGGTTTGAAGGTGCCAAATTGCTGACCTCCGACCTCGCGCAACACGTCGTCGACGGATTGCTCTTTCAGTGCAGCGTAGATGTTGACCAGATTGCGCGCCTCTGGCCTGTCTTCCAGTCCCGCCGCCTCAGACGGCAGCGCATCGGGGTCGGTCTTGGCCTTGCGGATTTTCTTGGCAATGGCATCTGCATCATCCGTCATGTTGATGCGGCTGGCGTCCGACGGGTCAGACTTCGACATCTTCTTGGATCCATCGCGCAGGGACATCACGCGCGTCGCCGCCCCTTCAATCACCGGTTCGGTGATCGGAAAGAAATCGACGCCGTAGTCATGGTTGAACTTGGCTGCGATGTCGCGGGTCAGTTCAAGATGCTGTTTCTGGTCCTCCCCCACGGGCACATGGGTCGCGTGATACACCAGAATGTCCGCTGCCATCAGCGCTGGGTAGCCAAACAGACCAAGCGACACTTTCTCGGTGTTTTTGCCGGCCTTGTCCTTGAACTGGGTCATCCGACCCATCCAGCCCATGCGGGCGACACAATTGAAAATCCAGCCCAGCTGCGCATGCTCGGGCACCTGACTTTGGTTGATCAGGATGGATTTCTCTGGGCTGATCCCGCTTGCGATAAAGCCCGCAGCCAGCTCGCGTGTGTTATGCGCAAGATCTTTGGGGTCCTGCCAGACGGTGATCGCATGCAGATCGACCATGCAGTAGACTGTCTCGAAATCCTCATCCTGCATCGACACGAACCGCTTGATCGCGCCCAGATAGTTGCCCAGCGTCAGGCCACCGGAGGGCTGGATCCCGGAAAAGACGCGCGGGGTGAATTTTGCTTCAGACATGACAAACCTCAGGGGCTGGATTTACGGCTGTCAGCGGCGTAACTCTAGGGCTTGCCGCCGTCAAGGAGCGCCCATGCAAGACCCTGATTTCCAGCCCCCCATCAATCCGCTGCCGCCCATCGTCATACTGACCTTTTTGGCCATCGCAGGGGTGGAGGCCGGGCTGTCGCTGGGGGAAGCGGGTATCATTGGTGGTCCCGGCGCTGTGGGCTGGCGGCTGGGTCTGATCCGGGACTATGGCTTTTCTGGTCAGATCTGGGATTGGATGGTGGCCAATGGTCAATGGCCGCGAACCGAAGTGATGCGCATCTTCACCTATCCCTTCATCCATCTTGGTTTTACCCATAGCCTTTTTGCGATGGTCCTGCTTCTTGCGCTGGGCAAGCTTGTGACCGAGGTGATGGGGCCTGTCACTTTTGCGGTAGTGTTTGTTTTGTCGGGCGCAGGTGGAGCACTGATCTATGGGCAATTTCTCAATGATCCGACCTGGCTGGTCGGGGCCTATCCGTCTGTTTACGGTTTGATCGGCGGCTACTCCTTTGTCATGTGGCGGCAATTGGCAGGCACAGGAATGCAGCAATATCGTGCTTTCACGTTGATTGCGTTTCTGATGGGCATTCAGCTGATTTGGGGCATCTTCTTTGAAGTGGGATTGCAATGGATTGCCGAACTTGCAGGGTTTTTTGTGGGCTTTGGTCTTTGCTTTGTGTTTGCACCCGGTGAATGGGCGCGCATCCGCGAAGGGCTCAGGCGGCGATAAAAGGCTTTGCTCCGTTAGATATCCTTTTTGCCTTGCCGTCTTCTGAACGCCGCCTTGAATTCGGAAAGGTTGAAGGCCCCCAAAAGCTGCCCTGCTGAGAAAAAGCTGACAGCGCCAACCCCGATGAGCAAAAGCAGCCCCAGACCGCGCCACCACGCCAGCTCCAGCAACCCATCAAGAAGCGCGTCCGCCAGCTCAAGAGCGAGCCCCATAAGCACAGCCGCCGCCACAATACGCCAGACCCGAGACCGAAAGCGCGTGTCAAACCGCGCTGTCTCCCCATATTTGCGCGCGCCCAACGCCAGACAAATCAGCATGGCCCAGCCTGCAAAGGTTGTGGCAACCGCCGGGGCCACCCAACCGATATAGGGTGACAGGCCCACAGCAAGCGCTGCGTTTACGACCATCGCCACCAGCGCATAGTTGAACGGCCGGCGCGTGTCTCCGCGCGCAAAGTAGATCGGTTGCAGCACCTTTTGCAGCACAAATGCAGGTAGCCCCAGACCGTAGATTGCCGTTGCGGTGGCAATGGCCGCCGTGTCATCCACGTCCGCCGCCCCCCGCTCGAACAGCACCGACACCAGTGTTTGCGGCACCACCATCAGTGCGACAGCAGAGGGAATCGTAAGCACCAGCGCGATCTCACCTGCACGGCTCAACGCATGACGCGCGCCCTCATCGTCGCCCGCCCGCAACCGGCGCGATAGGTCCGGCAACAGCACGATGCCAACGGCAATCCCCACCACACCAAGCGGCAGTTGATAGAGACGATCCGCTGCAAACAGCCATGACACCGCGTTTTCATATTGGCTGGCGACCAATTGCCCCACAACCAGATTGATTTGCATCACGCCCGAAGCAAGCGCTGCGGGCAGGGCGATCACGATCATCGCGCGCATATCAGGGCTCCAGCGCGGCCACGTCGGCCTGAGCGCAAAGCCAGCAGACGCTGCGGCCCGCCATGTCAGCGCCAGTTGCGCCACACCAGCGAGCGGGATCGACCAGATCAGCCAGTCAATCACGGCCCCGCCAGCCCAATACCCGGCCAGCATCGCCGCAATGACAAAGATATTCAGCAACACAGGGGCCGCCGCCGCCACGGCAAACCGCCCCGTCGCATTCAGAATGCCGGAAAAGAGCGCAGCAAGGGACATGCACAAAATGTAAGGAAACACGATACGGCCATAGCCCACCGTCATGTCAAAGCGCGCATCTCCCGAAAACCCTTCTGCGGTCAGCCAGACAAAACCCGGCATGAACACCATCGCCAGTCCAACCAGCATCAGCACAACAAGGGCAAGCCCGCTGAACGCATCCTGCGCAAACCGCTGTGCATCCTCTCCGCCTTCGAATTTCTTGGAGAACATCGGCACAAACGCTGCGTTAAACGCACCTTCGGCAAAGAAACGGCGGAACATGTTGGGCAGGCGGAAAGCGGCGACAAAGGCGTCCATCACCGGACCGGGGCCGATCAACGACAGCAGCAAAACTTCGCGTAGAAATCCCAAAATGCGGCTGAGCAGTGTCCAGACACCGACAGTGAAAAAGCCGGACATGAGGCGGATGGGTTTCATTGAATGTGAATGTACCTGCCGTTACTTTCTCTTGCTGGGTAGCCCGTGCGACAGGTGCGCGCAATGGGCATGGTTGAGGAGAAGACCAGAACCGCGTCATCCTGCAAGGCCAGAACGACCGACAGAGCTCTTGTTGCGCACCAAATGTCGTCGAAAGCAGGGATTAGTGGCGGTTTTCCGCGGTCCTCGGTACGGAGCGGCGTTCCACAGTAATCGGCGGCCTCGGAAACACCAATGGTGGCAATTCATTCGGCTGACTTTTGATGTTCAGGGATATTTTCTCAACGTTAGATTTGATTCTGTCGCTCTCATCTTCGATTTGTGAAAGGCAATTCGACGTGATCTCTTGAAACTCCCGCAGCTGGGCAATGACCTCATTGATGCCGCCAGTCGAGTCATCCAACCGCGCAGTTTCGATCTGACAAAGGATGCGCGTGACACTGAGCCCCGACAGTGTCCGCTTCAGCAACACCGCCATATCAAAGAATTTTTTTGTCTCAAGCTGAATGTTGTGCAGTGCCACTCTGATCCGCTTGTCATATTGAACATTCAACTGATTATGCTTTTCAGCCTCAAGTAACGTCGCCTCCTGATCCTCGGGATCATCATCAGGTCGAAACCGGTTGATTGTTTCCCGTTGGATTTCATTTGAGCAATTCACAAAAAGACCATCATTCACGTTGATGAGCGCGGTCTCGGAACTGCACAAAAAACTTTCGATGCTGTCGCGGATATTTTCGGTAAGAGCGTCAAAATTTGTAAGCACGGCCGTGAGGGGTGCTGCGATGTCTCCCATGCGCCTGGACTTGATCCGCATGTTTAGCGGTGAGGTCCGAATGCGCCCAAAACCCTTGAGGATATCGTTCCCCAGATTGGTGATGTTTTCGAGACTTTTGCGCATTTCAGCGTAGTTGGCCAGGTTTTTGTCGGGTGCGCGCCCCAAGACCGTACTCCGAACCGTTAACTCTTCGGCGATGGCATGGGCCATGAACATTGGGTAGTCTGAGAAGCCATTCTCCCAGAGCCTCTGAAGCAAGACCTCTGCGCTTTCTTGCGCAGTGCATTTCGTAGTGCGCTCCATTTGGCGGATTTCGGAGTAAAGCTCTTTTATCCTTCTGAGAATTGGGCTGGTCGGTTTGAGCCTTACAGAAATGAAACCATCATCAAGAGGAGACGCAATCGCGAAGACCCAATAGTAACCGCCGCCTTTGGATTTGTTCTTTACATAGGCACCTATGGGCGCCCCGGCCTTAAGCCGGTCCCAAAAAAGCCAGAATACGCCCTTGGGCATGTCTGGGTGGCGTATCAGCTTGTGCGGTGCGCCGATCAGTTCGGACCTCTCATATCCGCTGACCCGGTGAAAGACCTGGTTTCCATTCAAGATGACACCGCGGTCGTCTGTCCGCGAAAAGAAGATTTCTTCAAGAAGAAATTTGACTTCTTTGTTGTGACTTTTTTCGGCCATTGCCGCCGTTGCAGAAGAGAGAGACATCGTGAGCCTTCGGGTATAGTGCGCGGCATATATTGCGCCGAACATCGTTACCAAAGAATTGATGACACCGTTGGAGAGAGTGTACCATTAAATGCAACTTTTTTGGACGCAAATGGGTCAATCGTTTGCCCGTTCCACCCCTTCGACAATCGCTTGACGCAGGCGTTTTTCCAGCGTGCGCTGTTTGCTTTCGGAATAGTATTTCAGCCCGAACATGTCCTTGACATAGAATGTATCCACAACCTGTTCGCCATAGGTCGCGATCACGGCATTGGCAATATAGACGTTGCTGTCCGCAAGGCTGCGCGCCAGATCATAAAGCAGGCCGGGACGGTCGCGCGTATCAACCTCAATGATCGTATAAATCTCGGACCCGTCGTTATCAAAGGTGATATGCGTCGGCACCCGAAACGCCTTCTCGCGTTTTTTGACCTTATCACGGGATTTGAGCGCCTCACGCGCAACAACTTCGCCGCGCAGTGTCTTTTCGATCATCTGGCGCAGGCGGGGCAGTTTGCTGGCTTCATACGCATTTCCCTCCGCGTCCTGTATCCAGAACGCATCCGTGACATAGCCGTCTTTGGTGGTGTAGCTGCGCGCATCCACGACATTCGCCCCGACCAGCGCCAGCGCACCTGCAAGCCGGGCAAAAATGCCCGGGTGGTCGGGCATGACAAAACAAGCGCGGGTGGCGTCGCGGTCCTCATCAGGGTGCAGATCAATGCGCACGTCATCCTCTCCGATGTCGCGCAGCAATTCAGCAAAGGCCACATGAGCGGTCACATGCAAGCCCTGCCAATAGGGGTTATAGTGGCGCGCCGTCTCTGTCTGGAGCGCTTTGCGCGGCCAGCCTGACAGCGCCTCACGCAGCGTCTTTTTCGCCTCCGCCCCGCGGTTGGCGCGGTTGAGATCTTCAAGCCCGGTCTCAAGCGCGCGCTCGGTCTGGCGGTAAAGCGCGCGGATCAGTACCGCCTTCCAATTGTTCCAGGTATCCGGCCCAACCCCGCGAATGTCACAAACCGTCAGCACACACAGCAGATCAAGCCGTTTGACCGTCTGCACCGCTTTGGCGAAATCCCGCACGGTACGTGGATCGGCGATGTCGCGTTTTTGTGCCATGTCCGACATCAGCAGATGATAGCGCACAAGCCATTCGACGGTGTCTACCTCGTCCTGTTTCAGACCCAGACGCGGGGCCACTTTGCGCACAATCTGCGCCCCAAGGATCGAATGATCCTCTGGCCGTCCTTTGCCGATGTCATGCAACAGGAGCGCGGTGTAGAGCACCTTGCGGTTCACCCCGCGCTGCAAGATCGACGAGGCCACGGGCAGCTCTTCTTCGAGCTCACTCCGCTCGATCATCGCAAGGTTCCGGATCGTCTGAATCGTATGCTCATCCACGGTATAGCTATGGTACATGTTGAACTGCATCATCGCGACGATCGGTTCAAATTCGGGAATAAAGGTGCTGAGCACGCCCAGCTCATTCATCCGCCTGAGCGCGCGTTCCGGATTGCCGTGTTTCAACAGCAAATCATGGAAAATGCGCTGCGCTTCTGGCGTTGTGCGCATGTCGTCATCAATCAGATGCAGGTTTGCCTTGATCAGCCGCATCGCATCGGGGTGGATCAGGGTGCCAGTGCGCAACGCCTCTTCAAAGATGCGCAATATGTTGAGCTTGTCAGCAAGGAAGGACACGTCATCCGCAATCGCAATGCGGTTGTGCACCAGCTTGTAGCCTGCTTTGATCTTTGGGCGACGTCGGAAAATCCGCTCCAGCAGCGGCTCCGCCTTCAGATGCTCTGCCTCCAGCGATGTCAGAAAAATCCGCGTGAGGTCCCCCACAGCGGTGACATGGCGAAAGAAGCTTTGCATGAAAACCTCAACCGCACGCCGTCCGCCTGCATCTTCGTACCCCATGGCCTGTGCGACCTGCACCTGCATATCAAAGGTAAGCTGCTCCGTGGCGCGCCTGGTCAGCAGGTGCAGATGACCCCGCACCGCCCAGAGAAAATCTTCGGCCTGCTGAAAGGTCTCGTACTCGTCTGCGCGGAATATGCCCTTGTCCACCAGCTCTGAAATGCGATCGACCTTGTAGATGAACTTGGCGATCCAAAAGAGGGAATGGAGATCGCGCAGACCCCCTTTGCCCTCTTTGACGTTTGGCTCGACCACATACCGCTCACCTTGCTTCACGTGGCGGCGGTCGCGCTCCTCCAACTTGGCTTCAATGAACTCCCTGCCGTTTCCAGAGAACAGATCCTTTGCCAATGCCTCACTCAGCTCCGCTTCAAGCGCGGTATCGCCCGTGATGAAGCGATGCTCCAACAAGGCGGTCTGGATGGTGAAATCTTCGCCCCCCAGACGCAGACAATCCTTGATGGTGCGTGTGGCGTGGCCCACCTTCAACTTCAGATCCCACAACATATAAAGCATGCTTTCGATCACGCTTTCGGACCAGGCGGTCGCTTTGTAAGGGATCAAAAACAACAGATCGACGTCTGAGAAGGGGGCCATCTCTCCGCGTCCGTACCCGCCAACGCCGATCACGCTCAGGCGCTCCCCTTCGGTTGGGTTCGGCTTGGGGTGCAAAACGGTGGTCGCCACATGCAAGGTCGCACGCACCAGATTGTCGGTGAGGTAGGTATAGGCCCGCGTCATGCCACGGGCGTCAAAGGGCTGTTCCGCAAAACCACGTGCAATCGCGTCGCGTCCGTCTTTTTGCGCCTGCCGCAGGACGTTAACCGCAGCGGCGCGTTGTTCGGGAGGGGGCAAATCGGCACATACCTGGGCCAGTTCGAGGGTGATCCGATCTGTGTCAAAGACCTCCTCTGCAGCACAAATCAAGCGCGCCACTGTGTGCGCGCCTGATGTGTTTTCCTGGGTCGTCACTGCTGGCAATATCAGAACCCAGCGCCGCCAAAGGCCTGTGGTGCCCCTTCGACAACAACGACTGATTTGTTGCGGATCGTGGCGACCGCCAGTCCCCGCTCGTTTGTGCCATCACGGCGCAGACGGAAGATGCCGCTGGCCCCTCTGAACCCGGCCCCCTGCGTGAGCGATGCCCCGGTCAGCGCGTTGGATTTTCCGGATTTGGCCAAAGCACCCACGGCGGCAATACCGTCAAAGGCAAGCCCCGCCAGCGGATGTGGGTCATCCCCATAGGCAGCGGCGTATTTCTGGCGGAAGGCACCGCTTGCACCGGGATCAGGCAGCGCGAACCAGCCGCCCTGAATGCCCGGCAGCGACAGCGTTTGCGGCGGAATATCCCAGCGGGTCAGACCGATGTATTGTGTGCTTGCAGCTTGAATACCGGCCTCTGGCAAAAGCTGGGCAAAGAGCGGCAGGGCGGTGGCTGAGTTTGTCGTCAGAAAGAGCGCGTTGGCCCCCGCGCTGTCGATGGCCGCCTTGACCCGTGGAACAGCGGCAACCACGCTTTCTTGGCTCAATGCATAGTCGACAGTACCTGCCAGCGTTGCCCCATTGGCCGAAATCGCCTGCTGGATTGCATTGCGCCCCAACTGCCCGGCAACATCCTGCGCATGCAGGATCACCACGCGGTCTTTGCCCTGCCGTTTTGCATAACCCACCATGCGGTTTGCCGTGTTGGCAAAGGTTGGCCCGAGGACAAAGACATTGCCCCCCGCGATTGTGGGATTGTTGGAAAAGGACAGCACGTTCACTCCTGCAGGTGCCGCTGCGACACCTGCGGCATTGGCGGCCTCCCCATAGACCGGCCCGATGATGATCTTGGCCCCCTCGCTCACGGCCTGCGCGGCCTGCGTACCGGCGGTTGCTGCATTGCCTGCGGTGCCATAAACCCGCAGATCAACTGCCACGCCGTCAAGATCGCGGATTGCCAAACGTGCAGCGTTTTCAAGGTTCTTGGCCAAAAGGTTATCGCTTGCTGATCCACCACGTGGCACCAAAAGCGCGACCGGAATAGGCGCGCCGGTGTCGATGGAAGGCCCCCCGGTTGAGGCAATGTTGGACAATGCCGCAGGATCACAGGCAGCTACCATTACGGCAAACAAAGGTAAAACCAGCAGCCGCAGCTTCTTGCGGCCTGCATCGAAAAAGGAAATCATCTTGTACTCACTCCCACCATGGTCAAAACGGTGCAACACCACCGCATCACTGGTGCGTGATCATAGAGGGTGCAAAAGGCGGGTCCAGCGTGAATTATCAAAAGGTACCACTGACGGCGGGTTTGTACTTTGTCGGTGTACCCATCGGCACAGCGCGCGACATCACGCTGCGCGCTTTGGATATTCTGGCCAGCGCGGATGTGCTGGCCGCAGAAGATACGCGCTCACTGCGCAAACTGATGGACATTCACGGGGTGCCATTGGGAGACAGGCGCATTCAGGCGCTGCATGACCATTCCGGTGCCAGTGTCCAGACGCGCCTGATTGAGGCGATCCGGGCAGGTAAATCCGTGGCCTACGCCTCAGAAGCAGGTATGCCGCTTATCGCGGATCCGGGTTTTGAGCTGGCCCGCGCCGTGCGGGAGGCTGCGCTTCCTGTGACATGTGCTCCTGGTCCCTCTGCGGTTTTGACGGCATTGACTGTCGCAGGCTTGCCAACGGATGCGTTTTTCTTTGCAGGGTTTCTGCCAAACGCAAAGGGCGCACGGCTGGCAGCACTTGAACAGCTCAGCACCATCCCCGCGACGCTGGTTTTTTACGAATCGCCCAAACGACTGGCCGCGATGCTGCGTGATGCAGCACGCGCGCTGGGGTCTGACCGAGAGGCGGCTGTCTGTCGGGAACTGACAAAAAGATTTGAAGAAGTGCGCCGGGGCAGGCTGGAAGAGCTGTCCCTGAGCTACGACGAAAAAGCGCCCAAAGGTGAGATTGTTGTTCTGATTGACCGCAGTCGTTCACACCCTGTTAAGCAAATCGACCTAGAAACAGACCTGAAACAGGCGCTGGAAACCATGTCTGTCAGGGATGCGGCCGATATGGTGGCGCAGGCGCACGCGTTGCCGCGCCGTCAGGTCTATCAGGCGGCTCTGGCTTTGGGGAAAGACAAAAGATGACTGCACTCCGAAATCGGCATCACCGCGGGAAAACGGCCTTTCATGCTGGCGTCGCTGCGGAATTGCGAATCGCACAGGACTATGAACGCCGTGGCTTTGCCATCGCCCGCCGCCGCTGGCGTGGTCAGGGCGGAGAGATTGATTTGATCGCGCGGGATGGCAACGGTCTGATTTTTGTCGAAGTCAAACAAAGCCGCAATCTGGCCCGCGCCGCCGAAAGCCTGTCACCCCGTCAAATGGCGCGTATCTATGCGTCGGCTGAAGAATTCCTGGGCTCTGAGCCTGCCGGGACGCTGACCGACGTGCGATTTGATGTCGCCCTTGTGGACGGTCAGGGTGATATGCAGATCATTGAAAACGCTTTTGGTCACTGCTGACCCATTGCACCCCGACCTGTGCTGCGCCATCTAAAGGGGACGCAGCAAGGACACCGCCATGAAAATCGCCTTTCAGATGGACCCGATCGGGGACGTAGACATCAATGCGGACAGCAGCTTTCGCCTCGCCGTAGAGGCGCAGGCGCGAGGCCACGAGCTGTTTTTCTACTCGCCTGACAAATTGGCATACGAAGAAGGGCGGATCACCGCCAAGGGGCATGACTTCACAGTACAGCGGGTGCAGGGGGAACACGCCATGCTGGGTGAAGAACGTACGGTGGACCTCGCCGATTTTGATGTGGTTTGGTTGCGTCAAGATCCTCCGTTTGACATGCATTACATCACCTCAACCCATCTGTTGGACCGGTTGAAAGATCACACTTTGGTGGTGAACGATCCCTTTTGGGTCCGCAATTACCCCGAAAAACTGCTGGTTCTCGATTTTCCGGAGCTTACGCCGCCAACCACAATCGCGCGTGATCTGGACACCATCAAAGCGTTCAAGGCGAAACACAGCGATGTCATCCTCAAGCCGCTTTATGGCAACGGGGGGGCTGGCGTATTCCGGCTCGACGTCAATGACCGCAATCTGACCTCGCTGCATGAACTTTTCACGGGGTTCTCCCGCGAGCCCCTGATTGTCCAAAAGTTTCTGCCCGATGTGTCCAATGGCGACAAACGGGTGATCCTTGTTGACGGCGTGCCGGTTGGAGCCATCAACCGGGTGCCTGCTGCCGGTGAGACGCGCTCGAACATGCACGTCGGAGGTCGCCCTGAGAAAATCGGATTGAGCGAGCGTGATCTTGAAATTTGTGCGGCCATCGGTCCCTTGCTCAAGGAAAAGGGGCAGATTTTTGTCGGTATCGACGTGATCGGCGACTATCTGACAGAGATCAATGTGACATCGCCCACCGGCATTCAGGAGCTGGAACGATTTGACGGGGTGAACATCGCCGCCAAAATCTGGGAGGCGATCGAGGCGCGCCTCGCATGACCCTGCGCGCGTGCCTGTTGAACCAATGGCTGCGGCGGGTTGAAAAACCTGCAATGGCCCGTGCCTCAGAACCCCAGCAGTTGCGGCGACGGTTTGAGGTGAATGCCAAGCTGTTCTTTCACGCGCCTTTCGGGACACAAATGCAATGGCAGGTTCTGGAACATGGACAGCGCAGGGTCGAAGCCCTTGAAGTTGTGCCCCGAACCCTCAGCACCGATGTCACTTTGCTCTATATCCACGGGGGTGGGTTTGTTTTTGGCAGTCCGCGTGCCTATGCCGCGATGGCTGGCAATCTGGGTAAACGTCTGGGGTCGCGTGTCGTGTTGCCCCGCTACCGCCTGGCTCCTGAGGCCCCCTTTCCTGCGGCACCCGACGATGTGCGAACCGTTTGGGACAGTTTGTGCGCAACCGGTCTAAAGCCGGATCAGATCGTGGTTGGTGGCGACAGCGCGGGGGGTGCCCTGGCATTGGCGCTGTTGGGTGAATTGGTCGCAGAGGGTGCTGAGCTGCCGGGCGCTGTGTTCTGCTTCTCACCGCTCACCGACATGCGCTATGAGAGCGAGAGTTTGCGCCAGAACGCCGCTATTGAGGCGGTTCTGCCCACCGAAAAGATTGGCGAAACGGTTCGCATGTATTTGCAAGGGCATCCGGTTGATGACCCGCGTGCCAGCCCCTTGTTGGCGAAGTTTGAGGGGGCATCACCCGTTTGGATCACAGCAGGCGACACCGAGGTCTTACGTGATGACGCCCGGCACATGGCTGCGCATCTCACCGCCTCGGGTGTGACCTGCACCTATGATGAAAAGCGCGATCTGCCGCATGTCTGGCCGCTCTTTCATAACACTTTGCCAGAGGCACGGGAAACGCTGGATGATCTAGCTGGCTGGATCAGGCAACAACTGGGCTTGCCAGACGAAAACTGACCGCCTCCGCGATATGCGGTTTGCGCACCCCCTGTGATCCGTCCAGATCGGCAATGGTGCGCGCCACGCGCATCACGCGGTGATAGCCGCGCGCGGAGAGGTGAAAGCGCTCGGCAACCCTGTTCAACAAATCTCGCCCTTCGGGATCAGGTGTCGCGATGGTTTCCAGCATGTCGCCTTCGGCATCCGCATTGACGCGCAACCCCTCAGCCCCGTCAAAACGCGCAAGTTGCACGTCGCGTGCGGTGGCAACACGGGCAGCAACCTCAGCTGAGGAGGGGCCGGAGGCAGGCAGATCAAGGTCGGAGAAGGCCACAGGCGGGACATCTACGCGCAGATCAAAGCGGTCCATCAACGGGCCGGAAATGCGCCCGAGGTAGTCTTCGCCGCAGTGCGGGACGCGCGCGCAGGCGCGGGCAGGGTCCGAAAGATAGCCGCATTTGCAAGGGTTCGCCGCAGCGACCAGCATGAACTTGCAGGGGTATTTCACATGGGCGTTTGCACGCGCAATCATCACCTCCCCGGTCTCAATGGGTTGGCGCAGGGTTTCCAGCACGGTGCGGGGAAACTCCGGGAACTCATCCATAAAAAGCACACCATTGTGGGCGAGGCTGACCTCACCGGGCTTGGCCTGTCGCCCGCCGCCGATGATTGCAGCCATGGAGGCCGTGTGATGCGGCTCGCGAAACGGGCGTGCGCGCGAAATCCCCCCCTCGTCCAGCAATCCGGCCAACGAATGGATCATCGACGTGTCAAGCGCCTCAGGTGCTGTCAAAGGGGGCAGAATGGAGGGCAGGCGCGCGGCAAGCATGCTTTTGCCCGATCCCGGAGTGCCGACAAACATCAGGTGATGACGGCCTGCGGCGGCAATCTCAAGCGCACGTTTTGCGCGTTCCTGCCCTTTGACC
Organism: Sulfitobacter sp.; assembly: GCA_045105735.1. Classification (GTDB taxonomy): domain Bacteria; phylum Pseudomonadota; class Alphaproteobacteria; order Rhodobacterales; family Rhodobacteraceae; genus Sulfitobacter. The sequence goes on along the minus strand of JBGCDV010000034.1, from coordinate 30,806 downwards.
TCGCGCAGGTCGCGCCCCTGCGGGCCAAGCGTGACCTCGCCCGGCTCAGCAGGCGTGAGCGGTGATTGCCCGGTGTAGTGGCGTACCACGTCGCCAAGATTTGCGGCTGCAATCACAGCGGCCTGGCCGACCCAAGCCGCCTCTGCGCCGGACCCTTGCGGGCAAAGCAGGCTCCGGTTGTGTTCCGCGGCGGCCATGGCCGCGGGCAAGGCCCCAACCACGGGGACCAAGGTGCCGTCGAGGGACAGTTCCCCCAGTGCCACCACATTTTCTGTGACGTCATTGGGCAGGATATCAAGGGCTGAGAGCAAGGCAAAAGCGATGGGCAGGTCGAAATGGCTGCCCTCCTTGGGCAGGTCAGCGGGGCTGAGGTTCACGGTGATGCGTTTGGAGGGCAGGGCGATGGCCATGGAAGTCAGCGCCGTACGCACCCTGTCGCGGGCCTCAGAGACCGCCTTGTCCGGCAGTCCCACGATAGAGAACGCAGGGAGCCCCGGTGTTACCGCGCATTGCACTTCGACCATGCGTGCCTCAACCCCCTGAAACGCGACAGTATAGGCGCGTGAAACCATGCTGAACTCCCACCAAATTGGTTAATGGGTATTCATGGGGTGTTTAGGAAAGGTTAACGCCCTGACACGAATGGGGTGAGTGATGTGAGGGCGGGATTGAGTATTTTTGGCAAAAAGGAGCGAAGGGTCAGCCCACGGGCCAAGGGGTTGTTGGGACGCCCATGTCGTAGGGGAAGGGGGCATAGGTGGTTTTCAACCCTTCGGCGCGCCATGATTTGAAGGCGTCATCCTCTATTGTTGTTCTGCAATAGCGGCGTGCGGCCTCGGAGACGTGCAGATCGTATCCGACAATGCGCGCGGCAACGGGGGCATACATGGCGTCCGCCAGGGAATAAGGGCCGAAGAGCCAAGGGCCATCCTCAGTGCGCATTGTCGCGGCATGTGCCCACAATTCCTCGATGCGGCGCAGGTCGGCGTTGACGGCGTCACTGGCGGCAAAACCGCTGTTCACATGTTGCAACTGCATCGGGCAGGCACCGCGCAGCGCGCCAAAGCCCGCGGCCATCGCAGCGCTGATAAAACGTGCTGTTGCGCGGGCGGCAGGGTCCGCAGGCCAGAGCGCTTGATCGGGGTGTCGTTCCGCGAGGGTCTCCGCGATGGCCATGCTTTCACCCACCACGGTGCCTTCGGGTGTGCGCAGGGTCGGCACAAGTGTTGCTGGTGCCAGATGCGCCATCTCTTGCGCCATGGTTCCGGCATAGAGCCCGACCAAATGCGTTTGGAAGGGCAGGTTGAACTTTTCCATCATCAGCCAGCCCCGCAAGGACCAGCTGGAGAAGGTACGATCGCCAATGTAAAGGTCATATGTCATGGGGCGCACCCTAGGGGTGGATGCGTGGCGCAGACAAACGATGATCTGTGGTCGGGCGCATCACGGAAGGTGATTGATCGCCTCCACCGTCCAAGCGTCTGCGTCGTGATGCAGGGTGGTGACTGACAGGTTGTCGATCTTGTGGGCCATCGCCTCAACCGGGGTCGCCGCCATTGCGCGCTGCACTTGTGTCAAGATTACACCAAAGTGGGCGACGCAAATGATGTGCGCGCCCTCGTGTGCGGCGTTCATGGCATCAACAACACGGTTCACCCTTGCGGCTGTTTCGTTCCAGCTTTCGCCTTGAGGGGCCTGCACATCGCCTGGCGTTTCCCAATACGCGCGGGAAATCACAGGGTCGCGCGCCTCAACATCCCTAAAGTGCATGCCATCCCAGATGCCAAAGTGCATTTCCCGCAGATCAGGGTGATGTGGCAGGCGGCTGCGGGCAGGCGCGGAGATGGCATCTGCTGTGGTGATGCAGCGGCTGAGGTCGGACGAGATTAACACCGCCTCATCTGGCAGGTGCGCGTGCAAGCGCGCAATCCGGGCCGTATCGGACAAATCTGCTGGCACATCGCGCCACCCGACAAAAGTTTTTTCATGGGTTGGCCCGTGTCGGACCCAATGCCACGTCGTCATCGAAACGTCCCTTTCAATATCTGCGGCAGCCCTGCAATCACTTGGACTGCGACCTCTGCCTGTGCGGCAAGGGCGATGTTGAGCCTGCCCTGCGCCTCCCGGAACTGCCGCGCCATGGCGTTTTCTGGCACGATCCCCTGGCCCACTTCGTTGGATACGATGATCCATGGTGCGGCGCAGGTGGACAGGCTGTTGAGCAGATCGGATTGCGCTTTTGCCACATCCGCCTCTGCCATCATCTGATTGCTCAGCCACATGGTTGCGCAGTCGATCAAAACCACTTGATCACAGGTCAGCGCGGCCAACGCCGGGCCAAGATCCAAAGCTCTCTCAACTGTGGTCCAACGGGCATCACGCCTTTTTTTATGGGTTTCCACCCGCGCGGCAACTTCGGCGTCAAAGATTTGCCCGGTCGCAAGGTAAACCATTGGCAGATCATACAAAGTTGCCTGTCGCTCTGCCCACTCGGATTTGCCCGAAGCCGCCCCTCCCAGCACGAAAACAGACTTTGTTATCATTTTCTTCACTTTTTTTGGGAACCTAGGAGACAGCTCGTGCGTACACAATACAAAGGCGTGTCACAAGGCAGGCCACAAGATCAGGGAAAATTGACGATGGCACTGCAAACAGCACGCGAATTCTCACTGACACGAACCGCAATGAAAGCTGAGCTTTTGGATGCGGAAACGGAGTTGGAGCTGGCCTATGCATGGCGCGACCAGCGGGATGAGGCGGCGCTGCATCGTTTGATCACAGCATACATGCGGTTGGCGATTTCGATGGCCGGAAAGTTCAAGCGATACGGTGCGCCGATGAACGATCTGATCCAGGAAGCAGGCCTCGGCCTGATGAAAGCCGCTGACAAGTTTGACCCGGATCGCGGCGTGCGTTTCTCAACCTACGCGGTGTGGTGGATCAAGGCGAGCATTCAGGATCACGTCATGCGCAATTGGTCGATGGTACGCACCGGCTCAACGTCTTCCCAGAAATCCTTGTTTTTCAATATGCGGCGCGTACAGGCTCGGCTGGAGCGGGAGGCCGCATCAGCTGGTGAGACGCTGGACAAACATCAGCTACGTCAGATGATCTCGACCGAGATTGGCGTGCCGCTCCATGATGTTGAGATGATGGAGGGTCGCCTTTCAGGCTCGGACTATTCCCTGAATGCCACACAATCGGCGGAAGATGAGGGGCGCGAGTGGATTGATGCGCTCGTTGATGACAGTGCACAGGCGGCGGAGCAGGTTGAGGAAAGCCACGATACCGCGCAATTGCGCGCATGGCTTCTGTCTGCGATGCAGGACCTCAACGAACGGGAGCAATTCATCGTCCGGGAACGCAAACTGCGTGACCAGCCCCGTACGCTCGAAAGCCTTGGTGAAGAGCTCAAGCTCAGCAAAGAGCGCGTGCGCCAGCTGGAGGCGGCAGCATTTATCAAAATGCGCAAGTCCCTTGAGGGGATGTCGCGCGAAGTACATCACTTCCTGAACTGACCGGTCCCGCTGAGGGCTGGCATGCGCTGGCCAAGCGTCCTACAGTCTGATCCAACCACTGGGTCGGGAAGGGACGCATCATGCTGACTGGCAAACATATTCTGCTGATCATCTGCGGCGGCATTGCGGCGTTCAAATCGCTCGACCTGATCCGGCGTTTGCGTGAACGGGGGGCCGAAGTTACCCCCGTGTTGACCCGCGCCGGGATGGAATTTGTAACACCGCTTTCGGTGTCTGCCTTGGCGGGCAGAAAAGTATTCCAAGACCTCTTTGACCTCGGGGATGAGGCGGAGATGGGGCATATCCAACTCAGCCGCGTGGCGGACCTGTTGGTTGTGGCCCCGGCGACCGCTGATCTGATGGCCAAAATGGCGCAAGGCCACGCCAATGATCTGGCCTCGACGCTGCTGCTGGCCACGGATACGCCTGTTCTGATGGCCCCTGCGATGAATGTGCGCATGTGGGATCATCCCGCGACGCAGCGCAATCTTGAAACACTCAAGGGTGATGGTATCCGGGTCGTTGGCCCAAATGATGGCGATATGGCCTGCGGCGAATATGGCCCCGGTCGGATGGCCGAACCGTTGGAGATTGTTGCCGCAGTTGAGGCGCAGTTTGCCAAGGGGCCGCTCAAAGGCAAACGCATTCTTGTGACCTCTGGTCCAACGCACGAACCGATTGATCCTGTGCGCTACATCGCCAACCGGTCTTCGGGGGCGCAAGGGACGGCGATTGCGCAGGCGCTGACAGGTCTTGGTGCGGAGGTGGTCTTTGTCACCGGTCCCGCCGATGTGCCGCCGCCCGAGGGGGTGCAAGTGGTGCGCGTTCAAACGGCCGATGAAATGCTGAAAGCAGTTGAAGAGGCGCTCCCGGTGGATGCGGGTGTTTTTGCCGCTGCGGTGGCGGATTGGCGCGTCGAAGGTGCCAGTGACCGCAAGCTCAAAAAATCCAAAGACGGCCTGCCCACGCTTAGCTTTGCCGAGAACCCCGATATCCTGAAAACCGTCAGCCAGATGAAAGAGGGTCGCCCGCCCCTCGTGATCGGCTTCGCGGCTGAGACAAATGATGTGCTGGCCAATGCCACTGCCAAACGTGCGCGCAAAGGCTGCGATTGGATCGTGGCCAATGACGTGTCGCCTGAGACAGGGATCATGGGCGGCAGCGAAAACGATGTGACCCTGATCACCACGGAGGGTGCAGAAGACTGGCCGCGTATGGGCAAGGACGCAGTGGCACAGCAAGTTGCCGCGCGCATTGCGGACGCTTTGGGATAGGCACATGGCAAGGATAAAATGCACATGGGCAGACGGGGCAGACCCGGCGCTGGGTCTGCCGGCCTACGAAACATCTGGCGCAGCCGGGGCTGACCTGCGGGCCAATATGCCCGGCGGGTCTGTCACCCTCGCACAGATGGAACGTGCGCTGATTTCGACCGGGCTGCACATGGAAATCCCGCCAGGGTTCGAGGTGCAGGTCCGCCCCCGTTCTGGTCTTGCGCTGAAACACGGGATCACCTTGCCCAACAGCCCCGGCACCATCGACAGTGATTATCGCGGTGTGGTTGGCGTGATCGTGCTCAACACAGGGCAAGATCCGTTTGAGATCACCCACGGCATGCGCATCGCCCAATTGGTTGTCGCGCCGGTTGTGCAGGCTAGTTTTGCGGTAACCGAAACGTTGGCCCAGTCGGACCGCGCAACCGGTGGGTTTGGATCAACCGGAGTGGATTGATGATACTGGTATTGCTGTTGGCCGCCGCGATCTGGATCGGTGGCGGACGTATGGGGGCCAGCCGGGATGTGCGCGTCAGCTTCCTCGCGCTGGTCTATGTCGCGGTTCTGGGCATTCAGTTGATCTTTCCAGCGGATAATCCGCTGCGGATCGCAACAGGAGGCTCCGCAGCACTCTGGCTGATCATCGGCGGCTTTGCCGTGATCGTCTGGATGTATCGGCAGGCCCTTATGATGTTGCGGTCGCGCGCGGTGTCGAAAGAGAGGACTGACCCTGCCGCGCCTTCAGGTCCGTTTTCCGACACGGAACTTAACCGCTACGCCCGTCATATCGTGCTCCGCGAGGTAGGCGGCGCGGGTCAAAAAGCGCTTAAGGATGCCAAGGTGCTGGTTGTTGGTGCAGGGGGCCTTGGCGCGCCGGCGTTGCAGTATCTTGCAGCAGCAGGCGTTGGTACGATTGGCGTGATTGACGATGACGTTGTCGACAACGCAAACCTGCAACGGCAGGTGATCCATAACGATGCGGATATTGGCATGCCCAAGGTATTTTCTGCTCAGAACGCCATGCAGGCCCAAAACCCCTTTGTCACGATCCGCCCCTACAACCGCCGACTGGAGGAAGATATCGCGCCAGAACTGGTGGCGGAGTATGATCTGGTGCTGGACGGCACCGACAATTTTGACACGCGCTATCTGGTCAACCGCGCATGCGTTGCGGCTGGCCTTCCGCTGGTTTCCGGCGCGCTGAGCCAATGGGAAGGGCAGATGTCTGTCTTTGACCCGGCCAGAGGCGCGCCGTGCTATGCCTGCGTGTTCCCGCAGGCCCCGGCGGCACATCTGGCCCCGAGTTGCGCCGAGGCTGGGGTGATCGGCCCCTTGCCCGGCGTGATCGGCGCGATGATGGCGGTGGAGGCGATCAAAGTAATCACCGACGCAGGCACGCCCGCGCGTGGTCAGATGTTGATTTACGATGCGCTTTACGGCGAAACCCGCACCATTCAGGTGGAGCGTCGCCCCGATTGCCCAACCTGCGGCGCGGCCTGAACCTGCACAATTGCGCGCATCCGATTGTAACCCACCGCTCTCATCCCTAGCTTGAGCGCAAAGGAGAACCCCCATGACAAACCCGCTGCTCGCCGACTGGAACACGCCCTTTGGTCTGGCCCCCTTTGACCGCGTCAAAGACGAAGACTTTGCGCCTGCACTGGAAGACGCGCTTGCCGCCCATCGGGCTGAGGTTGACGCGATCGCAAGCAATGACGCGGCCCCCGATTTTGCCAACACGGTTGAGGCGCTGGAGGCGGCGGGCGAAGGTTTGGACAAAGTACTGGGCGTCTTTTTTACCGTCGCAGGCGCGGACAGCAATCCCGCGCGTGAGGACCTGCAGCGCGCATTCTCACCCAAACTCGCGGCGCATTTTTCCGAAATTTCGGGTAACAAGGCGCTGTTTGCCCGTGTGGCCGCGATTTGGGAACAGCGCGACAGCCTTGACCTAAGTGCAGAACAATCCCGCGTGCTGATGCTGACGCATCGCGGTTTTGTGCGTGCTGGTGCGGCGCTGACTGGCGCGACCGAAGACCGGATGAAAGAGATCAAGGCGCGGCTGGCGGTGCTGGGCACGGAGTTCACCCAGAACTTGCTTGCAGATGAACGCGAATGGTTCATGGAGCTGAGCGAGGCGGACCTTGAAGGGTTGCCTGAATTTGTTGTGGCGTCTGCCCGCGCGGCGGGTGAGGAAAAGGGCGCAGGCGGCCCGGTGGTCACGCTGTCGCGGTCGTTGATTGTGCCCTTCCTGCAATTCTCCCCCCGGCGCGATCTGCGCGAAAAAGCATTCCGTGCGTGGGAAGCGCGTGGTGCAAATGGCGGCAAGACCGACAATCGCGGCATCGCGGCGGAAACGCTTGCCTTGCGCGAAGAGCGCGCCAATCTGCTCGGCTACGATACGTTCTCAGACTACAAGCTTGAAACTGAGATGGCCAAGACACCGCAGGCTGTGCGCCAACTGCTCATGGATGTCTGGCACCCGGCCAAGGCGCAGGCTGACAAGGACGCAGAAGTTTTGCAGGCGATGATGCAGGACGATGGGGTCAACGGCGACCTCGCCCCGTGGGATTGGCGTTACTACGCGGAGAAACGCCGCGCGGTGGAACATGATCTCGACGAGGCGGCGCTGAAACCGTATTTCCATTTGGACCGCATGATTGAGGCGTCTTTTGCCTGCGCCAATCGGTTGTTCGGATTGGAATTCAAACCGCTCGATGTGCCGCTTTATCACGAGGATTGCCGCGCATGGGAAGTCACCCGCGATGGTGCGCATGTGGCAGTGTTCATCGGCGACTACTTCGCGCGTGGTTCCAAACGCTCCGGCGCGTGGTGCTCAGCGATGCGCGCGCAGGCCAAGTTCCCGCGCGTGCAGTCTCCGGTCGTGATCAACGTCTGCAATTTTGCCAAGTCAGATCCGGCGCTGCTGTCCTATTTTGATGCGCGCACGCTCTTTCACGAGTTCGGCCATGCGCTGCACCAGATGCTCTCTGATGTGACCTATGAAAGCGTCAGCGGCACTTCTGTGGCGCGCGACTTTGTGGAGCTGCCCAGCCAGCTTTATGAGCATTGGCTGGAGGTGCCTGAGGTCTTGGGCGAGTTTGCAACTCACGCGGAAACGGGCGCGCCAATGCCCAAAGAAATGCTCGACAAGGTGCTGGGTGCAGCGACTTTTGATATGGGGTTTCATACGGTGGAATATGTGGCCTCTGCCCTGGTTGACCTCTCGTTTCATGATGGGGCAGCGCCGGGTGATCCAATGGCGAAACAGGCCGAGATGCTGGACAGCATCGGTATGCCCAACGCCATCCGCATGCGCCACGCCACGCCGCAGTTTGCCCATGTCTTTGCAGGGGACGGATATTCCAGCGGGTACTACAGCTACATGTGGTCTGAGGTGATGGATGCAGATGCCTTTGCGGCATTCGAAGAAGCCAGCGGTCCGTTTGATGCAGAGCGCGCCAAAGCGCTTGAAACGCACATCCTGTCAACGGGTGGGTCGCAGGATGCAGCGGTGCTTTATGAGGCATTCCGGGGCCGTTTGCCGGGGGTGGAAGCATTATTGAAAGGGAGGGGGTTGGCGGCGGCCTGAGGCCGCCCCCTTTGAGATTGTGACCTATTGCACGGCCTCTGGCTCAGGGCTGTGCAGGCCGACAACGGCCAGCACGGTTGCGCCAATGACCCAGTAGTAGATCGCGTCCAGCCCTGCAAACCCAAGCAGGAATGGTGCCGCCACAAAGACCAGCCCCACGGCACCATCCACGGCCAAATGCAGGCTATAGGGCAGGACCTTGATCAGGCCGGTTTCGTGATTGGTCAGCAGGGTCAAACCCAGCGCAGCAATACCTGTCGCGACAGAAAGCATCATCGCAAACGGGTTTGAGGCACCAAGGCCAAGGATAAAGGGCATAGCGATCAGGCCGATGGCCACGGGATAGTCGATGTAGGCATGCAGTTTGCGTGTGATAAAACGGGACATGAATTCTCTCCTTTGGGGTTCATACCCAAAGGTTAGAATTAGGAACCGATCAGTACAATAAAACAATCCGTGAGCATTGCGTGATCAAATGGAGACGGCTTCAGTAACCCAAACTGCGGTCAACAAGGTTGATAAACGGCTCACCGGATTCTCCGCGCCGGATGTTTTCAACCACCACCTCCGACGCTGTGCTGGCGCGGGTCTCCGCGGCGATGTGGGGCGTAACGGTGACCTGCGGGTGCGCCCAATAGGGATCATCCTGTGGTAAAGGCTCGACGCGGAAAACGTCCAACGTGGCATGGGCAATCTGCCCAGTGTCTAGTGCCGCCAGCAGCGCCGCATCGTCGATAAGCGGTCCGCGTCCCGGATTGATGATGAACGCGCCTTTGGGCATCTGCGCCAATGTCTGCGCGTTTAGCGTGTTTTCTGTCGCGGGCGTGTCGGGCAACAGCAGCACGGCAATCTCAGCGACGTTCAGGGCCTGCGTCAGCCCCTCCGTTCCATGCAAACCGGTCACACCGTCGACTGATTTCGGGCTGCGCGACCATCCGGTGACGCGAAACCCGATGTTGAGAATCTGCTGCGCGACGGCGGTCCCCAAAGCACCAAGGCCCAAAACTGTGACACTGCGTTCATGCGCCAGCGGTGGCATGCGGGGCACCCATTGCGCATCGCTGCGCAGGATGTCGGTGTCGATGCCCAAATGGTAGCGCATCACATGACCTGTCACCCATTCCACCATGCCCTTGGTCAGCCCCGGATCGACCATCCGCGCCAGCGGTATCTGTAGCGTCTCATTGCCTACGATTCCCTCAACCCCGGCCCAAAGGTTCAGCACAGCCTTGGCCTGTGTGTAGGGGGTAAAATCCTGTAGATCACTGTTGGGGGCATAGACGATATAATCGACCTCAGCCGCCGGGATATCCATTGCCAAATGCGCCTCAATCCCGGCTTTGGCCAGCGCGCGGCGCAGGGGTGTCTCATAGACCTTCCAGCGTTCGGGACGGGCGGCAAAAAGGACGTTCAGCGGCATGGGTTACCTCGGTCTGTGGATATGCGCGGACTGAACCAGTCCAAAGGCCAGCAGCAGCACCAGCATGGCCGATCCGCCCTAGCTGACCAGCGGCAGAGGGACGCCCACAACAGGCGCCAGCCCCATGACCATGGACATGTTAACGGCAAAGAACAAAAAGAAATTGAGCGCGATGCCCAGCGTGAGCAAAGAGGAAAACCGGTCCTTGTTCATAATGGCGGTCACGACGCAAAAGAGGATGATCAGCGCGTAGAGCCCCAAAAGGGAGATTGCGCCGACAAAGCCAAACTCTTCGGCCAAGGTGGTAAAGATAAAGTCCGTATGCTTTTCCGGCAGGAAGTTCAGCCGCGACTGCGTACCTTGCATAAAGCCGCGCCCCGTCCAGCCCCCTGAGCCAAGCGCGATTTTGGATTGCGTGATGTGGTATCCAGCCCCCAAAGGGTCGGCAGCCGGATCAAGGAAGGTATCGATACGGCGGTACTGATAGTCGTTCAGCAGTTGCCAGGTGGTGCCGCGCGACTGGAAAACAGCCGTGATCAGCCCCGCACCAGAGGCGATGACAGCCGCAAAGTAGGCCCAGTGCACACCTGCCAGAAACATCATCCCCGCCCCTGCAATCAAGAGCAGGATCGAGGTGCCAAGATCGGGTTGTTCAAGCACAAAGGCGGTCGGCACAAAGATGATCACAACAGGCAGCAGCACCCAGAACGGGCGCGAAGTTTTCTGCGCGGGCAACCAGTCGTAGTAGGCGGCCAGAAACATCACCAGCGTAATCTTCATCAGTTCCGACGGTTGCAGGTCGATGAAGCCAAGATCGAGCCAGCGTTGTGATCCTTTGCGCTCATCCCCGACTAGCGCCACCGCCACCAGCAGCAAAAGGGCCACGCCATAAGCCACGCCTGAGAGGTTGCGCCAGAGCCAGATCGGCACCATGGCTACAAACATCAAAAGCGCGAGGCCAAGGCCAAAACGCTTCATCTGCGGCTCTGCCCAAGGGCTGAAGGACCCGCCCGCCACGGAATAGAGCATCAGAAACCCGACACCGCAGACAGAGGCCAGCAGCAGGACCAAAGGCCAGTTCAGGTGCAGGATTTTCCGAAATCCCGTGGGCACCGATTTGACGGTATATTCAAGATAGCTCACGCCTGATCTTTCCCGTGGATCGCGGCCTGTGGCTGCACATCGCGCAGGCGCTCCTGTTGGTTTTTGATCCGTCCACGATCGCCTGTGGGATAGGCATCAAGCGGCGGCTCCCCTCCGGCAAGCGCCTGCAACATCACATCGCGGGCGATAGGTGCAGCAGCTGTTGATCCACCGCCGCCATGCTCCACCAACGTGGCCACCGCATAGCGGGGTTTGTCATAGGGGGCAAAGGCCACAAAGAGCGCATGATCGCGGCGTTCCCACGGCAAATCCGCGTTGCGGGTGACCCCGCGCGCACGTTCGGCGGCGGTGATGTTGCGCACCTGAGAAGTCCCTGTCTTGCCCGCCATGCGCCATTCTTCGGCAATCACGCGACTTCGGTACGCCGTGCCGCGGCGGTTGTTCACAACTTCATACATCGCGCGCCGCATTTTGCGCAGGTTGTTCTCATTCATGCCCAGATCGTCGCCCGTGCCGGTTGGCTGCTCCACCCCGTCGATAGACTTGAGCAGACGCGGCGTGACGCTGCGGCCTGTGGCGATCCGCGCGGTCATCACAGCCAGTTGCAACGGTGAGGCAAGCATGAAGCCTTGACCGATGGAGGCGTTGACCGTGTCGCCGATCACCCAATCTGCCCCACGCGACGTGCGCTTCCATTCCTTGGTTGGTGTCAGACCGGAGTTGACCGAACTGAGCGAAAGGTCGTGCCGGACGCCCAGACCAAAGCGGTTGGCCATGGCTGAGATTTTCTCAATCCCCACCTTGAGCGCCAAATCGTAGTAATACACATCGCAGGATTGTTTGAGCGAATTGGCTAGGTCCATCCAGCCGTGCCCAGCCCGCTTCCAGCAGTGAAACTTGCGCTCCGCCACTTCCAGATGACCGGGGCAATAGACGGTTTCGTCCGGGCCGACGATCCCTTCCTCCAACGCCGCCATCGCGGTCAGCATCTTGAAGGTGGAGCCGGGCGGATAGGCCCCTTGCACCGTTTTGTTTACAAGCGGGCGGTACTTGGAATTGAGCAGTGGGTCATAGTCGGCGGAAGAAATCCCGCCGATAAAAAGGTTCGGATCATAGCTGGGTGCCGAAGAAATCGCGGCCAGATCGCCAGATTCGCAATCGATCACCACCACAGCGGCGCTTTCACCGCCCAGACGGGCCTGCACATACCCTTGCAGTTTGCTGTCCACGGTCAATTGCACGTCAGCACCCGATTGACCCTCACGGCGGTCCAGCTCTCGCATCTCTCGCCCTGTGGCGTTGACCTCCACCTGCTTGGTCCCGGCGGTGCCGCGCAGGACATCTTCGGCGCGGGCTTCGACGTTGATCTTGCCGATCTGAAAACGCGGAATGCGCAAGACCTGATCGGGGTTTTCCAACGCATCGAGGTCACGCTGGCTGACCCGTCCAACACGGCCAACCACATGGGCAAAGTCGGAGCCGCGCGGATAGACGCGGGTCAGGCCAACCTCTGGTGTGACACCGGGCAGGGCGGGGGCGTTGACGCTGACTTTGCTCACCTCATCCCAGCTGACATCATCAACAATCGTCACAGGCAGGAAAGGTGCGGAGCGCTTGATCTCTTCGAGCGCGCGCTCATAAATCTCCAGATCGATCTCGATGATCTGACTGAGCCGCGCCATAACGGCGTCAACGTCGCCTGCATCCTCTCGCACCATGACAATGCGATAAGACGGCACGTTCTCAGCCAGTCGCACGCCATTGCGGTCAAAGATTTCGCCACGCGTGGGTGGAATGAGGCGGATGTTGATGCGGTTTTCCTCAGCCAGCAGGCGGAACTGATCGGCCTGGTCGACCTGCAAATACCGCATCCGCGCGGCAAGCCCGCCCATGAACAACAACTGTGCGCCACCCAGCAATGCGGCGCGGCGCGTAAGCTTGGCGTGGCTGATGTCGTTCTCTGCGCGGTTGCGTCTCATGCCTTTCCCCTCAGATCCGTTGCCCGAGCGCGTCCAGCTCTCCGGCGGAGGCCTTTCGCACGCGCATGGTGAAGTGGGTGATCGCAACAACCGCAGGATAGGCCAGAAGCGTCAGGGCCAATTCCGAGATGCTGAGTGCGAGGCTGGGCACTTCGACCAGCACAAGGCCCAGAATGACCCGGTAAGCGAGCATCACTGCGACGATCAGCAGGCTCGCGGTGATCCATTCCGCAGCAAAGTTTGCATCCCGCAGCGACCTGCTGCGCGACTTGAAGTTCTCGCATCCAATTAGCGCCAGCATCGCCCAGAGGCCGGGTGGACGTTGCAGAAGCAAGTCTGCCAGAAGGAAAGCCAACGCGAGAACGATGGAGGGTACATATTCCGGGCGGCGCAGGCTCCATGCCAAGGCAAAGCACAAGAGCACATCGGGTCCGGCCCAGCGGCGCGGTGTCGTCTCGAGCGGCAAAAGGTGGAAGAACAGGATCACCAGCGTGAGCAGCAAGAATGACGCGCGCATCAGCCAAAGCCGTGTTTGCGAAAGTTCATTCACTGATCACATCCTCCGCATCGGCAAGCGGCCCCTCAGGCGTGATGATCCGCGCGGTGTCTGAGACCGCTTCGGTGCCGTAATGGCGCAGCACCCGCAGAAATTCGAGACGCTCATAATCCGCGGCTAGCCGCACCCGCAAACGTCCACCGGGGTCCGCTGCCACCTGACCGATCAGCAGACCTGCGGGAAAAACGCCGCCATCACCCGAACTGATCACCCGGTCACCGGGACGCACCAGATCGGGGTTTTCAAGAAAATCAATTGGTGGCGCGGCGGTATTGTCACCGGCGACAATCGCAACCTGACCGGACGGCTGAATGGTTGCGGGAATGCGGCTGGAGGCGTCGGTGAGCAGGATCACACGGGCGGTGTTTTCGGCCACGCCGGAGATGCGGCCAACAAGCCCGATGCCATCCATCGTGGCCCAGCCATCCACAATGCCATCCCGCGCCCCGACATTCAAAAGCACCGATTGGCGAAAGGGGGAGCCGCTGTCGGCAAGGACAACGCCGGTGATGAACGTGAGGAGCGGATCAAGACGCACTTTGTTCAAGTCAAGCAGCCGCGCGTTTTCCTGCTCCAGCTGCAGCGCGGCCTCTTTCCACGCCTGCATCTGGCGAAGCTCCGAGCGCAGTTCCTGATTTTGTTCCGCAAGCCGTTGATAGGATTGAAAATCGCGCAGCAGATTGATGGCCCCGGTGACAGGAGCCATCGCCCAATCAAGGTTGGGAACCAATCGATCTGTGATCTGCGCGCGGAACCGTTCAACCCGGGGGCTATCGATGCGCCACACCAGAAAGGTCGCGCCAAGCAAAAGGATCAACACAGCCAACAACAGCCGCCGCAGCGGGGCGGTGTAGTCACTGCTGTTTGAACGGTCGCTTGCCATGTCCGTTACGCTCCTGCCCGGATGCCCGGGCCTCTGCCTAGTCTAGCAAAGATCAGCTGTCGTAGTCGATGGCGTGGCGCAGCTGTTTTTCGTACTCCAGCGCCTTGCCGGTCCCCAATGCCACGCAGTTGAGGGATTCGTCTGCAATGGAGACAGCAAGCCCGGTCTGTTCGCGCAGGGCCAGATCGAGATCCCCCAAAAGCGCACCCCCACCCGTCAGCATCACACCGCGGTCCACAATGTCCGCTGCCAGATCGGGCGGCGTTGTCTCAAGCGCGGTCATCACCGCCTCGCAGATCTGCTGCACCGGTTCGGCAAGGGCTTCGGCGATCTGGGCCTGTGTGACTTCGATTTCCTTTGGCACGCCATTGAGCAGGTCGCGGCCGCGAATTTGCATTGAGGTGCCCCGCCCGTCATCGGGCATCCGCGCTGTGCCGATAGAGGTTTTGATCCGTTCGGCTGTGGTTTCCCCCACCAGCAGGTTCTGTTGACGGCGCAGGTAGCTGATGATTGCCTCATCCATGCGGTCACCACCCACGCGCACAGAGCGAGCATAGACGATGTCACCCAGGCTGAGCACCGCGACCTCGGTTGTTCCACCGCCAATGTCCACAACCATGTTGCCGGTGGGGTCAGTGATCGGCATGCCCGCGCCAATCGCCGCAGCGATGGGTTCGGCAATCAGGCCCGCGCGGCGTGCACCCGCCGACAATACCGACTGTCGGATCGCCCGTTTTTCAACAGGGGTTGCCCCGTGCGGCACGCAAACAATGATCTTGGGCTTGGAAAAAGTTGAGCGTTTGTGGACCTTCCGGATGAAGTGTTTGATCATCTCTTCGGCGGTGTCAAAATCCGCAATCACGCCTTCGCGCATCGGGCGGATCGCCTCAATGCTGCCGGGGGTGCGGCCCAGCATCAGCTTGGCGTCTTCGCCCACGGCGAGCACCTTCTTGACGCCGTCCTTCACATGATAGGCCACAACGGACGGTTCAGACAGGATGATCCCACGCCCTTTGACATAGACCAGCGTGTTCGCGGTGCCGAGGTCAATCGCCATATCAGAAGAGAACAGCCCACCGAGGTTTCCAAAGAGGTTCATGCGCCTATGTGCCTTGCTTGAAGTCGTCAAATGCCAGATGTGCCCGCGACTCGTGGGAGGCAGGCTGGGGGCTCTTATAGGCGTGGCCTGTGACGGGCGAAAGGGGGTGTTTTTGCACCGTGGGCATGTTGTCGCCACTGCGGTAGGGTGCGCTGAAAGCCCGCGATCAGAAAGGTTCCCACATGAAGAAAATCTAGAGTCTGGGTGTGCATCATATCACGCTGACAGGTGCGGACCGGCAAAGCAGCATCGACTTCTGGGAAGGGGTGCTGGGCATGCCGTTCATATTCGATCAGCGCAATCTGGATGATCCGGACGAAGGACATCTTTACTTTGATCCCGGTGACGGACGGTTGATCACGATCTTCACCAACGAGGCGCGCGCACCGGTGCATGACCGCACCCCCACCGACGCCGGGTGTGTACATCACATCGCGTTTGAGGTGGACCGTGCCATGTTCGATCAGGTGCTTGAGCGGTTGGGCGAGCGCGGGATCAGCAACTCTGGGATCAAAGACCGCGGGTTCATGCGTTCGATTTACTTTAAAGACCCGCTGGGCCTGTTGATCGAACTGGCCTGCTATACGTTCATTCCGCCCCGCGGAAGCAGCCATGCCGAAGTGATGCTGGAGGCGCACAAACTGCGGGTTGCGCGCGGGGCCGATGCGATTGAGCGGGAGCATCTGGCAGATGCCACGGTGATGATCGTGCAGCGGTCACAGCGGTCGTTGTCAGATGACCGCGATCCAAAGAACCCCTACGCTTGAGCGCGGGCAAGATGCCCCCTGACATCCTCAAGGCACACCACCCACATAAAAAAGGAGCGGCCAACCCCCGCTCCTTTTTGCCAAAAATACTCAAGCGCACCATATCAGCGCATTTCACGCTTTCCATGGAGCGCCTGTAAGGCGGGCTTCCAGCCCGCCCGGCCGCTACGGCGCGTCTTTGTAGCTCACTTCACGTTTGTCGGTGCCACCCTTTTCGCGCCGCACCAACAAACGGTTGAGGGCATGAATATAGGCGCGGGTTGAGGAAACGACCGTATCGGTGTCGGCCGACTGACCCGTCACAATGCGCCCGTCTTCTTCCATACGGACCGAAACAGTTGCCTGCGCGTCCGTCCCTTCGGTCACCGCATGCACCTGATAAAGCTGCAACCGCGCCTCGTGAGGAACAAGTGCTTTGACACAATTGAACGCCGCATCCACAGGGCCGTCGCCGGTTTGCTCTGTGCTGTGCTCCGCCCCGTCAATGTTGAGTGTCATGCGCGCTTGATTGGGGCCTTCGGTGCCGCAAACTACATGCATGGACACCAATGAAACCCTGTCTTCTTCGGGGTCTGTTGTGGTGCGCATCAGGGCGATCAGGTCATCTTCGTAGATTTCCTTTTTCCGATCGGCCAGTTCCTTGAACCGCACAAAGACATCCTTGAGTTGGTTGTCGCCCAATTCAAATCCGAGGTCCTCCAGCTTGGAACGCAGTGCTGCGCGACCGGAGTGTTTGCCCATCACGATGTTGGTCTCAGTCAGACCCACATCCTCAGGACGCATGATTTCGAACGTCTCAGCGTTTTTGAGCATGCCATCCTGATGGATGCCACTTTCGTGGGCAAAGGCATTCTTGCCCACGATTGCCTTGTTGGGCTGCACAAGAAAGCCCGAAACGGCGGATACGCGGCGCGAGATGTTCATGATCTTGGTTGCGTCGATCTGCGTGGCGTAAGGCATGATGTCATTGCGCACGCGCAGGGCCATCACGACCTATTCGAGTGCTGTGTTGCCCGCACGTTCGCCCAGACCGTTGATGGTGCATTCGATCTGCCGTGCGCCTGCCTCAACCGCCGCAAGGCTGTTGGCGGTCGCCATGCCCAGATCGTTGTGGCAATGGGTGGCAAAGACGACCTCATCCGCGCCGGGCACGTTTTCGAGCAGTTTGGTGATCAAATCGGCGCTTTCGCGTGGCGCGGTGTAGCCGACGGTGTCGGGGATGTTGATCGTCGTCGCCCCCGCTTTGATCGCGATTTCGACGACGCGGTAAAGATAGTCCAGTTCCGTCCGGGTAGCGTCCATTGGGGACCATTGCACATTGTCGCACAGGTTACGGGCATGGGTCACGGTCTCGTGGATGCGCTCCGCCATCTCATCCATGGTGAGGTTTGGAATGGCGCGGTGCAGGGGCGAGGTGCCGATAAAGGTATGAATACGCGGTTGTTTGGCGTGTTTCACGGCTTCCCAACAGCGGTCGATGTCGCCAATCTGCGCCCTTGAAAGGCCGCAGATCACCGACGTCTTCGCGTTTTTGGCGATCTCTGACACGGCGGCAAAATCACCCTCAGAGGCGATGGGGAATCCCGCTTCGATGATGTCCACGCCCATCTCGTCCAGCAAGCCCGCGATTTCCAGCTTTTCAGCATGGGTCATCGTGGCACCGGGGGATTGTTCGCCATCGCGGAGGGTCGTGTCAAAGATCAACACGCGGTCTTGGGTCTGTTTGTCAGTCATGTCGGGTTCTTTCGTTCTGCTGTTTGAAATCCATGGCGCGGTGCGATGCCCTCTGAGCGGACGCGCCGGGATGGCACGCTCAGAGGCGGATTAGCAGCAGCAGGTTTGCACGCAGCAGCATCGCGGCGGGGCGCGATGGGGTCGAGGTATGTGCAGCGTGTGTCATGGCACCAGTTATAGGCAAGTGATTTGAAATGGGAAGGGGGAGTGTCAACTTTGATGGATCGGGTGAGGCAGGTGAGGCGCATGAGTATTTTTGGCAAAAAGGAGCATTGAAGCGCCACGCTTTGCCGCTACGTCGCGCCGCATGACAAAGACTTTGATATTGGGTGCATCCGGCGGGATCGGATCGGCGTTGCTGGGGGCCTGTGAGGCGCGGGGCGAGGATGTGACGGGCCTGTCGCGGTCTGGCGATGGGTTCGACATCACGGATGAGGCTTCGGTGGAGGCGCATCTGGGCGGGCTGAAAGGGCCATTTGACCGCGTGATCGTGGCAACGGGCGCGCTTGAGATCGACGGGGCCGCGCCGGAGAAAACGATCCGCGCGATACATGCGCGCGCGATGATGGAGCAGTTTGCGTTAAATGCTGTGGGTCCGGCGCTGGTATTGGCGCAGGCGCAGGCGTTGCTGCCGCGCAAGGGGCGTAGTGTGATCGGGGTATTGTCAGCGCGGGTTGGCTCCATCGGGGACAACAGGATGGGCGGCTGGATCAGCTACCGGGCGGCCAAGGCAGCGGTCAATCAGGTTGTGCATACGGCAGCGATTGAACTGGGGCGGACACATAAAGAGACCGTCTGCGTGGCGCTGCATCCGGGCACGGTGGCCACCGCATTTACCGAGAAGTATCTGGGGCGGCATCCGGCGGTCGCCCCGGCGAAGGCGGCGGAAAACCTGCTGTCCGTGATGGATGGTCTGACGCCTGCGCAAACCGGTGGATTTTTCGATTGGGCAGGTAAAGAGGTGCCGTGGTGAGCCGCCTTGTTCTAGTGCTGGGGGATCAGCTGTCTCAGGGCGTGGAGGCGCTGCGCAAGGCGGACCTGTCCAGTGATGTTGTGGTCATGGCTGAGGTCAGCCAAGAGGCCGGATACGTCAAACATCACCCCAAGAAGATCGCTCTGATCTTTGCTGCAATGCGCAAATTTGCACAGGAATTGCGGGATCAGGGATGGGATGTGCGCTACACGACCCTGGATGACGAGGACAATGCAGGCTCCATCGTGGGAGAGCTGTTGCGCAGGATGGAAGAGACCGGTGCCAGCGGCGTGATCTGTACCGAGCCGGGGGAGTGGCGTCTGATCAATGCGCTCAGGGATGCGCCGTTCAAAACCCACATTCTTACCGATGATCGCTTTATCGCAAGCCATGCAGAGTTTGAAGCATGGGCGACAGGGCGTAAGGCGCTGCGGATGGAGTATTTCTATCGCGATATGCGGCGCAAGACGGGGCTGTTGATGGACGGGGACAAACCCGCTGGTGACAAGTGGAATTATGACCACGACAATCGCAAGGCGGCGCCGGATGATGTGACGGTTGAAGGGCCTTTGTGGTTTGAACCCGACACTGTCGTGGAAGAGGTTCTGGCGCTGGTTGAGGCGCGGTTTGGTGATCACTTCGGGGATCTGCGGCCCTTTGGATTTGCCACAACACGCGCGCAGGCGCTGGATGCTTTGACCTACTTTGTAACCCATGCGCTGCCCCGGTTTGGCGATTATCAGGATGCGATGCTGGAGGGGCATCAGTTTCTCTATCACGCGGTCCTCTCGCCTTACCTCAACATCGGATTGCTTGATCCGTTGGAGATTTGTCAGGCTGTTGAGGCGGCGTGGAAAAACGGCGACGTGCCGATCAATGCGGCCGAAGGGTTCATCCGTCAGGTCATCGGCTGGCGCGAATATGTGCGGGGGATCTATTTCCTTGAGGGGCCGGAGTATCCGACGCGGAATGTGCTGGGCCATGATCGGGACCTGCCGGCATTCTATTGGGGGGCGGAGACCAAGATGAAGTGTGTCTCGCACGCCGTGGCCCAGACGCAAGAGCAAGCCTATGCACATCACATCCAGCGGCTGATGGTGACGGGCAACTTTGCATTGCTGGCCGGGATAGACCCCGCGCAGGTACACGAATGGTATCTGGCGGTCTATGCGGATGCCTTTGAATGGGTGGAAAGCCCCAACACCGTTGGCATGAGCCAGTTTGCGGATGGCGGGATCATCGCGTCAAAACCATACGTGTCGTCAGGGGCTTACATCAACCGGATGTCGGATTACTGCAAGGGCTGCGCCTATAAGGTGAGTGTCAAAACGGGCGAAGGTGCCTGTCCTTTAAATCTGCTCTACTGGCATTTTCTGGATCGCCACCGCGACCGATTTGCGAACAATGCCCGTATGGGGAACATGTACCGGACATGGGACCGCATGGATGCGGAACGGCGCGAAACAGTGTTGCGGGATGCGGACGCGTGGCTGGTGCGGCTGGATGCAGGTGACGTGGTCTAGGTCCTGACCTCGAGGCGGAGCCAGACGCTAGTAAGGCATCATGCTGCCCTTCATCACGGTGCCTATGGTATATGCGAACTTCCTGACCAAGAGCACTCTTTCGATTTCATACTTGTTGCCCTTTTTGTCCTTCTTGAGCTCTTTGAGGACTTTATCGGAGCGGGTGTAGAGTTTCCGGGAATGGGCGAGGATTTTCTTTTGCAGAGGGCCGACGGCGGCTTCAAATTCATCCTGAAGGCTGAACATTTCCGTTGTCAGTGTGCACCATGCAGGGTCCAGCTCCACCGCCTTTGGCAACTCCTTTTTGACGGTTGCTTTGTCCTTGAGCTTTTTCACATCTAACCCGGCCATGGCGTGCTGTCCTCACGTTGTCATTGATTGCCCGGCGCATCGCTTTGCGTCACGCAGGGTTTGCGGTACACGGTAGTGAGGCACATTTGCCCTTCGCAATCCCCTTAAAGGGTAGGAACCTCATGCCATGTCAGAGCCTATAGACGCCCGCCCGATGCGCGCAGGAGATGGCAAAGGCGTTGTCGCGCTGTGGCAAGAGTTTCTGCCGGATACCGAAGACTGGGGTGCGTGGTTGCCCGAGGTGCTGGAAGACCTTCTTGAAAAACGCATGTTGCACGGCGGTGTTGTATTTGCCGAAGGGGCAAATCCGCGATGTGTGGCTGCGGGATTGAGTTGTTTCTTGCCGGAGACAATTGCGAATGAGTATGTCGCGCGGCCCCGGCCTTATCTCAATTGCGCATTGCTGACCCGGTATCGGGATGGCGATGCTTCCGTATTCCTGAACTTGCACGAACAGGCATCGCGTAACGCCGCAGGTGGTCTGGAAATGTTTGTGCTGGACTATGTGCAGGAGAATTTTGACTTTGAAGACCTCTGGGCACACCAAATGCTGAACGCTGTGGTGCCGGTCTATGTCGCTGTCCATGCGGGTTTTAACATTCGGCGCAGCATGCACGAGACAGAGATCGCAGTTGGACATGTGCAAGAATCGGGTGGAAACCCGAAGTTGTTTGACGTGACCCCCCAGCACCCCTTTAGCTTGTCGAGCGAGGGGCGCGGTCCGCGTGCGGTTTATGGCGTGTCGCGCGATAACCTGACCCCGGACAAGGCGACAGGGATCGCCAAGGCGCTGTTATACTGTCAAAAACCGAAACTCCGGCTTGTGCTCCAAGAACAGGAGGTTGTTCTGGGCGCACTGGAAGGGATGACGGATGTGGAAATTGCCAAGCGCATGGGAGTGTCCCGCGACCGGGTGCGGCAAGTTTGGCAAAACATCTATGCGCATCTCGAAGAGGTGCTTCCGGATGTCTTTGGGTTCGTTCAGGCACCGACAGAAGGGGTCAAACGGGGTGGTGAGAAGCGGCGTGTGACGGTGGCCTACCTCCAGAACCGGCCTGAGGAACTGAGACCTTATACCTTGCGGCGGTGATTTGACCCAAAGGAAAGCTGCCTTTCCCTCGCGGCTCATCTACTCCGTCACGAGCCATTCATCGAGCGTCGCCTTGACCTCATCCGGCCAAGGCACGGACGTGTGCTTGTCAAGATCGGAGGCCGCGAGCACCTGCGTGCTGTTCCAGCGTTTTTCGCCCTCGCAGCTGATCTCATGGCGCAACGTAACAGAAGACCGTCCCACCTTGATCACCCGCAAATCAAAGGTCAGCGTCTGACCAAACAGCGACGGGATCGAGAAATCGCAGGTCAGATGCACGGTTGGCGTGCCCCAGCGGTCTTTCCAGATGATCTCATGCCACGGATAGCCAAGATGCGCCCAGAATTCCTCATTCACGCCATTGAGGATATCCAGATAGGCGGGAAAATACGCCGTGCCCGAGATGTCGCAGTCGCCAAAGCGCAGCTCTCGTTGGGTGGTAAAGGTTCTGGGCATGATCAGATCTTTGGTTGTGGAATGATCCGCGCTTCATAACCGGTGATGACCGCTTTGCACAGCCCCGACGGCGGGAACTACAACTGCCCGGCTTCCTGCAATTCGCTGATGCCATGGCCAAGCATATCCTTGCTGAACGAATGGCCCCCTTCAAAGAGACAGAACTGCAGGATTTCACCTTCTGGATTGTTGCGGTGGCGACAGGTCAGCGGGCCGGTTTCCAAGCGTTCAGGCGCACCAAAGCCCCCAAACTCTTGATACATGGCAAGGGCTTCTTCGACGTCACCCTGATGGGTCTCTGCGATCGGCCGCCCGGTGAGCGGCACCGTTTTGTCGAGGGTTCCGTGGATGTGGACGATGGAGGAAACCGGAGCCGCACAGGCCTCTGGCGGTTTGAGCCAGAAGGTGCCGGACATGGGGATGAAACCGGCAAATTTCTCAGGATGTGAGCAGGCAAGGTTCCAGACCATCATGCCGCCCGCAGAAAACCCAGAGGCGATGATGCGCGCAGGGTCGACGGTGAACCTCGTCGTTGCATCTGCAATCACCGCGTCAAAATAGCTAAATTCAAAGGCCCCGTCGCTGTCCATCGTGCGGGGACCGTTGGGCAAATCCCACGTGCCGTTCACCCCCTGCGCCGCAATGAGCGCAAAGCCCGCATCGGAAAGCATTCTGCGTAATCCTTTGTTGCGCATGACCCCGGCAGCGGAGCCACGATAGCCGTGTGACCAGATGAGGGCCGGGACCTGTGTGGCGCCATCATGCCCCTCGGGCATCGCGATGCGGTAGTGACGTTCATCCAAGGTGCAATTGGTGTCAGCTCCACAGGCAAAAGCGGGTGGAGCAAGGAAGATCAGGAGTGCAATGAGAATACGCATGAGGCCCATGATGGCGCGGCGCGCTCCAGGTCTCAAGTCACTTCCTTGTGGGGTAGAGGTGGGCTGGATGCCCTCGTTAGGATTGGCGCGCGGGGTGGAGATCATCTGTGCCCCTGCTGGCCTCTTTCAACGCGCGCGCCGGGACGAGCATGTCGTCAACTTTTGCGTCTTTCAGCACGATCTCAGGCACCACAAGATGCAGATTGCGCGCCTTGCCGTTTGTATGAGAGACGTAGCGCCGCCACGGTGTCTGACGATCCCGAAACGCCACAGGGTCATGCAGCTCAAACCCCAGAAACCGATGATGTTTCTGGCCAGTAAAGGTATCAATTGATTTGATCTCTTCCCAACTGGCGGGGTCACAGTAAAATCCTGAAATGCCTTTGTTATCCATGCGCAGGGCCACTGGGTTACGCCGCGCCAGCCCAATGAAAAAGACCGCGAAAAAGAGAAATAGCGCGCCGCACAACACCCCCAGAAACACCAACCAGCCAGAGCCGACGTTCAAAAGAACACCCAGCGAGATGGCCAGCATGAACAGGCCAAAAAAGCCGTGCAGACCCCCCAGAAGTATACAGCGTTTGCGGTTGATGCGGATCAGGACGGGCGTGTCCATAAACTCAGCTGGGATCGCGCCAGCGGTTCACAATCGGGTAACGCCGGTCGAGCCAGAACGCGCCTTTGGTCAGACGTGGGCCGGGGGCGGATTGAAAGCGCTTGTACTCCGAAATGTAGATCAGATGTTCCACGTTCTTTGCGGTCTCCCGCTCAAACCCTTCGGCCACGCAATCCGCGATGGAACCGTTCTGATCCACGAGGATTTCCAGCAGGCGGTCGAGCACAGGGTAGTCAGGCAACGAGTCGCTGTCTTTCTGGTCTTCGCGCAATTCTGCGGTGGGGGGCTTGGTGATGATGCTCTCGGGGATCATCTCGCCTGCGGGTGCCATCATCCAATCCCGGTGATTGGCGTTGCGCCAGCGGCAGGTCTCAAACACCCGTGTTTTATACATATCTTTGATCGGATTATAGCCACCAGACACATCGCCATAGATTGTGGCGTAACCCACCGCGACCTCTGATTTGTTGCCTGTGGTCAGCAGCATTTCACCAAACTTGTTGGAGAGTGCCATCAGCAACAGACCGCGCAGGCGGGACTGGATGTTTTCTTCTGTCAGCCCGGGTTCAGTGCCTTCGAACAAGGGGGCAAGCGTGTTGGTGATCGCCGCGCGGCCCTCTTTGATCGGGACATAATCGTATCGGCATCCAAGGGCCTTGGCGACCGCTTCGGCATCGTCGAGCGAGGCTTGCGAGGTGTATTCAGACGGCAGCATCACGCAGCGCACGTTTTCTGGCCCCAGCGCATCGGCGGCGATGGTGGCGACGATGGCGCTGTCGATCCCGCCAGAGAGACCCAGCAGGACTTTCTTGAAACCGGTCTTGCCCATGTAGTCGCGCAGGCCCTGCACCATCACGCGGTAATCTGATTCCCATGTATCCGGCAAATGCGCCAAAGGTTGCTCAACAACCCGCCATCCTTCGGTCGTGCGCTCCAGATCGACGTTTGTGATGATCTCGTCAAAGGCGGGCAATTGCATCGCGAGCTTGCCACCGGGGTTAAGCGCAAAGGACGCGCCATCGAAAATCTGATCGTCCTGACCGCCAACCATGTTGAGGTAAATCACCGGCAGCCCGGTCTCAATCACCCGCGAGACGATGACGTTCATCCGCGTCTCCATCTTGCCCCGGTAGTAGGGGGAGCCATTGGGCACCAGCAGGAATTCCGCCCCGGTTTCAGTGAGTGTTTCTGAGACATCCGGGTGCCAGGCATCCTCGCAAATGGGGGAGCCGACGCGGGTGTTGCCTACCGCGTAAGGCCCGCCTAGCGGCCCGCTGTCAAAGATGCGGACCTCGTCAAAGACGGTTTCATTCGGCAGTTCGTGCTTGAGCATCCGCGAGGCGATTTTGCCGTTCTTGAGGATCAAATAGGCGTTAAAAAGCTCGGTTCCCTCTGCCCAAGGTGCGCCAATGGCCAGTGGCGGGCCATCCGCGCAATCGGCTGCGAGCGCCTCAATATGGGTCATCACATCCAGCTGAAACGCGCGTTTCATCACCAGATCCTGTGCGTTGTAGCCGGTGATGAACATTTCGGGCAGGGCAACAAGGTCTGCGCCTGCTTCTTTGCCAGCGGCCCATGCCTTGCGCGCCAGATCGGCGTTGCCTGCCAGATCACCGACGGTCGGGTTCAACTGGCCCAGTGTGATGCGAAAACGGTCTGCCATGGTGCGGCCCTCATGCGGAGTGTCGCACAGGGATGTAGCAGATCAGCGCTCGGGGGAAAGGGGATATGGGCCAACTCCTGCGTATCGCAGGGTGGTGCCTGTGATATCCCGAAAAGACGTTGCCCCCCAAAGCGGCTGTGCTTAGGCTGCGTGCGAACTCTACGTCACTCTGTCCAAAGCAAGGTTCCCGATGTTGTTGCGTGCTCTCTTTCTAGGTCTGATCTTGTTTCCCGCAGCCACGCTGGCTCAGGATGGGAGTGTCCAGACCAAGCAATACGACGATGGTGGCATCTATGAGGGTACCTTTCGTGGTGGGCTTCAGCATGGTGAGGGCACCTACAAGCTGCCCAACGGGTATGAATATTCCGGGACTTGGGTGGATGGAGAGATCAAGGGCGAAGGTGTAGCCCGGTTCCCCAATGGCTCGGTCTATGAGGGTAACTTTGACAAAGGCAAGCCCGACGGCTTTGGCAAGATCACCTTTGCGGATGGCGGCACCTATGAGGGCGAATGGCTTGCGGGGGCGATTATGGGCAAGGGCATCGCGCTTTATTCAAATGGCGTGCGCTATGAGGGGCAGTTCCGCAATGCCAAGCATCATGGCAAAGGCGTCATGCAAAGCCCCGGTGGCTATGAATACAAGGGCGACTGGGTGGATGGGGCCAAACAAGGGATGGGGATCATCACCTATCCCGACGGCGCGGTCTATGACGGAGAGATAGCGGCGGGCAAGCGCAACGGCACTGGTACGCTGACCATGCCCGATGGCCTTGTCTATGTAGGTCTGTGGAAAGACGGTCAGATTGACGGCATGGGTGCGCTGACTCAGCCCAACGGTGATGTCTATGAAGGACAGCTTGTCGGCGGACGCCGCGAGGGCAAGGGCACCGTGACCTATCAGAATGGCGATGTGTATCGCGGTGATTTCAAGGACGACCGTCGCGACGGGCAGGGCACGTTCACGGGCACAGATGGATATACCTACACCGGATCATGGGTTGCGGGACAAATTGAGGGGCAGGGCCGGGTGACCTATCCCGATGGGTCCATTTATGAGGGGTCGTTTCGCAATGATCTGGCGGATGGAGAGGGCAAGATCACCTATCCCGATGCCTCCACCTATGAGGGCGGGTGGCTGGCGGGCGTGATTGAAGGACAGGGGCGCGCAACCTATCCAAATGGCGTGATCTATGAAGGCGGCTTCAAAAATGCACGCAACCATGGGCAAGGGGTCATGACCTATGCTGATGGCTATCGCTATGAGGGCGAATGGCAGGATGGTCAGCGGCACGGGATTGGTACTGCCACCTATCCTGATGGCACGGTCTACACCGGGACGTTTGAAGCAGGCCAGCGCCACGGCACTGGCAAGATCGTCATGGCCAGCGGTTTTCAGTACGAAGGGGCGTGGATCCGCGGAGAGATTGAAGGACAGGGCACTGCGACCTATGCCAATGGCGACATTTACGAAGGCAACTTTCAGGCGGGTCGGCGGCAGGGCGCCGGCACCATGCGCTATGCCTCAGGTGAGGAAGCCAGCGGCGACTGGGAAAACGGCGCGCTGCAAGAAGGCGGCTGATCCAGCAAGTTATCCCCTTACTTTACCGAAACCGTCTGCGATCCCGGCGGGCGCAGGGCAAATCCAGTGTCATAGGCCCGTTGCAACAGCGTTGCGCGCCGTGCGTCGGACCCTTTTGACCCGCAGAGCAGTTCAATGTGGCGGGGCGTGAACCCAAAATAGCCAAAGGTGCCGTGCATCCATGACGTCTCGATGGCCTTGGCATACCCAAGCTCCAGCATCTCATCCGAGCGGGCACCCGCCGGTACCAACAGCACGCCGGTCCTGGGTCGTTGCAACGACACGTCGGGGTCGTCCAACTGGTCATAGGCCCAGCCCCAGGACCACACACGATCCACCCAACCCTTGGTCACTGCTGGCATGCCCCACCAGAACAGGGGAAAGGCAAAGCAAACGGCATCTGCGCGCGCAATCCGCGCCTGTTCTGACAGGATGTCCTGGGGCGGCGTGCCGCTGTTGTCCCCTTCGATATCTGCCATGGACCAGCGCGGATCAAACCCTTCGGCATGCAGGTCCGCGACTTCGGTGGTGTGTCCTGCGGCCTGCGCGCCCGCAGCGAAACGCGCTGCCGCGGCGGCGGTGAAAGACGCAGGATCAGGATGATCAAGAACGATAAGGACGTGCACGAGGTGGCCGGTTTCCGAAATGAGATGTCTCAGACTAGCGCCAATCCAGCGGCAATGACGAGGAAAAAACGGCGTGGGCTTTGCCAAAGCCGGATGTGACGCGGGGCCCCTCTTGTGATAGGTTGGGACCGCGTGAGGGAGGGTCAGAATGTCGGATGTTGCTGAATTTCTTGCCGGTGTGGAGCCTGCACGCCGCCACGCCGAGGCGGTGGAACTTGATGCTTTTTTCCGAAGGGTGACAGGGTATGAACCGGCGCTCTGGTCTGGCAACATGCTGGGCTACGGGGCTTATGATTATACCTATAAATCGGGCCGCACTGGCCGCTGGTTTGCCACCGGGTTTGCACCGCGCAAGGCCAAGCTGAGCATCTACATCATGCCGGGTTATGCGGATTTCAGCGATATATTGGGTCGCCTTGGCAAGCACACCAAGGGCAAATCCTGCCTCTATCTGAATAAACTGGCGGATGCGGATATGGATGTGCTGGCTGAGCTGGTGCAGGCAGGGCTCAGGGATTTGGCGACGCATTGGCCAGTGACGCCGAAGTAGTCCTGCGGCTTGCTGGACAATCACACCCCCGTATGACAGGTGAGCGGCACGATCAGGAGTAGACCAGATGTCCAACACAACCACCCGCTTTGCCCCCTCCCCCACCGGATACATCCATGTGGGCAACCTGCGCACGGCGCTGATGAACTGTCTCATCGCGCGCAAGGCGGGCGGGCAATTTATCTTGCGGATTGACGACACTGATCCGGAGCGCTCCAAAGAGGAGTACGTCGACGGGATCAAGCAGGATCTGGAGTGGCTGGGCCTGCACTGGGACCGGGTTGAACGGCAGTCTGAGCGGTTGGAGAAATACCATGCCGCCGCCGAAGAACTGCGCGAAAAGGCGCGGTTTTATGAAGCGTTCGAGACGCCGACAGAGCTGGACCTGAAGCGCAAAAAGCAGCTCAACATGGGCAAGCCCCCGGTCTATGACCGTGCGGCCCTCGCGCTGTCAGAAGAAGAGAAAACCAAGCTGCGCGCAGAGCGGGGCGATGGCGTCTGGCGCTTCAAGCTGGATCAGGAGCGGATCGAGTGGAATGACGGCATTCTGGGTGATATCTCCATTGATGCGGCCTCCGTCTCTGACCCGGTGTTGATCCGGGGCGATGGGCAGATCCTCTATACGCTGGCCAGTGTTGTGGACGATACAGAGATGGGCGTGACCCATGTGGTGCGCGGCTCTGACCATGTGACCAATACGGCCACGCAAATTCAGATCATGCAGGCGCTGGGCCATGACCACCCGAATTTTGCGCACCATTCGCTGCTGACCGGCCCACAGGGTGAGGCGCTGTCGAAACGTCTGGGCACACTGGCGCTGCGCGACTTGCGCGCGCAGGGCATTCAGCCGATGGCGCTGCTGAGCCTGATGGCGCGGCTTGGGTCAAGCGATCCGGTGGACTTGCGCACGGATATGGCAGAGTTGATTGAAGGTTTCGACATCGACAAATTCGGATCCGCGCCGACGAAATTCGATGTCGCGGACCTATTCCCGCTGACCGGGCGGTATCTGCAGACGCTTGACCTGAGCGATGTGGCTGACACGATTGCTGGTCTTGGCGTGCCTGATGAGATGGCCGCGCAGTTTTGGGCAGTGACACGTGAAAACATCGAAACGCTGGGTGATCTGGACGGCTGGTGGGCAATGTTCCGCGATGGCGCTGACCCGGTGATTGAGGACGACGATCGCGCATTTATCACACAAGCCATGGCGCTTTTGCCCGATATGCCCTTTGATGAGGGCACATGGAGCAGTTGGACCTCAGCAGTGAAAGACGCCACAGGGCGCAAGGGGCGCGGTTTGTTCCGGCCCTTGCGGCTGGCCCTGACAGGCCAGGAAAGCGGGCCGGAGATGGCTGCGGTCATGCCGCTCTTGCAGGTGGTGAAGGCGCGCGGGTGATGTTCCGCTTTGCTCTCTGCTCCGCATTGAAAGAGTGGGCAGATGGCTGAAGCAAAGTTCCTCACAGGCAGCCTGTTTCGGCATGTCACGGTGATGTCGCTGACGGCTTCCTTGGGGCTGATGGCGGTCTTTATTGTCGATTTCGTGGATATGATTTTCATCTCCATGCTGGGCAAATCCGAACTGGCCGCAGCGGTCGGTTACGCCGGGGCGATCTTGTTTTTCACAACCTCCTTTGGGATCGGATTGGCCATTGCCGCGGGGGCTTTGGTGGCCCGTGCACTGGGCGCTGGAGACGAAGAGCAGGCCCGCCAGAGAACCACGCATGCGCTGACCTACGGCTTTGTTTTCTCAGTGATATTTTCGATTGGCGTTTGGCTTTCGCTGGATGTGCTGGTGTCTTTGCTGGGTGCGCAGGGAGAGACCGCCGCGCTGGCGGTGCATTTCATGCAAATCATTGTCCCATCAATGCCATTTCTCATCCTTGGCATGATGGGTGGGGCGGTCCTGCGTGCGCATGGTGATGCGCGCCGGGCGATGTTGTCCACCATCGCGGGGGGTGTGGTCAATGCGGTGCTCGACCCGATCCTGATCTTTGGTCTCAACCTTGAACTGACGGGTGCGGCCATTGCCTCTGTGTGCGCGCGGCTGGTGATCTGCGGCATGGCGCTTTGGCCCTTGATGCGAATTTACGGTGGCATCGTGCGGCCCAAAGTCATGGGCATGCTGCGCGACCTCAGCCCGATCCTTGCCATCGCCTTTCCCGCCATTCTGGCGCAGATCGCGACGCCCGTTGGTCAGGCCTTTGTCACCCGCGCAATGGCGGGGTATGGCGAAGAAGCGGTGGCGGGCATGGCCGTTGTCGGGCGGCTGACGCCCGTGGCCTTTGGCGTGATTTTTGCGCTTTCAGGTGCGGTGGGGCCGATCATCGGGCAGAATTTTGGTGCGGGGAACATTGCGCGGGTGCGCGGGGGGTTCACGGCTGCCATTTGGTTCACCTTTGTGGTGATCTTGCTTGTCTCCGCTCTGTTGTTCGGGTTGCGGGGGCCTATAGCTGATCTGTTCGAGGCCGAGGGGATCACACGCGAGCTGATCTATCTGTTCTGCGGGCCGCTGTCGCTTGCGTTCTTTTTCCCCGGGGTTTTGTTTGTCGCCAATGCCGCGTTCAACAATCTGGGG